>JAYVFI010000012.1:0-38351 GCA_043773365.1 Ilumatobacteraceae bacterium
CGAGGCCCGCTCACCGATCCACCATCTCGACGGGTTCGATCGACCGTTGATCGTGTTCCAGGGTCTGGATGACGAGGTCGTACTGCCGGCGCAGAGCGAGATGATCGTCGCTGCGCTGCACGCCAAGGGCGTCGAGTGCGAATACCACGCCTACGAGGGGGAAGGCCACGGCTTCCGAAAGGCCGCCACGATCGTCGACGCGCTGACCGCCGAGCTCGCGTTCTACCAGCGCGTGCTCCAGCTGTAGCGCCACCAGCGACCACTCCGTCGACGCGAGCGACGCAATGTCATCGATCGCTCTCCGGGGCGAACTCGATCGCGACCGCAGGAACGTCGTAGCACCACGCCGGGTAGGTGAGGCCGATCGACGGATCGCCGCCCCAGACGTACTTGGCTGCCATCACGTCACCGCACCGGCGACGCTCGTCGGGGTCGCTCAGCACACGCGCCGCACCGGAACGTGTCTCGCCCGCGATCTTGACGGTCACGGCGGGATCAGCCACCAGGTTCAGATACCAGTGAGCTGTCGGTCCGTTGCCCGAGATGAGGTACAACGTCTCGTCGATCACCCCGAACCAGATCTCGATCTCGTGTGGATCTCCCGACTTCCGGCCGGTCGTGGTCAGGTCGCAACAGTCGACATCGACGAACGGATCGAGCCAGTTCACGGGTGATAGATCCCGAACACGTCTCGCAGGGCATCGCTGACTTCTCCCAACGTCGCGTTCACGCGCAGCGCTTCCTTCATGGGGTACAGGAGATTCTGTTCGCCACGCGCCGCCACTCGCACGTCTTCCAAACGCGACGCCACCTCGGCGGCGTCTCGATCAGCCTTGTACGCCGCCAGTCGTGACTTCTGATCGACCTCGAGTTGCGGATTGATCGGGAAGACCGATGGTTCGGGTTCGTCGTCGATCGTGAACTTGTTGAGGCCGACGATCACTCGTTCGTCGTCGTCGATCGACTTCGTGTATTCGTAGGCGGCCTGCTCGATCTCGTCCATCTGGTAGTGCTGCTCGATCGCTGCGACTGCGCCACCGAGTTCGTCGATCCGCTCGATGTACTCCCAAGCCAGACGCTCGACCTCATCGGTCATCGATTCGACCAGATACGAACCGGCCAGCGGATCGGGGGTGTCGACGACACCAGCCTCGTAGCCGATGATCTGCTGGGTCCGCAGGGCGAGACGGGCTGCCTGCTCGGTCGGCAACGACAACGCCTCGTCGAAACCGTTGGTGTGCAACGATTGGGTGCCACCCATCACGGCCGCCAGCGCCTGCAACGCAACTCGCACGACGTTGTTGACCGGTTGTTGGGCGGTCAGCGTCGAGCCGCCCGTCTGGGTGTGGAATCGGAGCATGGCCGAGCGGGGATCCTTCGCTCCGAAACGTTCGGTCATGATCGTGTGCCACATCCGTCGGGCGGCGCGGAACTTGGCGACCTCCTCGAAGAAATGATTGTGGCCGTTCCAGAAGAACGAGAGTCGTGGCCCGATGTCATCGACATCGAGCCCGGCATCGACGGCAGCTTGGACATACGCGATCGCGTTCGCGATCGTGAACGCGATCTCCTGCGTCGCCGTGGAACCGGCTTCCCGGATGTGGTAGCCGGAGATCGAGATCGTGTTCCACTTCGGCACGTGCTTCGAGCAGTAGGCGAAGATGTCGGTGATGATCCGCATCGAAGGGCGGGGCGGATAGATGTAGGTGCCGCGGGCGATGTACTCCTTGAGCAGATCGTTTTGGATCGTGCCGGAGATCTTGGCCGGGTCGACGCCTTGCTCCTCGGCGACGAGTTCGTACATCAACAGCAGGATCGCAGCGGTCGAGTTGATCGTCATCGAGGTGGTCACCTTGTCGAGCGGTAGTCCGCGCAGCAGGATCCGCATGTCGGCGACCGAATCGATCGCCACACCGACCTTGCCGACCTCGCCTTCGGCTCGTGGATGATCCGAGTCGTATCCCATCTGCGTCGGCAGGTCGAACGCACATGACAAACCGGTCTGGCCGGCGTTCAACAGGAAGTGGAATCGTTCGTTGGTCGCGTCAGCGTCGCCGAACCCGGAGTACTGGCGCATCGTCCACAGTCGACCGCGATACATCGAGCCATACACACCGCGTGTGAACGGAGCCTCACCCGGCAACCCGAGTCGGGTCGCAGGGTCCCAACCGGCAAGATCATCCGCCGTGTAGAGCGGTTTGATCTCGATCCCGGAATCAGTGCGGTGAACGACGTCTGACATGGGTGTCAGGTTAGAACGCTGAGGCTCAGGAGCCAGCAGCGACCACGGCGATTTCGATTCGCCATTCCGGACGCGCCAGTGCAGGCACCGTCACGAGTGTTGATGCTGCCCGGCAGCCACCCATGAATTCATCGCGAGCGGCCATCACGGGATCGAGTGGTTCGCCAACCACCACATAGGTCGTGATCGACACCACATCCGATGGCCCCATCCCAGCCTCACCCAGCATCGCCGAGATGTTCGACCACACCACCGACGCCTGATCAGCAAGTGACTCCGGCACGGTCCCATCAGGTCTTGTCGGCACGACCCCGGAGGTGTGCAACCAACGTGACGCGCCAGATGTCAGCACGGCGTGGGCGTAGTTGGCGGCGGGTGGTGCGATCGACGGCGGAGTGATCCCAGTGTTCACAACAGCAGTCTCCCACCGTGGCAGCATGGGCCGGTGCGTAAGTACGTGATCATGGGAGTCCAAGGCAGCGGAAAGGGCACGCAGGCCAAGATGCTCGCCAGCGATTTCGATCTCGTCCACATCAGTGTCGGCGACATCTTCCGGTGGCACGTCCAGTTCCACACGAAGATCGGGGCACAGGTCAAACGTGTTGTCGCCGCCGGCCAACTGGTCGGAGATGACCTCGTCGAGTCGGTCGTCCAGGAACGGCTCCACGAGCACGACTGGAACTACGGATTCATCATCGACGGGTTTCCGCGCAACCGGCGTCAAGCCGAGTTCTTCCTCGAGACATACGACATCGACGGGGTGATCAACCTGCACCTCGACGATGCCGAGGTCGAGCGGCGCGTGCTCTCGCGGCGTCTGTGCTCACACTGCGGCCTCGACTACAACCTGATCGCCCACCGGCCCCAGAACGAGGCGACGTGCGACGTGTGCGGCGGCCAGTTGGTGCTTCGTGCCGATGACCACCCGGAGGCGCTCGCAAATCGCCTGAGTGACTACCACGCCAAGACTCGGCCGGTGATCCAGATCTTCGAACGCAAGGAGTTCGTCGTCACCGTCGACGCGACCCACCCGCGTGACGCCGTCTACGCCGACATCTGCGGGCAACTCGGGCTGGTTGTACGCTCGCCGGATGGCGATGACTGAGAACGACGTCCGGATGATCGGCGGTGTGCCGCTCACTCCGAAGGAACTCACCTACAACTTCCCCCCGACGTTCGCATCCGTCGAGGAGGAGCGGACGCACCGCAAGGCCAAGCTTGCCGGGGCGCTCAAGATCTTCGGGCGGCTCGGCTTCGGGGAAGGCGTCGCAGGGCACATCACGGTGCGCGATCCAGAATTTCCCGACCACTTCTGGGTCAACCCGTTCGGCGTCAGCTTCCGCCACATCCGCGCTTCGGATCTGCTCCTGGTCAACCATTCCGGCGAGGTGGTGATCGGGAGTCAGCCGGTCAACCGAGCGGCATTCGTGCTCCACTCGGCAATCCATCAGGCTCGCCCCGATGTGATCGCCGCCGCCCATGCCCACTCGGTGCACGGCAAGGCGTTCAGCTCCCTCGGCCTACCGCTGGCGCCGATCACGCAGGACGCCTGTGCGTTCTACCACGATCACACGTTGATCGCCGAACAGGGTGGAGCGGTCGTGTTCGAAGTCGAGGCGGGCAAAGAATTCGCTTCCAGGTTTCCGACCGGGAAAGCTGCAATTCATCAGAATCACGGTCTGTTCACCGTCGGCCAAACGGTCGACGAAGCGGCGTTCTGGTTCATCTCGATGGAGCGTTCGTGTCAGGCACAGTTACTGGCGATGGCGGCCGGCGCACCGATCGAGATCCGCCAGGAGTATGCCGAGTACACCTCCGAGCAGACCGGGTTCCCTGCGGCCGGATGGTTCTCCTTCCAGCCGCTGTGGCAGGAGATCTGCCGAACCGATCCTGACCTGTTCGAGTGAGTTCATCGCGGGTCGGCCGCACACTCGACACGGCCCCACCTGAGGCGCTGTTCGTCTTCTCGGCGATTTCGCAGTACATCGGCGCGGCGATCGCAGTTTCGGTGTTCGACGAGGTCGAACCGCAGACCGTCGCATGGTTCCGTGTGATCGGCGCATCGATCGCGTTGCTGGCCATATCGCCAGGCTTCCATCGCGGCTGGACACGACGCCATCTCACCGGAGCGGCGATCTTCGGCACGGCCACCGCATTGATGAACCTGTTCTTCTATCTCGCAATCGATCGGGTCGACCTCGGCAAGAGCGTGGCGATCGAGTTCATCGGTCCGATCGCGGTTGCGGCAGCGACGACGCGTTCCGCCCGCAACGGCGTGGCGCTCATGCTGGCCGTGACCGGGGTCGTCACGCTCGGCGGTGTCGAGGTCGGCGACAACGCCGTGGGCGTGATGTTCATCCTGCTCTCGTCGGCGATGTGGGCGGCCTACATCGTGGTCGGTTCGCGAGTGGCCCAGGTGCGTTCCGGGGTCGCCGGGCTCGGCGTCGGGCTGGCGATCGGGTCGCTCGTGATCACGCCGATCGGCGCGCCGTGGAGCGGCCCGGTCTGGACGGCTCCGACGCTGCTAATGTTGTGTTGCGCGACAGGTGTCTTCTCGAACGCGATCGGGTACGGCATCGACCAGTACGTACTGCGCCGAGTTCCGATTCGACGATTCTCCCTGTTGTTGGCACTCCTACCGGTCACGGCACTGCTGGTGGGTTGGATCGCGCTCGACCAACGTCCGAGTGTGCTCGACGTCGGCGGTATCGCGCTCGTGTTGATCGGCGTCGCCATCCAGGACCGCGACGAGATCAGGGTCGAGCTCGATCCGTCCTGAAATTCCGCGAACCGAAGCGGACGGGGAGGCGTAGTGGTGGATGTGCATGCAACGTTTCACATCACGACTCCTGCGGGAAGGAACCGGCGGGTCCTCGGGGGCCAATCCCCTCATCTCGACGGTGAGCGCTGCGTGATCGTTGCACTTGCAATCGGCAGTACGGCCGGTCGAACACCATCACCCGACCAGGCATCGAAGCCTTCGGGTTCCCGGCCGTACTGCCGGTGAAGCGGTTGGCAGTCTCTAGAACGCCGACACCGTGTCGATGAACACCGCGTGATCACAGGCTGCGCACAACGAAAAGTGGTGCTGGTAGCGCCGGGCGGGCCGCACTCACCAGCACCACTCTTTCGTGCTCGTCAGATGATCCTCAATCGGCCCGCCAACCGATCATCATCGATCGAGTCGGTGGAGCCAAGACGAAACTCGGGACCGTTGGAGTCCCAACCACTCCAGACGAGCTCCGGTCGCCACCAACGCTGATCCGGCAATCGCCAGAACAATCCAGCGCGGGAGCGCAGCCGTCGACGACCACAGCTGCGCACCTGCCGCTATACCTACCGCCGATGCGGATGGAAACAGCAAGCCACCCTGCATTCGAATCGCACCGACCACGAGAAAGCCACTTCCAACCGCGACGACGAATGCCAACCGGATCACGAACTCCGTAGCTTCACCGGTGCCCTCGCCCACCCATGGCGCGCTCCAACAGGCAACCGCCGAGGGGATCAAGCCAGCACTCAGCATCGGGCCCCAGCGCACCAGCGAATGCGACGGTCCGGTTCGGGTCGCCAGCAATCCTGCGGCTGCCAAGGCCACCGCCAGTGGCAGGGTCCACGTCTCGAGGACGTCCGGAGCCCAGCCTGGATGCCACAGCAGGAGCGACGTCTCGGCACTGACGGCGGCTGCCCATCCGAGGTGTCTGCCCCTTGCATCGGCCGTCGACACGTATGCGACCACGAACATCCACAGCGCCGCAACTCCTGTGACCCAGCCGATCTGCTGCCTGACGATCTCGTCAGCCACGTCATCACTGAGCGCCGCCGCGATGCGAAACACGGACCAAGCTCCCCAGGTCACCATGGCGACCACGAAGCCCGAACGTGCATCGTCGATACGCGTGAGAGCGAGCAACGCGATTGCACCGGCAAGACCCACGACCGGCCCGAGCCAGATCGGCTGCGGATCAGAAGGGAGCGCGCATACGAGCGCCAATGCCAAGGAGGCCGCGAGCCCAGCCCCCCAGGTCAGTTGCCGGCGCCAGTCTCCGGCGATCAGCGCCGCGACAGCGAGTGCGGCCGCCGTGGCGAGCACCGAGATCGTTGCGCCGACGAGCGCGTCCCGCTCGAGTGCGGCGCCGCTCGACACCAACACTGCGATCACGACGGCGCAGCCGCCGCTGTATGCCTTGGCCCGCCGTGCCGTCTCGCCAGAACGTTCCGCCTCCGACAGCAACGCCACCCCGGTTACGGCGGTCAACCCGAAGGCTGCCGCCCACGTCGTCGGAGAATCTCCCGCCCGTTCCCCGACAACGCGTGTCAGCATGATCGCCGTGACCACGACCGACATCCACCCGAGCCAGGTCCACGCTCGCAACGCAAATCGTCGGGCCCCGATCAACGCGAGGAGCGACAACGCCGCAAACGCGACAGGCAGATAGAACTGATCAGCGTCAAGCCATCGTTCCGGCACCAGGGAGAGCGCGGGAGCGCCGACGACATCGACAACGGCCAGGCCGAAGGCCACGACCGCAACCGCCTCCGCGGTCGCACCGAGCCGGGCACGCAACTTGACGGCCAGAGCAGCGAGCCCGATTGTCGCCCCACCGAGCAGAACGACCTGACCGATCGCCCCGAGCCGGCGCCAGTTCACCGCCGCGAACACCGTGCCTGCAACGACCAGCAAAGCGGCCCCGAGTGACAGCAGCAGGTTCTGTGTCGTCATCGATCGACGCCGAGCCGGCGTCGGTTGTGCGATCGGTGCGGGCCACACCCCGTACTGCCGGGCAAGCTCGGGGTTCGGCGCCGGATCGGAAGCTTCGATGCGGGCGGTCAGCCAATCAAGTCGGGCCTTGTTCGCGGACGCTTCGGCGATGTACCCGGCATATGCGCGGTGACCGCAGACGCATGTCACGTTTCCATCCGCGTCGAACTCGGATGGATCGAGACGGAAAGGAGCGCCGCAGCGTGGGCAGGCGAGCGACTGGCCAGGCGCAGACTCGTTGTCAACATCAACCACGTTGCAGCACTTCCTCGGGTCATCGGCGTCGACCGGGTCGTCGCCCTCGACCGACGAGTCGTACACGCGGGCGCACGACCTCACACGATACGCAGCGGCGAACGCGATCACCTTCGCCCGTGCAGCGTCGGTCAGCGGGTACTGATCAGCGGTCGAGCCCTGGAGCGCAGAGGCCTTCGAGATCCTTGACCTGGATCCGATCTCGGTTTTCCCACGTCACGTGGTTGGCGGGGTCTCGGCGCAGGTTGAAGACGCGGAACTCCATCTCGGTCGTGTCGACCGACAGGATCCGGCCGATCAACGGCTCGCCCAGGTTCAAGATGACCTTGATCGTTTCGAGCGCCTGGATCGATCCGACGATGCCGGGGAGCACGCCGAGCACGCCGGCCTCGGCGCACGAGGGCGCCAGTTCGGCGGGTGGCGGTTCAGGCACCATGTCGCGATAGGTCGGCCCCTGCTTCGGGTGGAACACGCTGACCATCCCCTCGAACCGGAAGATCGAGCCGTGCACCACCGGGATCCCGAGCTTCACGCTGGCGTCGTTGAGAAGATAGCGAGAGGGGAAGTTGTCGGCCCCGTCGACGACGATGTCGTAGCCGGGAAGGATGTCCATGATGTTCTCCGCCGAGAGTCTCGTGTCGTAGGTGACCACGTTGACGTCGGGGTTGAGCATCGTCAGTGTCTTCTTGGCCGAGTCGACCTTGCGGTCGCCGATCCGGTCGACGTTGTGCAGGATCTGACGCTGCAGGTTGGAGGCATCGACATCGTCCATGTCGACGATGCCGATCGTGCCGACGCCTGCCGCCGCCAAGTACATCGCAGCAGGCGAACCGAGACCACCGGCGCCGAGCATCAAGACCTTCGCTTCCAGCAACTGCTTTTGACCCTCCACGCCGACCTCGGGAAGCAGGATGTGGCGCTTGTAGCGGTTCATCTGTTCGGCGGTCAACGAGGCCGGCGTCTTCCAGGCGCGGCCTTCGTCCTTCCAGCGACCGAAGCCGCCGGCCATCGACTCGACGGTCGCGTACCCGAGCTCTTGCATCGTGCGAGCAGCAAATGCCGAACGAACACCACCGGCGCAGTACACGACGACGGGTGCCGTCTTGTCGATGATCCTGCCCTCGACCTGTGATTCGAGATGGCCACGCGGGATGTGGATCGCCCCGGCGATGGCGCCCTCTTGGTACTCGTCGGGTTCACGCACGTCGAGCACGGTGTAACCCGCCGCGATGTGTTCCGATGCCGTTTCGGTGGAGATCTCGGTGATCTCTGCCTTGGCGGCTGTCAGCAGGTCACGAAACGTTGCCATGTTCGAAAGCCTACCAACTCAGTCGGGTTTCGAAACCGGTCACGAACCCAGTCAGAAACCTGGGCGGTGGCGCAGCACGGCTTCGGCAAGACGATCGATGTCGTCGATGTCGTTGTAGATCTGGGCCGACACGCGGATCACGATCGCGCCGCCCTGCTCATAGGCGGCAACCTCGATCTGCTCGTCGAACAACAGCCGGTCCTTGAGTTCCTGCGCCTCGGCACTGGTGCACCGATCGGGCGGCGTTGCCGGGATTGCCACCATCGTCGGCACCATCGACTCGGGGATCGCGAACTCGGTCCCCCACCGCTCGGCGAGATGACCAGCGGCTCGCCAGACAAGGTCGTGGTTGTAGGCACAAACCCGTTCGAACCCGAACTCGTGCAGCATCGCCAAGGCAGTAGGCGCTGCCAACCATGGAGACGGATCCCGAGTTCCGGTCAGATCGAATTCGGCTGACATCCCGTTGTCGAGCCCCCACGAGATGACCGCAGGATGAAGCGTCGCCTGCTGTTCCGGCGCGGCCCACAAGATCCCCGCGCTGCGCGGTGTCCATGCCCACTTGTGCAGGTTGCCGGAGTACCAGTCGACGCCGAGCGCGGCGATCTCGAGCGGTATCGAGCCAGGGACGTGAGCACCATCGGCGAACACCAACACGCCTCGGTCGTGGGCAACGCGGGCGATCTCGGCGATCGGGAGGATCAAGGCTGTTTCAGCCGTGATGTGGTCGATCACGAGGATCCTCGTCCGGTCTCCGAGCCCATCCACAACGGCTTCGACGAACGCCGCCCGACCAGCCGAGCCATGCGGCATCACGAGGGTCCGCACGGTCGCACCGGACTGGCGGGCGGCGTACTCCACCGCATTGGTGATCCCGCGGTAGCCGAGGTCCGTCACGAGCACTTCGTCGCCGGCCGCGAACGGAAACGATCGCAGCACCGAGTTGGCGCCGGCCGTGATGTTGTCGACGAACGCCAAGTCGGCGGCGTCGACGCCGACGAACTTCGCCACCGATGCGGCGGCGACACGCATCCGCGAGGGAACCGTTGCCTCACCGGTGATGTCGGCAAGTTCTCGTAACAGGAATCGAGCCGGCTGCGCTTCGATCTCGTCGACGATCGAACGCTGCGCCTCGATCACCCTGCGAGGCGGCGCACCCACCGTTCCATGATTGAGGTATGCGTAGGCGGGGTCGAGTAACCACTCGGAAAGAAGCCCTCGACCGAACGGCGTGGCGGGGTTGATGCTCATCGGGGAATGACGATAGGTGCTGGTTCGTCAGTGCGGGCTTGTCAGTGCGGGCTTGTCAGTGCGGGCAAGATGTCACCGATCGGACCGAGCAGCACGTGGTTGGCATAGCGGTCCATCGCCGTCGGCTCGCCGTTGACGATGATGATGACCGCCCCGGCCGCCTTGGCGATCGGTACGCAGTTGGCGACCGGGTACACGCTCAGCGTCGATCCCACCGCCAGCATCAGGTCGCATTCGTCGCTGGCTCGCATCGCTCGGTCGATCACGGAGGCGACCAACTGCTGTCCGAAGCTGATCGTGTCCGATTTCAAGATGCCCTCGCAGACGAGGCAGGCCGGATCGAGTTCACCGGCTCGCACCCGATCCAGCGCTTCCTGCATGGGACGACGGTCGTCGCACGACCAGCATCGTGTCCACCAAACCGTCCCGTGCACTTCGATCACCTTGTCCGGGTCGGTGCCGGCACGCTGGTGGAGTTCGTCGATGTTCTGGGTGACGAGCGCATGAAGTCGACCGTCACGGTCGAGTTCGACGATCGCATCGTGACCTCGGTTCGGCTGAGCGGTCCATGCCGGAGTTCGCAACCGGTTCTGCCATGCAGCACGGCGAACTTCAGGATCGGCAAGGTAGTACTCGATGTTCGACGCCTTCTCCGCCTCAGGGTTCTTCGTCCACAATCCGTTCGGCCCACGGAAATCGGGGATCCCTGAATCGGTCGAGATCCCGGCACCGGTCAGCACGACCACGCGCTGCGCCTGCCCAACGAGATTGCGCGCAACGGTGAAATCGTTCATCCCCTGATTGTTACCCGACCGCTACAGCGGCGAGACTCTGGTCCGTGATCGTCAGCCGTGTCGTGCTCGTGTTCGCTGCGCTCGGCAGCACGGGATTCGCCGCTGTCAACGCGATCAGCGGAGCAGCCGTCAACGCTCCAGCCGAACGTGACGTCGCTTTCTCCGTCGTCGACGATTGCGACCTCACGACCGTGGAGGCAGTCGCCAGTCGTCATCCGGGCACGCGCCAGGTGATCGTTGCCGCGACCTCATCGTTCGAATCGACGAGCGGCGTTGTCGAGGTCGCCGTACGGACATCGGGCGGTACGTGGCGGTGCCAGCACGGCGCAATGGCAGCCCAGTTCGGGCGGGCCGGTACGCGCCCACTGTTCGAACGCCGGTCAGGGGACGACACCACTCCGGCGGGCGTCTTCCCGCTCGGCCGGGTCACCGCCTGGGATGGACAGGTGTTCAGCATCTTCGGGAACTCGCACGACCCAGGAGTGATCGCCTCGTATCGAGACGTCCGACCCGAAGACTGCTGGGGGGCCACCAAGAACACGGATCGATATCAGCACCTCGTGAACCGACCCAGTTGTGCAGGACCTTCCGACGAATGGCTGCCACGGTTCGGTGACGTGTACTCGCATGCCGCCGTGATCGGTGCCAACCTCGACCCGATCTCCGGCGATGCACCGGGCGAGATCCCCTACGCGGCGGCGATCTTCCTGCACCGCAACAGCTACACCTCCGCGGGGATCGCCCGGCCGACCAGCGGCTGCGTTTCGCTCGGCTACGAGGATCTCGTCGACACGCTCCGGCTGATCGACCCGCGACTCGACCCGCAGTTCGCGATCGGTCCACTCGACTGGTTGCGCACGACTGCGTGACTCCAGCGGCGTAACGATGCGGCAGCGCGAGGTTTCCTGTTGTCCGTTCACGATGTCCCCACTGGCGCATGGACACCACTACCGACAACATGCCAGTCGACATGCCGGCGCTGATCCCGACCTGCGTCATGATTCGCCCGTGGGTCGACCCGGTCGTGGATCAACGCGGACATGATCCTCGCAGCGCCTATGTCGAGCATTACTGGCTGAGCGTGATCGGGCCGACGGCGACGTGGATCATGCGACGGCTCGCGGAGGGTTTCGACACCGAACCATCCGGGTTCACGCTCGACCTCGAACACACGGCGACCTCGATGGGGCTGTCGTTCGAGCGAGGCGCCAACTCGTCGTTCGGCAAGGCTCTGCACCGTTGCGTGATGTTCGGGCTCGCCCACCCGCTGTCCGACGGGTTCGCCGTTCGACGCAGGCTGCCGACAGTTCCCCTCCGACACCTCAAACGACTTCCCGACGACGTGCAAGCAGCCCACGCCGAGTGGGCTCGACGCACGATCAGGATGGAGAGCCGGGACATCGAGCGCTACCTGGTCGCCGCCGGCGTCCCACCCCAGGTCGCGATCCGGGCCAGCGAAGCGGCAGCGCTCGCCGCTTGAGTACCGGCGATCGCGGTGACTACTTCGTGTAGCTCGTCACGAGATCGATCAGCAGCCGCGTGCCGAATCCGCTGGCACCCTTCGACTTCCAGGCATTGTCGGCTTCGACGTTCATCGGTCCGGCTATGTCGAGATGGGCCCACGGGATCTCGCCGGTGAACTCGTTGAGGAACAGCGAGGCGGTGATCACACCGGCCAGTGGGCCACCGATGTTCTTCATGTCGGCCACGACCGAATCGAGCAGTTTGCGGTAACGCTTGTCGAGTGGCATCTCCCATACCGGCTCGTCGCACGCCTCGGCCGAGGACTTGACCCGCTCGAGCAGGGCCGAGTCCGAACCCAGCACGGCGGCGATCTCGGTACCGAGCGCCGCCATCGCAGCGCCGGTGAGCGTGCAGATATCGACGACGGCGTCCGGCGATTCCTCGACGGCGAGTGACAGACCGTCGGCAAGAATCAGGCGACCTTCCGCATCGGTGTTGTGGATCTCGACGGTCTTGCCATTGCGGATCGTCAGCACATCACCGAGCTTGAGCGCCGAACCTGACGGCATGTTGTCGGTGCACATCAGGTAGGCCGTGACCTGATTGCGACACCCCAGCGCTTTGAGCGTCGACATCGTCGCCAGCACCGCCGCTGCCCCCGACATGTCCATTTTCATGCTGGCGTGCGATGGATCGCTCGGCTTCAGGCTGATCCCGCCCGAGTCGTACATCACGCCCTTGCCGACGAGGGCGATGTGAGCCTTCGGGTTGCGCGGCGAATACGTCAGTTTGACCATCCGAGGGGGTTCAGCCGACCCTGCGTTGACCCCGAGAATCCCACCGCAGCCCATCACGGCGAGCTGGTCCTTGTTGAACACCTCGACGGCGAGCCCATGCTGCGCCGCCAACGCCTGTGCTGCAACGGCGAACTGGCGAGCGGTCAGGTGACTCGGCGGAGTGTTGGCGAACTCTCGTGCCAGATTGGCGGCATCGGCTGCGATCACCCCACGCTCGGCGCCCCTCCCGGCCGGCTTGTCGTGCTTCGCATCGACGATCAGTGTCAGCGTGTCGAGCGTGCTCGCGGACGTCTTGTCGTTCTTCTGGGCGACGTACCGATAGGTCGCCAGCAGTACACCCTCCGTGACGGCCTGCGCCGCCAGCGCCGGATCGTCACCTTGGTCGGCGAGATTGGTCGCCAGGTGGGCAAGTTTGCCGGCCGACCTGACGAATGCCGCGGCAGCATCGCGCAGCAGCTTGGGGTTTGGTTTGTCGCCGATTCCGACGGCGATCAGCGTGGCGCCGTCCTTGCTCGGCACGACCAGCGTCTGCCCAACTGCACCCTTGAATCCATGCGCCTCGAGGCGAGCTCGATTGAGCCCGAGCTGGCGCGGCACCGGGCCTGACGAAGCGACGGCGAGACCGATCGCCTCAGCAGAGCGGGGAGCGGAGCGGGCAATCGACACGGTCGCAGTCATCTCGACAGTCTGGCGAGGGCGGAACGGAATCGGAACATGCAGCGGACCGGATACTTCGTCGGTGTGACCCCTCCACCATGTCATAGGCGTGTCATCATCAAGAGCGCGAACCGACTCGCCCCCGCTCACGTACTGACGGTGGCGTGTCGGCGTTGACGTTCAACCAGCACGCCACCTCACGCCACCTCACGCCCCCATTCGACGCAAGGACAGCCATGAACACGCCCAACGACAATCCGACTCACGCTCGACCCTCGCGTTGGCTGAAGCGATCATTGATCGCCGGGATTGCCGCGGTCGTGCTGTTGTTCGGCGGGATCTTGCTGTACGCCAAGGTGATCAACGACAGCCCTGATCAGCTCGGCATCGCTGATCTGAACGAGGCATTGTCGACCGACACCGGGTCGACCGATCCGACAGGCGACCCGCCGGCGACCGACCCACCCGCAACGGACGCTTCTGCGACCGATCCATCATCGACCCCGACGGCTGTGGTCAGCGTTGCTCCCGGCACGGCCGAGAGCGCCGCCCCGGACGTAGGTCCCACCTGGACGGCGACCGACGCGTCCGAGCTCGGGTACCGAGTCAAGGAAGTGCTGTTCGGTGTCGACACCGAAGCGGTCGGGCGGACTCACGAGGTGACCGGGACGTTGTCGATCGAGGGAACGCAGGTCGTCACGACCGAATTCAGCGTCCCCGTGGCATCGATCACGAGCGACGAGAAGCGTCGCGACAATCGATTCAAGGGCAACATCATGTCGGCCGACCAGTTCCCCACAGCCGCATTCGTGCTGACCGCTCCGATCGAACTCGGCGCAGAACCCGCCGAGGGTCTCGAGTTGACCACCAGTGCAACGGGAGATCTGACCTTGCGGGGGGTCACCAACTCGGTCACGTTCGACGTCACCGCCAAGTTGGAGAACGGCAAGATCGGCGTGCTGGGCAGCATCCCGGTGGTGTTCGCCGACTACGAGATCGCCAATCCGTCGTTCGGCGGGATCAAGACCGAGGACACCGGACTGGTCGAGTTCGTGCTCGTGTTCGAACAGGTGTGATCAGCCGCCGAGCAACGCTCGCACGCGCTCCTTGGGGCGCCCGATGATCGCCTTGTCAGCGGTGACCACGAGCGGGCGCTGCAAGATCATCTTGTTGGCGCCGATCACGGCGACGATCTGGTCGACGGATTCGACGTCGGCATCGGTCAGGCCCAGTTTGTCCCAGAGGCTGTCACGGCGGACCAGATTCGTCGGTGGGTCCTCCAACTTGGCGATGATCGCTCGCAGCGCCGCCTCGTCGGGAGGGTCCTTCCTGTAATTCACCACGTCGGCTTCGACGCCGAGTTCTTCGGCAATGCTCACGGCATTGGTCGACGAGTTTCAATTCGGGTTGTGGTAGATCGTGACTTGCGCCATGGATCCTCACCCTAGTACCGGCTGTGACACCCCCGCTCTACGGTGATGTGGACCGGCTTCCCCTCACGCCAACCGCCGCACTGCGGTCCACTCAGGCAAGAGGACACGATGCAACCCACCCCTGTTCACCATCGGCTGCCACGCGCAGGCATCGATCCGATCGATACTGCCGACAAGGCGTTCACCACCATTGTCATGGCGATCCAACGCCCGCTGCGACCGGAAACCGTCGTTGCCTACCTCGACCACGAACGACGCGGGATTGCCTTCGTGATCGTGAGCGAGACCACGTCGCCCGACTCGGTGATCGACGTGGTCGAATGCCTGTGCAACCCCAATGCCCACGACGGTCGCGTCGGCGCGTTGCTCGTCGGCAGCGTTCGACCGGACGGCGACATCGAACACAGCGACGTCGATCGTTGGCTAGAAATGAGCAACCTGTGCGAAGAATCCGGTATCGAACTGCTCGAATGGTTCGTGATCGGGCGAGCGGTCAGCTGTCCACGGGATTCGCTCGGTGAACCGCCTCGCTTCTGAACTGGCGACGGCCGCTCGGCGACAAACGCAAACCTGCGGCCTTCAAGCGTCGGAGCAGTATCCGGCTTTCGACAACGGTGGCACCGGCCGCGATCAGGCCGGCTCGGTACTCCTCGGGGACGTCGTAGTGGTCCCCTTGGAACCCACGACGCGGGATCCCATTGCGTTGGGCGAACTCGTGGAGCTCGTCGAGCGACTCGTCACTGACGAGGTGGCACCAACGCCGCCCGTCGTGGAACCATCGCGCTTCGTCCATCAGAACTGTCACGATCCGAGACTGGCACACTGGTCGCGTGCATGGCGACGATCTCGAACTCCGGGTCGCATGGCTGCAGTACGTGTCGTCGTCCCCGGCAGGTACCCGCTCGTTCGACAACGTGCTCGCCCGCCACCGCCAATCACACCGCCATTACCACGGGGTCCGTCATCTCCGTTGGGTGGTTCGCCACGCCCTCGAACTGATCGCAGCACCGCGCGCTGGTCAAACCGGTGCCAGTCAAACCGGTGCCAGTGATGCCGGGGTGATCGTCGCGGCAGCGTTTTTTCACGACGTTGTCTACGACGCAACCCGGTCTGACAACGAAGCAGCCAGCGCCCGGGTAGCGACGCGATCGCTGATCGAGTTGGGCTGGGAACCGGACCGGGTTGATCGTGTCGCATCGATGATCCTGGCAACCGCGACGCATACCAGCCAGCCGGACGATCTCGATACGGCAGTGCTGCTCGCCGCCGATCTCGCCGTGCTCGCCGCTGAGCCTTCGGCGTACGGTGATTACGTCAGAGGTGTGCGACGTGAGTACGCGCACGTCAGCGACACTGCCTGGCGAGCCGGGAGGTCCGGACTGCTGCGCGGATTACTACAGCGAGAACACATCTACGACCCCGGTCTCGGGCTGGATCGCTGGGAGCTGCGGGCACGCGCCAACATCGCTGCCGAACTGGCTGAATTGGCCGCAGGAACCGACGAGACGGCGGTCAACGGCGACGAATCACGCGGCCACGACGCCGAACCGGCACCTTGATCGGCTTCGGCTCCTGACGCCGCCCACCGGCCAGCACCGCAGCAATCGCGACCGCCACGGTCGTAATCACACTTGTCGGAGCCAGCAACACGTCTGTCAGTGTACGCACAAGTTGGCCGTCTATGGTAGGCCGATGTCCGAAGTGACGTTGGCGGGAGAGACGACGGAGTTGCTCCAGGCGTTGATCCGCAACGCATGCGTGAACGACGGAACCCCCGATTCGGGTGAGGAAACACGCAGTTCCGATCTGCTCCAAGGGTTCTTCGAAGGCGCCGGGCTCGATACGCAACGTTTCGAGTCGCGACCCGGGCGTGGTTCGATCGTCGCTCGGATCGAAGGATCCGATCCGAACGCCCCATCGTTGTGTCTGATGGGTCACACCGACGTGGTACCGGTCAGCCCGGACGGCTGGGATCACGATCCATTCGGTGGGGAGTTGATCGACGGCGAGGTGTGGGGTCGGGGGGCGATCGACATGCTCAACCTGACGTCTTCGATGGCGGTCGCTTTTCGGCATCTCGCCCGCACTGGTTTCCGCCCCAAGGGGGACCTGATCTACTTCGGTGTCGCCGATGAGGAAAACGGAGGCATCCTCGGCGCCGAATGGATGTTCGACCATCATCCGGAAGCGGTCGATGCGGATTACGTCCTGACCGAACTGGGCGGCTGGTCGCACGTCGACCCCCACGGGCAACGCCACGTGACGGTCAACATCGGGGAGAAGGGGCTGTCGTGGCGCAAGCTCACCGTGGGCGGCACGCCCGGCCATGGTTCGATGCCGTTCGGTGCCGACAACGCCCTCGTGAAGGCGGCCGAAATCGTGCGCCGGCTGGCCGAGCATCGATCGTCCCCACTGATCAGTGAGATCTGGCGCGCGCAGGTACTGACGATGGGTCTCGATGCGGAACTGCAGGCGAAACTGCTCGACCCCGACAGCGTGTACGACACGATCGCCGCGTTTCCCGTACCGATCGCGAGATCGTGTCACGCCCTCACCCATACGACGATCTCTCCGAACATCGCCCGCGGCGGTCAGAAGACCAACGTGATCCCCGACACGGTCGACATCGAGGTCGACATCCGGACCCTTCCCGGGACCACCCGAGCCGATGTTGACGCATTGATCGCCGACGCGCTCGGCGACCTCGCGCAGCACGTCCAGGTCGCAGTTCTGCAAGAGGGGGAGGCAACCCAATCGTCGATCGAGAGCCCGCTGTGGGACACCGTCACCCGCCAGACGCAGATCGCCTACCCCGGCGCGCATCTCGTCCCCGGCCTCGTCGTGGGTGGCACCGACGCACGCTTCTACCGTGACCGCGGTCGCGTCGTGTACGGCGCCGGGCTCTACTCCCCCGACTTCACGAGTGAATCATTCGGGAACCGCTTCCACGGCCACAACGAGCGGATCGACGTCGACAGCCTCGCCCTTGCCACGGATTTCTGGATCGCGATCGCCCGCGACCTGCTCGGCTGATCGTCGGTCAGTCGTCGGGCAGTACGTGGAGATCAACCTCGGTGACGGCACCGTCGGACAACTGCTCGGCGACCCGCACGGCCTTCTTGATCGGGAGCACGAACACACCCCGCTTGGTGTCCGGAAAGATCGACGTGCGCCAGGTCGTCGCACCGATCCGCACCTCGACCCGCAACGACCCGAACCCGGCGGCACGGTGGCCGAAGCGTTCGTCGATCTCGTCGGTGATCAGCTCGGGAAGGCTGAGGAAGAACCACGCCGTCGGACCATCGTGCTCCCAGACCTGAGCATCGAACGAATACCGGGACCCCGTCATCGATCGATCCTCCTGCGCGCATCGTCGAGTTGCGTGGCAAGGATGCGCTCGTCGTGCGGATCGATCGCACCGCGACGTTGATGCAGGAGCGAGAGCCGGGCGAGGGCGGCATGGACGGCGTCGAACTGCTTGCGAACAGGACGCGGCAAGGTCCTCCGGTGGGCCCGTATCGTTCGCCAGTCGGAGAACACCAACGCCTCCGACGACGGCATTCCATAGCGCTGCGCCAGTTGCGGGACCATCGCCACGAACCTTTGCTGCTCACGTCTTCTCATGACGATCAACGCGATCGCCACGGCAACGAACCCGAGGAAGAAGGCGACCGACATGGCGGCCAGCAACCCAGGGCCGAAGTGCTCGTCGTCGCTGCCCGTTGCCAGCGTCAAGCCGCCATTCCAGGCGGCATGCGACGCCACTGCCACGGCATACCCCCAGAGCACGCGTGGGAAAAGCGGCTTGCCCGCCCGCACGGCGAGACCGATCGCCAAACCCGTCCAGAACGTGAACAGCGGGTGCGCGAACGGGGTCAACAGGGCTCGGATCACGAATGTCGGGACGAACGCTCCCTGATCGGACGCAAGCGCGAAGTAGGTCATGTCTTCGACCACCGCAAATCCGAGTGCGACCCAGCCGGCGTACACGACCCCGTCGGAAACCCCGTCGACTTCGCGCCGCCGCACGGCCCAGACGATGCCGAGTCCCTTCATGCCCTCCTCGATCAACGGCGCCGAGATCACCGCCCCAACCGTCTCACCGAGCAGACCGCCGACGATCGTGTTGACGATCAGCGCCACCGTGACGGCGACGGTGGCGCCCCACAGAAGGGCATGCAACCGCGACGATCGCGGCTCGGGTTCGACGCGGTCGAGCCACGAGAACGTCGGCAACACGATCGCCAACGGGACGAACGCCGCCAACACGGAAACCGGTGCTGCGAACGCGGCGATCACGATCCCGACCAGGACGAGCGGCAGGCACATCGCCACCGGGCCGCTCAACCAGCGCGGCAGACGCGGTTTCCTGACCGCCACCGAATCAGCGCTGCCACCGATGTACGCCGTCCACGCGCGACCGTCCCACCAGCGCCAGGCGGCGTACTGCAAGGGATCGGGATACCAGCCAGCCGGCGTCGTCGGCACCGAAGGCGGTGGGAGCGGCGCCGGAATCACGGGTTGCGCTGCTCGATCCCTGCAAAGGCCGCCATGTGGAACCGCATTTGATCGGCGCCGTAACGATGCTCGACGCCAATCGGACAGGCGAGTCTCGCTGCGCAGCCGGAAGACAGGCAGGTTGGTTCCAAGCCCGATCGGACGTGCTCCCTGCACGCCTGCGAGTCATAGCCGGCGGCGCTGAAGGCGTCGACCGGACAGGTCGTCAGACACGGCTGGCCGACGCAGGTCAGGCACGGCGACTCCTGTTCCCCGACGGTCGGCATCCCGTCGACGAGTTCCGCGAACAACAATGCGCCGCGATAGGCGTGCCACAGCCCGAAGGTCGGATGGATCAGGATTCCGATCGGTGACTGCCAGACCCGATCGGCGCGTTGCGCCCACCGCTGGAACGGCTGATACGGCCGATCACTGGGGTGCACGAACGTCGCCCCGAATCGGCTCGCGATCGGTTGCAGCGATGCGCGCGTCCAGCGATCGAGCGGATCTCGACCGGGCGTTCGCTGACGCTCGAATCGAGGCCAGATCGCTCCACCGATGTTGCCGATCATCACGACACACAGCGCATCGAGGCCAGCGGCGCGATCCGTTTCGTCGGTGACGAATCCGCCCCGAGCGGTCATCCCGGTGTCAGCAATGGCCGACGCGATGTCGTCGTACCGAACCCGCTCGACCATCGACGCAGACTACCGATCGAGGCCCACTGATGGCAGACTGAAGGGCATGTCGGAACTGCAGACGCTGCCAGCCGAAACGATTCCGGATCTCGACGAGGACACCAAGACGGGCGAGCCGCCTGTCGCCCACATCGTCAAAGTCGAGCCTGGTGAATCGGCAACCGCCAAGGTGCTCGAAGCGCGCATCTATGGCTCGCCGATCGAAGCACTGTGCGGGCACGTCTGGGTGCCGGCTCGTGATCCGAAGCAGCTTCCGGTGTGTCAGCAGTGCAAGGAGATCTACGAGATGTTCAAGATCTTCAACGACGGCCTACGCGATTCGCCCGGCGACTGACGCGCCGGACAATGGCGCTGAGCATCCGGCCCGCTGTCAGAGCGCTGCTGCTCGACGAACGTGATCATCTGCTGCTCGTGCGGTTCGAATTCCCGACAGCGACGGTCTGGGCACTTCCGGGAGGTGGGCTCGAGCCGGATGAGGATCCGACGCAGGGACTCAAACGAGAACTGGACGAGGAACTCGGGCTGGAGGATCCGGAGATCGGCCCACACATCTGGACCCGACTCCACGTCATTCCGATGAGCACCGGACACGACGGACAGCGTGACCGGATTCACCTGGTGCGAACCCGTCGGTTCGACCCGGAACCGACGATCGGATGGGAACGTCTGCGGGCCGAGTTCGTCCACGAGATGCGTTGGTGGTCGCTGACCGAGATCGAACGTGCGCCAGACCGGTTCGCGCCGAGTCGGCTCGGGCAACTGACACGATCGCTGCTTCAGCACGGACCCCCGAGTTCGCCTATCGAGATCGGCGTCTGAGCGGCTGGCTACAGTCGCGTGCATGCCAGTAGTCGAAGAGTCGATGCGCAACCTCGTCGATCATCTGGTCGATCAGATCCCTGGCGTGACAGGGGCCCAGGTCAGCAGCGCCGATGGTTTCGCACTTGCGTCTCGTCTCCCGCTCTACTCAGAGATCGATCCATCGGCGTTGGCCGCCATGTCGGCGGCGACGCTCGGTCTGGCGAACCGACTCGTGCAACTCGCCGGGCCGCAGGCAGCCGATGTCAGCATCCAACGCTCAGGCGACGGCCAAGTGCTGGTGTTCGGAATCGGCGGTGCTGCGGCGCTCACGATTCTGGCCGAACCGACTGCCGATCTCGAGCAGCTGCAGCGTGTCGGCGGCGAGGTCAGCATTGGTCTCCTGCGGTTGTTCCGGGGCGCCGCTCCCGCCTGATCACGCTCTGCCGATCGCTTCTCGCCGACGCTGGCTCACGCCCACGACGACTGGCTACGCCACGACGACTGGCTACGCCACGCGGTGTCCGGCGGCGAACCGGTGAGTGTCACGCCCAGAACCGCCCCGCTGCGGCGGCAGGCCGCCCACGCCAGCGATCAGTTCTCGAGCAATTCCGCTGGAGATCAAGAGACCTGTCAGTTCGGTTTCGGTGGCGCGTTCCGGATTCTGCAGGAGGTGCCGTTGGCGACGTGATGATCCATCGTGTTGCAAGAAATTCCCGACCATCCGTTCCCAATCGGCGGTCCCCCACCACGGGATACCCGGCTGCGCGGCCCGGATCGCAGCCAGCCGGGTGACCGTCTCGATGCCGTAGTCGCGCTGCCCACAGATCAAGTCGGTCATCCGCTCGGCGGCAACCCGCTGGACGGCCGGCCACGTCTCACCGATCAACGCGTCGACCGTCGGCCCGGAGGGATAGCTGATGCGATGTGGATCGAGGACCACTCGTCGGACCGCATCCAGCGACCATTCGCCGTTCGTGCGCACATTCAGCAGTTCCTTCGTCAACGTCGTGGTGGCACGGTGCAGATCGACCACGCCGATCGTCGAACGTTGCTGACACGGCTCGGTGAACGTACGGATCGCAAGCCCGGCGGCAACCAGCACCTCCGGCTGAGCGGCGGCGTGGACTCGCCCGAGCAGGAACGAGGTCGGCCGGAACTCACCGCGCGGCGTCACTGCTGCTGCTGTTGATGGCGGCGACGGTGGGTGCGGCGGCGATGGTGTGGCCAGTGAAGTGTTCATCGGGAAGTCTTGTCCTTCGGTGGCGGTCGTCAGGCGGGTGGCGTGGTGCTGGTTGGTCACGGTGGAATTCTTTACCGAAACCTGACAGTAGCGGCTCTGCCACCGAACGTCAATCATTTTCTTGACTAAAACTTTGCATTAATGCGGAGCGAGGCCAGGTTTCAACGAAAGTCACGACTGGTGGTCACGGCTGCCAGCGGAAGGGGGGCGAGATGCTCTGCAACGACATTGATGACCCCTTCCGAACGCTCGAGGCGACCCCGGATCAACATCGCCGAGGCGCCCCTCGCCACGGGCCGGAATCGCGCCCAACAGCCTTTCGACACGACCACGTTGATCAAGCCGGTTTCGTCTTCCAGATTCAAGAAGGTCACTCCCTGGGCAGTCATCGGTCGTTGGCGATGCGTGACCACCCCGGCGATCGATACGCGTGTACCTGGTTCTCGCTCGCACAGCCCGATCGAGGTGACCACCCCCAGTTTGGTCAGCTCCGCTCGCAGGAACTGCGTCGGATGGCCGTCCGGTGAGACACCGGTCGACCACAGATCGGCGACCGATTCCTCGACGGGCGTCATCCCTGGCAGGTTTGGCGCTCGCTCCCCCGTCACGATCCCTGGCAAGCGGCCAGGTCGCGATTGCGAGACCGCTCCGACCGTCCACAACGCCTCACGGCGATCGAGTCCGAAGCACGCTTCGAACAGACCGGCAGTCGCCATCGTTTCCAGATGAGCAAGGGTCAGTGCCGGCACCCGACGAACCAGGTCTTCAGGCGTCCTGTATGGGCCATGCTGCAACCGCTCCGACTCGACCTGTTGCGCCAACTCGGTCCCGACACCGCGAACGGAGCTGATCCCGAGCCGAACCGAACTCCCGCCGTCTTCCAATGTCGCTCCCGCCAGCGACGCATTCAGATCAGGGGTGCGCACGGTGACCCCATGCCGGCGGGCATCTTGTACCAAGGTGTGCGGCGACCAGAAGCCCATTGGCTGGGCGTTGATCAAGGCGGCACAGAACGCCGCCGGCTCGTGGTACTTGATCCACGACGACGAGTACACGAGGTAGGCGAACGACACCGAGTGCGACTCTGGGAAACCGTAGTTGGCGAATGCCTTCATCTTCATGAAGATCTCGTCGGCGACATCTCCTGTGATCCCACGCTCGGCCATCCCGGCGAACAGTCGAGTCTTGAGGCTCTCCATCCGCGCCGCAGAGCGTTTCGACCCCATCGCCTGACGTAGCTCGTCGGATTCGGACGGACTGAAACCGGCGACGTCGATCGCCATCTGCATCAGCTGTTCCTGGAACAGCGGTACCCCGAGTGTCTTGCCGAGCGCGTTCTCGAGCAGCGGATGCAGGTAGGTGACCGGTTCCTGTCCGTTGCGGCGACGTATGTATGGATGCACGGATCCGCCTTGGATCGGACCGGGGCGGATCAATGCCACCTCGACCACGAGGTCGTAGAAGCGGCGGGGTTTGAGACGCGGCAGCGTCGCCATCTGTGCCCGTGACTCGATCTGGAACACACCGATCGTGTCGGCCCGGCACAACATCGCGTAGACCTCGTCTTCTTGTGGGATCGTGGCCAGATCGACGTGGTAGCCGCGATGTTCGCTGATCAGGTCGACGGCATAGTGCAGCGCACTGAGCATCCCGAGCCCGAGCAGGTCGAACTTCACCAGCCCGGCGTTGGCGCAGTCGTCCTTGTCCCACTGGAGCACCGAGCGCTTGTCCATCCGGCCCCATTCGACCGGGCAGACCTCGATCACCGGCCGGTCGCAGATCACCATCCCTCCGGAATGGATCCCGAGGTGGCGTGGCGCATCTTCGATCTGGCGGGCGAGGTCGAGCACCGGCTCCGGGATGCAACAGCCGGGTTGACTGGCGGTTGCATCGACACCGCCCCATCCATCGACCTGTTTGGCGTAGGCGTCCTGCTGACCGGTCGAGTGACCGAGCGCCTTGGCCATGTCACGCACTGCCGATCGCGCCCGATAGGTGATCACGTTGGCGACCTGGGCGGTGTGGTGCCGGCCGTACCGCTCGTACACGTATTGGATGACCTCCTCGCGGCGATCGCTCTCGATGTCGATGTCGATGTCTGGCGGGCCGTCACGTTCGGTCGACAGGAACCGTTCGAACAACAACCCGAGCGAGACGGCGTCGGCTTTGGTGACCCCGAGCGCGTAGCAGACCGCGGAGTTGGCAGCGCTGCCGCGACCTTGACAGAAGATGTCGGACAGACGACAGAACTCGACGAGGTCCCACACCACCAGGAAGTAGCCGGGAAACCCGAGTTGCTCGATGATCGCCAGTTCGCGATCGATCGTCTTCCATGCCCTGGCGCGCAGTGAGAGATCCTCGTCGGCGGTGGGGCGTTCGCCGTAGCGACGACGACCACCCGCTTCGGTCAATGCCCGTAGGTACTCCATCTCGGTCATCTGCCGCCCCTCGACCGGCCCGTCGACCGGCCGGTCCAGGACGGGGCACGGGAACGGTGGCAGGTTGGGGGCGACCAGCTTCAGATCGAATGCGGCCGCCCGTCCGATCTCGCCCGCCAGTTCCACGACGCCTGGGTATCGCGCGAACCGGCGCAACTGTTCTGCGCCCGATCGGAGATGCGCCCCGGCCGATGCAGGCAGCCATGGATCGATCTCTTCGAGGCTGCGACGAGCCCGCACCGCAGCGACTGCGGTGGCGAGCTTGCGTTGGGCCGGCGTGGCGTAGTGGACGTTGTTGGTTGCGACACATTCGACACCGACGCGGTGGGCGATCTCGACCAGCGCATCGTTGCGGGCCGAGTCGAGCGGATCGCCGTGATCCCAGAGTTCCACGAGCACCCGGTCGCGTCCGAAGGCGCTGACGAGTTGCTCCAGCTCCCGCCGCGCGGCCGATGGCCCGTCGTCCATCAACGCTGACGGGACGGCACCCTTGCGACAACCGGTCAGCACCCAGCTCACACCCGTGACGGCGTCAGCGACATCGGCAAACGTGAACTGCGGCGCCCCCTTCTCCCCCGCCAGATGCCCGAGGCTGAGAGCGCGAGCAAGTCGCGCATAGCCGGCCGGCCCGTCGGCGAGCACCAGCATGTGTCGTCCGGCAGGGTCAGGTGCGCGAGCGTCAGGGAGTTGTCCGGTGTCGACTTGGAACAGCGTTTCGGATTCGTCACGAACGACCCGCTCGGTGTCAGCAAGGCCGCTGGTGAGGGTGATCTCCGCTCCGAACACGGTCGGCAGGCCGACGGCGCGAGCAGCTTCGGCGAAGCGGACGATGCCGTAGAACCCGTTGTGATCGGTGATCGCCAGTGCTTCGAGTCCGAGTCGGGCAGCCTCGGTGGCGAGTTCCTCCGGATGCGATGCCCCGTCGAGGAACGAGTAGTTGGAGTGGCAGTGCAACTCGGCATAAGCGACCGTGCCCGGCACGCGGGTCAGCCCGGCCTCGAACGGTTGCCGCTTGCGTCCCCATGCCGGGCTGTCGCCACCTGCGTTCCACGACAGCGAACCGGGAGCGCGCCCATCTCGACGCAACGCCGAAGTGCTGCGACCGGAGAGCGT
Source organism: Ilumatobacteraceae bacterium (assembly GCA_043773365.1). Lineage (GTDB taxonomy): Bacteria > Actinomycetota > Acidimicrobiia > Acidimicrobiales > Ilumatobacteraceae > Ilumatobacter. Next base: position 25,752 of record JAYVFI010000012.1, read on the forward strand.
CGCTTCCAGCTCGCTCCACGTCCACGAAGGGTTGTTGAATCCCATCTCGCCAGTATCGAACATCTGTTCGGTACTTCGCAACTGCTTCGGTATTTTCACTGGGGCTCTGCAAGATGAACGAAAAATTCGGCGGGATCGCTACCAACGTGACAGGAAAAGTGATAGGTTCGCTCTGGAAATTTTCCTATATTTCCACTTTATTTCCAAACAACGGCCGGATAGCCCGGCCGTCTCGAGGGGGAGACTCAATTGAAGACACGTAACCGTGCACTCAGTCTTCTCGTTGCCACCGGCCTGGTCCTTGCGGCCTGCGGTGATGATGAGAAAGCTGCCGAGAATTCCGCGACTGCAACCGCAGAAGCGACCGCAACCGCAACCGCAACCGCAGAAGCAACAGCAGCGGCCGGCGAAAGCCTCTTGAACGGTGAGATCCCGTGCGAGCAGCAGTACGCAGGCAAGACCGTGACGATCTTCTCGCCGGTCCGCAACACCGACACCGACCTGGCGATTCCGGACTTCGTCGCCGGCTACGACCCGCTCGCAGCCTGCACCGGCGTCACGATCGACTTCCAGGGCACCGACCAGTTCGAAACCGAGATCAACGTGCGTATGGAGGGTGGCAACCCGCCCGACGTCGTCGACTACCCGCAGCCGGGCTTGATGCGCAGCCACATCGAAAAGGGCTACCTCGCAAAGCTCCCAGCTGACGTCGCCGCACACGTCACCGCCGACTTCGCCGCAGGCTGGGACGTCTACGCCTCCAGCGCCGACGGCGAGATCTACGGTCTCCCAGGTCGCTCGAGCGTCAAGTCGATGGTGTGGTACAGCCCGTCGGCTTTCGCCGAAGCCGGTTACGAGATCCCGACCACGCTCGAGGAAATGACGGCGTTGTCCGACAAGATCGTCGCCGACGGCAAGGCCCCGTGGTGCATCGGCGCCGAGTCCGGTGTCGCCACCGGCTGGGTGCTCACCGACTGGATCGAGGACTTCATGCTGCGGATCAACGGCGGCGATGTCTACGACCAGTGGGTCAACCATGAGATCCCGTTCAACGACCCGAAGGTCGCCGCTGCAGTCGACGCAGTCGGCGCCATCGTCAAGAACGCCGACTACCTCGGCGGCGAGAACAACGTGAAGGCGATCGCCACCACCAAGTTCCAAGACGGTGGCCTCCCGATCCTCACCGGCGATTGCTCCATGCACCGCCAGGCGAGCTTCTACCGGGGCAGCTGGCCAGAAGGCACCAACGTCGCTCCTGACGGCGACATCTGGTTCTTCTACCTGCCGAGCCCGGCGGACGGTCCGAAGTTCATGCTCGGCGCCGGTGACATCTACGCCGCCGCAACCGACAAGCCGGAGAGCTTCGACGTGGTCCGCTACACCGGCTCCGCCGAGTATCAGCTCTCGATCGCCAACTCGCGCAACGAGTTGGGGCCGAACAAGAACCTCGACGTCACACTGGTCGAAGACCCGTTCCTGCAAGCAGTGTTCGAGCTGCAGAGCACCGGAGAAGTGTTCCGCTTCGACGGCTCCGACCTGATGCCCGGCGCGGTTGGTGCCGGTACCTTCTGGACGGAGATCACGGCGTGGGTCATCGGTGGCGACACCCAGACCTTGCTCGACAACATCGAAGCCAGCTGGCCCGCCAGCTGATCGCAACGATCTGAACGAATGACAGCAGAGGGGGCTGGGGCATCGCCCCGGCCCCCTCTGCTATGTTCAATCGAACTCAACGGGGCAACAGAACAGAGGGACTCATGGGGGATCTGATCAGTGCGATCGTGACGGTGACGATCGCCATCGGCGGACTGCTTGCGTTTCTTGGCGCCCTGTATTGGCTGGTCAGCAAGTTGCCGAAGAAGTGGCAGGAGGGCACCCGTTCCTGGATCTTCCTGCTGCCGGCGATGGTGGCGATCACCGTCGGACTGCTGATCCCGGCCATCAGAACGATCTACCTGAGCCTGCTCGACGACGACGGGAAGAAGTTCGTCGGGCTCGACAACTACAGCAAGGTGTTCACGACGACGGGAACTCGGCTGACGGTCTTCAACAGCATCACCTGGGTCTTCGTCGGCACGATCGCCACCACGATCGTGGCACTTGCCGTGGCCCGATTCGCGGACGGGATGCACGGCGAGAAGGCGGCCAAGTCGGCGATCTTCATCCCAGGGGCGATCTCGCTGGTCGGTGCCGGCATCATCTGGAAGTTCGTGTACGACGGCCCACCGTTCGAGGTCGGCCTACTCAACAGCATCAGCCGCAAGGTCCCCGGCCTCGGCGCCAGTGCGGGAGGCAGCGGTGATCGGCTGTGGCTGCTCGAGCGGGGGTTCGGGGGCGCTGACCCTCCTGCCTCGGCGCCCGGTTTCAACACGTTCCTCCTGATCGTGATCTTCATCTGGGCGTCCGCCGGTTTCGCCACCGTCATCTTCTCAGCGGCGATCAAGGGTGTGCCCGACTCGTTGATCGAGGCTGCAAAAGTCGACGGCGCCACCGATCGCCAGGCGTTCTACAAGGTGACCCTGCCGTACATCCGCTCGACGATCGTCACCGTGGCGACCACGATCACGATCGGCGGCCTCAAGGCATTCGACATCGTGAACGCGACGACGGGTGGCCGGTTCGGCACCAGCACGATCGCCAACGAGTTCTACGTCACCAAGTTCGTCCAGGGCCGCGGCGGTCTCGGTTCGGCGCTGGCGGTGCTGATCTTCGTCCTGGTGATTCCCGTCGTCGTGATGAACCGACAGGCACAGAAGCGAGCAGAGGAGATGATGGGCGGATGAGCGTCGTCAACCCACCGGCGGGTCCGATCAGCCTGCCAGCGAACAACCTGACCGCCAAGCGCAAATTCCGGGCGCCGATCGGCAGGACCACCAGCGCCTCGCTGAGTTCTCGGCCCGGACGGATCATCGTCTACGTGTTGGTTTTTGCCTGGACCGTGCCGACGTTCGGCATCCTCGTGTCGTCGTTCCGGCCAGAGATCGACGTGAAGACATCCGGGTGGTGGACCTGGTTCACCGACCCCTCGATCACCCTGAGGAACTACCGGAGGGTGCTTTCCTCGGCTCCGGGCGACGACAACATGGTCAAGTTCTTCACGAACTCGCTGATCATCACGATCCCTTCGGTGTTCTTGTCGGTCGGCATCGCCCTGTTGGCCGCCTACGCCTTCTCGTGGATGAAGTTCAAGGGACGCGACTGGCTGTTCGTCGCCGTCGTGGCGCTGCTCATGGTGCCGCTCCAGATGGCGCTGATACCGATGCTCCAGCTCTTCAGTAACGGCGCTCACCTCGGGACCGTGACGATCTTCCCAGACCTCAACCTCACCGGCACGTACGTCGGCGTGTGGATCGCCCATGTGGCGTTCGGAATGCCATTCTGCATCTTCATCCTCAAGAACTTCGTCTCGGCGTTGCCCAAAGAGCTGATCGAAGCGGCCCGAGTCGACGGGGCGGGTCACGCCACGACGTTCATCAGGTTGGTCGTTCCGTTGTCGGTCCCGGCAATTGCCTCGCTGGGGATCTTCCAGTTCATGTGGATCTGGAACGACTACTTGATCGCGCTGATCTTCGCCGGGCGGGACAAAGCCCCGGTCACGATGAAGCTCGCCCAGGTCGCCGGTGAGCGCGGCAACGCCTGGCACCTGCTCACCGCGGCCGGCATGGTCTCGATGATCCTGCCGATCTGCGTGTTCTTCGCGCTCCAGCGCTACTTCGTCCGCGGTCTGCTGGCGGGTGCCGTCAAGGGATGACCGAACAGGAACTCGAACGGCTCGTCGCTTCGCTGACAATCGCCGAGCAGGTCTCGCTCCTGGCCGGGAACGACATGTGGCACACGGTCGCCGTCGAGCGGGTCGGGATTCCAGCGATCCGTGTCACCGACGGTCCGGCCGGGGCACGCGGGACCGAGTTCGGGACTGGCCCTGCATCACTCAACGTGCCGTGCGGTACCGCACTGGCGGCAACCTGGGATCCAGATCTGGTCGAAGCGATCGGCGGGCTGCTCGGGCGCGAGGCGCGGGCGAAGGGCGCCCGTGTGCTGTTGGCCCCTACCGTCAACCTGCATCGCACGCCGATCGGTGGCCGCAACTTCGAGTGCATGAGCGAGGATCCCTACCTCACCGCCCGTACGGCCGTGGGTTACGTGCGTGGCGTGCAGCGCGAGGGTGTCGCCTGCTGCATCAAGCACTTCGTCGGCAACGACACCGAGTTCGAACGGATGTCGATCGATTCGCGAATCGACGAACGCACGCTCCGCGAGGCCTATCTGGTGCCGTTCGAGGCTGCCGTTCGCGACGCCGGCGTGATCTCCGTGATGACCGGCTACAACCGGATCAATGGACCCTGGGCTGCCGACAGCGTCGAGCTCGTCGACCGTGTGCTGCGCGCCGAGTGGGGCTTCGACGGGCTGGTGATCAGCGACTGGTTCGGGATGCATTCGACTGTCGAAGCGATCGAGGCAGGGCTCGATCTCGAAATGCCAGGACCGACCCGCTTCCGCGGCCAGCAGTTGGCCGACGCCGTCGAGTCGGGAGCCGTCGACGCGTCACTCGTGCGGCGCTCGGCGCTGAACCTGCTTCGCATGATGTCGCGAGTCGGTGGACTGGATGACGGTGGGCCTGGCGACGAGTCGACGCGACCGGCCGGTCCCGACGTCGACGCCGACGTGGCGCTGATACGGCGCACCGGTGCCGCCGGCATGGTACTGCTGCGCAACGAGTCTGAATCGCTGCCGCTCAACCCGGCGGCGTTGACCAACGTGGCCGTGATCGGCCCCAACGCGGCGGTCGGGCAAGTGATGGGTGGCGGTAGCGCCCACGTCACGCCGACCCAGGTCGCCCATCCGTATTCCAGTCTGCGGGCACGACTGGCGGACTTCGCGGTCGACGTCGTGCACGCCGAGGGCTGCAACATCAACAAGCGGCTGCGCGAACTGAACCCCGCCCTGTGCACCCCGATCGAGGTCCAGTTCTACGCCGACCCCGAGGCGCTCGGCGACGAACACGCCACCCCGCTGTCGGTTTCCGTGATTCCGAGCGCGACGCTGATGTGGGTCGATGATCCGACGGCCCGCGATCACGTCGATCCGTGCTTCGGGGCCAGACTCTCGACCACGATCACCCCCGACGTGAGCGGGGCCTGGCAGTTCTCGATCGAATCCGTCACGCCGGCCAGGCTGATGATGGACGGGGCGACGCTGATCGACAACGAACCGATGCCCTCCGGAGGATCATTCTTCGGCCTCGGCAAGCAGGAGTCGCGCGTCTCGGTCGATCTGGTGGCTGGCGTGCCGTGCCGGCTGACGATCGAACTTCGTCGCCCTCGAATCGGGCTGGCCATGAGCGGGCTCAACGTCGGCGCTCAGGCGCCGACCGTCGGTGACCTGTTGACCGATGCCGTTTCGGCGGCCGCCGCGGCTGACGTGTCGATCGTGATCGTCGGCACGAACGATGACTGGGAGTGCGAGGGCTGGGACCGCACGACACTCGAGCTGCCAGGAGATCAGGACGAGCTGATCCGGCGGGTTGCCGCCGTCAGTCGTCGAACGATCGTCGTGGTCAATGCCGGTTCGCCGGTGGCAATGCCGTGGCTCGATGAAGTCGACGCCGTCGTGATGGCATGGTTCCCCGGACAGCAGATGGGCGAATCGCTGGCAGATCTGTTGCTCGGCGAGATCGAGCCGCAGGGCAGGCTGCCGGTGACGTTTCCGGCCCGCCTCGAAGACACCCCGGCGTTCGAGCACTACCCGGGCCGCAATGGGGTCGCCGAGTATCGCGAGGGTCGGCTGATCGGTTACAGGTGGTATGACACGGTCGGACGTGAGCCGCTGTTCCCCTTCGGCTTCGGCCTGGGCTACGCCGACCCGACGATCGTCGGCGCCGAACTCAGCGGGTCTGGTGATGTTCTCGTGGCCGTCACCAACGACGGTGATCGTGACGGCGTTCAGGTCGTTCAGGTCTACGCGGCGAGGGCCGGGTCAGCAGGCCGGACATCAGAACGGGGTGACGACGAGCCGATCCAGCGTCTCGTCGGATTCCTCAAGCTCGATGTTCCGGCGCGCCAGACGGTGCGTGCGTCGATCACGATCGACCCGCGGGCATTCAAGACCTGGAGCGTCGAGGCGCACGCCTGGGTCGACGCCGACGGCCCGTTCGAGCTCCACATCGGCACCTCCTCCCGCAACACCCCAATCCACCTGAACGCGTGAGGTTGTTGCGGACTATTTGCGCAACAACCTCACGCGTTCGGGGGGGAAGTTGGGGTGGGGTGGGGCTGGACGGTGGTGTCGGCCTGGTCCACGAACCAGCCGATCCCGTGGGCGGATAGTTCGACCGTCAGCGGGGTGAGTCGGGCACCCCATTGCAGAATTTCGATCGGTCGTTCGAGCCGTGCGGCTCCGAGCACGTCGAGCGGGAGCGACACCGGTTCGTCGGCGAAATTGGCAAGCGCCAAGAACGTCCCGTGCTCGGGGTGGCGACGTTCCCAGGCGAGGACCGAACGAATCGGCAGGCGGTGCACTCGCACATCGCCACCGTCGCTCAGGGGCGGAGTGACTCGCCGGACGCCCGAAAGATGCCGCATCGCGGCTGACAACCGAGACTCGATCGAACCGACATCGACATCACCAGACGCGTCGATCGAGTCGGCGATCTGCCAGGGCATCAGCGGCCGGTGAATCCATCGAGAGTCGTCGGCGTGGCGCTCGTCATCGAGGTAGCCGCGATCGTTCCCGAGCCCGAGCTCATCACCCATGTAGATGAGCGGAATCCCGGAGAACGAGAAGACGACGGCGTACCCGAGCAGCAGGCGAGCGATCGCGGCGTCGATTGCAGCCGGATCGCCGTCGCGGCGGGCTGCGTCGAGACCGACCAAGGCCGCAGCCGTGCCGCAGGTTCGCTCGTCGTCGGCATCGGGGTTCGACGAGAAGGCAACCCCGTCGGCAAACGAACCCGGGAAATCGCCTCGATAGAACGCCGCCAGAAATCGTCGGTGGGCGGGTCCGTTCAGACCGGCGCGAGCGGCGGCTTCATCGTCGACCGCCCATCCGATGTCGTCGTGACACCGCAGGTACGACACCCAACCGGCGTCGGTGGGGGTCGGCGGCAAGCCTGCCAGCGATTCGATCGCGAGCGCTGTGTCCCTCGACGCAAGACAGCTCCACAGCATCACCATCAACTGGTTGTGATAGGCCAGTTGGCACTCGCGGCGCTGGTTGCGGTGCGCGCCAAGATACGGCAGGAGATCGCCGGGCGCCACGATCGCCTCGGCTTTCAACACAACGGCGGGTGCCGCCATCGCCACGAAGGCTCGGAAGGCTTGGGCGATCAGGTGCGCCTCCGGTTGGTTCTGGCAATTCGTGCCGAGCCGCTTCCAGGTGAAGGCCACTGCATCGAGCCGCAACACGTCCACGCCGATGTTGGCGAGGTCGAGCATGACCGCCAACATCTCGGTGAACACATCGGGGTTGGCGTAGTTGAGGTCCCATTGGTAGTGATGGAACGTGGTCCACACCCAGCCGTCGAGCTGTTCGTCGAACGTGAAGTTCCCCGGTGCCATGTCCGGGAAGACCTCCGGGAGTGTCGCTTCGTAAGCATCGGGGATCGTGCGGTCCGGGAACACCAGGTAGTAGTTGCGGTGCGTGCCAGAACCGTGGCGGGCGGCTTGCGCCCACGGATGCTCGCCAGCGGTGTGGTTGAGCACCAGGTCGAGACACAGACTGATGCCACGTGCCCGCAGATCATCAGCCAACGCCACCAGATCGTTCCGGGTGCCGAGCGCCGGTTCGACGTCGCCGTAGTCGACGACCGCATAACCCCCGTCGTTGGCGCCAGGGCGGGCACGCAGCACATGCATCAGGTGGAGGTACGAGACTCCGAAGTCACTGAGGTGATCGAGGTGGGTCCGAACACCGTCGAGCGTTCCACCGAAGCGTTCGGCGTAGGCGACGTATCCGACCATCTCGTTCGATTGGAACCAGTTCCCGTCGACGCTGCGAGCGGCATCGAGGTCGAGCAGCCCGGGCCTTCGGAGGCGGGCTGCGTTGGCCACCTCGACCAGCAGTCGCTCGATCAGCTGATCCTGATCAAAGGTCGGGTAGAGCACCTCCAACAGTCCCGCCGCGGCGGGCAATAGGTGGTCGACCCGGGCCCAGAAAAGCCGGCGCTGGTCGACGCTCGCGGAGCCGAGTGCCTGATCGATGCGGGACCGTTGCGCGCTGTCCGGATTCATGATCTCCAGACTCATTCGGAGGCGGCGAGATCGGGCGCCCGGAACCATACGCACGAATTGCTCGGCACGACGTCGCCTGCGCTCGCAACCGACGACAGGATCGGCCGCCGTCCACCCAGCAGATCGTGTGGGATCGAAACCGATTGGCCGGACGGATTGAGGACGATCAGATCGTCACCGCGCATGAACGCAACGCACCGGTCGCCGGCGTCAACCCACGTCAGATCACCGCCGAGCGAACCGCGAGCCGAGAGCACCTGGCGATACCACGACAGCATCGAGTCGGCCTCGTGCTCCTGTTGCTCCACCGACAGCGCACCCCACGCGGCCGGCTGCGGGAGCCACGGCGCATCGCTGCTCACGCCTGGCGGGCAGTCGGAGAAACCGAACGAGCAGGCCGAATCGATCGTCCATGGGAGCGGCACGCGACAACCGTCGCGGCCGATCAACGCCCCGTTCGAGTTGAAGAACAGCGGATCTTCGCGAACGTCATCGGGCAGATCGAGCACTTCCTCGAGGCCGAGTTCCTCCCCGTAATACAGGTACAGCGCCCCTGGGAGGGCTGCTGCCAGGCCGATCGCGGCGCGTGCGCGACGGATTCCCATCTCGATGTCGATCGGGGCGTCGACATACACGAGATTGTTACCGGTGAACGCCGCTGGGTCGTCGGCGTTGGTGCGACCGAGTCGGGTCACGATCCGTTGGGTGTCGTGGTTGTTGAGCGTCCAGGCCGGCGTCGCCCCGACCGAAGCGAGCATGTCGAGGGCGTCGGTGATCGCCCCGCGAATCAGCCCCGCCTGCCAGGTCACCAGCATCAGATCGAATGCGAACGACTGATGGAACTCGTCACCTTGCATGTACTTGAGCACCTCTTCGGGCGGGCCGTACGCCTCGCTGATCGTCACCAACCGGCGGCCGGGATGGGCTGCCTCGTAGTTGTTGATGAGCGTCCGCCAGTGCTTCCAGACGTCGTGCGCAGTCGGGTAGAACTGGCCATAGATGTTGTAACCCCATGCCTCCGCCGACGACAGGCCGGCAGGAACCGGCGGCGAGTCAGGCAGATCGAGGTGCTTGCCGAGCACGGGCACGGCATCGACACGAAAGCCCTCGACCCCCCGATCGAACCAGAATCTGAGCATCTCGTCGAAGTGCTCGACGACGTCCGGGTGGTACCAGTTGAAGTCCGGCTGCCACGGCGTGAAGGTGTGCAGGAACCACTGCCCGGGGGTGCCGTCGGCCTCCGTGACCCGGGTCCATGCCGGGCCGTCGAAGATCGCTCGCCAGTTGTTCGGGGGCAACTCCCCCGACTCGCCTCGGCCGTCCTTGAACCAGAAGCGGGCACGTTCCGGGCTCCCCGGCCGGGATTCGAGGGCGGCTTGGAACCATGCATGCTGCGAACTGCAATGGTTCGGCACGACGTCCATCAAGACCTTGATCGAATGTTGTTCGGCGACGGCCACGAGTTGGTCGAAGTCGTCGAGTGTTCCATACGTCGGCTCGATGTCGAAATAGTCGGAGACGTCGTAGCCGTGGTCGCGCTGCGGCGACGGGAAGCACGGCGTCAACCAGATCGCGTTCACCCCGAGTTGTGCGAGGTATGGGAGCCGGCGAGTGATTCCTGCCAAATCGCCGCGTCCGTCACCGTTTGCGTCGGCGAACGATCGAACGTAGATCTGGTAGACGACGGCGTCGGCCCACCAGGCGTTCGATTGTTGGTCGGTCATCACGAAACCCTTTGATCAACAGTCGACGGAGCGACGATCGACGTGGTATTTCGCACGACGAGTTCGAGTTCGAGCACCTCGACGGATGGCTGTGCCGGACGCATCGCCATCGCCTCGATGATCAGGTCGGCCCCGCGTTCGCCGGAATACACCAAGGGTTGACGGACGGTCGAGAGTCCCATGGTCGACGCCAACTCGATGTCGTCGTACCCGATCACCGACAGGTCCTCGGGAACCCGCACGCCGAGTTGGCGGGCGGCGTCGAGACAGCCGACGGCCTGCGTGTCGGATGCGGCGACGATCGCGGTTGGAGGTTCCGGGAGCTGGAGCAGGTCACGCGCCATCTGACGGGCGGCAGTGTGCAGGTAGGCGCCGTAACGAATCCACTCGGGGCGGATCGTCAAACCAGCGTCGCTGATCGCCCGACGATAGCCCTCCTCACGATGGGCGCTGGCGACGAAGCCGAATGCACTCTGCGGCTGTTCGCCGACGAAGGCGATCCGAGCGTGCCCGAGGTCGAGCAGATGTCTGGTCGCCAGCTCGCCTCCGGCGCGGTCATCGTTGCGAACGCTGGGCAGGTTCGGGTGGGCGGTATCAACGAGGACCGTCGGGAAGCGAGCTCGCGCCAGCCGATCACCCTCCTCGACCTGCAGCGGGAGCGAGACGATGATGAGTCCGTCGATGACCGTGTTGCGTGGAAGTTCCACCAGTTTGGCACGGGCTTGTTCCGGTGATGCCACGTTCAGGATCACGACATCGCAGCCGTGCGGGGCGAGCCGAGAGACCATCCCACGCAGCCGTTGAAACGGTGAGGCCTCGTCGAAGAACGGGACGAGGACACCGATCAATCGACTCCGTTTGCGCAGGTCAACAGGACTTTTTCGGGTCTTCGTATAGCCGAGCTCTTCGGCCGCTGATTGGATCCGGAGCATCGCCGCCTGGCTGACCTTGTCGCCACCGTTGAACGCCCGCGACACCGTCCCGATCCCGACACCAGCGTGTTTTGCGACTTCTGCCATTGTAGTGATGGTGGAAATCTAGTCGATTTTTCCACTCATACACCGTCGCGCCGCGACCGCGCCGGTTGGCGGGTCGATTTGCCGATGTGGCGCCGATCCGAACTGATCAACGCCAGCGATCGGACTTGAGCGACGCCAGCAGTGCGGTGAGCCGCTCGTCGCTGGCCCGTTCGATCGCATCGTCCCAGCTCAGCCACTCGATCTCTTGACTTTCACCGTCGCCGGGCGAGGGATCGGCGGTCCCACCGTCGACGAGGTACCGCAGGTCCAGATGGGTGTGTCCCCGCCCGCCGGCATGCACGTCGACATGGATCAATTCGGGCGCAGCGCCGTCGGGCTGATCAACAAATGACACATGGAGACCGGTTTCCTCTGCCGACTCACGCAACGCCGCGTCCCAGGGAGCCTCGCCCGGGTCGACGTGGCCGCCTGGCTGCAACCACAGGCCGAGCCGCTTGTGCTTGAGCAGCAGCACTCCTCGCGGGCCGACCACGATCGCCGACCCGGTCACGTGCACGGGATCACTGAGCTCGTCGAACGGGTCTCGTAGCCGGTCATATTCGAGCAGGAACCGATCGATCGAGTGCTGCTCGTCTCGATTGATCGGAACACGCCGCCGGACCGAGTCTCGTACCTGCTCCCTGAGCAGTTGCTCGCCGACCGACATCGTCTCAACCGTACGACCCAGACCGCACTGGACCAAGCCGTACTGGCAAGGAATTCTCAATATTGGCTTGAGTTGCGGTTCTTGACGACCGATATCTCTCTCACACCGGAACGAAGACTGGTCTGGACGACACATCATGGAACCAAACTCACAGTACGCACCGAGAGTGCTCCTCGCAATCGATGACATCCGCCTCCGGCGTACGAACGAAGCCGGCCTCAGGGCGGCAGGGTTCGCTGTCAGTGCCCCGACCGATGCCGCCGCAGCTTCAATCCTTGCCGAATCGTTCTCACCGGATGTGCTCGTCGTCGACACCGTCCTGCAGGGCACAGACAACCGCCCGCTGTATCAGGGACTCCGACATGGGTCGGGTAGCGACAGCTACCTGCTCTGCGTCGACTCCATCGGCCGTGATCGAGTGCGCGTCGAAGTGCTGCGATCGGGAGCAGACGATGCCGTCTCGGTTCCGGTCACTCCAGACGAGATCGCTGCCCGTTGCTACGCCTTGCTTCGCCGCCCACGTGAGCGTCGTGCCAACTTCGACCCCGTTCAACAGTCGATCATCACGCTCGGCCCGCTGACGATCGATTCCGGCCGGCACGAGATCAAACTGAAAGATCTCGAGATCACCGCCACGCGCATCGAGTTCTCGTTGTTGGAGCACCTCTGTCGTCGCCCAACCGAAGTGGCCTCCCGTTCCGATCTGCTCGAGACCGTATGGGGCCAGAATTGGGTCGGCGACACACACGTCGTCGACGTTCATCTTTCGAACCTGCGCCGCAAACTCGAAATGGCAGCCCCCGAGCACAACGTGATTCACACGGTCCGTGGTGTCGGGTTTCGGATCGGCAACAGCATCCTCGATGCGGCCGAGGAGCAAGCAGTCACCGGCATTCCGGCAGCAGTCCGCGATCGCCTCGCGATCAGCTCGGTCGAACAAGCCGATCTCGACCTCGCCGCCA
>JAYVFI010000013.1:0-57772 GCA_043773365.1 Ilumatobacteraceae bacterium
TTCCTGGCGTACGTCAATCCTGGAGCCGGGTACGCCGACCACCTCACGAACAATGTCGAGATCCTCGATCCCTGAGCTGCTCGATTCGTGGACCGGTCGGTGCTGGCGAGATGAAACCGTTCGAGCACGGTGGCGACGTAGCCGCATTGGGGACATGTGATGGTGTCGAACATCGTCGTGGACCTCCTGACGACAAGAGCCGCGCCACCACGTTCGAGATACAGCATTTCCGACAACATCCGGGGCGAGGTCACCTGGTCCGGCTTCATGCTGCACCGTCACGTCGCCGGGCTGATCCGGAACGGCCGTCGATGATCGATGTCCTACACCGAGGCGGGAACTTTCTCGCCTCGGGACACGTCACACTGGCATGACTGTCCAGCGCTCTTTGATCAACGTCACCGTCCTCGCCCTCCTCGTGGCCGCTTGCGGTCAGGCAACCGCCACATCTTCGGTGACAACATCGGCGAGAACAACACCGGGAGCGGCGACACCCGGAACGGCGACACCCGGAACGACGAGAGCGGAACATGCAAGATCGGGTCGAGGATGGATCGAGGGGGAACCGGACTGGATCGCCCGTAACGATGGTTCCGCCGCCGACTCAGTCGGTGTCGCCGAGGCCGCAGCAGCGCCCTCTCCGGTACACGCAACGTCGAGCTCGGCGTCGGGCGAAGCAGGTGACAGCGGTTCCAGCGCGCGCATCGCCCCCGGTGGTCTCCGGGCTGGATCCGTCGACGACAATGCCGACTACGCCGCCTATCTCGAGTATTCCGCCCGTCTCAACACCGAAGGCATCGCAACCAGACCGTTCGATCCAGTGGGCCGGATCGTCGTGACGGTCATCGGCTCGAACGACCTCCCGGTCGCGGGTGTTCCGGTCATCGTCGCTGCCGGCGACGGGCAGGTTGCCGAACTCCGGACGACCGCCAACGGCACCGCCCGCTTCCTCCCGGGTCTGTACGACAGCGCCGGCGCGGCGACGTTCACATTCCAGGTCGGTGCAGCCGTGGCGTCGGCATTGCCCGGCGAGACGGTCACCTTGACGCTCGACACGCCCGGCGGTGCCCAGGGCCCCGTCGCCGTCGACGTGTTGTTCCTGCTCGACGCGACCGGATCGATGGGCGACGAGATCGGTCAGCTCAAGACGACGATCGACCAGGTCGCTTCCGATGTCGCAGCACTTGCCGGGGACCCGGATGTCAGGTTCGCGTTCACGTTGTACCGCGACGAAGGCGACGTCTTCGTGACGACGTCGTTCGATTTCACCGGCAACGTCGACGAGTTCCGTACCGCGCTCGCAACCGTTGTGGCCGATGGCGGTGGCGATTATCCCGAAGCCCTCGAGGAGGGGTTGGCGGAAGCGTTGAAGGGTCCCGCATGGCGGGATCCAGCCACGACGCTCCAGCTCATATTCCTCGTGGCCGACGCCCCACCTCGACTCGACCGTCAAGTGCCCGTCGACTATCCGACCTCGATCCGCGACGCCGTCACACGTGGCATCAAGGTCTTCCCGATCGCCTCGTCGGAGTCCGATGATCAGGCCGAGATGGTGTTCCGCCAGCTCGCTGTCGCCACCGGTGCGAGGTTTGTGTTCCTGTCGTACGGCGCCGCCGGCGCAGCAACCGGCGCCTCATCGGACATCGGCCCGACGGACTACGAGGAGATGTCCCTCGACGCACTCGTCGTGCGTTTCATCGTCGAGGAGCTCTCGGCGCTCACCGGCAACGACGTGCCGGTCCCGACAACGGTCTCACCACCCGTCACCAACCCACCGGGGCAGTGAGCCCTCGTGCACCCCGACTGGGATGACGCCGTCCGTGGTCATCGCTCGGTTGTGATCGCTCCGGCTCAGAGTGCGGTGGTGATCGCTCGGTGGTGATCGCTCGGTGGTCAGAGTGCGGTGTCGACGACCGCTTCGAGGATCGGGGCGCCATCGTCGTCAGGACGTGATCGCTCGATCAGCAGATGGGCCGAGGTGGTGTCGATCGTGATCATGCCAACGTTGTTGGCGAAGAACGGACCGTGGCTGATCTCCCACGCCAGCGACGACTGTCGGCGACCGACGCGTCGACCCAGAAAACGACCCAGTGAGCGCCCTCCCCGCCCGAGCGAGAACCGGATCGCCCGGCGTTCACGCTTACTGAGGGCGTTACGGAGTGGCGAGCTGACGATCTGGCGGATTCGACTTCGCACTGTTGCTGAATCGCCGAACGACGCATCAGCGACATAGGCAAAATGGATGTCACCCGACAGCAGCGTGATCGTCTCCGGTGCCGTCCGATCGCCGTCGTCGGTGGCGATCCGTTCGAGCAGATCGCACAGAGCACGAAACGAGCGGTCGAAGGCCGCCCAGTCCTCGAGGTCGAGGCCGCGCCGAATCCGTTCACCAACCCGCTCGGCCGCCCGCCCCCAACGCCCGGCGCACAACGCTTCGTTCCAGCGCTGCAGGTCGTGCAGCCCACCGGGGACGAGCATCGGCAACGACGAGGCGATCAGCAGGTGCCTGCAGGGTTCGGATGCGTGGGCCGAGATCCAGGCCCATTCGTCTTCGTCGACCATCTGACGAGCATCGGGATCGAGCACGCGCCCGTTGCGACTGTCGATCACGATCAGACGCACATCGCCGATCTCGCGGTGAAAGCTGAAGAAGTACCCGCCACGAACCGGTGTGAAGCGTTCGGATTCCATCGCCCACTGCCGGAGCTCGACGGATGAGTCGGCGGATTCGACGAACCGTTCGAGCATCCCCTCCTCACGGATCCGTTCCGGCGCGAGGTTGCCGAGGTGCTGATACACCCAGTAGCTCATCAATCCACCGACGATGTGGTTCTGCCACCACGGCTCTTGCCGGATGTCGCCCACCCAGCGGTCAGAGATGTTCCAGTCGTCGATCATGTCGTGGTCGTCGAACACCATCGTGCTCGGCACCACCGACAGGACCCACCGCTCGACGTCAGGTGTCCAAGCCTCGCGGTAGAGCCACGTGTACTCCTCGAATCCGGCGACGACCTTCTTCGGAGGCTGGTCGGCGGAATGACGCCGACGCATTCGGATTCGTCGCTTCGTCTTCGGCGAGGCGTCGTCGGCGTAGATCTGATCGCCGAGGAAGACCATCAGGTCGGGCCACTCCTCGATCGGGGACCGAAGCATTCGCAGCCCATGAGCCCGCAACGCGTCGACGCCTTTGGCGCGGCTGTCATGATCGAGCTCGAGAGAGTACGGAGGTTCGTGCGGCGCCGCCGCCCGACAACTGCCGAACAGGATCCGCCGACGGTCGTGACCCAACGTGCGGATCACAGACGCCGGAAACGGTGACGCCGGCTCGGGCCAGACGACTTCGTCGTCGAGTCGTACGTCGTATTCATAACGCAAGGATGGTTCCAACTGCTCGATGATGATCAGCGCGAAGTGATGGCCCTCGATCGTGAACGTGTTGGCACTGGTCCCGAGCACGGAGACGCGGCAGGGATCCGACGTTTCGACCCACACGGTTGCCGAAGTCGTGGTGACGTGTCGGAGGAGTGGTCCCAGCAGGAGTGACGGCACACCCTCGAACGTACAGGTTGTCGAGTCACGATCTGCGATCACGTCACCTCCAACGATTGATTCGGGAACGATCGGCTCGGATGATGCGAATCACACGTTTGGAAGCGTCGTCGGCGGGGTAATGCGCCATCATGCTCTACACCATCCTCATCGTCCTGGCCATCATCGCTCTCGTGCTGTTCATCGTCGGGCGTCGGTGACGTCGACAGAGCCGTTGGGACGGACCAGCCAGCCCGGCGACGGATGGTCCGAGGAGACCGAAGAGTCTCGACAGCCGCGCCTGACGGAACTGCACTGGGCACTGGCCGGAGGAGCATTTGCTGCGGGCGGTGTCTTCACCGTCGCAGCGCTCGTCGGGCATGTCAGCTCGTTCGAGGCACGTCGACTGGTCGAGGGTTTGAAGCCAACGGCCACGTTTGCTGCGTCGACGTACATCGCCACCGGGGCGACGATCCTGGCCCTGATCGCAACGATGGTCGCCTTCAGCATCTCCCACGAATCCGAGTTCCGAAACAGCTACTACCGCAGGATTGGCACGATCGCTCGGCTGACAACGGCGCTGATCGTCGTTGCGATCGCACTGATGACCCTGCTCGGGGTGCCGATCGACCAGGGCGACACGGCCTCACGAGGCTATGTCATCTTGTATTGGGCGATCCTCGTGATCAGCTCGCTCGGCGGCGGCCTCACCGTCACGATCGTGCTGATGCTCAACTACGCCGTGCGCGGATTGATCGATCTGGGATCGCACGGGACAAGCTTCGTCACGGTCGAAGATCCAGAGGCCGACGCCCCGTCGTGGAACGTCAGCGGCGAGGTCGACGAGCAGCGCCAGATCATCCGCACCTGAGCCGACTGCGCTGAATCATGCGCTGAATCATGCGCTGGACGGGTTCGCGCTTCAGGTCGGCTGGCAGGTCGGGCACCAGTAGGTGCTCCGGGCCGTTCGCTCGCCCGCCGGCGAATACTCGATTGCGTTGTCGCACCGGCGACAACCGAGGTGCTTGCGCCCGTACACGTAGGTTCGCCCGGCATCGCCGCGGGTGGTGGTCGTTCGTGCCCGTGTCTCGCGATTGGCAACGAGTTGGCGGTGGGCGATTCGCCAAACCGCCCGAAGCGTCGTATCGGTCAGTTCGCCGACCGGTCTGAACGGGTGCACGCCGGCGACGAACAGCGCCTCGCTCTTGAAGACGTTGCCGACGCCGGCGGCGACGGACTGGTCCAACAGGAGCTCCGCAATCGTTCGTGACTCATTGCCGGCTCGCGTGCGGCGGAGGACTTCATCGAGGTCGACGTCGTCGTCACTGAGGTCAGGACCGAGATCGCTGACCGGTGTGCGATCGGCGGTGCGAAGGAAGGTTTGGATCACGGGTGCGGAGAAACACAACGCGTGACCCTTGACCGTCGAGATCACGATCCGGAGGGTCGGCGTCGTCGGGAGGCGAGCTTCTGCCGGCAGTGCCCGCCACGATCCGGCCATACCCAGATGGGTGTCGAGCGTGAGATTCCGGTCGAACGCGATCAGGAGATGCTTCCCGACCGCGTCGACACGCTCGATCCGCTGTCCCACCCTCGGCCGATCGCCGCGGATCATACGAAACCAGAGATGGGTGGCGACTTGCCCTTCGAGCACAGGAGCCAGAGCGGCCTGGGCACGGCGCAGCGTGTCTCCCTCTGGCATGCGACAACCGCCGGAACAGCCGGGCCGGCTACTTCGGACCGAGCGCCGCCGCCAGTTCGTCGGCGGCTCCGGGTCGAAGTGTGGTGTGCACCAACTCGGCGCCGGCAAATCGCCTCACCTCTGCGTACAACTCCTCCAAATCGACGTCGGATGCCAAGGCGACGACAGTCACGGTGTTGGTTTGCACCGCGTCCTTGAACCACTCGACCCAGTCGTCTGGTATTCCGGTATCGACGACCTTGGCGGTGAGGGCTCCGACGCCCGCTCCGACGCCGAGTCCGGCCAACCATCCAACGGGACCCCCGATCAGGAGGCCGAGCAGCCCGGTCCAGAGCGCACCCGTCACCGCCGTCCCAATCGGTTGGAGATCGGTCGTCTCGCGGATCCGTACGACGCCGTTCGCGTCTTTGACGACAACGACGGCATCACCGAGCACAAGATGGTGGTGACTGGCCAACCCATGCAGCGCGACGAGGAACTCCTCGGCGCGGAAGGCATCGTCGAACGAGATGCCGAACAGCGCATCCGGACGGGCGGCGAGTTGCACATCGGTCATACGTCTCGGTTCCCTTTCACTGGAGATTTCAAACCACATCGGTCTGCAACCCAGGGTAACGGCGGGCCGACGGGCATCAGCGTCGGCAGACGCAACCTGACCATCTCAGCGCTGAGTCGCTTCAGAGCTGAACCTCGGCGAGGAAGATCACGTCTCCGGTAGGGGCGGGTGATCCTTGCTCGGGTTCGATCGTGATTCCCCATGCCGTCGGTTCTCCGGTCAGATCGATCGCAGCGCGGACATCGCCGTCGTCAGCCGAGTCGAGGACACGCGTGGCGTGGGCCCCTGACCCGTCGATCAACCACAACTCGTAGGCTCGGCCCGAGGGAGCCTTGTCGAGGCCGTCACCGAGCACCACCAATCGAGCCTCGCTCGACGACCATGCGACCTTGAATGTGCCGCCCGCCTCGCCCGCAGCGGTTTCGTCCAGCGTGACGACCTTCCCGTCCGGCTGCGACAAGACGTCGGCCAACTCTTTGGCGTATGCAGGCTGACTGTCCCTCGAGACCACGATCGCGCTCCCTGCAACCACGACGAGCGCTGCGGCGGCCACCAGCAACGCTGACGACAGGCGCCCACGGCGGCGGCGTTCTGCCAGATCCGCTACGCCGTCAGGAAGCAGCGGGGAGAGCTGCCGGGTACGGGCGACCTCGGCCATCACTCGTTCCTTGACCGAATCAGGCGGACCGATCGGATTTGCGGCAGCAACGTCCGCCAACGTCTCGCGGAACTGGGCAACGTCATTCCGGCAGATTTCACAGTCGTGGTAGTGCGCCTCGAACGCCGCCCGCTCGCGCGCGTCGAGCGCGTCGAGCGCATAGGCGGCGCCAAGGTGGTGGATGTCGATGTCGCTCATTGTGAGCCTCCCAGCTCGTCGCCAAGTCGGATCAGGCCGTCGCGTATACGGGTCTTCACGGTGCCTTCTGGAACATCGAGCAGTGCCGCCACCTCGCGGTAGGTGTGGCCCCCGTAATAGGCCAACTCGACTGCTTCGCGCTGGAACGGCGACAGGCGATCAAAGGCTCGTCGCACTCTCGCCGTTTCGAATCCGGTCTCGACGTCCTCCGCGACGACGTCGTAGTCGATCACCGCATTACGAACCTCACGCTCGTGACGATCACGCATCGCCTGTTCCGACCGAACGCGGTCGATGGCGCGCCGATGGGCGACCGTCGTCGCCCATGCTCGAACGGTCCCCCGCGACGCTTCGTAGCGCGCCGCCAGTCGCCACAGTTCGACGAACACCTCTTGGGTGACCTCTTCGCTCTGGGCCGGGTCTCTGACGACCCGCATGACCACGCCGTGGACCAAGGGGGCAAGTTGGTCGTACAGCGTGGCGAACGCTTGGGCATCACCGCGCCCGGACTTGACCAGCAACCGGGCAAGCGTGTCGACGCCGGACTCCGATTCGGATGACACACGCTCACGCCACAGACGAACTGCGCCTACGTCTCGCATCGCCAGCCGAGTGGTTGTGGTTCGGGTTCCATGCAACGGGTTCGGCGCCGGTGACGTTTTGGATTGCCGGAACTGCCACGACCCGACGATCCACAGCCCTCGAGGGCCAGCAATCCGACGAGCGGACGGCTCCGAACCGCCACCATGACATTTCAGCTCGCGAGCGGCACGCTCGACACTGGCCGCACCCCGTCGCAGGATCTTCACATCGATCGCCGCAGTCGGCGCTGGCTCGGTCCGATCGCCGGTGTGGCAGCAGCCGCCGCCGGGCTCGGGGTGGCCGAACTGGTGGCGGCAGCGCGACGGGACTTCCAATCGCCGGTGCTCGATGTCGGTGACCGAGTCGTCGACAGCGTCCCGCGACCGATGAAGGAGCTGGCGATCGAATGGTTCGGAACCAACGACAAGAAGGCGCTGCTGATCGGCATCGCATCCATCTTGCTCGGTTACGCGGTCGTCGTCGGGGTCTTGTCGTTGCGGCGCAGGTTCTGGCCCGCCATCGTGGGCATCTCCGTCTTCGGTTTGGTCGGCGCCTATGCGTCTCAGACGACGCGCCGTGCGGCTCCGATCAGCGCAACTGTTCCGAGCGTCGTCGGCGCGATCGCCGCCGCCGGTGTGCTGTGGGGGCTACGACGAACCCTGCAATCGGGAACCGTGCATCCTCGAAACCTGCAATCCCCCATCGCGTCTGTCGGGACACCAGCACCACAGGACACCGATGGATCGGTCCTGACCGAGCCAACGTCGACGGTGACCGATGCCGACCGCGTCGGCCGGCGGCGCTTCATCTCGTCGTCGGCGGCCACTGCGATCGGCGCGATCGCGATCGGGACCGCCGGACGCCGACTGCGCGATCGTTTCAGCGTCGGTTCGTCTCGCCAACAGCTGGTGCTTCCGCCGGCATCTCGACCGCTCGGGATGACCCCGGCCACGATCGGCCCTGACGTGCAGGGTGTCTCATCGTTCTTCACGACGAATGCGGACTTCTATCGGATCGACACTGCGCTGTCGGTCCCCCAGGTGCCGCTCGACAGCTGGCGACTCAAGCTCCACGGCCTCGTCGAACGGCCCGTCGAGTTGACCTTCGAGGATCTGCTCGAACGCCCACTCGTCGAAGCCGACATCACGTTGACGTGCGTCTCCAACGAGGTCGGCGGGAAGCTGGTCGGAACCGCCCGCTGGATGGGTGTGCGACTCGACGACCTGCTCGCCGAAGCCGGCATCGGTTCGGATGCTGACCAGATCATCGGTCGATCTGTCGACGGATACACGTGCGGGTTTCCCGTATCGGCCCTCGATGGACGTGACGCGCTGGTTGCAATTGCCATGAACGGAGAGCCATTGCCGCTCGAGCACGGATTCCCGGCGCGTCTGATCGTGCCTGGTTTGTACGGGTACGTGTCGGCCACAAAATGGTTGTCGGAGATCGAACTCTCTCGCTTCGACGACTTCGATCAGTACTGGGTCGAGCGCGGTTGGGACAACCTCGCGCCGATCAAGATCCAGAGCAGGATCGACACGCCGAGAGGCCTCGCCTCCGTTGATCCCGGCATGATTGCGATTGGTGGCGTGGCGTGGGCACAGACCCGCGGGATCGAACGGGTCGAACTGCAGGTCGACGAGGGTGATTGGGTCGAAGCGACACTCGCCGACGAACTCAACGACATCACATGGCGGCAATGGTCGTACGCCTGGAAGGCCACTTCAGGGCGCCACTCGATCAGGGTGCGGGCGACCGAGAAGAACGGACCAATCCAGACCGACCAGCGCTCCGAACCATTCCCGAGCGGCGCAACAGGGCAACACCAAATCGTTGTCCTCGTGCGCTGAACCAAGTTCCAAACACCCCCCAAACATGAAGACATCAAGGAGTACACCGTGAACACGTTGCAGACCCCAAGAAATCGCCGGCTCCGCCGGAAACACGTCGCAGTCGCCGGCCTTGCCGCGTTTGCGTTGACCGCCGCCGCTTGTGGAAGCGACGATGCAGCGGCCCCGGCCACCAACCCGCCGACGCAAGCAGAATCGACTGACTCGATGAGCGACTCGATGAGCGAGATGTCCGGCGACCAGTTCGGACCGGCCTGCGCGGCCGTTCCCGCCGACGGCGAAGGCAGCTTCGGCGGCATGGCCGACGACCCGGCAGCCACCGCAGCCAGCAACAACCCGGTGCTCTCGACACTCGTGTCGGCAGTCGTCGAAGCCGGCCTCGTCGACACCCTCAACGGTGACGGTCCGTTCACGATCTTCGCCCCGAGCAACGACGCGTTCGCGGCACTCCCGCCAGCCGACCTCGAAGCGGTGCTCGCCGACAAGAACCTCCTGACGTCGATCCTGACCTACCATGTCGTTGCCGGTGAGAGCCTCGACGCGGCCGGACTGGGTGCCGCCGGATCAGCCGAAACCGTCAACGGCGCGTCGCTCGAGTTCGGTGCCGATGGCACCACGGTCAACGGAGCCAGCGTGATCTGCTCCGACGTGACCACCGCCAACGCAACCGTGCACATCATCGACACCGTCCTGATGCCACCCGCCGACGAGATGAGCGAGTCGAGCATGAGCGAGTCGAGCATGACCGATTCCAGTGCGATGATGGCGCCGAGTGGCTCCGGATGCGCGGCGGTTCCCGCCGACGGTGAAGGCAGCTTCGGTGGCATGGCCGACGACCCGGCAGCCACCGCGGCCAGCAACAACCCGGTGCTCTCGACACTCGTGTCCGCAGTCGTCCAGGCCGGCCTCGTCGACACCCTCAACGGTGAGGGTCCGTTCACGATCTTCGCCCCGACCAACGACGCCTTCGCGGCGGTCCCAGCAGCCGACCTGCAAGCGGTGCTGGCCGACACCGACCTGCTCACATCGGTGCTCACGGACCACGTGATCGCAGGCCAGTCGCTCAGCTCACACGAGCTGATCGAGGCCGGGACCGTCACAACGGTGAATGGCGCCGAGCTCACGATCACGGACGTCGACGGCACACTGACGGTCAACGGAATCCCGACCGTTTGCATGGACGTCCCGACCGCCAACGCCACGGTGCACATCATCGGTGGGGTGCTGCTGCCCGGCTGACCTCACCACCACGACCAGAACCTCTCCGGCGGGAGCCACAGCACGATGCCGATCGGCCCAAGGCCGATCGGCATCGTCGCGTCGTTCCGACCGCGTCGTGCCAACCGCGTCGGACTCGGCTCCTCGAGAAGTGCGGTAACGTCGCATCGGCGTCTGACAAAAGGGTCGGGCGAACCAACAAAGGCGGATCTCGTGGCCCACACTCCGTTACTCACGATGCTTCAA
Organism: Ilumatobacteraceae bacterium; assembly: GCA_043773365.1. Taxonomy (GTDB): domain Bacteria; phylum Actinomycetota; class Acidimicrobiia; order Acidimicrobiales; family Ilumatobacteraceae; genus Ilumatobacter. The sequence continues at coordinate 10,539 of JAYVFI010000013.1, forward strand.
CGAGCGGCTGCTGACGCCTCGCTCCAGGATCACGAGCGACAGGGTGGACCGACGTTCGACACGTCGCGACGGGGGTTCATCGTCGGCGCAGCTGCGACCGCGGCCGCAGTTGCAACGTGGCGGGTCGGTGATGCAAGTCCGGTAGTGGCCGCCACGCCGCCGCGTGTCGTCGTCATCGGAGCGGGTCTCGCCGGTTTGTCGTGCGCCTACGAACTTCGCAAGGCGGGCATCGCGGCCCAAGTGCACGAGGCCGCGCCCAACCGAGTCGGGGGCCGATGCTGGAGCGATCGCAGCACGTTCGCAGCGGGTCAGATCGCCGAGCATGGCGGTGAGTTGATCGACCAAGGTCACACTGCGATCCGCCAACTCGCCCAGTCGCTGGGGCTTCCGCTCGACAACTTGTTGTCGGCCGAGCAGAATGGCACCGAGCCGATGTTCTGGTTCGACGGGGAGCCGTACACCCACGCTCAGGCAACGACAGACCTGAAGGGGATCTGGCAGAAGATCCACAGCGACGTATCGGCCGCCGGCTATCCGACGCTGTACAACCTGTCGACCGAACGCGGCCGTCAACTCGACCAGCTGTCGATCATCGACTGGATCAATGAAAGCGTTCCCGGTGGGATGTCGTCGCGACTCGGGCAGTTGCTCGATGTCGCGTACAACATCGAGTACGGCGCCGAGAGCTCCGAGCAGAGCTCGCTCAACCTGCTCTACCTGCTCGGTTACAGCGGTCAGGGCCAACTCCGGATCTTCGGCCCGTCGAACGAGAAGTACCGCGTGCGCGGCGGCAACGACCGAATCCCGTCGGCGCTGCAGACCTTGCTGGCCGGGCAGATCACGTTCGGGTCGTCGCTGTCGGCGATCGTTCGCCGCACCGACGGAACCTACAGCCTCACATTGCGCCAGAACGGCCGCAATGTCACCGTCATCGCCGATCGAGTAGTGCTCGCCCTCCCGTTCGCAATCCTGCGCACGCTCGACATCAGCCGCGCCGGGTTCTCCCCGCTCAAGCTGCGCGCCATCCGAGAACAGGGCATGGGCACGAACTCGAAGCTCAATGTGCAGTTCACCGACCGCTGGTGGCGGGCTCTCGGCGGTAACGGCGACACGTACTCCGACACCGGGTACCAGGCGACCTGGGAAGTGACCCGCGCTCAAGCCGGCACCCCAGGAATCCTCGTCGACTACACGGGCGGCACGATCGGAGCGAGTTTCGGCACCGGCACTCCGTCGTCACGAGCCAACAAATTCGCACAGCAGATCGAACCGCTGTTCCCGGGAATCACGAGCCGACTGAACGGGCGCGCCACGATCGACTACTGGCAGGGAAGTCCGTACACGCGCGGTTCGTACTCGTTCTGGAAAGTCGGCCAGTACACCGCGTTCGCCGGCGCGGAACGCGAGCGCAGCGGTAACTGCCACTTCGCCGGCGAGCACACGTCGGTCGACTTCCAGGGGTACCTGAACGGCGCCGTCGAGACCGGGTACCGGGCCGCTGACGAGATCCTCGCCGACCTGAAGTAGCCAGACTGAAAGCGGCGAACAAGCTGCTCAGCGAAACGCCAGCTTGGACGCTACGTACCGATCGAAATCGAACACGTTGCGCTCGAGGTAGGACAGCGGACCCTGCGGGAACTGGGGGTGGTCCATCCGACGCCGGACACCTTCGACGACCGGTTGATCCTCGGCGTTGACAGCGTTCAGCAGCGTCAGCACATCCGCCACGTAGGCGTCGGGGTCGGACTGTGCCGCCAGCATCTCGGGCGCCACGGCGACATGCCAACGGATCTGGACGCGATCGGTGCCGATCGGGCTGATCTGCAACCACCACAGCCAGTTCGGCTGCAACTGGATCACGAACGTCGGGAACACGGCGGCCAGGATGACCGACTTACGCCACGGACCTTCGAGCGTGGTGTTGTCGGGATGGGCGATGTCGGCGCCGTCCTCGTGCACGACGCGGTGATGCGCCCAAGCCGACGTTCCAGGGAACATCACGGTGTCCAACGTGTTGTCACCATCTTTGGCGAACGTCGCGCGGTGGACTTTGAAGATGTGGTAGGCATCCATGAAGTTCTCGACCAAGAGCTTCCAGTTCGTTCCCCACTCGTCGACCTGGGTGTGGACCGGGACGTACTCGGCCATCCGAAAACGTTCGACCACCTCACCCAAGCCCGTCAGCTCCGGCGTCAACGGCGGCGGCGTGGTCTGCTGGTTGACGAAGACGAAGCCCTCCCACACCGTCACCGCCAACGGCACGAGCGAGTGCTGACCGGGATGGAACTCGGGTCCTCCCTCGGCAGCGGGGGACTGCATGTACGGTCCCCCGATCAGGCTTCCGTCGAGGCGGTACACCCACGCGTGGTAGGGGCAGGTGATCCGTGCGGCCGCACCGCAACCGCCCAACAACTCGGCCCCGCGGTGGATGCACACGTTGTCGAACGCACGCATGACCCCATCGTCGCCACGGACGACGATCACGGATCGCTGCCCGGGGCCGGTCGCCGACGGAACGTCGACCACCACGTACGCCCCTGCCCCAACCAACTGGCCGACGTGGGCGACGGCGATCCAACCGTCTGCGAAGATCGCCTCGCGTTCGACTGCAAGCACCTCGGGGTCGGCGAACGCACGCACCGGCATCATCCGACTCTCGTGGAACTCCAATGCGGCGTGAGTCGCGAATACTTCGCTGATCGTCACAACACGACCCCCTTGCGCCATGGCAGCGTGCTCGCCACGATCTCCCAGCCTCCATTCGGATTGAGAACGGCGACCGAGAATTCACAATCGAGCAGCGCCTCCATGCTCGCCCGATCACCATCGCATTCCGCCACCAGCTGTTGCAAGCGGGCAGGGCGAGGCACCGGCACACGACGATCGCGTACGAGCGCAGCAACGTTGCCGGTGCGAAACCATCGCACGCCGCCGTCGCGCACCTCGTCCTCGAACGTTTCGCGACTCCCGGGGACCAGACTCCACTCCTCGATGTAGTCGCCGCTCGGGGCGCGTTCCACCATGACAGAGCCGTCGCCACTCCACGCCAACAGGCCCGGCTCCGGATAAGCCGTGACCGGCTGAAAGGCGACACTGCGTATGCCGTCCGACGGATCGTGCACTTGGTCGCGGGTGAACCATTCGGCCGTGGCACGGCGGACGCCGGCGGGATCGAGGTCGACCGGCGTGCACGCGGTGTGACCACTGCTCGATTCGCTGTCGGCGAGCTTCGCCAGCTCGTCGAGATCGAACTGAGCGAAACTCGTGCGACCGGCGGCAACGGGTTGGGAGGCCGGGATCCTGATGTCGACCATCGCCACGCCGTGCTGCAACCAGAACACCTGCGTGGTGTCGTCGACGGTGCCATCCGCGAACCGAATCCAGTTGCGGCGCCAGCAGCCCGTCAGCTCTTCGGGGACCTGCGACTCGCCGCGCAGGTACCCGCCGGCCTCAGGCAACCCGGCGATTCGGGCGGAATCCGGTGCGTTCATCTGACACCGCTGGTGTGTACGACGTCGCTGCCAGTCGCTCCCCGTTTCATAGCCGGAGAGACTAACGCCGAGGCGCGACCGACGGCTCAGGGGTAGGTGAACTCGATCTCGACGTTGCCGACGGTTGCGAACGACGACGGCAGACACGTCGCCAGGGAGTAGTCGCTGTCGGAGCTCACCAACGATTGAACGATGGTGACGTCCGAATCCTCCGTGAATCCCGCCCCGGCCGGCATGGTGATCGAGGCAGGCGATCGAACCGTCGGCGGGGTCTCACGCCTCGCCGGGTTTGGAGGCTCCCATCACGCCGACGAGCGCACACAACGACGCCGACGGGAGCAACGCCAGGTTGTCCCACAGCACCGACCGGTACAACTCGAACTGCCGCCGAGCCTCGGAGACGTTGCCTTCCGCCAGGTGGACCTCGATCAGCACTCGCTGGGCGCTCTCGCGCAGGGGTTCAGCCGTGACCGCGGACAAACCGGCGTCAACCGCCGCTGCATAGCGACCGGCAGCGCACAGCCGCCGACTGAGGGCCTCCAACGCGTGAATCCGCAGTTGGCGCAACCGTTCACGTTCGAACAGCAGCCAGTCCTCATCCCAATCCGGAAGGAGGTCACCGGCCAGATCGCCCGTGCTGGCATCGAAGTCGTTGATGTCCCAGTCACCATCGATCAGCGTCTTGACCCGCGTCAGCAGCCTCGAGAAGTCGACCTCGACGCCCGGCGCCAGCGTCAGGTAACTCCCCAACGAATGGATCAGCAGATCCCGCATGTCGGCCAGTTTCCACAGGGCGGTTCGCAAGTTGGCGGCGGCGCGGTCCTCCGTCGTGTCCATCCACAGCGATGTTGCCACCGTCGTTCGAAGCTGCGGGCGGTCTCGAAGCGCCAGGAAGGCAACCAGCCGCTGCGCACCCTGCGGCACGATCAGGCTGTTCCCGCTTATGTTGATCTCGAAGGCACGCAGCATCGTGACCTTTGCCCGCGGCACTGGAGGAGTCGCCAAATCAGTCGCCATCTGTTCACCTCGCTCGTCACTACTCACGTTCCAACTCCCGTCGTCTCCGACACGTATGCCAAAGCGTCGATCGACCGTCGTCGATCCCAAATTTGACGCGTTGCCGACGTATATCTGAACAATGGGTCGGCAACTTCGTTCGCGGATACTTGATCCATTGGAGACAGACGATGGATCGTGCGTGGTGGTGATCCGGACGTGGTTCGAACGCGAGCCGCGGCCGGGATCCGGTGGCGAGATCGGCCACAGCCGGTTCAGAGCGCGAATCGTGCTGCCGGGTGAAGGTCCGCAGAACGAGATCGACCGAGTGATCGTGACCGATTCCGTCGATTGGTTGTGTGACTCGCTCAAGGCGTTCTTCGCTGAGCGGATTGCGCAGGCAGAGCATTGGGCTCCCTGATGAAGTGCGCCGGACCGGGCTGATGATGAGAACGTGTGTGCCCGTCGACGCATACGCGATCTCGCCGTCGTCAAAACGACATCGCCAGAATCGTCATGATGTGCCGCGCCCCCGCTGCCCGAACGATAATGCTCCGGAACCGGACGGGTCAAGAGCCCGGCGGCGACGTCGCGACTCGATACCAGCACTGGACGCCTGATTGCGGGAACGATCGACGGCCGGATAATTGAATCGACTGCCGGATGATTGAATAGAGAGCATTCGAATGGAGGACAAAGTGATCGACGATGACCGATCGAACGATGATAGCGAGCATCCACTTTTCTCCCTCGACGAAACCGACGAACCGGACGAGTCAGGCGAGTTCGTCGACCGAGGCGGGCCGCTTCGGCTGGAAGGCGTGGAGATCCCGTTCGAGATCCTCGAGTTCGGCAACGGGCTGCTTCCGGACACCATGCTGCAGCGGATCGGCGTCGGTTCGCATCGCTTGCATGCCAGCGCCGCCGCGGCCTTCGCGCTGCTCCGCGAACAAGCGGCGGCGGCCGGGATCGACCTGACCTGCACCGACTCGTATCGGACGCTCGCCCAGCAGGAGGAACTCAAGCTGCGCAAGCCGACGTTGTCGGCAACGCCGGGCCGGAGCGTTCACGGATGGGGCTTCGCCGTCGACGTCAGCGTCGGATCGCCGCCGAAGCCGTTCGGGATGAAGGTGTTGGGATGGTTGCAGGACAACGGGCCCGCCCTCGGGTGGTTCCTCGGCCGGCCCAAGGACGAACCGTGGCACTGGGTCTACCGCGGCACGCAAACCGGTGTGCCACCGGCCGCCACCGACCAGGTTCCCGAGTCCCAACAGACCGGTGTTGCGCCCACACCGTCGACACCGTTGGCGAAGATCGTCCGAGGGCTGCTCGAGTTGCCGCCGGGCGACGTGTTCGATGACGCCGCACTCGACGCCGTGAAACACTTTCAACAGGCCAACGGCCTCGTCGTCGACGGCGTCGTGGGGCCGTTGACGTTCGCCGCGCTGTGCCGCGTCACAGCCCCGACGGACAGGCCAGAACTGACGATCACCTCGACGGGCGACCCGGTTCGTTGGGTTCAGCGACGCCTAGGGCGCACGCCGGATGGCGCGTTCGGAGCGCGAACGGAGGCGAGCGTCATCGAATTCCAGCGCGAGCGGGGTCTCACCGCCGATGGCAAGATCGGCCCTCGGACGTGGGCGGCGCTCGTCGGCTGACCGAGTGGGTCACACGCCGGTCGCCCTCAGAAGCGTTTTATCGCATCGGCCAGGATCGGGGCGTGGGCCGGCGCGGTGTCTCGCACGCGGGCTCGCCAGCCGAGATCGTGCCCGATCCCGTCGAATGCCGGCATCACGAGCTGGTCGAGCTCGTCGTCGTCGAGCGCCTTGGCGCCGTCCTCCCCGGCAGGCGGGATATCGGGCACGAACTCCAGCGGGTCGGCGCCGACGTCGCGACGCGTTCGCGCCAGGCGCACCGCTTTCCCCGGGTCGTCCCACACCCGACTCAGTTCGGCGAGGCCGTCGGACCACGACTTGGTTGCCTGCAACGCCAGATCCGGTTCCTGGGGGAGTAACTCGTCAGGCAGCCGCATCACGATCCCTCGCCGGATTCCGGCAACGGTGATCTGTTCCACGTCCACCGCCCCGGCAGCCGTGAGCAGGGTTCGATTGCCGTATGCGGGGCGACCCCCGACCAACACGAGCCGAACATTTCGCTCCGTGGCAACGAGCACGGACCGCCACGGATCACTGCCGTCGGTCCCGAACACGGTGATGTCGGCCAGCGCACCAGGTACGAGTCTTCCGACCTGGACCCCCCACGCGCGTCCCAGGGTGTCACCGGGGTTGGCCGTCGCCATTTCGACGAGGTCGGCATCGGTGAGGGCGCCGGCCAGCGACTGATGGTTCCATTCCGCCGCGATCTTGAGCTCCCCGAGCACGTTTCTCGTGCCCGACGGCGTCCAATCCGAGCCGAGGCAGACCTTGATCCCTGCCGCGCGAGCGGCAACGACATCGGTGGTGCCGCCATACAGCCACAGATTCGAAAACGGTGACCAGACCACCGCCCCGGCACCTCGTGCCGCCCATTCGGCGAAGTCGGCGGCGGTGAGTGCGGTCGAATGAATCCCGATCAACCCGGCTCCGACGCACTGGTGATCGGCGAGTTGCTGGAACTCGCCGCGCAACTTGGGGGCGACACCCTCGCCGAGATGGTAGATGAACGCCCGACCCTGTTCGAGCCGTCCCGCAGTCGCGTCGAGTTGTTCGTCGGAGGCAGGCAGCACTGACTGGAAGATCGGTTGCTTCGAACCGATCTCCTCCTTCTCGATGTTGCGAACCATCCATCCCGGGAAGGCACGCGTCAGCGGCGGCGAACCCTGGATCGCAGTGACACCGCCGACGATCGCCTTCACTTCCGCGAATCGGAGCGCAGCCGCAGGAGCGGCAATGCCGAGCGCCTGGGCCGGGTTCGACACATCACTCTGGTAGGTCGGTGCTCCAGGCCATTGGTAGCGGGTCTCGTAAGCGCGATCACGGCCGATCCACAATGGCAACGTGTTGTAGGCAAGATGATTGTGCAGATCGATCAAGCCGGGCGCAACGAGACCGCCGGTACGCACACGCCGAGCTTTCGTGAACCCGGCCGGAGGAGCCGACGATTCCGGCTGCACGGCCTCGATCAGTCCGTCATGTAGATATACGGCCCCCGACGCCAGCACACGACGGTCGGCGTCGACCGTGAGGATCCTCCCGAACAGAACGATGTCATCCATGTCACTCCCCTTGTGTCAGCTTCTGTCGGCTTCCTGCTGCCTGAACCTGCGCCAGCATCCATCAACGAGTGTCACGGCGGTGTCGTCGCCACGTATCTCGGCACGAACGCACAGACGAGTGGCCCCGCCGTGTCGACGCGATGACTGATGCCGAGCGGACGATCGGTTCGTGCCGTGTCGAACGAGATCGTGACACGGTCGCTGCTCGGCGAATTCGGGTCGTACACCCAGATCGTGAGCTTGGTGCCACGCAACTGATATGCGTACGCCAGGACTTGGTGATGATGCGACAGATCATGGAGATCATCCGACGCGAGCATCACCAAGCCGAGCGGGCAGGGGTGACCGCGATCGATCGAAGCCTTGACGAGCGGCCATGTGCGTCGTGCCAGGATCGCCGCCCGGCTCGGAACCTGAGCGATCGCGGCGAGGAGGTCGCTGTCGTCCGACGGATACCGGGTCGACATCAGTGTTGCGTACGGAGCGACACCGACCGGCAGGTCGTAGCTGTCGATCAAACGGTCGATCACATACCGGCGCAGCGCGCTCTGATCCGGCGGCGCAACCGTCTGGTCGGGGATCGCACGCCTCGCCTCGAAGTAGTCGCGCACGGCATAACACATCCCCCCGCACAGGCCGTTCGAAGCTTTCCCGATCGGCAGCGTTCCGATCTTCAGATCGATCCGCTTCAACGGGTCGTCGGGCCACGAATTGGTGAATCGGAATCCGTGCGTCGACGGGCGAAAGCCCGGCACTCCGACCTTTCGGGACGAGATGATCGTGAACGTCACGGTGGTGCTCCGGTCGTCATCGTCACCGTCGCACACGCACCCGACCGATTCGCCGTCGACGTCGATTCGATAGGAATTGACGCCGGCGAAGGGGTTCCGCCAGGTCATCGTCACCGCATCGTCACCCGATGCATATCGGACGCTTCCGTTGGCGCTGCCGAACCGCCCGGAGGCGACGTTGCCGAACGTCGCCGTTGCGTTCGGCGCGAGGTGGGCGCTCGGGCCTTGACCGACCATCCTGCCACCCGTCAGTTTGGTCGCCGTGAGGTTCATCGTCAGATCGGTGGCGTTGACTACCCGCACGGTCGTACTGCGGCTCATCTCAGTCGTCCTCGATCTCGACCACGGCGATCGGTGAGGTCACGACGTCGGCGCTGCCGCGGACACTGACGCAGAGTGCGTACCGCCCCGGGACGAGGTCGTCGAATCGAGCGGTGTAGGCGTTGTCGCCTGTGTCGGCGGCGACCACCTTGGAAACGACGGTGCTGTCGACGTTGTGGACACTGGCGTCGACCACCAGGTCGGACTCGGCCTCGATCGCCACGTCGAGCGGTTGGCCGGCGAGCAGTACGTCGTCGCAGGCGACGCCGAGATCGAAGTCGGCGGCCCTGGCGATCACGTCGCGGGCGGTGAGGACGCCGTCCAACTCCACCAGCACCGGTGCGTTGGCCGGCAGCCCACCGTGCTTCTCCATCACGTATCGGTGAATCGGACTCGAGGGGACGACGCCGTACGGCGACGCCGATAACCGTGGCACCGTGCCGTCGCCCCCCTCGGTGCGACCCTCGATCGTTCGCAGCGTCTTCACCTCCCCGTTGACAAGTCGCGCGGTGGTGTCGGTCGGTTGGGTTCGGGCGAGGATCGGATGCGATTGGTACGCCGTCGCATGCGCACCCGCTCCGGCCCGCAGTTCCTGGTGGAACCGCATCGCGTCCGCGAGCCGTGCCGACTGGACGTCGGGCACCACCACTTCCGTCGTCTTGCGCAGACCCCCCGATGTCTCGATACATGCGTACTCCGGAAGGAGCTGGTACAGCGACGGCAGGCTGCGGGCAAGATCGGTCAGATCGATCTTCAATGGACCGAACCCTTTCGAGACACCGTTGACGAGCGAGACCAAGGCGTTGACGGCGCCGCGATGCGGCGTTCCCAGGGTGATCACCTTGCTCGTGATCTCGTGGCCCCCCAGCACGTCGACGAAATAGCGGGCCACGAGTCCGCCCATCGAGTGCCCGATCAGGACGAGCTTCGCATCGCCGTGCCCGGGGCGCGCCCGGAACCGCTCGAGGATCGGTTCGACCGTGGTCTTCAACGCCGCCGCGCTGGCTCGGTTGGAGAGCCGCCAGTCGTATGGGAACGGAATGAAGTTGACCGGCCGGGAGGGAGCACCCTTACCTGCCTCGACGGTCTCGAACGTCTCGCGGAACCATTTCAACATGTTCTCGTATCCGACCGAGACCGACCAGATTCCGGGGATCACGTGAATGTCGGGAAGGAGTGCGGTTGCCACGACGCCATCGGGGGCTTTCGAGTCGCCGATGCCGTCGGGGAGCTTCAGGCGTTTGATCGCCTTGCCGCGCGTCAACACGCCCTTGACGACCGAACCCATCGACGTACCCCACACCACGTGACCGTCTTTGTCACGAAGTTCGCTCCCCATGATGCCAGGGAGCACCACGACGACATCATCCAACGGCTGCAACATTGCGAACCCCTCCTGGGCGATCTTGCGGCATTCACCGTAGTTCGATCGCGCCCGACCGTGCCATCGAATTTACGCGACAATGAAGGCGTGACCGGCCGGGCATTGCTGATCGGGAGTGAGACTTATGGACTCGCCGGCTGCAACGCAGACGTCGCGCTGATGCGTGAGGTCCTGAGCAGTCACGGTTTCGACGAGATCGACACCCGCACCGACGCCAACGCGTCGCGTGCCGGGACCATCGAAGGAATGGAGGCGTTGATCGGCGCGATCCGTCCCGGCGACGCGGTGCTCGTCTACTACTCGGGTCATGGCGGGCGGGTCACCCGGCCCGACTTCGAGGCCCGCAAGGCGGCCGGGCTCACCGTGCACTTCCAGTTCATCGTGCCTCACGACATGGCCGAGAGCGACTCCGGCGATTTCCGAGGCGTCCTCTCGGAGGAACTCACCCAATTCCAACGCCGGTTGACCGACACGTTCCGAAGCCTGGGCGAGGTGCCGAACGTGACGACGGTGCTCGACTGCTGCCACTCCGGATTCATGGCGCGTGCGATGGGGGCGCGTCAGAAGTCCGTCGATCTCGAATCGAAGATGTTTCGGATACGAGGGATCCGCGAGCACGCCGAACAGTTGAGCCGCCTGGCCGAGATCGGCGGGCTCGTCACCAACCCGGACGCGGTCCGGCTGGTCGCCTGCCAGCCAGAGCAGTCCGCCTTCGAGTCGGCCTCGAAGCGAGGTGGCAGTCACGGCGCGTTGACCGACGCATTCGTCAGCGTGCTCGAGCAGATCGGTTCCGCCCCGATCGCCTGGTCGACGATCGGCGACCTGGTTCGTCGACGCGTGCGAACGATCGTGCCCGAGCAACGCCCAGAGGTCGAGGGCCCGATCGAACGGATCCTGTTCTCGTCCGAATCGATCCCGGAACTCACGGCGATCCCGGTCACCTCGATCGATGGGGTGGCAACGATCGAGGCGGCCGCTCTGCTCGGCTTCGCGGTCGGCGACGAATTCCGCCTCATGGTCCCGGGACGCAAGGAACCGCTCGGCGCCGCGGTCGTCAGCGCGGTCGTTGGCGGGGCGGCGATCCTCGAAGTGTCCGACAAAGCGGCCCAGACGGCGCTGGCAGACACGGCGGTCGCGATTCCCACTCGCACCAGTGTGCCGAAAGTTCTCGTCAACATGGGCTTCGAGGGCGCCGGCGCGAAGGCGTTGCGCGAATCGATCAACGGCAGCCCTCGAATCGCTGTGAGCGCGATGGAGTCGGGCGGTTTCGTCACGGTGATGGAAACCGAGAATGGCCTCGACGTACTCGATCAGGCCGGTGCACCGTGGCGTACCGATCAGTACCTCGACACCGCCGACGGCCACCGCCAAGTCGTCGAACTGCTCGAACAGCTCGCCGTCGGGCAGCGCCTGCTCGACCTCCCGAGCGGCGCAGGCACGAATGCCCTCGAGCCGTGTGTCGAAATCGAGTTCGGGCTCGTCGAGAACGCCGAGCGTCGATCGCTGGCGCTCCACGGGGAACGGCTCCCGTCAGGTTCACAGGTGTTCCTGACATTGCACAACAACGCAGACCAGGAAGTGTTTGCCTGGGTCTTCGACGTCGGCGTATCGGGCCGCGCCTCGCTGTTGACCGACGTCGCCAAGAGCGGCGCACGGCTGGGGCCTGCCGGTTCCGAGGACGACACGCTCGATGTCTGGGGACCAAAGGGAGAGACCCTGTTCTGGCCGGCCGACGTGCCGACTCAGGCGTCACCCGGCTCCGTCGACGGAGCCCGCCCGGAGACGTTCGTGCTGCTGTTCGCCGATCGGCGAAGTGACCTGTCGAGTCTCGCCGGCCGCCCGAAGAAGGCGCGGGCGACGACGCGATCGCCGCTCGATCTGATCATCGACGAGGCGCGCCGCGGCGTGCGCGAGGTTGCTCATGCCGACGCCGGAGAGCAGCCGCTCCGATACCGCCTCGACCGGGTCGAGTTCCTGCTGTTGCCGACGCCGCCCTGACCAGCTCGAACGCCGGCCCAGGGCCACCGCTCGATCGGTCATTTCTTGGTGGCCAGGTCACGCCGTTCGGCGGTTCCCGCGTCACCGAACAACACGGCTCCCAAACCCGTGAGGTCGGCCTCGTCGCCGAATCGTTGCAAGGCAACACGACGAGCTTCCTGGACGGCGGATCCGATGTTGCGTTGTTCGATCATCGATGCGTAGAACGTCTCACTGAACGCTGCTGCCGATGCGTCGTCGACCAGGAAGTAGTGCCCGAGATAGGCCTCGACGCCTCGGCTCAAGAACGCCGACGCCAAGCCGTTGCTGCGTCGATCGTTCGAGACGACTCGCCGACCCGGGGCGGCGCGAGCTGACTCGCAACTGCTGTTGACGACGACGAATGGAGGGCGCGCCCATTTCAGTTTGAGCACCTGTTCGTCGGTCAGCAGACCGTCCGCCAGGACGACAGCGTTGTCGTCGGGACGGATCGCATCGAAGCGACCGTGACCCGCAAAGTGGATGATGTCGAAATCCTGGGCGGTCACGGTCTCGATGAATCTCCTGCGCGTCGCCTGGCCGAGACTCAGCACCGTTGCTTCGAAGTCGACGTCGGCGGCGGCAAGGCCCTGGATCACGTCGATCACGCGTTCGGTGGCGACGAGGTCCTCGGTCGGATTCTCGACGGCAAGCACGCGGATCGTCGGGTTCTCGGTTGCCTGATCGCGCCCGAGTGGCGACATCGCCCGCGTCGTGACAACTCGCCCGAATGGCGTCAGCACGAGGGGACGGTCGTCGCCGTCCAACATCATCTCCCACGGCAGGTGGATCACGGTCTCGTCAACCATCAACAGCAACGCCGTTGGTCGCAGCGTGACAAGCACCTCACGGCCCTGCTTGCCGAGGAAGACGTCGCGCAACGTGCGACCGATCCCCTTGGCAGCGGACTGCGCCGTGCGTTTCGTCAAGCCGAGCCCTGCGCTCCAGAGCCGCAGCCCATCGATGTGCTGGAGGATGGCCTGTTCGTCATCACCCGTGAGCACGGCGTTGCGTTGCCACGTGCTCGCCGTACCTTCCATATGGATCGCAACCAGGAACTCGAGTGGCTCTCCCTTGCGAGGCAGTGCTCTCGAATAGCGACTGATCTGGATCTGGACGACTCGCGGATCGTGGGCCGCAGCCGAACCGCTCGAACGACCCCGAAGCATCATCAGGATCGAACGCTCACGAGAACAGCTGGCGGTTCTTGTTGGTCGTCTTGCCTTCGACCTGCGGCTCCTGGTCGTATCCCTCGGATTCCAGCCGCACCACGAGTTCATCCCACAGTTGCGCGTACGACAACTGGTAGTCCGCCTCCCGCATGATCTCCAGCGCGAAGTGCGTCATCGCCCCGTGGTAGACGCTGCCGAATCGGGCGTCGTACGAGTACTGGTTGTCGCGACAGCCCGAGATCAACACCTCGCGCATCTTGCCCTCCGGGTACTTCTCGACACTGCGCGGTATCGCCGTGCGACGAACGCCGGCGATCTCGCGGCGCCCGAGCACCTTCGGATTGACGAAGCGCGCCCGCCGGTCGTCGGGTGTCGGGATGGGATCACCACGAGTCACCGAGCCCGAGAAGCACGAGTCGCTGACCACGGTCGGTCGCACACCGCCCGGCAGCTTGGCGAACCGTTGGCGAAGTTCGTCGTCGACAATCAGATGCTGCTTCATGTCGTACGGACACATCGCCTCGTCATAGCGCGTTTCGTCGCCGTTGTCGTCGGCCACATACGTTCCGTGCGAGCTGTTCGTGAAGACGACCACATCACCGCTCTTGGCAGTCGAGATCAGCCGATCGAGTTCGGTCAGGATCCGCTGTTTGGTGGCTTGCTTGTCGAGCAGCACGACGACATTGCCGGCATCGAAGCCGAAGTGCTCGACGAATACCGCGGCCCATGCCTTGGCGTCGTTGACGCAGCCTTTGAGATCGGCACCTCGTACCGGATAGTCGTTGATTCCGACGCACAATGCGTGCTTCATCGATCCTCCTCGTGAGACGTTCCCTACCGACATCATGCAACTCGGTGTCAAGCGATAGATGACACCGGTCGAGCCAAGATACGCGCCCGAGTACGCTGGAAGCGGCCACGATCGAACACTTCAATGTTTCATTCCGAATCAATCCAGATCTGATCAAGGAGTTGTTGTTATGGCGATGCAGGATCCAGTTGGCGTCGATTTGGCTCGTCGGATCTACGACTACGGGCTGACGGAAGACGATTTCGGTCCAAGACGGCACGGGCAGCGCGTCGACTCCAAGGCGCGCGCCGTGCTCGACGTGGCATGGCCGGCCGGGCTGGCCCCCACACCCCGCGAGTTGGCCACCGAGCCTGACGTGACCGACCCCCTCCCGAGGGCTGACGTGCTGGTGATCACGTGGACGGCGGCCGAGATGCTGGCACTCGCCGACACGCTCACACCGGGGGTCAATCCTCGAACCAGCTGGTACCGCTACTCCCGCCATTTCGAGAGCTATCTGCCCGAGCTACGCGGCGGCGCGCCGGCCCGGATGGCGCAGCGCCTCGGCTCCTACTACCCGACCACGATCGGCACCAAGAAGGTGTTGTGCGTGAAGTCGGAGCTGCACCTCAATCAAGACGGCGTCAAGACCGGCGCAGGGACGGCGACGCTGCCGGTCGCCCGCTTCATCAAGCAGATGTACGACGAGGTGCGCCCCAAGTTGGTGCTCACGGTCGGGACCGCCGGCGGGACGTTGGCAAATGCCGAACTCGGCGACGTGATGATCACACGCGCCGTGAAGTTTCGCTGCGACAAGGAGTTCCGGAACGAGCCGTT
Source organism: Ilumatobacteraceae bacterium (assembly GCA_043773365.1). Lineage (GTDB taxonomy): Bacteria > Actinomycetota > Acidimicrobiia > Acidimicrobiales > Ilumatobacteraceae > Ilumatobacter. Next base: position 25,551 of record JAYVFI010000013.1, read on the forward strand.
CAACGATAAGACATACATCTCGAGGGCATCGGTCAAACGTAAGCATCTCACCACCGCCCGGGAGCTGATGATGGCTCAGGCAGCAAATCTGGTGGAGCCCGATTTCGGACCACCGACGGAGTTCTACGATCTCCACGGCCCGAATCTGCCAGGCCACGTCAACCAGCCGAACATCCTCGTCGAAGGCAACGATTTCCCGAAAGGCCTGCCGATGCTGACCACCGACTTCTTCGAGTTCGGCACCTCGACAAACGGGCTCGAACAGCACGGCTGCGGAGTCGAGATGGGCGACGCGGTCTTCGGGCTGGTCGATGAGCAACTCGGCCCATCAAGCCCGAAGTGGCTGGTCATTCGGAATGCCTCCGACCCTCGGATCAACGGCAATCTGCCGGTTGGACCGCCGACTTCGCTGAACATGCAGGCCCACTGGGCGGTGTGGTACTACGAGGCGTTCGGTTACTGGACCAGCGTCAACAGCTCGATCGCGGCCTGGTCGCAGATCGCTACCTGAGCGTCGACCGGCAGACTCATTCGACTCCGTTGATCACGTCTCGATCAGTGAACGATGTCGAACAGATCCGAGGCGCCCGGTCGCGGATCGAGGCTCAACACGAGCAGTCCGGCACGACCGGCTCGATCGGCGAAGTCGTCAGTGGCACTCGGCGGGGTCTCTCCCGCCGGCGGCCGGATCGTGAGTGCCACGACCGGCTCGTCGCCGGCGAGGTCAGCGGCCCGCAGCAGCAGATCGTTGTTGGCATCGAGGTACCACCGGTCGTGTTCGACCATCGTGCCCTGCCAGACCGTGCTGCCCGGATCGTTACGAGCGTGCTCGAGCACCGCTCGGTAACGCCCGATCCACTCGCTGTCGTGATCGGCCACCGAATTGGCGACGAACTCGTCGGCATCGATCGGTACCACGACGTGAATCGGGATGCCACGCCGGCGAGCCTCGTCGAGCACGATCAAATCGGCGCCGGCAGCCGGCGCCGACACCACTCCATTGGGTTGTAATGCGTCGAGCAGGCGACCCACCCGGGCGGCAACGTCAGCAATTTGCGAGCGCGGGAACCTCGCGTCGGAACGGTCGGGCGCGTCGATGCGGTTGCCGGCGTGGACGATCAGCACAAGCGCAGGGTAACGCCCGGGCCGCCGACACGCCGAGCGATGCTCAGCCGGGTACTCGATCGAGCAGGGATCGGTCGATTGCCGTCCGGTAGGAAGCCTCGTCACGCAGCTTCGAGGTCGTGACGCGAACCGCTCCACTCGCGCCGACCGAGGCAGTGTGCACCAGACCCGCGGGCACCGGCAACGGACCCACCACCGCACCTGCGTTCTCCAACGCTCGCGCCGTCGCCGCCCACCGCGACTCGTTCGAAGCCGGAGCGACCGGTGGGAACACGAACACCGTCTTGGCGAGGTGGCCGGCCGTGACCAGACGTCCGAGTTCCCATGAAAGCCCGTCGGTCTCACCGGTCGCGACGGCGATGAGCGCGGCCTCGTCCATCCGTTTCGAGACCTGCTCCATCCAGGCGTCATCCGAGAGGTGCTCGCGTGCGGCACCGAGTGAAGCCAGCCGACGCCCCGGTCGACCGACGGCGACGACCGGCCCGTAGGTGCTGAGCTCCCACGCCACCGACTCCTCGAACGGGTCGGTGCCACGCAGCGAGAACAGCTCCAGCAGCGGGCGGCGGGCCGAAACGATCGACGGGAGCAGCACCTCATCATCGTCGAACGAACGCAGGTACAGCGCCGCCGGACGTCGGTCGGTGTCGAGCAGGGCGCGCGTCGTCGCACGGCCGAACGCTCTGGCGGTTCGTAAGCACGCAGCGCCGACGATGGCGACGACGAAACCCCCGATCGTGAAGGCCGCACCGACCCGGCGTGGCGACAGCCCGAGTCGGTCTGACCAGCCCAACTGGGCGAGCGTCGGTGGGAGCACCAGGTATCGCAGCCCCTTCAGCGCGAACCCGACACCAATCGCAAGAATCGCAAGGGCCGCGACGCCGATCAGCAGGCCGCTCCAGCGAGGTGCAACGAACACCCGACGAGGCACATGCGGTCCGAGCGACGACAGTTCGCGGCGTTGCCACCAACGCGTGAACCAGAGTCCGCCGGCCAGCGCTGCCGCGGCGGCGACGATGCCACGCCGGCCGAAGTCGCCGGCGAGCGCGATGATCCCGATGTTGACGGCGACGAGTTGGCCGACGAGCACGATCCGACCCCGACGCCGTAACGCCTCCGCATCGTGTTCCAGATCGGCGACGTTGGTGTGATCGGGAATGGTCACCGAGATAACCGCCGATGTTTCGGTTGCGGGCAACGCGCTCCAGCGACGGCGCAGACGGCGCGCTCGCCACCGCGAGACCGACAGCGAGCCTCCGGCGGCGCTGGTCACGAGCACGCCGCACATCACGAGTCCGGGAACTGTCTCTGCGGTCGTCGGCAGTACATATCCCGACGTGGCCGCACCCGGAAAACGGGCGTCGATGTCTTGTGTGAACACGAACGCGAGTTCGGCCACGACACCAATTGGGATGCGGCTGTCGCCGACGACGACGACGCGATACAGGAATCGGTCACGCCGGAACATCGTGCCGACCTCGTTGCTGTCCGGGCCACGAACCGCCCACGCCGAGACGTCGGCCTTGCCGGCCAGAGCGGGCAGTTCGACCCGCTCGTCGAGATGCTCCGATCGGCGCCTCGACAGCATCAATGCGGCGATCACCTCCTCCTCGGTCTCGGCGACTTCCACAACCGCCACGAGCGCCTCGTTCGGCGTCGCCCAGGCCCGCAGGACCGATACCGACATGTCGTTCGTGAGCCGGGTCACGGCGTCGTCGCTCGTCGGTTCTTCGACATCGCGGGTCGACACCTCGGCGAGTCCGAACCCGCGTGGTGCCGCATCGGGCAGACCCGACTGCGACGCCGAGCCGGCGACAGCGATCCCACCCGAGCCGACGATCGATACTGTCAGGAGGACCGCTCCGAGTCTCGGAGCAATTCGCACCATCGGAAGAGTACCAACACCTATCATTCGACTTGTTCACTCGGTTCGAAGGGATTGGTCATGGAACCAACACGCGATCTCGGGGTGTCGCTCTCGGGCGGCGGCCACCGTGCCACTGTGTTCGGTCTCGGCGTGCTACTCGCATTGGTCGACCAGCGGCTCAATCAGCGAATCGTGTCGATCAGCTCGGTCTCGGGTGGATCGATCGCCAACGGGATCGCGATGGTGGGTCCCGACATCGGCACCACCGATCCGGCCGAATTCGAGCGCCATCTCTCACCTGCGTTGCAGGCACTCGCTGAACGCGGCGTGCTGCTCGGCGGGGCGCCGGCAACGCGCGGATACATCCGCACGTTGGCCGCCGTTGCTTGCGCCACCCTGGTGTCGATCCTGGTCGCATTGGTGTCGATCGCTGCTCATTGGTGGGTGGTGCTCTTGGTTGCCGTGGTGTTCGCGGTCGTCGCCGGGTTCATGACGTTGCGGCTGTTCCATCTCCGGTCATCACGAACGGAGCGAGCGATCGACACCGAGTTGCTCGGTGGACGGATGCGGACGCTCGCCGACCTGCGAGCCACGCCCAGCAGTGTGCACCACGTGATCTGTACGACCGAGCTCCAAACCGGCACCTCGTTCTATTTCACGAATCGGGCCGTCTACGGCTACGGCTTCGGTGGCGCCGCAGCAGGCATCGATCTGCCGCTTGCGACTGCGGTGCAGGCTTCAGCCTGTGTCCCAGGCGCCTTCCTGCCTCGCACGATCGAGCTCGCACAACTCCAGGTCGCCGCCACCGGACGGATCGTGGTCAGCGACGGGGGCGTCTACGACAACATGGCAGATGAGTGGGAGTACGGCTACCAGGGACGCCGGCGGTCGTGGCCCGAACTCGAGACGGTGCAGTCGTCGCCGGCCGAGTTCGTGCTGATCGCCAACGCGTCCGGAGGTTGGAACGACCTCAAGCCGATCACCGGCAACGGGCTCCGGCTCGAACTCACTGGGCTCCTACGAGCCAAGGACGTCCAGTACGACGTCTCGACCGCGCACCGGCGACGAGCGCTGGCGGCGCTGTTCCGCTCGACCGGGCGAGATGGTCTCGAGGGCGCGTTCGCACAGATCACTGCTAGCCCGTTCGACGTGACGGAACAGTTCGGCCCGAAGCCGGATTGGACGCCCGACGAGCGGTCAGCTCGGGCGGTCGCCGCCCGTGAGTTCCTGCTGGCCAGCGGCTACACGAAGAGCGAGTGGGAGTCATGGGCGCGCGAGACCTCTGGGGTGGCGACGACGCTGGCACCGCTCGGCGGGACGATCACGGCGAAGCTGCTCGAGCACGGCTACGTGCTGACGATGATCAACCTGTTCGTGATCCACGGACTGGGCGAACTGGTCCCGATCGATCGAGCCCGCTTCGCCCGGCTCTGCAGGCCAGCGACCGGATGACTGGAGACCGATGACTGGCGACCGCATGACCGACGATCTCGATTCCACGCTCGACGATGAGACATGCGTCGAGATATCGGTCGTGCACGGCAGCGTCGCAAACGCCGAGTACCCGCTGATGATCGGGGGATTCGCCGGTGAACAGCTGGCGGGGCTCGAGACGTTCCTCGACCGCCAGTTCGGTGGCCTGCTGACGTCCTGGTCGGAGATCGATCTCTACCCTCGCGAACTCGCAACGGCTCGATTCATCGAAACCAGCCGTACCGCCGAGTCGGAGACCGAACCTCCTGGCGCCTACATCGTCGGTCTCGGGGCGATGATGGATCTCGGCCGCGAGGAGCTCACCTATTCGGTTCGACAGGCCCTCGTCGATCGATGCATGCGTCTCTACCGCGAGCAGTCGTCATCGGTCCCCGAAGGGACGCGGCTCGAGGTCGGGGTGTCGAGCACGCTGATCGGGGTGCGCGAGGAGAACGGGCTGCGGGTCGAAGATTCGGTCGCAGGGATCGTCGAAGGCGTGCTGCAGACCAATTTGGCACTCAAACGCTTCGAGTCGACGATGACCGAAACCGGCCGCCAGGTCCGAGTGACCGCGCTCGAGCTGATCGACCGATTCGCCGAGCGAGCCAATCTCGCCGCGGTTGCGCTGCGCTCGCTGGCAACAGCGGTCCAACTCAGTACGGCCTACGAGTATCTGAGGACGATCACGGTCGAGACCCGTCCCGGCGGTTTGCCGCTCGGTGCGGCGCTCACCGAGGCGACACCGAGTTGGCGTCGCTTTCTGATCACCGCCGTCGAGCACGACGATCCACCCGACCCGCACCATGTGGCGATTGGCGACGATGCGAAGCGGACGCTGCTGCTCGACGTCGCCGTGCTCGGTCGCGACGCCCGCGCCGACCGGATCCGGCACCGCCTCGACCGATCGATGGTCGACGCACTCGTCGAGCGGATCTCGTCCCACAGCGGCGATGCCCGTACCGCGGCGACGCTCTACGACCAACTCATCCCGCACGATCTGCGGAGTGCCTTCCAAACCACCTCCGGCGTGCAGTTCGTCGTCGACTCGACGACGGCCAACTATCCGTGGGAGCTGCTCGGGGCGCCACGCCCATCCGATCGGCGCCAGGCGGGCGGATCGTTCGGCGGTGCGATCCGCCAGTTCACGGAATCCGATGACCGACGGCTCAACCCGGAACGAGCCGGCTTCGGGCGGGTGCTGGTGATCGCCGCCGGCAACGTGCCGGGCGAATCCGAGTTGCCGTCGGTCTACCCCGAGGCGGAGTTGGTCGCCGACGTGCTCGGGAAGGCACTTCCCGACAAGGTGACGTTGCTCGACGACCGCCGCCGCGAACTCGACCTCGTGCGCCTTCAGAACGAACTGTTCGGCGAGTACCAGGTACTGCACATCGCCAGCCACGGCGTGTACGAGGAGGGTCGCCCCGACGCCACCGGCGCCGTGCTTGCGCCGGGTGGCCTGCTCACCGTCGACACGATCCGTCAACTCCGGTTCGTGCCCGATGTCGTGTTCCTGAACAGTTGCAGTCTCGGTCGAATCGGCATGAATCGTGTCGCCGCCGGGCTGGCCAGGGAGTTCATGGCGATCGGCGTGCGGGCGCTGGTCGCGGCGGCATGGCCGATCGACGACAGCGCTGCTTCGGCGTTCGCTGAAACCTTCTACACCGAGTTGATCGCTGGCCGACCGCTCGGCGACGCGATCACGCGTGCGCGCAACCACTGCGCGGAAGTCGGAGGGAATGAGACGTGGGCCGCCTACCAGTGCTACGGCGACCCCGGCTTCGTGCTGCGCGGCGCCAGGACCACGCTCGGCTCGGCGGTGACCTCGCCAGTCAGTGATTCCGATCTGGTCGCCCGGCTCGAGACACTTGCCGTCCGAACGTCCGATCTCGGTCGACCGGGACGCGGCGGGGTGCAGGACCGTCGCGAGCGATTGCTGGAGACGTGGACCGAGCTGGCGAGGTGGATCGATTCGCGCCCGAACCTGACCGCGAACGGACCGATCCAACGCAGGCTCGGGACGATCGCCCGTGATCTCGCAGAGTACCGCTCGGCCGCCGATCGCTTTCGCCAATTCGTGATCGACGATTCGACCGGAACACCAGTCGTCGGTGCAATCGCAAACACGACCTCGGTCGCCGATCTGCAACAGACCGCCAACTGCCTGGCGCGGGCCGCCCAACGCGAGGCCCGTCAAGCGCGGTCGGCGCCCGACCCCGACGGCGCCAGTTCGATCCGAGCCGACATCGACCTCGCCATCGAGCTCGCCCAGTCGGCGACGAATCTGTTGCCCAACCGTGAGAGTCTCGGCGTGCTCGCCAGCGCGTTCAAGCGAGCCGCGACCGTCGACCCGGATCGGCGCGCCGACATGCTGACCCAAGCGAGCGGGTACTACCGACAAGCCGACGAATGTGCCGCCAACAGTCGCTTCGGGGCCGAGAACGCAATCCAGTTGGCGCTGCTCGTCGGCGGGGATGCCGCCACGTTCGCGCGCACGAAGCTCTCCGCCGATTTGGCACCATCACAGCCACACGAACCGATCGGCACGCCACCGCGACGGATCGACCAACGGCGCGCCAACCCGCTCGACTTCTGGAGCCGGGCAGACGTCGGTGACCGCGCCTTGACAGCGCTGATCGCGGCCGACGACGACGCCGCCCGGGAAGCAGCCGTGCGAGTGCTCACCCTCGCATACGAGCACGCCTTCGCATCGCGCTCGACCTGGTCGGAGCGTCAAAGTGCGCTCGATCATCTCGACGACCTGACCGACCTGCTGCCCGACGGTGATGTGCGGCGAGCGTTCCTCCAACGAGCTCGCCACTCGTTGGACCGATGGGAACAGGTCCACGTCGAGGAGACGATGGTCGCCGGGGGGACGGCGGCGGGCACCGAACCGAACGCCCAGATGGACGCCGTGCCGAGCGCCGAGAAAGACGCCGAGAAGAGCGCCGGCCCGGCATCGATCACGAACCCCGGCACACCGTCCGACCCGCATTCGGACCAGCAAGCCGGGTACACACCCGCCGCCAAATCGGCTCCGGCAACGACGCCTGCCGTGAACGGTCTCAACCTGATCGCCTTCCCTGCCGCATGCGGTGATTGCCTGTTGCTCGAATGGGAGGTCGACGGCGGCACGCACCGGATCCTCGTCGATGGCGGGATGGACAGCGCCTACCCGATCGGGCTCGGGGCGTTCATCGCCACGCTCCCTGATCGCCGGATGGAGGTCGACGTCGCCATCGTCACGCACATCGACCTCGACCACATCAGCGGGATGATCACCGCACTCCGATCCGGGAGCGTCGTTGCACCGGACGTGTGGTTCAACGGGCTCGACGAGATCCGCACCCAGACCCGTGGGCCGCGTCAAGGTGACGAACTCACGATGTTGCTGACCGCCGAACGACGCAACCGGCTGAGCGACGGGCGAGCGATCGTCGTGCCCGACGAAGGGCCGCTGCCCTCATTCGAACTGGCGGGTGGACTGCGATGTACGGTGCTGTCCCCTACCGTCGAACGGCTCAGCCGGCTCGAGAAGGCCTGGACCCGCACGACTCGCGGCGAGACCGGCGATCCGATCGGTGACCTGTTGCGCCGCCTCGGCGACGACATCGAGCGGGGTTCGTCGCGGAAGTTCGGCGGTGACTCGAGCGTTGCCAACGGGTCGAGCATCGCATTGCTGGTCGAACTCGGTGCAGCCAGCGTCCTGCTTGCCGGCGACGCCTACGCCGGCGATCTCGAGTCGACGCTCAAGCGGTTGCTCGACGAACGCGGGCTCGAACGACTCTCGGTCGACGTCTTCAAACTGCCGCATCACGGCAGCATGGGCAACGTCACGGAAGGCCTGCTCGGACTGATCCAGCCGGCACGGATCCTCGTCTGCACCGACGGGTCACGATTCGGCCACCCGGACGTCGAGACAATCGAACTGATCCGGCGCCAATACCCCGACGCCCAGATCGTGTTCACCGACGACTCGGAGATCATCCGCTCGCGTGCCACACTGGCGGGCACAACACCACCGGGCTCGACACCGGTCCGGCTCGAGTGCTAGTGCTGCTGGGGCTGGTACGAGGGGTGCTGGAGGGAGAGCGATGAAGATGTTCATCAGCTATCGGCGAGACGACACGGCCGGGCGGGCGGGACGCCTGTTCGATGTGTTGGTGACCCGGTTCGGAGCACGCAACGTGTTCCAGGACGTGACCGCGATCGAACCCGGTGTCGACTTTGCCAAGCGGGTCGACGAGGCGATCGCCCAGAGCGATGCCGTGCTCGTCGTGATCGGAGCGGACTGGCTGGCAACACCTGGCCCCGACGGGAGTCGCCGTCTGGACGACCCCGACGACTACGTGCGACGCGAGGTGTCGGCAGCGCTCCGGGCCGGGGCGCGAGTCGTGCCAGTCCTGGTCAACGATGCGGGCCTGCCGGCGGTGGCCGACCTGCCGGACGATCTGCAACCGCTCGCCAGCCGTCAATCGGTGGTGCTCGGCGACGCCACCTGGCATCAGGACGTCGATGCACTGATCCGCAGGCTGGAGGGCGAGCAGGTCGTCGACGCGCCTCGTCGACGCGGCGTGATGATCGGGGCCGCTGTGGTGCTGGTCGCGGTGGCACTGTTCGGTTGGATCTGGCTACGCGGTGACGGGGCCGATGACTCCACGTCGAACAGCGGCGAACCGCCCCCGTGCCCGGTGCCCGATCAATCGTGGACCAAGATCGACGTGCCGGAGACCGCCACCGTCGACGACCTCAACGAAGGATCCAGGATCGTGTACACCGTGGAGACTGCGAGCTACAGAGAACAGCCACCGGGCGAGTGGTTGATCGTGTTGAGCTCCGAGCTCCGCAACGAAACCTCGGAGGAGGTCGACAACTCCGACGGATCCAAGAGCGGGTACTACAGCTGGGCGGTCTTTCGGGGGCTCAACGTTCGCGGGATCGCACAGGGGCTGGGCCCATCCTGCTTCTCGCTGTCGAGTCCCGAACCCAACATCGAACCAGGCGAGCGGGCAATCGGGCTCGTCGGCTTCAAGAGCAGCGAGGACCCTGCCGGTGCTCGCCTAGTGGTCGAAACGATCAACTACCTGAAGATCAACCTCACCCCCTCGGTCTGACATGCGACCATTGTGACCTGCTCGATCACACACGATTGGTGGAGGCGAAAGGGTTCCGATGCCGGACGGCGATGATGCCTTCATCTCCTACAGCCATGCCGCCGACGACCGGCTGGCGCCCGCCCTGGAGCGCGGGCTGGAGCGGCTTGCCCGCCCGTGGAACCGTTTGCGGGCGGTGTCGGTCTTCCGCGACCAATCCGATCTCAGCCTGAACCCTGATCTGTGGGCAACGATCAGCGGGCGGCTCGATTCGTCGCGCTTCCTGGTGCTGTTGGCTTGTCCGGAGTCGGCCGCGTCGATATGGGTCAACCGCGAGGTGGCGCATTGGTGCGAGTCGAAGGGGACCGAATACCTGCTGCTCGTCTGGACGGGCGGCGAGCTGGCATGGGACGACGCCACACGCGACTTCACCACAGGGAGTTCCGCGATTCCGGATGGGCTGCGCGGTCGATTCACCGACGAGCCGCTGTATCTCGATCTTCGATGGGCGCGCCACGAACCCGAACTGACCCTCAAGCAGTCACGGTTCCGTACTGCGGTGGCCCAGGTGGCAGCGCCGATCCGGGGGATGCCGCCCGACGAGTTGGAAGGTGAGGACATCCGGCTCCACAAGCGGGCGCAGCGGCTGGCGCGCGGTGCGGTCGCGGCGCTCGTCGTGCTGAGCGTGCTCGCCACGATCGCCGCCGTGATCGCCGTGTCGAACGCCCACCGCGCCGATCAGCGAACTCGTGAGGCAATCGCCCATCAGGTCGGGCTTGCGGCGCTCGACCTGCCGACCACCGAGCTCGACCAGGCGCTGTTGATGTCGCTCGTTTCGGGTGAGCTTGCTCCGAATGACGACCCGCAGCGGTTCCAGCCGACGCAGGTGCTGATCGGTCGTTACTCCCGGCTGCGGACGATGCTGCACCTCAGTGGCAACGAAGGGTTCGTCACGGTGCGCGGGATCGGACTCTCGCCTGACGGCACCGTGATCTACGCCACGGCCGGTCGGGCCGACGGCTCGATCGCGCTGGCAACCTGGCCGCGTAGTGACACGCCGGAAGCACAGCTTGCGGCGCTTCCACTCGGTGCCGGGAGTCGCGTCGATGTCATCGACGGCGGGGCGCAGGTGATCGTCGGCGCTGATGGGAGCCAGGCACTGCGAGGTGACGTCTCGGGCGACGTCGTACCGATCCCTGGAACCGTCCTGGAGGCCGATCGTTGGTCGGAGGTCGCCTGGCTTACGAATCCTGACGACTCGCTGTCGATCGTGTCACTGGCCGACCGACACGTGTTGGCCAGCGTCTCGAACGCCGACGGCGCAATCGTCGACATCGGGCCACACAGAGCCGCCGTGCTGGTCGACAACGAACTGACAACGTTCGATGTCACGACCGGAGACGTTCAGTCGAGGGCGAACGATGCCCCGCCCGGACTGGTGATCGCAGCCGGGTCGAGCGACGCCGCGTCCGTGGTCGAGGCGACCACCGACGGAAACATCCTGCGTTGGGCCCGGACCGAGGACCGTCTCGTGGTCGACGCATCGCTTGCCACACCGAGCGAGATCGGTCGCCCAACCTGGCTGGCCGTCTCGCCGGGAGGGGAACGCGCACTCGTGGTCGGCACGACTGGAGCGGCGCTCGTCGAGTTCGGGTCGGACAGCGTCGTGTTGGCTCCCGGGGGTGGGGCGACGGTCGCCGAAGCGGATCCATCGGGACGTTTCGTGGCGCTCGGCGGAAGCCGCTTGTCGGTGTGGGATCTGGAGACCGGGCATCGGGCCATCGCGATTCCAGAAGTCTCGAGTGCGTTGGCATGGAGCGGCCCGTGCGATCGGCAGCCAAGGTGCAAACTGGTCGCCTCCGGCGTGTCGATCGACATCGTCGACCCGATTGCCGAGACCCAGACCCGGCTCGCAACAGAGATCGGGGCACAGACCGTGGCGATCTCCGGCGACGGTTCGATCGTCGTCAGCAGCGGGTGGGGGGCGACAATCGCGGTGTGGAGCGTGGAACCGATCGTCGACGACTCGACGCGTCGACAACTCGCCGACGGCGAGGGCCCCGGCCAACAGCCGTCCGGCACGACCACGAGCGGGTCCGCGACCAATCCCGACTGCCGATCAGGGCTGCAGGCCGTCAGCCCGGATGGTTCCTACGTGGTTGCGATCGATCCATCGAGCGCCGTCACGTCACTGTGCCGAACGGGCGATGCCGGGCCGCGGATCGCAGTGGCGGCGTTGAAGCCCGACGCCGGAACTGTGACCGCGGTGGCGGTCGATGACCAAGGCAGCGTCGCCCTCGGACGAGCGACCGGGGTGGTCGAGTACTACCCGGTCGCCGACGGCAAGTTCCAGCGCGGGAGTGGCGTCGACGTGCGAGTCGGCGGGGAGCAGGTCGAGATCTCGGCGCTCGCAGCGCGAGGCGGCGTCGTCGTAGCAGGAATCCGCTTCCCCACCTCGAGCGCGACGCCGTCGAGAGTGATGATCTGGAGGCTGGCGCAACAGGAGTCGACGACGTTCGCGACCGACTACGCCGACGTGGCGTCGGTTGCCGTCCTCGACGCGGCGGCCGGCGCCGTGATCGTCGCCGGTCGAGACACTCAGGATGGGCCGGTGACCGTGCAGGTCTGGGGGACGGTCTCGCGTCGGCGCATCGGGCGTGCGTTCACCGGTCTCGAAGGCGACGTCGTGGCACTCAGGGGGCTCGACGTCGCGATCGAGGGAACCGACCGCTCAGGCCGATCGTTCCGGTGGTCGCTCGATCAAGACCCGACGCGCGAAGTCTGCGCGATCGTCGGGCGATCGCTGAGCGCCGAGGAGTGGGCAGCGTTCGCCGATCGCGTCTTGCAGAGGTACACGTTCGACCCGCCGTGCGATTGAGACGTGCGATGCCTCATCCGCACGGCCTCCCCGTGGCGATGCTGACGATCACCGGAGCCCCGGGCGGAAGCGTTGCGACATCGACGCGCAATCCGTCGGCGTCCTCGTAGACGACATTCGGGTCGGCCGCATCGGTCACTTTCGTCACGTAGTCGCTCCCCTCGCCACGACCACGGCAAGGACGTTCGATCTTGGCGATCTTGAGCCCGTTCGAGCACAGGTTCTTGATGCCGTCCGACCAGTACCGACCAACAGCGCGCCACTCGAAGACCTCGAACACGTCGGGGTCGGTGCATTCCGAGAAGTAGTCGGCCGAGGCAACGGTGTTGACTGAGGCGACGTACGTGCCCGGTTGCGTGGGATCGCTGCGCACGACCCACGGATCGAGATCGGCAACCTTGATCCGGAACTCGGCGGGTTGACCGGTCACCGTCGCCGAGAACGGAAAGAAACAGACCCACTGTTCCTGGTCGCCGCCGACATCGACGAACGAACTGGTGCCGAGGGTTCCGCGACCGAGCACATCGTCGCTCTCACGGGCGAGGATCACGAACGGTGCCCCGGAAACCAGCCCGTCGGTCCACGGCTCCGGCACGTCTCGTCCTGCCCACCCGCTGCACGTACCGTCCTCGTTTCGGATCGCCTCGCTGTAGCTGTCGGTGTTGTCCTCGCCAATCCCGCCGGAGTTCCCTGCGGAGGCTGCCCCGACGATGTCGCTCGTCACGACGGGAATCGTCTCCGGCGGGCTCGTCTCCGGGGGATCCGTCTCCGGCGGGCTCGTTGGTTGGGTCCCGGGCAACGTCGTGGAAACCTCGGCCGCCGTCGTCTCGGAGGCGTTCTGGGGGCCTAACTCCTCGCTGCAAGCAAGGAGCACGATCGCGAGCGCCACCAACCCGAGCGCCTGACGCGGATAGCCGATCATCGTGACCTCCTGTTCGTCACACGTCACCATCAACGGTGTGAGCAATCAACAGAGCCGAGAAACTGTCGTGAGATACGAATCTACGCTGATCCCGTCGCTCGGGCCGTGCATGCCAGGATTGACAGGAATAGTCACTCGTCTCGATTCTCGGACGTTCTATCATTCGGCCAGCAGGAACGGAGGGCCAATGAAGATTTTCGTCAGCTACTCACGTAGCGATCGCGAGGCTGTGGATGCGTTGCTCCAGGACATCCGCCGAGCGCGCCATGATGTCTGGGTCGATGAGGAACTGACCGGCGGTCAGGTCTGGTGGGACACGATCCTCGGGGCGATCCGGGGCGCCGATTTGTTCGTCGTTGCCCTCAGCCCCGACTGGCTCAAGTCGCGTGCATGTTCGGCAGAGCTGGAGTACGCGAGAGGTTGCAATCGGACGTTGCTCCCGGTCATGATCAGCCGCGTCTCACCGCAGATGGCACCACCCGTGATCGCCAATGCGCAAATCCTCGACTACCTCGAACGAACCCCGAACGCGGCGATCAACCTCGTGACTGCACTCGCTGCTGCCCCACCCTCCCTGCCGCCTCCCGATCCGCTGCCGGCCCCGCCCGATGTGCCGATGTCGTACATGAACACGTATAGAGAACGGCTGGAAGAACTCAGCCTCAGCTTCCAGCAGCAGTCACTGCTGCTGAGCGAGCTACGCGCCCATCTCACCGACGATGACGATCGCGACACGGCGGCCGAGTTGATCCGCCGACTCCGTCGCCGCGGCGACATCACCGAATCGGTCGGGAAGGAAATCGACTTGGTGCTGGCTGTGCTGCCGAGCCAGACCGCCTCCTTCTCCGCTCCCGCTTCGTCACCGACGCCATCACAGGCACCGATGCCGACACCAGCGACCACGCCGACGCCCTCGCCTGCTTCGACACCCGCCTCGACGGTCCGGCCGCTCGTCAACACAGGCCAAACCGCCTCGCCCGCCGCCTGGCATCCCGATCCGTACGGGCGCTTCGAGCAACGTTATTGGGATGGCACGACGTGGACCGAACATGTCATCTCCGGCGACCGTCGCAGCGTCGACCCGCCACGCGGTCAGATACCGGACAGTCGAGCCGCGAGCAATCAGCCGCCGAGCTATCAGGCGCCGAGTTATCAGATGTCGAACGCCAACACGGTGCCGACGTCGACTGGTTCGCCCGGTTCGTCGGTCGACGGGCCGTGGAACACCACGAATTTCGTGCTGCTGATCATCGCCAGCACGTGTCTCGGCATCGTCGGAGTAGTCGTCGGGGCGATCAACCTCAAGAAGCCGCGCCGCCATTCGCAGGCCCAGATCCTGCTCATCATCGGCATCGTCTCGATGGTGTTGGGAGCAATACTGGCGGCCGGCCAGTAGTCCCCGGAGGGCCGTGTTCGCAGCGAAACGACCGATCGGGGAGGTGTGCCGAGTCGGTCGCCATCGAAGCCGGCGGGGAACTCGACCGATACCCTGCCCGGATGGCTGCGGTCCGACCAACACCGGTGTGGCTCACCCGGACCCGCGTCCTGGTAGTGGTCGGCAAGGGCGGTGTCGGCACCAGCACGGTGGCGGCTTCGCTGGCATTGCTGGCAGCGACCGGCGGGGCCGACGTGCTGCTCGTGTCGGTCGACGGGAAGCCTGGCCTCGGTCCGCTGCTCGGCGGTCGCCCGTTGGGTCCTGTCGAGCAGACACTGCGGACCACGAACGGCGCTGGCGGCAGGATTCGCGGGCGGACGATCTCACCCAGTCAAGCGTTCGGCGACTATCTGGCGTTGAAGGGTTTCGGCGGGCTGCTGCGGCGGGCCGCTTCCGCCGCCTCACTCGACCTGATCGCCGGGTCGACGCCAGGGATGGAACACCTCCTCGTGCTCGGCAAGATCAAAGAACTCGATCGAACACGCGCCGCCGACCTGATCATCGTCGATGCACCGCCGGCAGGTCACGCTGCGCCGTTCCTGCGGTCGGCCTCGGCGTTGCAGCAGGCCGTCACCAGCGGGCCGGTCCGCGACCAGGCCGACGAGGTGTCAGCTCTGTTGACCGACCACCAACGCTGCCAATCACTGCTGGTCACACTGCCAGAGGAGACCCCGGTCAACGAGGTCATCGAGCTGGGGCACGACCTCGCCGACGACCTCGGCTTGGCGCTCGCTCCACTGATCGTGAACGCCTGCTGGCCCGAGCGAGTCGGATTGTCGATGAGCGCCGCGGCGGCCGCCAAGAAGCAGAAGGTGGCGCTGCCGGCCGCCACCAGGCGGGCGCTCGACGACGTCGTCCGGTTCGGTCAGGCCCGGCTGGCCGGCCAGCACGAGCAGTTCGTCCGGCTCGACGACGAACTCCCCATGCCACGAATCCATCTCCCACGATTGGCGGCGGCGCGCCTGCTGCCGGAGCATCTCGACGTGCTCGCCGAGGCCCTTGCCGCTGATCCGATCGTGCCCGAGCGAGGATCACGATGACGACGCTCGACTCGGTGTTGCACGAGGCCGGCCTGCTCGTCACGTGCGGCCCCGGCGGGGTCGGAAAGACCACCACGGCGGCCGCGCTGGCGCTGGCGGCCGCCGATGCGGGGCGACGCGTGATCGTGGTCACGGTCGACCCCGCCCGCCGGCTTGCCGACACGCTGGGCATCGACGGATCCGACCGCTCGCACGACCCGCACGAGGTCGTCGGCGCCACAACCCATCCCACCGGCTCGTTGTGGGCACTGATGCTCGATGCCGAATCGACGTTCGACCGGATGATCATGGATCGTGCCGGCGACGAGCAGCGGGCGAAGGCGATCCTGGCCAATCCGATCTACCGCAGCATCGCCGGCTCGCTCGCCGGCGCGCAGGAGTACATGGCGATCGAGCGCCTGCACCAATTGTGGACGAGCGGCGAGTTCGACCTGATCGTGATCGACACTCCCCCATCGCGTCACGCCATCGATCTGCTCGCCGCGCCTGACCGGCTGGTGACGTTCCTCAGCCATCCCATTTATCGGGTCCTGACGGTCCCCGGCCGTTCGTTCGCCAGGGTCACCAACGCCGGGTCGGCCTCGTTCCTGTGGGTGATCCGTCGGCTCGCCGGCCCCAAAGTGGTCGAGGACACGATCGAGTTCTTCCGCTCGCTGGCCGTGATGGAGTCCGGCCTCCGGCAACGTGCCGCCGAGGCGGCCAAGATCCTGCGCGGCGAACAGACTGCGTTCGTGCTCGTTTCCAGCCCGCGGGCCGAGGCGATCGACGAGGCCGCCCACCTGGCTGGGGCGTTACGCGACGGTGGTTTTCCGTTGCGGGCGATGGTGATCAACCTCGTGCATCCGACACCAGCGCGGCTCGGCATGGAGCGTCCGGACGGTTTGGCGCCGGGGCCGCTGGCCGACCAATTCGACTTCCACCGAGAGCTCACTGCGTTGGCGGCCGACGAGGAGCAGGAAATGGATCGGCTGCGGAGCCTGGCCGGCGACGTTCCCACCATCGAAGTACCCCAACTCGACGACGTCCAAGACCTCGCCGGCCTGGCGATCCTTGGCCAGCACCTGCTGACACCAACATAAGGCTGCACGGAACCGAACCGCGCCCACGTTGACGCACCCAGCTCCAACACTGGACACGTCGACCGCCTGCCAGGAAGCGCGTGGTACCCGCACGTGCCTGTTGATCGCATCGGCACCGGACACATTCGGATCTCACGTGTCGACGAGTCGTTCGAAGCGTTGACGAGCACCCTGACGGGTAACGCCCAACTGCGCACCGATCACACCCCACGACAACCGACCGCGCCCCTACCTTGACAACAAGGACAGGCGGCACGTCTTGATCCGTTCACCGTTGATCAGGAGCGTCACACCTCGGGCGCTCACTACTCATTCTGTCGTTGGACGTCGAGGCCTTGGTGGCGGAGGTCGGCGATCATGTTGTCGATTGCTGCGGCGAGGCGTTCGGGGTCGGGGCCGCTGACGGTGAACGTTTCGGACGCAACCAATCGGTGGCGGCCATTGATTCCCGATTCGGCGATCTGGGCGAGGCGTGCTCGCATCGTCTCGGCGGTCAGCACCCAGCGGCGGGCGTTGGCGGCGTTGCCCGGCGACCGTTCGGCGGCGAGCCGATAGCTGTCGATCGCCGCCCCGAGGCATGCCGCGATCGGTTCGAGCACGACGTCGAGGTCGCCGGTGTTCTCGGCGTCTTCGATCACGTGGCGCAGCGCGGAACGAGTGTCGCTCGGCCGCCACGGCGCACCGATCTGGCGTGATGCCCGAGCGATCACCGCCGCGTCGACCCACGTTCCGCTCGTGGCGGGAGCGAGGATCAAGCGTGAGAGGCGGGCCGGGCCGAGGTTGGCCGGAAGCGGTTCGATCTCGATCGCACTGGCGAGGTCCGGTGCGGGGCGGAGCCGATCGAACTCCTCGCTGAGGTGATCGGCGATCGCTTGCAGGACGGGCGCATACGAACTCTCCCCGGCCGACCGAAGGGCGCACTCGAGCGCGACCGGTGCCCACCCGGAGAGGTGATGAGCGAGAAACGTGCGTTCCGCCTCGACCGCCTCGATTGCCTCGTCCGGAGTACCGCCGCGCCAGGCCGTGGCTTCACGATGGCAGAGGTGGGCGAGGCAGCGCAGTTCCAGCCCGAGGTGATCCGGCCCGGCGACGCGCCACCGCTTGTCGAGGTGTTCGCTGAACCCGAGTCGCTCGTAGCGATCGACGACGGCGCTGATCGTTTCCCCACCGCGCTGGCCGTCATCGCTGCGGAACACCGACTCGTAGAGCGGGACACCACGCAGCAGCACCCGTTCGTATTCGGTGGCGATCGTCGGATCACCCGAGCCGAGTTGGGCGAGGGCTGCGATGTCGCCGATCAATGCGGCAAGGCCCGGCCCCGGTTCTTCGAGGATCAGCAGCCCGAGCAAGGCCGCAAGGCCACCGCGCCGTTCGGCGATCATCGCCAGGTCGGCGGTGGAACTGGTGGAACTGATCGTCACGTTGGTCACTGTTCGGCCTTCCATTCCCGCGGGGGTGTCGCGTACGCCGTCGCCACGGGCTTGACCGGTCGCGCCAGCCAGAGCGGGCGCCTCAGACCATCTGGGCCTGGGCCGGGTCGGGCCTTGGCCAGCCACTCGCGATAGACCTCGGTCGACCTGCCGGTGTCGACGGCGATGTCGCCATACCGGTCGTCAGCGTGGGCCGGGGCGACCGTGACCTTTTGGAGCCAGCAGTGCATCCCCGAGATCGGGTCGGGCTGGACGGGGAAGGTGAGGTTCTGATGCACGCCGGCGTCACTCCACCAGACCCGCTCCGAGTCGGCGTCGGTCGATTCGAACGGGGTCACGCCCTTGACCTGGCTCATGTTCCACCGGCCCGGCTGACCGGTCGCCTGTGTGCTCTGTCCATAGGCGGTGGCGGGACCCGACAGCGCCGCCAGGGCCGACGAGTAACGAGGGGTTCCCTCGCCGTCGTCGAGGCGCCAACGGCCCATGTGGTGCGACACCCCGACCACGCCCGGCCGAATGCCTTCGGTGCGCCAAGCACGGATCACGAAGTAACCGATCTGGGTCGTGATTCGCACCAGCCCTTTGACTCCGATCTCGAGTTGTTCGGCGTCGGACGGGTGGATCCACATCGGGTGCGAATGGCTGATCTCGTTCAACCACTTGGCCTGCCCGGAACGGGTGTGGATCAGCGTCGGGAGCCGGAAGGTCGGCAGCAGGATCCGTTCGCCGTGTTCCATGTCGAGGTCTTCCCAGTGGACGTGGCTCTTGATGTAGCCGGGCATCGCGTACTCGGGCCATCCCCAGTCGCGCAGCATCGGCGAGTACATCTCGAGCTTTCGTGACGGCGTCGGGAACCCGAAGTGGATCTTGCCGTCGATCTCGACACCGATCGAGCCGTCACCGATGAACGGCATGTGCCCGCCGATGTCGTCCAGCGTGTCGTGCAGCCCGGCTGTGCCCGGCACCTGATACACGCCGTCGTCGTTACGGACCGCCTTGGTGTTGGCGATCTCCTCCGCTGACACGATCCGCTCGTGGACCGCATACTGCCCACCTGGGATCTCGAACGCCCCGTACTTGCGCATGTAGGCGAGCGGATCGAGCCCTTCTTCGGCGGCTGCCTCGGGGAGGCCGGGAATCGAGTTGCGGAACAGTTCGGCGTAGTACTCGTTGATCCCGAGTGGGGTGCCGGGGTGTTCGATCGACTCGAAATGCTGGCGGATGCCGAGCGAGTTGTCCGGGTCGATCTTCCACGACAGGTCGATCCAGAACTCGTTCTCCTCCCACACCTCGCCGGGGTTGGTCTCCCACGTGCGGTTGACGGTCCGGCCTTCTTTTTCTGCATTGACGCGGAACACCGGCTGGCGAAAACCGATCCATCGCCCGCTGTGGGTTTCGTAACTGGCGACATCGTGGCGTTCTGCGCCATTCCCCATCGGCAGCACGTAGTCGGCAAACCAGGCCGACTCCGACCAGGTCGGCGTCAACGCGACATGACAACCGACCAACGACTCGTCGGTCAGCGCCTCCAACCAACTGAACCCGTCCGGGTTGGTCCAGATCGGGTTGTAGACCCGGCTGAAGTAGGTGTCGACCCTGCCGCGCCCCTCCTTGAGGAAGTGTGGCAGCAGGATCGAGGCCTCGTGGTGGGCAAGTGGGTACTCGACCGGCCATGTCAGGTCGTTCCAGCGACCCTGCGGATGGACGACCTTGGGAGGAACGGGGATGAACTTGTTCCATCCGTTCGGGCTGACGCCGCCCTCCGTGCCGACCGAACCGGTGAGCACGTTGAGGAACCACAGGCATCGGGCAACCTGCCAGCCACCTTCGTTGCCGGCCGCCGCGGCGCGCCAGTTGTGGGAGCTGAGCTTGCCCGGCACCGCCGTGGCGACGACGTCGGCGATCTCACGAATCTTCTCTGCGGTGATCCCGCACTGTTGGGCGGCGTACTCGGGTGTGAACTCCTCGTAGAGATCGATCACCGCCGGCCCGAAGTTCTCGAACGTGCACGCGAGGTCTGGGCGCATCTGTTGCAGGACCGTTTCCCAATTCACCCACCGCCGCACGAACTCGCGATCCCATGTGCCCTTCTGCAGCAACAGACGGGCGATCGCCAGCAGCATGGCGGCCTCCGTCCCCGGCCACGGGGCGAGCCAGTGATCGCTCATCGACGCCGTGTTCGACAGGCGCGGGTCGACGCAGATGATCTTGGCGCCGCGCATCTTGCCCTCGATGATCCGCTGGGCGTGCGGGTTGAAGTAGTGGCCCGCCTCGAGGTGCGAGGAGATCAGGAGGATCACCTTGGCGTTGGCATGATCGCCGGACGGGCGATCGAACCCCATCCACGAGGCGTACCCGACACGCGCCCCGGATGAACAGATGTTGGTGTGCGAGTTGTGGCCGTCGATCCCCCACGCGTGCAGCACCCGCTCGACGTAGCTGTCATCGCCGGGACGCCCGACGTGATAGATGACCTCGTCATGGCGCTCCTCACGGAACGCCGTGCCGATCCGGTTTCCGATCTCGGTCAATGCCTGTTCCCAGGTGACACGCTCCCACTTGCCCTCACCGCGCCTACCCGAACGCTTCAACGGGTAGAGGATCCGTTCCGGATCGTAGACCTGGGTGATCGTCGCCGGCCCCTTGGCGCAATTCCGACCGCGACTCGCCGGGTGGGCAGGGTTTCCCTCCAACTTGGCGATCTGCCCGGTCGATTTGTCCATGTACGCCAGCAACCCGCAACACGCCTCGCAGTTGAAACATGTCGTCGGGATCAGCCGGTAACGGCGTTCCCGCTTCTCGCCATGGGCCCATGCCTTGGCGTCGAGTTCGACCCAATCGTCCCACCGTTCGACCGGTGCGTAGTTGGTCAGTTGCGATCCGGGCATGATCCGGGTCAACTGGTTCTGCGCTGAGCGGCTGAGATCATCGAGCAATGACATGGCAGGTGGCCTTCGATCAGGAGAGCGGTACGGATTGGCCGGCACGGACGAATGCGTCTTCGTACAAGGCGATACCGACGATCGCCGTCACGCCACCGGCCAGAGCCAGCAGTGAGGAACCGACGATCAACGCCACGATCGCCAGGCCACCGGCGGCGACCAGCCCGATCGACACGCTGCCCCAGAACCGCCTGGCGTACTCACCGTGTGTCATCGCCCGCTGCGCCAACTCGACGTGCATCGTGCCGCGGCTCGACAGCTCGGTCCAGATCAAGAACGCCAGCCCAAGCACACTGCCGAGCAGCAACCAGGTCATCGCGGTCGTCAGGTCGTCGGGGAGGTCGAACAGCGGGGCGACGATCAAGCCGGCGCCCGCTCCCCCGGCTCCGGCCTGCGCCAGCAGCGTCGGCAACAGCAGCGGGGTCTGCCAGAAATCACGGCCCTCGCATTGCCCCAACAGGAACGCCGTGTAGCCGGCCGTCCCGGCACCGAACAGCACGGCCGGGATCGCCATCGCCTTGATCATTCCCGGCGAGTCGATCAGCCCGGCGAGCAGCCAGAGTGAGGCGAACAGCCCGTACCCGAGCAGGATGAACGCCCCCCGCACGAGCCACGATCCCCATTGCGGACGGGTGAAGATGTAGAAGAAGCGGGTCGGCTGCTTGAGATCGGCAATCAGCAGCGCCCCGGTCGCAGCCGCGAACACCAGGGCGATGATCGGCATCGTGATGCCCACGAAGGCCCGTTGGTCAGCGTGTCCGGTGAGCGCCGCCAACCCACCGACGAACAACGCCCCGGCGCTGATCGCCTTGGTCACGAGGTAGGCCGAGACCTTGCCCGTCCACGCCATCGGGTGGGCGGTGGTGTAGGCGGTGCGGGCGACGATCTGCTTGCCGCGTCCGGGAGTCTGGACCCGAATCGTCGGATGATGCTGCGTCGTCTCCGCCCAGATCATCCCGTCATCGGCGATCTTGGTACGCAACGGGTCGATCGCCGCCTGATCGACCCCCTTGTAGAAGACGTGCGGCTTGGTGCCTTGCTCGGGAGCCTTGACCGCCGTCTCGTGGCGACCGAGCATCATCGAGATCTTCGAGGTCGGATCTTCGATGTCACCGGCGAAGATCGACTGTGTCGGGCAGACCACCACGCAACTCGGCTCCAACCCGACTTCGATGCGTTGCGTGCAGAAGTTGCACTTGTGCGCCGTCTGGGTCTCCGGGTTGATGTACAGGGCGTCATACGGACAGGCGTTCATGCACGACTTGCACCCGATGCACGACGAGTCGTTGAAATCGACGATCCCGTCATCGCGTCGGAACAGGGCCGTCGTCGGGCAGATCGAGACACACGGAGCGTCGTCGCAATGGTTGCAACGGTTGACCGAATAGAAGCGACGTGTGTCGGGGAACTCGCCACGCTCGATGTACTTCACCCACGTCCGGTTGACCCCCAACGGGACCTCGTGCTCGGCCTTGCAGGCGACGGTGCAGGCGTGACACCCGATGCAGGTGTCCTGGTCGATCAGGAACGCATAGCGGGTCATCGGTTCAGGCTTCGGCGCCGGCTGGGACGACGACGGGCAAACCGGCCTGATCCCAGGCGGCGTATCCGCCGATCAGGTCGGACACATCTCGGAAGCCGGACGCTCGCATCACCGAGGCGGCAATCATCGATCGGTACCCGCCGGCGCAATACACCACCGTCGGAGCGGTCGGATCCAGCTCACCGAGCCGATCCAGGATCCGAGCCAGCGGCACCACTCGAGCCGGGTCGAGCTTGCCGCCGGCGACCTCCCCCGCACCGCGCACGTCGACGACCTGCAACCCCTCGACCGACTCGATCCGCTCGGCGAGCTCCGACGTCGTCAGCCGCGAGGCGCTGTTGATCCAACCAGGATGGGCGAGGAACGCGGACACCGGATCGGACAGGCATCCGATCACTCGGTCGAATCCGATCCGGGCGAGGCGGGTACGCGCCTCCAACTCGGTGCCGGGTTCGCAGACCAGCACGATCGACTGATCTGCGGTCAGCACGTCCCCGGCGTATTCGGCGTACCGGCCGGCCAGCCCGACGTTGTAGGAACCGACCAGGTGACCCTGACCGAACACGGCCGCGTCGCGGGTGTCGAGCACGACTGCGCCACGGCGTTGCTCGGCCAGCACCTCCGTCATCGACATCGGCTTGGGTGGCTCGTCCTCCGAGAGCATCTCGTGGGTCTGCTTGTTGCGGTTCGCAGCGAACGCGAAGTACAACGGCGACAGGCTCTGTCCTTCGGTGACGGCATGGACGAACTCGGCTTCGGTCATCGGTTGCAGCGCGTAGTTCGTTCGGCGCTGATCCCCGATCGTCGAAGACGTCTCCGACGACAAGAACTTGCCGCACGCCGACCCGGCACCGTGGGCCGGGAACACACGCGTTTCGTCGGGAAGCGTGAGTAGTTGATCGCGGGTCGAGTGATAGAGCTGGATCGCCAGCTGATCGGCAGTCATCCCGACCGATGTCAACAGATCGGGACGGCCGACATCGCCGATGAACAGCGTGTCGCCGGTGAGGACCCCGTAGGGC
Organism: Ilumatobacteraceae bacterium; assembly: GCA_043773365.1. Taxonomy (GTDB): domain Bacteria; phylum Actinomycetota; class Acidimicrobiia; order Acidimicrobiales; family Ilumatobacteraceae; genus Ilumatobacter. The sequence continues at coordinate 49,394 of JAYVFI010000013.1, forward strand.
ACCTCGTCGTCATCATGTTCGAAGACGACGATCGAGATCGACTCCGGGGTGTGACCAGGCGTGTGCCGGATTTCGAGAACGACATCACCGAGCTCGAGCCGCTCGCCGTGTTCGAGCCCGTCGATGACGAACTCCGCCGACGCCTCGGCGTCGGAGCCGTATGAGATCGTGGCGCCGGTTGCGGCCTGCAGTTCCAAATGGCCCGAGAGGAAGTCGGCATGGAAGTGGGTTTCGATCACCCGCTCGATCGTGAGTCCCGCATCGCCGGCGTCGGCAATGTACTGAGAAACATCACGCTGCGGGTCGACCACGACGGCGCGGCCGCTCGTCTCGTCACCGATCAGGTACGACGCGTGGGACAGGCATCCCAGGTAGTACTGCTTGAAGATCATCACTGCCCCTTCTCGAATCTGAGTCTTTCGCAGAACAGCCGAATGTACGTACAATACCCGAGAGTGTCGGACGGCACAAGCGCAGATGTGGAGGAACGGATGGAACTGCTACCGGATCGATTGCCATGGTTCATCGCCGGGCCGGCGTTGGGGCTGCTCGTCGTCGGCCTCTTCCTGGTCGCCAACCAGCCCCTCGGAGCGAGTGGCGCCTACGTCCACACGATCAAAGCCGTGCGTGGCGACGCCGACACCGTCAGCTGGCGAGTGTGGTACTTCGGCGGCATCTTCGCTGGTGGGCTGGCGGCCACATTGCTGGGCGACGGCGTCAACGCGCACACCGGATATGAGGCGATGACGGCGCTGTGGTCGACACCGGTTGTCGCTGCGATCGTGTTCACGGGGGCGATCGTGATGGGCTACGGAGCGAGGATGGCGGGCGGCTGCACCTCCGGTCATGGCATCTGTGGGACGGCGCAACGGTCCCCTGCCAGTTGGGTAACGACGGCGACGTTCATGGCTTCGGGCGTGATCGTCACGTACATCCTGCGGCTCGCCACGGGTGGTGACCTGTGAAGCAACAATCTGTGAAGCAACAATCTGTGAAGCGCCAATCTGTGAAGCGCCAACTCCACCTGGTCGGAGGTCTGTTCGGCGCCGGCTTCGGTTTCGTGCTCGGTGCCGCCCGGCTGCACGAATACGACACGATTCACAAGATGCTGGGCTTCGACGAACTCGACGTGTTCTTCTTGATGGGCGCCGCCATCGCAACGTCGCTGCCCTTGCTCTGGTTGCTCGAACGGCGAGGCGCCAACACCGTATTCGACGGGCGGATCGCGCTGTCCCGATCGAAGCCAGAGCGGCACCACCTGATCGGCGGCGCCCTGTTCGGTGCCGGTTGGGCAGTCGCCGGAACCTGCCCCGCGCCGGCGTTGGTCATGCTGTCCTCCGGTGCAGGCCTGGCGGTCGTGGCGATTCTCGGATTGTTCATCGGTCTCCACATCCGTGACCTGCAGATCGCCCCGACCGTCGTCGGCGACGGCGAACATCGCCAGCTGACGACCGTCGAGTGAGTTCAGCAGTTTTCAACGCAGGTTTGCGCCTGCGCCGTTTTGTACGTACATTGGCCGGATGGCGAAACCGAAGATCCGCCTGCCTGACCGCCAGAGCCCGATGCCGCTGTGGGCCCAGATCCACGACGACATGAGCAGGCGGATGACCAGTGGCGAGTTCGCTGACGGATTACCGCCGGAACGCGAACTGATCGAGCAGTACGGTGTCAGCCGGCACACGATGCGTGAGGTGATGCGTCGCATGCACACCGACGGACTGATCGATCGCGAACGCGGACGCGGCACGTTCCTGCGTCAACAGACGATCGAGCAGCGCAGCGGCTCGCTCTACAGCCTGTTTCGCTCGATCGAGGACCAGGGATTCGAGCAGCGCAGCAAGGTGCTCGAACTCGACCAACGCACAGATCCGAGCGTCGCCCGCCAACTCGGCGTCGAACCCGACACGACGTTCGTCTACTTGCATCGTCTCCGCAACGCCGACGACACACCGATCGCCACCGACGAATTGTGGATTCCCGCCGCGTTGGCCGCCCCGCTGCTGTCAACCGACTTCGAGCACACCGCCGTGTACACGGAGCTCGAACGCCAATGCGGCATTCACCCGGGCGCCGGCTGGGAACGAGTCCACCCGACGATTCCGACCAAGCAGGAACGGGCACTGCTCGGCACGTCCGCCAAGATGCCTGCCTTCCTCGTCGAGCGCTACACGACACACCTCGGACGCCCACTCGAATGGCGCCGAACCGTGATCCGCGGCGACATGTACACGTTCATGGCGGCGTGGACCGACAACGGCGCCCAACGCGAGCGCCCCTCGTTTGCTCCGACGGGTCCACCTAGTTGATCGCCTCGGCCGCAGTCATTGTGCGAATGTACGTACCTTTCGCTATGCTCGCTGCGTGATCGCCCGACCCAAGCCCGACTCGAGTGGCGTTCATCGGGTCTTCCCGATCGTCTCCTGGTTGCGTGGCTACGAGCGCAGCGACCTGCGAGGCGACCTGTTCGCCGGGCTGACGGCCGGTGCGATGCTGGTGCCGCAGGGCATGGTCTACGCCCAATTGGCCGGCCTCCCTCCGGAGGTCGGGCTGTACGCCGCCACCGTCCCGCTGATCGCCTACGCGATCTTCGGAACGTCCCGGCAACTGTCGGTCGGGCCGGTCGCAGTGATCTCGTTGCTCACCGCCACCGCGCTCGGTCCGCTCGCTGACGGCGACCCCGTCACGTACGCCGGTGCGGCGGCGCTGCTGGCGCTGATCGTCGGGGGCTTCAGCATCGTTCTCGGGCTGGCCCGGATGGGGTGGGTCACCAACCTCCTCTCCCATTCGGTCTTGATCGGTTTCACGGCCGCCTCGGCGATCATCATCGCCGTCGGACAACTGAAACACCTGCTGGGCGTGAAGATCCCGCGTGTCGACGGCTTCCTCGACACGACGATCGAGCTGGGCAAGGTGCTGACCGACTTCAAGCCGCTGACCCTGACCGTCGGCGCCACTTCATTGATCACCATGCTGGTCCTCAAGCAGTGGCACAAGACATTCCCATCAGCGCTCGCAATCGCCGTGATCGCCGTGATCGTCAGCAAGGCGTTCGGTCTCGCCGACCGCGGGGTGGCCGTCGTCGGTGAGATCCCCGGTGGGCTGCCCCCGTTCCAGATCCCCGACCTGTCGAGCGGTCTGCTGAGCGACCTCTGGGGCCCCGCGTTGATGATCACGATCGTCGGCTACGTGGAGTCCGTTGCGGTCGCCAAGGTGTACGCCCGCAAGAACCGCTACGAGATCGATCCGAACCAGGAACTCGTGGCGCTCGGCGCCGCCAACGCTGCGGCAGGCCTGTTCAGTGGGCAGCCCGTCACCGGTGGGTTCTCGAGAACTGCCGTGAACGCAACCGCAGGGGCGCGCAGCGGGCTTGCCTCGATCGTCACGGCAGGGTTCATCGGGCTGGTCCTTCTGTTCTTCACCGGCTGGTTCACGCAACTCCCCCAAGCGGTGCTGGGGGCGATCGTGATCGCTGCCGTGATCGGGCTGGTCGACGTGGCGGAGATGCGACGCATCGCCTGCATCAAACGATCTGACGCGTTGATCCTCGCCGTATCGTTCCTGGCAACCCTCGCGCTCGGGGTCGAACTCGGGATCGCCGTCGCCGTCGGCGCTTCGCTGGTGATCGTGGTCGCTCGCATCATGAATCCTCACAGCGCCGAACTCGGGCACGTTGCCGGCACGCAGACCTACCGCAATCTCGAGCGGTTCCCCGACAGCAGGGCGATTCCCGGGATCGGCATCCTCCGGATCGACGTCTCGCTCAACTTCGCCAACGTCGCCTTCCTCAAGCGCCGCCTCCGCCAGATGTGTCAGAGCCACGGCGAAGGCCTCCGGTGCGTCGTCCTCGACGGAGCAGGAATCAACGACATCGACGCTTCCGCCGAAACTGCGCTGGCAGAGCTCGTCGAGGAATTCGACCAACTCGGGATCACGATTCACCTCGCCAACATCAAGGGTCCTGTCCGTGATGTCCTCATCCGCTCGGGGCTCTGGGCCCGGCTCGATGGTCGAACCCACCACTCCGTCCACGTCGTAATCGAATCGATCGCGCAGCCGGTCGACGACTTGTCCGGGGTGTCGGCCGAGCGCACGAGTTAGCGGATCGAGCGGGTCGTCGAATCGACGAAGAACCGGGCGATCCACGTCGCGATCTCGTGCCGGTCGAGCGGGCGAGACAGGGTCGCCCGAGCAGCAGCCACGGATTCGGCCCCGATCAACTCGACTCTCCCTGCCAACAGATGATCGGCCAGCCCAGGTGTGAACTCGGGATGGACCTGCAGGGTCCAGGCCCGCTCGCCGATTGCGAAACCTCCAAATGGGCAGTAGTCCGATTGGAACAGCAGTTCTGCATCGTCCGGAAGCGACATGACCTGATCTTGATGGCTGCCGATCAGGGCGAACTGGTCGACGGACGGCGACATCCACGAGCGCCGCGAAACGACCTCGTAATCGCGGACACCGACTCCCCACCCATCTGGCGACCGTTCGACCCGCCCGCCGAGGGCCTGGGCGAGCAACTGGTGACCGAAGCAGATCCCCACGAACGGCGCTTCAGCGACGATCAGCGACCGCAGCAGTTGCTCGGCATCGATCAACCAATCGACGGGGTCGTAGCTCGACAGCCGGCTGGGAGAGCAGAGCCATCCGGCACATTCGCCGACGTCCTCGGGGAAGTGCCCTTGATCGAGGTCGTACGGAATCAACTCGATGTCGTGCGGGCCGAGGATCGCGCCGAACAGCTCGGGGTAGTCACCATCGATGAACTGACTGTTGGGATCGACGTGTCCCATCATCAACAACCCGATCCGCACGCCGACCTCACCTGAACGAGAAAACGGGGGCAACGGCTCGATCGGACTGGGGAAGCACACCACGATCGCGCAGGATCGGCATGACCCCTTCGCCGAACTGATAGGCCTCCTCGAGGTGCGGGTAGCCCGACAGGATGAACTCGTCGAAGCCGAGCTGGTGGTACTCCATCATCCGATCGGCGACCTCGTCGTGCGAACCGACCAGCGCAGTTCCGACGCCACCTCGAACCATGCCGATCCCCGCCCACACGTTCGGATAGATCTCCATCCGCTCGGTTCCGACCGCACCGGCAGCCAACTCGGCCTGACGGCGCTGGCCGACCGATTGGGTGTTGGCGAAGTCGATCTGCGCCGCCGCCACCGACGCCTCGTCCATCCCTGCTGCGAGGCGAGCCGCTTCTGCCCATGCAGCCTCGCTGGTCGGGCGGGTGATGACGTGAAACCGGATACCGAACCGCAGGGTCCGCCCGGCCGTTGCAGCGAGTGCCCGCATCCGTTCGAGTCGCTCGGCGACCATCGCCGGCGGCTCACCCCAGGCGAGATAGACGTCGACCTGCTCGGCGGCGACCTGCTCGGCTTCGGCGGAAGCACCTCCGAAGTACACCTCGGGGATCGGATCGGGGACCTCACGGGTTGTCGCACCCTCGACCCGGTAGTGCGAGCCCTCGAAGTCGGCTGGCGTCTGCGACCACGCCGACTTCATGATCGACAAGAACTCGCCAGTACGTTCGTAGCGCGTCTGCTTGTCCTCCCAGACACCGAATCTCGCCAGCTCGGCCTGCTCTGCGCCGGTCACGATGTTGATCAACAGACGACCGCCGGAGACGCGTTGATACGTGGATGCCATCTGGGCCGCCAAGGTCGGCGAGAGCAACGTCGGGCGAAAGGCAACGAGGAACTTCAGCCGTTTGGTGAGTGGCAGCAGTGCTGCGGTCACGATCCATGCGTCCTCGCAGCCCGTGCCGCACGGGGTCAGGACTGCGCCGAACCCGAGCTCGTCGCAGGCCCGAGCGACCTGTGCGAGATAGCCGATGTCGGGCGGACGCCGGTGCGGCGAAGGTTCGGACGGCAGGACGTCACGGGAATCGCCGCCCGTCGGCAGGAACCAGTGGACGTTCAGCATCCATCAAAGCATATAACACCGCCGCGAACCCCTCTCACGTCATTGCAAGGGCTGGATCGTGTTGGACGATGTCGCGGGTGTCACCCGGCGTTAGTTTGGCTGGGTGGCGAAACCCCTCGCATCGCAGCCGGCCCCTACAAACCCGTCCCGGCTGACCCCGTCTCAGGTCATCGACTGTGCAAGCCGGATCGCCGACGCCGAGGGCATCGACGCCGTCACGTTGACCCGGGTCGCCAACGAACTGCACGTCCGTCAGCCTGCCCTGTACCGTCACATCGACGGGATCGAAGCGCTGTGGAAAGCTCTTGCGTTGCGGGCCAGGGAACTCCTGGTCGCGCAACTCACGCAGTCGGCGATCGGGCGATCAGGTGAGGACGCCGTGCGCGCCGTGGCGACGGCCTGGCGCCAGTTCGTGCACGATCACCCGGGCCTCTACACCGCCACCGATCGAGTCGCCGTCGCAGGTGATCGTGAGCTCGAAGCATCGATCGATCGAGTCGTCGGCGTGCTGGCGTTGGTGCTCGGGAGCTACGCGCTCGGCCCTGCGCCGGCGGTGCACGCCGCTCGATCGCTGCGGAGCGCGCTGCACGGCTTCGTCGTGCTCGAGAAGGATCACGGACATCCTGAACCGTTCGGTCTCGATGAGAGCTTCGAGCACCTCGTGACCCTGCTCGTGGCCGGCGTGCAGGCGATCGCCGACCAATCGCAGTCTGCCGCCCGCCAGGCGAAGGTCGCGATCTCCCGCGACGATGTCAGGGTTGCGTCGCCGACGGGGGCAGCAGCGCCTCGGTGAACGCCGAAAGGTGATACCGAGCCTCGTCGGTCGTCATGATGCCGGTCAGCCAACGCGCACTCATGCCTTCGACCATGGCGGACAGCCGCACCCCGAGCTCCTGCGGGTCGATCGAGGTGTCGAGCGAGCCGTCGAGTTGCCCACTGCGGATCATGTCGGCGATGTCGTCGACCCACTGCGCGGTGAGCCTGATGATCGTCGGGCGCAGCGACAGGTCGAAGATCGCGCTGTCTCGCAGCTCACCCCATGCAGCTGAGTTGGTCCGGACCAGATCGTCGTGCTGGATTTCGTCGAGCAGCGTGGCCAGCAGGTTCTCGCGTCCCGTCCCGTCGGTATGGGCCGTGTACGCGTCGGCTCGCGCTCCGATGTGTTCGAGTGCAGATTGCAGCAGGGTCGATCGGTCGCCGAAGTGGTGGTAGATCAAGGCCGGCGAAACGTTGGCCCGTCTGGCGACGTGCTCGATCCGCATGCCCCGAGTTCCGGTGCGTGCGATCTCTTCGATGGCGGCGACGAGCAACGACGTTCGCCGGTCGTTCATCGTGCGTGCTTGGTCGGTCCCGACGCACGATCGTGGGTCGGAATCTCGACTCCGGCCGGGATCTGTTGCGTGATGCAGTGCGGGCCGCCTCCGCCGAAGGCGATCGCCCGTCCAGGAACACCCACGACTTCACGATCCGGATACACGTCACGCAGCGTCGCCAGCGCAGTCTCGTCGGCCGGTTCGCCACTGACGGGCACTACGACGGCACCGTTGGCGAGGTAGTGATTTGCGTACGACACGGCGGCATCGCGCCCAGGATCCAAGGTCGTGATCTGGAAGTCGCGGCCGCTCGCGTCACGGGCGGCGGCGAGTCGTGCGAGGTTCGCCTGAGCACGCGGGCTTTCGGGGGAATCATGGTCAGCGGTCAGCTCGAGCAGGACGTGACCCGGAGCTACGTACTGCAGCACGCCGTCGATATGACCGTCGGTGCCGGCCGGACCGGTGTCGAGGCTGTGCCCGAACGGGAGCCAGATCACGACCCTGGCTCCGAGGTAATCCATCAGACCTTGCTCGATCTCGGTACGACTCAGGTTCGGATTGCGGTTGGGGTCGAGCAGACACTGCTCGGTCGTGATCACGGTGCCCTCGCCATCGACGAAGAACGAACCGCCCTCGAGCACGAACGGCGCCTGGAAGAACGGCAGGTCGACGAGTTCGGCGATCCGTCGAGCGAGGCGAGCATCGTCGTCGTGAGGATGCCAGCGATTGCCCCACGCGTTGAATCCGAAGCCGACGACAGCGATTTCGCCCTTGGTGTTGCGGACGAAAACCGGTCCGTTGTCGCGACTCCACGAATCGTTGATCGGGATCTCGACCGGTACGACCCCGGTTCCGCACATCTGTCGGACCTCGTCCGACAAGCCAGGATTGCAGGCGATCAGGACGGGCTCGAAGGCCGCAATCGTGGATGCGACTGCGGCATAGTCACGCTTGGCCTCATCGAGGCGTGTCTCCCACAACGCAGCACGTGTCGGCCAGGCCATCAGGCACCCTGCGTGCGGTTCCCATTCGGCCGGCATCGAGAACCCGGCGGCCGCCGGCGTCGTGCCGGCTTCGGGGATCATTCCAATGCTCATCCATCGATCATGCCACTGACTGAATATTTAGTCAA
>JAYVFI010000014.1:0-58536 GCA_043773365.1 Ilumatobacteraceae bacterium
CGTCACGTTCCAGCCGGGCGAGGGGATCACTGGGATCCACCTCACCGTGCGGGGCGAGGTGCCAGGAATGACCGCCGCCGAGTTCACCGCCGCCGCCGACGCAGCCAAGCTCGGTTGCCCGGTCAGTAAGGCGCTGGCGGGCACCAACATCACGCTCACCGCCACCCTCGACTGACTACGCCTCGAAAGGGTCGAGCGCTCCGCTCGGGCGTCCGGGTTGCCGCGCTCCAGCCGATCACGGAATCCGTCCGGTGCTGCGTATCAGCGCCGCCGCCGCCGGCTCTGTGCTGACGGGTCCGGCGATTCGCGCGCTGGACGGAGCGAAGGAGCGTGGCGATGGCCGTAGAAGAGTTCGATTCGGCGCAACGGTTGTATCTCGGGCTCGACCGTTTCGGCAGAGTGCGGGAACTCCGGCCGGCGGAGCGCAACCGGCCGACGGTCAACCAACTGCCCCAAGCGGCGGCCGTCGAGTTCGTGACGGAGCACGCCGACCGCCTCGACATCAACCCCGATTGGTTCACCGGCGAGGCATTCCACGGCCTCGCCAACGGCCTCAGCGATACGGTCACGGGTGACGGCATCGAGTTGCGCTACGCCGGTGAGAAGCAGCAGTTCGACACGTCTACGGTGTCGTTCCAGCAGACGTGGCGGGGCCTCGAAGTGTGGCGCTGCGGGATCACCGTCACCGTCCGCAGCGGGCCGGCGCGGGTGGCCGGCGTTGCCAACAACACGTGGCGACACATCAGCGTCGATGTTCCCGCCGCCACGAAACTCAAGCGCCCGGCGACCGGCGAACGGGGCCTGATGAGCGCCGCCATGGGCGCCACCCTCGTGGCAGGTCCGAGCAAGGCTGCCACCGGGCGACCGGCGGCCAACGCCAACCGCAAACAGGTCGAGGTCGTCTCCGATCGCCTCGTCGTGTTCCGTTATGAAGCCGACAAGCGGCTGACCAACGAACACGACACCGATTCGCAGCGGGAGCACAGCCACGGTCTGGCGTTCCCGCTCCCTCTTGGCGCCGCACCGGACGTCGCCGACGGCACGTTCCGGATCGCCCGTGAGGTCGTGTTCCGAATCGTGACTCCACCGCGCGGACTCGTGACATGGCTTGCGGTCGTCGATGTCGAGACGAGCGACGTGCTGTACCTGCGTCCATTCAGCGCCGACGTCGACGGACTCGTCTTCGCCCGCGATCCCCTGACCGCCGGTGGTGCGGCCGGTCCAGCTTCGACGGCGGCGACGCTGAACGGCTTCCGGACCACGGTCACCCTTCCCGGCCTCACCGCTCCCGGTTCGGGGGCGGAACAGGCTTTGAGCGGCGACAACGTCGCCGTTCAGGACTTCGAACTTGCCACCGCCGCGCCACCGACCGAGCCGACCGGGACGAACTTCAACTATGCCTCTCGGACCAACGACTTTGCGGCTGTCAACGCGTACTACCACAACGACCGGTTCTTCCGGCTCGTCGCCGATCTCGGATTCAGCCGGGCGACCTACTTCAACGGCACGACGTTCCCACTCCCGGTCGACCATCGTGGCCGCTACGGATCCGCCGACGGGATCGAGATCAACGCCTCCTGCAACGGCAACGGGACAGGAGGGATCGCCAACGTCGACTACGAGCTGGCCGACCTGGGCGACACCACCAACCCGATCGGCATCGCCAACGACTGGCGAGTCGTGCTGCACGAACTCGGCGGCCACGGGATTCTCTACGACCACGTCAACTCGGCCAACTTCGGGTTCGCCCACTCGGCCGGCGACAGCTTCGCAGCGATCCTGTCCGACCCCGACACCCTCGCTGCGGATCGATTCCTGACGTTCCCCTGGGTGGCGGCAATCATCGGTCGCCGCCACGATCGAGCGGTCGGAGCCGGCTGGGCGTGGGGAGGGTCGAAGGACGACGCCGGCTACCAGTCGGAGGAGATCTTGTGCACCAGCCACTTCCGGATCTACCGCAGCCTCGGCGGAGATTCGGCGAGCATCGACATGCGCCGCTTCGCCGCCAGGGTCGCCTGTTACCTGATCCTGCGAGGTGTCGGAACGCTGACACCGGCGACCAACCCGGGCAACGCCAGCGGCTGGGTCAACGCACTGCTCGCAGCCGACACCGGTGACTGGACCAGCACCGGGTTGTCGGGCGGGGCGTACGCCAAGGTGATCCGTTGGTCCTTCGAGAAGCAAGGGCTGTTCCAGGCGGCTGGTGCGCCGACGCCGGTGACGAGGGAGGGCAAGCCGCCTGCCCAGGACGTCTACATCGACGATGGGCGCCACGGCGAGTACCAGTTCCAGCCGGTCCACTGGGACAACCAGAACGTCTGGAATCGCCGGTACGCCGATGACGGCACGCTCCACGAGGACCCGTGGCTCAACCGGACCAACTACGCATATTGCAGGGTCCGGAATCGGGGCACCCAGACCGCCACCGGTGTCGTCGTGAAGGCCTACCACACCGATCCCGGGGCCGGTCTGACCTGGCCCGATGACTGGGTGCCGATGACCACCACGCAGCTCTCGGTGGCCGACATCCCCGCCGGTGGGGAAGTCGTCGTTGGGCCGTTCTCCTGGACGCCCACCGTCGCCGACCACGAATGCCTGTTGATGATCGCCTCCGCGTCCGGCGACCCGAGCAATGTCGACGCCTTCGGGCCCGGCGAGTCGATTGCCGAATGGCGCCTGGTACCTCACGACAACAACATCGGCCAGCGCAACGTGCACCCGGTGCCGGCCGCCGGTGGTGCCACCGGGATCGCCAACGTCCTCGAGGGTCGGTCGTTTATGGTGCGCAACCCGTTCGACCGGCGCGTCAAGGTCGCCCTCGAGATCACGCTTCCGACCGTGCTCGCCGAGAAGGGTTGGCAGGTCCACGCCAACTCGGCCGGCGGCTCTGGCTTCGGGCTTGCGCCAGGGGTGGCGCGGCGAGTCCGGCTGGCGGTCACCAGGGGCAGCGAGGTGACGGCCGCCGACGTCAAGGCGACGGCGGCTCGCGACGTGGTGGTCGCCGTTCATGCCGACGGGATCCTGATCGGCGGAATGACCTACCGGCTCGATCCCGACCGCGCCGAACCGATGCCACAAGATCACGCCGATGACTGCGGTCACGACGGCAAACGCGATTGCATCGGCCCGGCCGAGCGGCTGCTGCGCTGCCTCGACCTGCCCGACGACAACGTCGGCAAGGTCAGGGTTCGGCGGATCGGGATCGACATCGACATGAACGACTGCTGACGCCGGTCGCAGTCGTCGATTCGTAGCGACCCGTACTGCACGTTCAGGCTTGCAAAACGGGCGATCGATCTTGATGATGGAAGACGTTGACGTAATCATTCGTCGGCGGGAATCAGGGCGACCAGAGGAGGGATCGTGTGTCGTTTGGATCAGTGTCGTGTGCCGCCGTCTCCGGATGTGATGGCAGAGCTGTACGTGATGTTCCTCGACGAGGGGAAACCGCAGGGACTGACGTTCTCGCAGTACCTGCATGTGATCGGCTACGGCAATCCTGCCGCCGACACGCCGGGGATGGATGACAACCGTCGTTTTCGAGCCGTCGCCGGCGCTCCGGAGAGCGGGCCGGAGCTGATCGAGATCCCACGCCACCCGGTCACCGGCAAGGTGCGCGTGATCGTGCTGCTGGTCGACTTCCCCGACAAGGTCGGCCACGTGCCGAAGCGCCACTTCGAGCGGTTGTTGTTCTCCCGCCGGATCCATCCGACGGGGAGCCTCGACGACTACTACCGGGAGGTCACGCTCGGCAAGGTGCAGATCACCGGCTCCGTGCACGGCTGGCTGCGGCTGCCGCAGCCGTACTCCTACTACACCAACGCCGAATCAGGGATGAAGCGCGTCTCGTATCCGCGCAACGCCCAGAAGATGGCCGAGGACTCGGTGGCAGCGGCGCTCGCCAACGGGATCGTATTCGAGCCCGGGCTCGACAAGACCGGTGAAGGCATCGTGACGGCGCTGTTCATCGTGCATGCCGGGCGCGGGGCCGAGGTGCTCCATCCGAGCGTCGCCGGTGGTGAGATCTGGTCCCACAAGTGGAACCTGCGACGGCCGATCGAGGTCGCCCCCGGCCTGACCGCGAGCGTGTACCTGACGGTTCCCGAGGACTGCAAGATGGGTGTCTGCGCCCACGAGCTGGGCCACCTGGCCTTCGGATGGCAGGACTTCTACGACCCCAACTACGACCAGGACGGCAGATTCTGGGACGGCACCGGGGTGTGGGACCTGATGGCGGGCGGGTCCTACAACGGCGGCGGCGCCCGCCCAGCCCATCCGGCCGCACTCCACAAGACGCAACATGCTTGGGTCGAGGTCGAGCAGGTCCGCCGTTCGAGCGGATCGGTCACCGTCACGCTCCCGGCGTACACGCCAACCTCCGGCAAGGTCGTTCGGATCGAGAGCACCCGCTACAAGCCCGGCCAGTACCTGCTGCTCGAGAATCGTCGCCGTCAGGGGTTCGACTCCGATCTCCCCGGGGCCGGAATGTTGGTGTGGCGTGTCGACGAGGCCGGTGAGCAGGACGCTCCCGACGTTCCGGGATTGACCCTGATCCAGGCCGATGGACGACACGACCTCGACAAGCCGAACGACTGGAACCAGGGCGACGCCGGCGACCCGTTTCCCGGCACGTCGAACGTGCGCAAGCTCGACCAGCGCGGCTCGATCAACACCTCATTTCCGCGGGCGACGAGATCGGGCGTCGTGCTGTCGGATGTGGTTGCCAAGCAGGACGGCTCGATCTCGGTGAAGATCCGCTTCGGCGTGGCCTGAGCCAGACGCCCTCGCCGCGTCGTCGGTCAGGCCTGACGGCCGGCATGCGCCAGCAGTTTGTCGAGCGCCGAGGCGTCGGCAGGCACTTCATAGGGCGGACCGAACATGCCCGCCGCCCGCAGGTCGTCGTTGACCGCCACCTGGAAGAACCCGTACGAGGCCTCGACGAACTCGGCCGGCGGATCGAACGGTTGGCCGGTGGCCTGCGCCAGGTCCCACGAGTGCACGAGCAGGTCGCCGGCGGCCAACTGCAGCGCCGCAACCGCAGGAAGCGTGCCGAATGGGAGGCTGACCATCTTGTCGAGGTCATCGGTGTCCGCCAGCGCGGCCGAGAACCCGTCGATCGCATTCGCGAATGCCGCCTTGTGGTCGTCGCCGACGAGGTCGGTGGCGTCACCACCCTGCGGTGGCTCGTCGCGCAGACCGGCGGCGAACATGTGGCCGCCACCGATCACGTGGTTCAACAGGTCGCGGACCTTCCACTCACTGCACGGGGTTTGGTTGCCGAGTTGGTCGACCTGGGTGCCCTCGACCAGCGGCTTCAGTAGCTGCACCGCGGTCGTCGCCTGCATCTTCGGATCCATGTGGTTCCTCCTTCGTCGGAGTTCCCTGGTTGTGAAGGGGTTGGTTGTGAAGGGTTGTGAGGGCTTCGACGTTAACAGTTCTCATGGGCGCGGTCCAGGGGCGCCGTCGACGACAGCGAATCGTCGAGCAGTTCCAACTGGCGGAGCACTGTGTCGGCCCGCCCTACCCACCGCCGCGCGCCCAAACGGGCGAGCGTTGCGCGGGCCTCGATGAGATCCGGACGTTCGCCGGCAATGTCGAGCCACCAGAACAACACCGTGGAGCGCGCCGCGTCGAACTCGAAATCCCCAGCAAGCGCGACTGCACGCGCCTCGTGGAGCAGCCGATGTGCCTCACCCTGCTCGCCCTGGATGTGGGCCAACAACCCGCGCGCAAGCGGCACCCTCGGAGCGACGTGGAGGAAGATCGTGCCGAAACCTTCGAGCAGATCGATCGCGTGCTCGACTTCCGGGATCAGCGCCGCTCGATCCACAACCGGCGGTTCGGCGGTGTCGAGCAGGGCCGCCAACATCGCTTCGACCGCACCCGAGCAGAATTCGACCCAGTGGAAGCCGCTTGGCGGGACCCCGTCGACCATTCGCACCACGGCGCGGGCCTCGCGCAGCGCTTCGAGATGACGACCTTGGGCGCTGCGCACGATCGCCGTCGTGTAGTGCTGTTCGATCGTGCCGAGAGGGTCGGACGGGGGGCCGAGCTCGATCGTCGCGGCGGTCAGTACAGCGTCGGCTTCGGGGATGAGGTCACGCCCGATCAGGGTCTGAGCCTCGTCCAACCGGGACCAGCGCAACAACCGCTTGTTGCCGTCCCGCTCGGCGATCTCGGCCGTTCGTCGCCAGGCCTCGTCGGCCACGCCGAATTGTCCGGCGCACAGGTGAATCGCAGCTCGGGTCTGCCAGATCCCTGCATCGCGGTTCTGCCCCTCCGGGTCGAGCGCCGCCAGGGCGCGGTCGGAGGCGTCGAGGCTGGCTGCCCACAGGCCCAGTGCGGCGCGGCCGACGGCGAGCATCCGCCAGATGTGATTGGCGACGACGGACCCTTCTGGGCTCTCGGCCACTTCGACCGCACATCGGCTGTGATACTCGAACCGCTCGATGTTGCCGATGGTTGCGTATGCGCCACACACCATCGCCTGGATCCCGGCTCCCTCGTAGAACCGGCCCATCTTGTCGGCGAACGTGAGCGCCCGCATCGACACGGTGACGATCGCGTGACCCGTGTCGCCCAACAGGAACAGCACCTTGACGAGCGTGCGGTAGGTCTCGAAGAGGATCGCGTCGACCGCCTCGACGGATCCGCCGCCGCTCGGTGAGCGTTGGACCACATGTTCCAGCCGGATCGCTTCCAGACGGGCGTGTTCGGCGGTGTGCTCGGCCGTGGTGGCCGGCAGCGGCTCACCGATCAACGAGATCACCATCTCGAGCTCACGTCGGGCGTCGGTGAACAGACCGAGGTAGTAGCAGGCGCGTGCCCGCAGCAGCGCCAGACGCGCTTCCTGTTCGGCCCCGAGCGTCAGTGATCCTTCTGCGCGCACGGTCTCTGCTTCGTCCAGGAGTTCGCACGTTCCGGCAAAGCTGCCTGAGCCGAACGAGTCGGAGGCCGCCCGTTCGAGATAGTTGAGGGCGACCGCGTACTCGCCAGCCTGTCGCCAATGTCGACCGATGGTGGCAGCGTTC
The DNA here is from genome assembly GCA_043773365.1 of Ilumatobacteraceae bacterium. Lineage (GTDB taxonomy): Bacteria > Actinomycetota > Acidimicrobiia > Acidimicrobiales > Ilumatobacteraceae > Ilumatobacter. The sequence continues at coordinate 7,032 of JAYVFI010000014.1, forward strand.
ACGCCGACGCCTCTCCGTTCCAGTTGGTCGGCGACGATGCGGTGCAGTTGGCGGCGCTGCTGATCGGTCATCAAGCCGTAGACGACATCGCGGGCGATGACGTGCTGGAACTCGAACGTCTTCTCGCCGATCCGACGCAGCAGCCCTTCGGTACCCATCGTCTCCAGAACGCCGACGACATCGACGGTCGGGAGGCAGGCCTGGACCGTGTCGACGTGGTGGCGCCGACCGACCACGGAGGCGGCCTTGAGATAGTGCTGGAACTCGGGCGCCATGCGATCGAGCCGGCTCACGATGACGCCTTCGACGGTCGACGGGATCGCGGCACCGTCGAGTGCGCCGATCGTGACGATCGGTCCGTTGATCACGATCGTGCCGTTTTCGACGAGGCTCTTGAGTAATTGCTCGCAGAAGTAAGGGTGACCGGCAACTCGATGGTTGACGAACTCGAGCAACTCGGGAGGCACCCGCTCGGTGCCGAGCCGATCGACGATGATCTGCCACACGGCGTCGGTGCCCAGTGGCGTCAGCTCGATGACCACGGTGCGGGGTCCGTCGATCACATCCATCGGCTCCTCCGATCCGGCGGGTCGGGTGGACAACACCATCGGAGGTGGGTCGGGCAGGTCTCGCAGTGCTCGCATCACGGCCAGCGAGCCAGTGTCGGCCCAGTGTGCGTCCTCGAACACGATCACGGGACGCCGGCCGCCGGCAGTGATCAGGTCGGCCAGCAGTTGGGGGATGATCGTGGAGGGTTCGTCTGCGTGCCCCGCGGGTTTGCCGCTGGCGGAGCGTCCGAACACCGTGGCGAGCACCGACGCATGCGGGCCGAGCTCGGGGCCGAGGAATGCACGTGCCCGTTCGACGATTTCGTCGTGGGTTGTGTCGGCACCGCCGAGACGGATACCCAACAGCTCGTTGACCACAGCGGTCCAGGCGAGGAACGGGGTGGTGCGGTCGATCGCGTCGGTCCGAGCGACGAGCAGGCGATGCTCCCGACGGCCCGCCAGGTCGATGAAATCGTCGAGCAGCGTGGTCTTGCCCAAGCCGGCCTCACCGACGACCACGAACGTGTCGACCGGACGGGTCGCGCTCGGTTCGAGCAACCTCGACAGACGTTCGAGTTCGATCGCCCGCCCGCGCATCGTTGCAGTCCGCCTGCGACGTTCCAACACCTCGCCAACCGGTTCGAACACCGGCACGGGTTGCGCCTTGCCCTTCACCATGATGGGATTGAGGACCGTGAACGTGTAGCGGGCGTGAGAGCCGACCGCTGTCTCCTGGTCACAGAGCACATTGCCGTTCGCGGTCGTGGAGAGTCGCGCCGCGACGTTGATCACCTCGCCGGCCATCGTCGTGGCACGACGTCGTTCGTTCCCCGCGAGGCCGTAGACCGCAGATCCGGTGGCGATTCCGGCCGAGCAGGTGGCGTTCTCCCGGGCGACGGCGCCGGCGAATGCCCGGATCGCGTCGACGGCGCGAGCGGGGTCGTCCTCGTGGGCGAGCGGTGGCGCGCCGAACGTGGCGAGCAGTCGGATGCCTTTGTTGTCGGTGATGATCCTGCTTGCGCCCTCTCGTTCGGCGACGATCGTCTGGAACAGGCGCACGATGCGGTGAGCGCTATCGGGTTCGGCCGTGGCCAGCTCGGGGACCCGTGTGAGGGCGATGCTCAGGCGCCGGAAATCCATCGCCCACAGCTGGTTGGCGGCGATCGCGTCGGGAGCGGGCGGCAACGGCGCTGGTTCGATCGGATCGTCGACCGCGTCGAGCTTGTGGAGACCGTCGCCGACTGGCATCGTGGCGATCTCGCCGCCGATCAGTTGCACGACCGCATCGTCGACGGTCACTGAACCCGGCCTGCAGTTGCGTTCGGCCTCTTCGACGGCAGCCACCGTTTCGCCCTGCGCCATCAATTCCCATCGGTCGTCGACGCCGCCGGCCACGGTCAGCGAGACCGGCCCGGTGGACACGCCGATCCGGGTTTCGATGGTGTGACCCTCGCCGATGCCGTGACCGTTCATCGCCTGTTGGATCGCCAACGCGCACGACGCAGCCGCGATCGTGGCGGCGCGCAGCGCAGGGATGTTCCCGTCGGTCTCCCACAGGCACAGCAGCGAGTCTCCGGCGATGTCGAGCACGTCGCCGCCATGCGCATACACGAGATTGATCACCCGGTCGAGGTAGACGCCCATGCCCAAGCTGAAGCTCTCGATGCCGGACCGGCCGAGGCCGGACATGGTCTCGATGTGGGACGTGAAGGAGACGATGTCGCTCAACATCACGGCACCGTGCACGGTGACCGTACCGGGCGTTTCACGGCCGGTGGCGAGTCGCTGGGTGAGGTGGTTGGACCTCAACCCTGGGTCGCCGCTGACTGGACGTTCGTTCATTTCTGATGTCGCCACGATTTGGCCCGGCGTCGCTTGCTCGCCGAGTCGAGTCGCTCTACGGTGTGGCGTGACGTGGGAGGGGACCCGCGGCGGGACGGGGGAACACAATGTCGTTGCGCTCGACGTTCGACGTGATCATCGGGAATCAGGAAGCGATTGCGGGACCGCAGTCGACCGGACCGCATTCGCTTGTCTGGACACGCGAGCCCTTCAGCACGAATGCCGGTGCTTGGGACGGTTTCTCGATCGCGCTCGAGAACCAGTTGCAGCAACCGCTCAACTTGTGCCTGCCACTCAAGACGCCCGCGCAGGCAGCCGCCCTCGGACAGTTCCTGATCGATCACGCGGACGGGTTCCGGCAGGGAGTGCTCGGTCTTCGCTACGTGCATTTCGCTCGTTTCCTGATCTCTCCCGATGGTTCGCACCTGTGGGTGATCACTACGTTCGATGGCGATTTCGAATCGTACCTCATGGACTTCGTGGCCACGATGGCCCCACTCTTCACCGGCGTGATGCAATACATCGCAGGCGCGCCACGTCTCCCCGTGGAGGACTATCCGATCGAATTCATGCAGTTCATCCGCGCCAACAACCTCAACGCGGGCGTCATCTCTGCCTATCCGCAATTGACTGTGTTGGAGATCATGCGCAATTCGGGTCTGCGCGGCAACAATCTCGCCCATCCGCCGAAGCCGGATCCGTCGGCTCCCGGCCCGGCCGCGCCGCCTTCGCCCGAGCCGCTCGACCTCGATGACATCCAGGGCAACATCCTGCGCGGATACCGATTCCCCGACGTCCGTTACTACATGCTCCAGGTCGGTAATCCCGGAGGAGGGCAGGCACTGCTGGCGACCCTGCTGGAGGGCACCGACACGATCCCCGCCGTCGAGACGGCCGCCGAATGGACCACCAAGCCGGCCGCCTGCGTCAACGTCTTCGTCACCCACGACGGACTCCTCGCACTCGGTGTTCCTGCCCCGATCGCGGCGACGTTCCCGGACGCGTTTGTGACGGGCTCGGCGCAGCGGTCGATCGATTCGGCATCCGGCACCGGGCCGTGGGGGGCGATCGGGATCGGCGACGTCGGCGCAAGCGCGCCCGACCGTTGGGTCGTCGGTGGAACCAAGAACGAGCCCACGCATGTCGTGATCTCGGTCTTCACCGACGAGTCGGCAGCGCCGCAGTCCGACCCGATCGGCGCAGCGCTCCGAGCCGTATTTGCGGCGAACGGGATCAAGCTGCTCGAGTGCCTCGACGGGCACAGCTTCGACGATGGTGTCGTCCACTTCGGCTTCCGAGATGGCCTCTCGCAGCCGCAGATCGCAGGGGGACCCGGCGACCGGAACTCCGACATGCAGCCCGATGCGTTGACCGGCGACTTCCTGCTCGGCAAGGACTACACGAACACGTACATCGGCAACTTCATCGGCGACATCCCTCCTGTGCTCGGCGACAACGGGAGCTACATGGCGCTGCGGATCCTTGAACAGGACTGCAGGGCATTCGAGGATTTCATCAACCGCACTGGCGATCGGTTCGACATGGACCCTGAGTTGATCGCCGCCAAGCTGGTGGGGCGGTGGCGCAACGGCGTGCCGGTGGCGGTGTCTCCCGACGACGACCGGGCCGACGTCGCACCCGAGTCGATCAATGCGTTCGATCACGCCGCCACGCTCGATCACCCGACCAACTTCGACGACGCCGACGGGATCCGATGCCCGTACGGATCCCATATGCGGCGGATGAATCCTCGCGGTGGGGCGGTCACCGGTTTGCAGCACAACCGACGGATCGTGCGCAGGGGCGTCGCCTACGGCCCGAAGTTCGATCCCGACCAGCCCGACGATGGGATCCCGCGCGGCTTGCTCGGGGCGTTCATCTGCGGCGACCTCGCTTCCCAGTTCGAGTTCCTCCACAAGGTGTGGTCGAACATGGACATCGCTGCACCGACGTTGGGGGGCTCGCGCGACCCCATCATCGGTTATCAACCTGCCGAGGGCGGGCGGTTCGAGATCCCATCGGGTGACTCCCGCCGGGTGCTCACGGCGACCGACCTACCCCGGCTGGTCACCACCCGCGGCAGCCTGTATCTGTTCATCCCCGGGATCGGGGGCCTCAAAGCGCTGGCGGCGGGGGCGTGGTGACGCTCGCCGAACAGCTTGCGACGCTGCTCGAACAGGCCACTCCCGCCACTGTTCCGAACGGTGTCCTGGTCTGGTTCGGCGACACGGCGTTGCCCGACGGCCTCGGCGCATCACCTGCGCCGCTCGGGCCGAGTGAGTGGGCGGGCACGTATCAGCGATTGGTCGGTGGCGACCTGGGCCGGTCGTTGCCCTCGCTGCAACGGCTCCAGTCGAAGGCTGCCCAGCCGGGTCAGCCGGTGCCACTCGTGATCGCTTCGGTGGCGTTCGCCCGGCCCACCTCAGAAGTGGTCGCCGCTGTCACGAAAGCCGCTCGCAACGGCACCCCGGCGGCGTTACCCGGCGCGATCCGCGAGGCGCTCGAGCCGGCCGAGGCCACGATCGTCACGGCGCTCCTTGCTGAACAGTGGCACCGACCCATACCCGCCTTCCGTGGGCGGGCGCTGCAACTCGTAGTGGTTCCCGAGTTGCTCGTCACGAACACGGGTGGAGCGATCACCGAGATCGCGATCGACGCCGGCGAAGGCTTCGTCGAGATCGCCCCTGGTGGCACACTCGTCGTGAACGTCGCCCCGCAGGTGTCGTCGGTGACGCTGACCGTGCGGTGTCGCACGGCGAGCGGCATCCGCTACGCAGCGTGCGAGGTGGCGATCACCGACGATCCGGTGCCGCCGCTGCCCGACGAGACCTGGCAGCTTCAGCCGCCGAACGGGAACACGGGACACGCCTTCGTCTTCCGCTCGGGTGCCGGCAATCTCATGCACCGCCCGATCCTCGTCGCCGAGGGATGGCCGGGTGGGTATTCGCCGGCCCAACTCGCCGAGGCGCTCGGCCAGCACGCCATGCTCACGCGTCTGCTCGCCAATGGGCACGACATCGTGATCGTCGGCTTCGACAAGGGGCTCGACACGATCCAATCGAATGCCGGCGTGATCACCGAAGCGATCGCCCAGACCAGGAAACGCACGGAAGATCCGCTGGTCGTCGGCGGTATGAGCATGGGTGGATTGGTCGCCCGGTATGCCTTGGTCCAGATGGAGCACGCCGGAGTGGACCACGGCGCCGCTCTGTACCTCAGCCTCGACAGCCCCCATGGACGGGGCGCCTACACGACGGTTGTCGGGCAATGGCTGGTGAACCACTTCACGCCGCTCTCGCCGACGTTCGCCGGGCTGCACTACCTCATCTTCAGTCCGTCCAATCTGCAGTTCATCGCGCTGATCGAGCGTGATGGCACCGTCGGCCCCGACCCGTTGCGAACAGCGTTGCTCGAGGAGCTGCACGACATGGGCGACTACCCGTCGAAACTCGTGAAGCTGGCGATCGCCTGCGGGCAAGGCGGCGGCAGTGCCGCGCCCGCCCCGGCCGATCCCGTGCTGTCATGGCACAACCAAGGCCTCGCCGACATCACGTTGCTCCCGATGCCGGCAGGGCGCACGGCAACGATCGCCAGCGGCTCGACCGTGGCGGTTCCGGGGGCTGCGCCGCCCCCGTTGGTGGTGACCTCGGAGGTGTGTTGGGAGACCGTCCCCGGCGCCCTCAACGTGATGAACCGGACAGTCACGTCAGTGATTGCCTCGTTCGGATGTGACATCACGGCCAACTTCGGCGTGAGCAGTTCGATGCCCACCGTGAGCGCGCTCGACGCCGACGTCGGGCCGAATGACCCGATCCCAGCTCCCGGCAGCGGAGCCTCTGTGTTCGACGACTACCTCTGCGCGACAACCGACCAACTTCATCTTCAGTTCACCGCCGAGCACGTCGACTGGATCATCGACCGAATCGAGCGTCATCAGCCGGGCACTCCACTGACCCGAAAGGGCTACAACATGACCGACACCACAACGAGCGAGGGCGTCTTCAATCCGAATGCCCCAAGTTTCATCGAGAACCCGTACCCGACCTTCGCCTGGTACCGCGAGCATCAGCCGGTTGCTCAACTCGAGCTCGTCCCGGGCTACGCCAAGACGATGGCGACGTGGGTGTTCAGCGACGAGGACGTCCGTCGCGTGCTCACCGAGACCGGGACATTCTTGAAACGCGTTGCCGTTCCCGGCGCGCCGCCGGCACCGCCGACCCCGGTGTTCAGCGCGATGGGCGCGTTGCCGCCCGGCCTGCTGTCGAGCGACCCGCCGCGCCACGATGTGGTCCGCCAGGCGGTGGAGCCCTCGTTCACGGAAGCGATCGCGATCGCTGCGGGTGCGGCGTCGGCGATGGCGGCCGAACGGCTCGCCGCCCTCAAGGCGACGAGGCGCTTCGAGGTGGTGCAGGACTTCGCCCTCCCCGTGCCGTCGACGGTGCTCGCCCAAGTACTCGGGCTACCGGTCAACGATCTGCCGATCCTCACCAACTGGGTGCAGTCGATCGCCACCTCCCACAACATCACGATGCCGGCCGGCCAGCAGGTCTACGGAGGGATCTGCGCGATGGCGATGCGGACCTACTACGACGCACTCGTCGAGATCAATCAGGGCACCCAGGGTGCCGGCATGCTGGGCGGGGTGTGCCGGCACATCGGCAAGGATCTCCAACTGCACGATGTCCAGGCGGTGATGTCCGACATGTTGATCGCCGGTTACCTGACGACGACCTACCTGATCTCGACCGGTCTCCGCTCGCTGCTGTCGAACCCCGATCAGCTCGCACTGCTGCGGAACGACCCGTCGCTGATCCATGCCGCGGTCGAGGAGATGCTCCGGTTCGATCCTCCCGCCCAGTTGCTCGATCGCATCGTCGCCGTGAAGACCTCGCTCGGCGGTGTCGATCTGGATGTGGGCGCGCACCTCGTGGTTTCGATCGGATCCGCCAACCACGACCCGGCCCGGTTCGAGAACCCCGACGTGTTCGACATCACCCGCGACGACTCGACCCAGATCGGTTTCGGTGATGGGATCCACACCTGCATCGGCGCACCGCTGGCACGGATCGTGGCCCCGATCGCGATCATGGCGCTGATCGGCCTGCCAGGTCTGCGACTCGACGGGATTCCGCAGTGGCAGCCCGATCCGTACCTGCGCGGCCTGGTGAGCCTGCCCGTCGCGTACGACGGGTGATCAACCAGGCGCGCTCCGTCAGTCGGCGGCCTCGGCCCCACCGGCGTCTTTTTGGACCGTGACGGTCTGGGCGGCGGTGTCGGTGGCACTCACGGTGACGGTGACTTCCAGCGGATTGATGTCGGTGTAGTACAAGCTGAAGTCGCTGACAGGGAAGTGATCGACGGCGCCGGTGTTGTCGAAGTGGGCGATTCGCTTGCCGCCGGCCGGGATCGTGAAGCTGTCAGGAAGCCGGGCGTAGTAGCTCTCGGTCGTGTCGGTCGTTGCGTCGGTGAACGTGTAATACGCCTCGAACCCGATGAGTTCGGCGGTGCCGGTGTTGGTGAGTGCGATTTCGAGATGGTCGGTGACGGCTTTGCCCGCAGCGTCGACGTTGTTCTCGACCAGAACCGAGTCGATCGTCAAGGCTTGGACCGTTGAGTCATTGCTGATCGGATTCGACGTGACCGGTAACACGGGAGAGCCGGTCGCCGTGGCTGCGGTGCTCGGGACCGGGTTCGACGAGGAGTTGCCACCGCATGCTGCGAGCGCGGCGCTGCCGACGAGGAGTCCAGCAACGAGCGCTCCGGCTCGGAAGCGTTTGTTCAGGTAGCTGTTGGCGTGGTTCATGGTTTTCCTCTTCACGGTTTTCCTCTTCATGATGTTCCTGCTGGGGGGATGGTTGGTTGAGAACGGAAGGCGCCGCGCAGACCGGCCACGAGGACTCCGCAGTAGGCGATCAGCCAGCCGATGTCGTTGCGGGTCTGTCGGAGCAGCCATGCCAGGTCGTAGGGGCGGTAGCGCTCTTTGACGTCGGTCATCGCGAAGGAGAATCGTTCGAAATGCTTGGCGAGCGATGCTTCTTCGGTCCAGGTGCGGATCCGCTCGTAGGTGGTGAAGTGGGTCAGGATCTGTACTTCGCCGTCGTGACCGAGGCCGAGCGCTTTGAACAGGCCGCCGGGGATCTGGTTGTCGGCGTCCATCGTGTCGCCGATCTGGGGGAGCACGAGCACGATGATCAACCAGATCCCGAGGGCGATCATGAGCCCGTTTGCGGCGACTCGTGATTTGGCGGTAGCGATCGCGCCGAGGCAGTAGAAGGCGCTCATGTAGACGATCGAGGCGACGTAGGCCAGCAGCAGCTCGAGGGCTTGGGTGGCGTTGATCCAGTCGTGACCGATGGTGCCGACGCACACGACACCGACGATGGCGGTGACGGCGACGAGCGTGGCGATCACGCCGAGCGCACCGAGCAGGCTGCCGGTGGCGAGTTCGCCGGACGTGACGGGTCGAGACCGGATCAGTGGCAGGGTCCGGTTGGCCCGTTCGCGAGAGACGGTGAGGTAGCCGAGTGTGATCGCGATCACGGCACCGATGATCTCGAGGTACTCGAACGCGCCCCGCAGCAGCGATAGCGCGGCCAGCGGGGAAGGCGCAATGCGGTCGAGTCCGCCGGTCGTGGCGGCGTCGACGTAGGCGTGATAGTCGGCCAGTTTGCCGGCATAGTCGACCGAGGCGATGTAGACCGAGACAGCGGTCACGGTGACGACGATCCCGAGCAGGACGATCAGGATCTTGCTGCGCACAGCGGAGCGGTACTCGTGCCGAGCGAGCGCGATGATGCGGGTGGTCGTGTCACTCACTGGTGGCGCTCCTCGAGAAGTCGTGACGTTGCACGAGACGGATCGTGAGCAGCAACAGCACGACAGCGAGGCCGCCGATCGGCAGCACCCGTTGGATGGTCTGTCCGAACGACTCGACTGTGCCGGTCTGGAGGATGCCGGAGCTTGCTTGCTTGTACTGCTCGACGACGGAGTACGGCCGGGACTTGGCGGTGATCTCGAAGAAAGCCTGGGACGTGCTGGCCGGATCGGTGATCGGATTGAGTGACTGGGTCGGGCGCAGCCCCGAGGTGAACTGCGGGATCACGAAGGTGATCACCAACCAGGCCCCCATCGCCGAGAGCAATGCGATCGATCGTCGACGTGTCATCAACACGGTGACCATCCCGATCAGGGCGAACACGATCAGGTACAGCCACGACAATGCGTAGAACAATCCGAGCCTCCCGAGGTCGGCGCCTGCGATGGTTCGATTGACGACCAGCAACGCCGCCACGCTGACCAGCAAGCTGGCGGCGAGCACCACGGCGAGCACCACGGCAGCGCTGGCGACCTTGCCCAGCACGTAGCTCGTGCGGCTGATCCGACGGGAGAACACCAGCCGGCCGGTGCCGTTGGTCTCGTCGTCGACGATGCTCAGGTGCCCGACGATCAGCGCCAGCAGGGCACCGATCAACGGGATGTAGACGACCATGTTCGACAGCAGCGACAGGGTCGGCTTGAGCAGGAAGGGGTTGGGCGGTGCCGGTTTGCCGGTGGAAGCGAGCAGCTTGACCGCTTCGTCGTAGACCCGGACGATCGTCTGATGGCTGGACCAGCCCAGCACACCGGCAAGGGTGGTCATCGTCAACAACGCCACGAGCAGCGCGAGGAACACCCGCTGGCGGCGCAGCGACAGGACTTGATGCGAGGCGACGACACCGATCATTTCGTAGCTCATGTCGTGGCGGCTTCCATCCGGACGTAGATGTCTTCGAGCGAGGCCTCGTCGGGGAAGCGGCGTGTCGTCTCCTCGATCGAGTCCTTGTAGATCAGCTCACCGTGGTTGAGCACACCGATCGTCGTGCAAACCTTGGCGACCTCTCCGAGCAGGTGGGTGTTCATGAACACGGTCATCCCGAGGTCTTGGTTGAGGCGCCGGATCGTGTCGCGCAGTTGGCGAACCCCGAGCGGGTCGAGCCCAGCGGTGGGCTCGTCGAGGAACAGCACCTGCGGACGATGGATGATCGCTTGGGCGATCCCGACTCGTTGCCGCATCCCGGTGGAGAACGTACCAACGCGCTTGTCGGCGAGGTCGGCGCAGTCGAGGTAGGCGAGCGTTTCAGCGACGGCCTTGCGAGACTCCTCGACGCCGGAGAGCTTGGCGAAGAACTCGAGGTTCTCCGACGCCGTCAGGTGGCCGTACATGCGCACTTCGGCCGGTAGATAGCCGATGCAGCGGGTGACGCTGCGCCGCTCGGCGACGACGTCGTGCCCACACACCGCTGCGGTGCCGCCAGTCGGCTCGATGAGGGTGGTCAGGATGTTGATCGCCGTGGTCTTCCCGGCGCCGTTGTGGCCGAGGAAGCCGAAGATCTCGCCATGTTCGATCGTCAGGTCGATGTCACGCAACACCGGGTCGACGTCGTAGCGGTGGCTCAGCCCCCGCAGTTCGATTGCTGGACCGTCCATGTGGCCCTCCCTGCTCGATCTCGTCCCGACACCAATGCCGGTCGGCCGGTGTTCGACCGGCGGCCGAGTCGGATCGACCGGCAACGATGACCCTACGAACCGGTCGGCCAGTGGCCGGGTGGTGGTGGGCCAGAACACGGCCAGAACCGGACCAGAACTTCTGGATCTGGCTCGGTTGCCCCGAACGGCGTCAGTGGTGAACGGGAATCGGCTCAAGGCCGCGTGGGCGGGGAACGGCGCAGCAAGATGTCGATCTGGGGGTTCGGGCCGCTGTTGACGATCGATAAGCGGCCAGGCAACGCTTGCACGAGTCGTCGAGCCAGCGGGAGGCCGAGGCCGTGGACCGCATCGTCGGCTGGGCGTGGCGATGTGTCGTCGTCGAGCGCCGCCCCAGGTGCGAACCCAGATCCTTCGTCGGTGACCGAGATCGTCACCGCGTCGTCGGAGGCCGAGATCCCGATGTCGATGTTGCCGGCACCATGACGCAGCGCATTGTCCAGCAGCACGTCGAGCGCATGACGGAGCAACGCAGCGTTGCCGATCACGGTCGGGGCGTAGCGCGAAGCATCGATGGACAAGGAGCGACCGGCCAGCACGAGGCGACTCCGCCAACTTGCCTCCACCTCGGCGAACACCTCGGCCAGGGAGAACGATGAGTCGCCGGTGTTCGAAGTGCGGGCGATCGCCAACAGTTCGACGATGATCCGTTCGAGCCGGTCGATGTCGCTGATCGCCTCGTGCAACACCACCGTCGGGTCAGCGCGCGGGAACTCCAACTCGGTCTCGATCACGGCCCGAAGTCCGGCGAGCGGGGTACGCAGTTGGTGCGATGCGTCGGCGCTGAAGGCACGTTCCCGTGCGACGAGGTCGTCGAGTCGTCGTGCTGTGGACGTCATCGCTCCAGCGGCCTCGTCGAGCTCGGGGATTTTGCTCCGCGGCACGACGATCGAGAAATCGCCATCACCGAGTTGCACCGCCGCGTCGCGGAGCCGTCGGACCGGTCGAGCGAGGCGGCCGGCGAGGAGATACCCGATCGCCCCTCCGACGGTCAGCACACCGATTGCCAGGGCCACGAGTAGCGCAAGGATCCGTCGCGAACGCGCATCGCTCGCCGCCGTCGATTGCTCGGCGCGGATCGCACCGACAACGCGTTCATCGGCGGCAACCGGTACGGCGACCACTCGGGCGCCCGATGTCTCCGCGTCGACGACCTGATTGCGGAGTGCCCGCAACGTCGTCGGATCGGCGCGATCAGGACCGGTTCCGGCGATGAGTCCGCCGGACATGTCGTACAGGCCGAGGTCGATCGCGTCGCCGTTGATCGGGAGTTCGACCGGGTCGTTGCTGGTGGCGAAGTCTGCCGGCACCTGGCGAGATGCGAGCACTGCCGCCCGTTCGACACGGAGTGCGGCATCGTCGTCGACGAACCGTTGCACGACGATCGCGAGTGGTACTCCGAACAGCACGACGGCAACGGCCGTAACCGAGAGGATCGAGACCAGGATCCTGCGTCTCATGTCGGCTCGAGCCGGTAGCCGACGCCGCGAATGGTCGTGATCCGGCTGTCGGTATGGGACGCGTCGATCTTGCGTCGGAGCGCAGCGATGTGGAAATCGAGCGTCTTCGTCGAGCCGAACCAGTGCTCGTCCCAGACATCGTTCATCAACGTCTCGCGGGTGACCACGTTGCCGAGGTCCGCCATCAAGCGCGCCAGCAGATCGAACTCCTTCGCCCGGAGTGCGATCTCGGTCCCGCGCAGCAGGACCCTGCGGGCGGCAACCTCGACAACCAGATCACCGGCTCGGGAATGTGCCCCAGTCCGTGGTTCCGCCCGGCGCAGCTGGGCACGGATTCGAGCGAGTAGCTCGGCCAACTTGAATGGCTTGGCGATGTAGTCGATCGCCCCCGCGTCGAGCCCGATCACGACATCCAACTCCTCGTCGCGAGCCGTCAGCATGACCACATCGATCGACGGATCGTGTTCGTGGATCTGCCTGCACACCTCGAGCCCATCGAGGTCCGGCAGCCCGAGGTCGAGCAGCACCAGATCGGGCCGCAACGTCGCGATCGCCGCCAACCCGCCGCCACCGGTCTGCTCCCATCGAGCCTCGTAACCAGTTCCTCGAAGGGCGCGGAGCAGCGTCGAACCGATCCGTTCGTCGTCCTCGACGATCAAGATCTGTTCGCCGGCCACTGAGACAACCGTACGCCCGCTCGCCGACCGGTACAGCGATCTCGCCAACTTCTGGCGCTCCGCTCACCTTGCGCTGGCGGTCACGACCGTGCCCGCCACCGCGTCGATCGATCAGGGAGCGCCCGCCCGGAGCCCGAAGATCTTCCCAGGGTTGAGGATGTTGTCCGGATCGAGGGCACGCTTGATCCGGCGCATGATGTCGATTTCTGGAGCGGTGCGCGAGTAGGCCAGGTAGTCACGTTTCAGCGCACCGATCCCGTGCTCTGCCGAGATCGAACCCGACCACTCGCCGACGGTTGCGTACACGAGCTGATCAACGGCGTGGAGCTGGTCGGCGCCGGCGGCGCCGATTGATACGCAGATGTGGAGGTTGCTGTCACCGATGTGTCCGAACAGCATGACGTGCGCGGCCGGCCATCGGTCGATCAGGCGTCGCTCACAGGCTGCAGCGAATCCGCCGATCTCGCCGATCGGCAGGCTGACGTCGAAGTTGATCACGGAGGGAAGTCGATCGATCGGTTCGCCTTCCCGGAGTGCCCAGAGCTGTTCAACCTCTTTTTCCGATCGGGCGATGAACGCATCGCTGATGACTCCCGTTTCGAGCGCTGAACCGATCAAGTCCTCGAACAGCGCTTCGTCGATGTCGGGGTTACTGCCGGTGACTTCGATCAGGACGGCGAACCCGTCGCCAGGGTCGACCGGGAGTCGGCGACCGAGCCCCTCCGCAACGAACGAGCAGAAATGCGGCCACATCGCCTCGAAGGCGCTCAGTCCCGTTGACACCCGCTGTGTCAACTGCAGCAATCTCACGACGTCGGCATAGCTCGGGCTCACGCACAGCGCCGTATGTCTCGACAGGCACTGAGGGCGGAGGCGGAGGACCGCACGCGTCAAGATGCCGAGCGTGCCCTCCGACCCGACGAACAGGTGCTTGATGTCGTAGCCGGCGTTGTTCTTGATCATCTTGTTGAGCGAGGTGACGACCGTGCCGTCAGCGAGCACCACTTCGAAACCGAGCAGGTGCTCGCGGGCCATCCCGTACCGAATCGCCCGGTTGCCACCCGCGTTGGTGGCGAGGATGCCACCGATCTGGGCCGAACCGCGAGCGCCCAGATCGAGTGTGAGTTCGAATCCTGCATCGCGTGCCGCGTCCTGGGTGGCCTCCAGGGTCGTCCCCGCCAGCACCGTCATCGTCGCTGCGGAGGTGTCGATCTCCTCGATACCGGCCATTCTTTCGAGGTTGATGACAACGTCGTCGGCCTGCGGCGTGGCGCCGCCGGCGAGGCCCGTGAGACCACCCTGTGGCACGACGGTCTGGCGGTGGGCTTGGCAGATCGCCAGTGCAGTCGACACGTGTGCGGTGGTTCGGGCGAGCACGACGGCGCGTGGCTCTGCCGGAAGATGACCGCTCCAGTCGGTGCGGAAGCGAACATCGACTGGCGACCGCAAGACGATCTGATCGCCCAGCGCCTCGACGAGTTCCGCCACGACCATGTCGGCGTTCGGCGGGTCAGGACTCATCTCAGTGTTCTACTCGGAATCAGGCGTCGACGTTGACGTAGCGTGGTTGGTATGTGCCGAAACATCACGACGTTGAGGGGGCTCGAGCCTGCCGCTACACCGATCGAAATCGAGGCCGCCGCCCGTCAGTTCGTCCGCAAGGTGAGCGGGGTTCAAAAGACGTCCGTGGCGACCGAGGCCGCCTTCGAGCGTGCCGTTGCGATCATCACGATTGCCACGACGGAGTTGCTCGGCGGGCTCCCGGCGAGAAAGACCCCGCCCCCAACCGAGCCGCCATTGCGACGTCTCAGCCGTACCAAAGCCCTGATCTGATCGGGGCCGAAAGCCCCTTTCCGTGTGCAGGCACCGGCGCGATGATGACTGTAGAGGTTTGCATTCAGGAGGTCATAATGTTTCAACATCTCATCGTGCCGATCGACGGATCCGCCCACTCGTGGACTGCGATGCCAATTGCCGCCCGTATGGCGAGCGAGGTCGGCGGCAAGGTCGAGGTCGTCGCCGTCGTGGATCGTCTCGCCGACGTAGCGCTGGCGCGCGATGAGATCGGCCGCGACTTGGAGCGTTTCCCCGATCTGCCGCTTGATCCGATCGTGACGCTGCTCGCCGGCGGCAATGTGGCCGAAGCGATCGCCGATCATGCTGCCGCGATCAACGGATCGATGATCCTGATGAGTTCCCATGGCCACGGCCGATCAGCCGCAGTGCTCGGCAGCACCGTCGACGATCTGTTGCGGGAGACGTTCGGGCCGATCATCGTGATCGGACCGCACGTCGCTCTCGAGAGTGGCTCGCTCGGCGGTACGTACGTCGTTCCGCTCGACACGTCACACGCCGCCGAATCGGCGGCCGGTGTTGCCGTTGCGTGGTGTGTCGAGTTCGGCGGCCGGCCGTGGGTCGTCGAGGTGGTCGACCCGACCATTGCACTGGCCAACGACGTGGTCGAGTGGGGCTACCCCGCTCGTGTCGCCCGCGATCTGTCGGTGACTGCGGGTCGCGAGATCGAGCACGAGGTGCTCCATGGTTCGCGGCCGTCGCGGGCGATCGTCGACTTCGCCGATCAAGTCGATGCCAGCCTGATCTTCATGAGTACGCATGGTCGCACGGGTATGGGCAGGCTCCGGCTCGGCAGCGTGGCCGCTGAAGTGGTGCGCCACGCCAGTTGCCCGGTCGTGCTCAACCGCCCACCACATCTGCAGTAGCAGCACCTCCTCTTGACCGAACGTCTGGAGTTCTTCTTCGCTGCGCTCGCGCTCGTGGTCATCGTCGTCACCGGTGTGACGCGGGTCGCCTGGGCGCTCGGACATCGCTTCTTGCAGGCTGTCGCGCCGTACCGCTATCGCATCGCCGCGGCGGTGGCGGTGACGGCGATGCTCGGCAGCCTGTACTTTTCGGAGGTCGCCAATTTCGAGCCGTGCACGCTGTGCTGGTACCAACGGATTGCGATGTACTCGCTGGCCGTGATCCTCGTCGTCGCATCGTTCCGCCATGACGACATCCGCGTCTATGGAGTCGTCCTCGCCGGGCTCGGAGCGACGATTTCCGGCTACCACTGGCTGCTCGAACGGATACCTGCGGTCGATGCCGGGGTCTGCTCGACCACGGTGCCATGCGAGTTCATCTGGTTCGAGAAGTTCGGATTCGTGACGCTGCCGTTCATGGCATTCGCCGGTTTCGTGGCGATTCTGAACGTCCTGATCCTCCCGGTCGATCGCCCGACTGACGCACAAAGGAGTGCTCGATGAATCGATCGAGTCGAAACGCGCCGAGTCTCGGATTGACGCTGATCCTCGTCGGAGTCGCCGTGGTCGTTGTGATTGCCGCCGTCGCGTTCCTCTTCGCCGGCGGCTCGACACCGACATCGGCGGCGGTGGTGGAGAACCGAGCAGTGACGGTGACCGGAACCGCCTTGGTTCCGCTGCCCGACGACGATCAGGGGGTCGACCCGGCGGTCGGGACGACGGCGCCTCGGTTAGCGGGTGAGTCCTTCGCCGGCGAGCCGGTCTTGGTCGATCCCGGGAAGCCGACGCTGCTGATCGGGTTGGCGCACTGGTGTCCCCACTGTCGCGCCGAGGTGCCGAGGCTCGTCGAATGGTGGCGCCAAGGCGGTGTGCCAACCGGAGTCGACGTGATCGGGATCTCGACCGCGGTCGTCGAGCAGCGGCCCAACTATCCGCCATCGGCCTGGTTGGAAAATGAGCAGTTCCCATGGCCTGTGATCGCCGACAGCATCGAGGGCGACGCGGCAACAGCAATCGGGCTCACGAGTTTTCCGTACTTCGTGATGCTTGCAGGGGATGGCACGGTGTTGTGGCGGGCGAGCGGCGAATTGGAGATGCAGGACCTCGAGTTGATGATCTCGCACTCGCTCGAACCCTGACGGCGTGGGCTGGCAACGTCGTAGTCGACCACGTCAGAGGAACACGACTGTTTGCGTCCGACCAACATGATCCGGTTCGACGCCACGCGACTGATCTCGGCAACCGCGTGGACCAGAGCGACGTGCGTTTGCGGATGGTGCCGTGATGTTGAGATCATTGCTCACTCGCTGATGAGACCTGAGGAGCACCGATGAACCGAAGCCGACCGACCGTGATGGACATTCGGGCCAACAAAGGTGTTCGTCAGATGTCGATGATCTACACGGAGCTTCAGGACGAGGCCCGCGCGGCGGCCGCGGCGGGCATCGACTTGCTGTCGATCATCGACTCCGTCTGGAACCCGGCCATGCGCGCCGCTGCAGGTGACTGCTTCGTGCAGGTCGGCCTGCCGTACGGCGAACTGGTGACGACCGACGACTACTTGCGGGCCGCCCATCGCGCGCTGTCGATCGGTGGGGATTGCTGCTATTGCGCGGCAAGCCTGCAGACGATCGAACGCCTGGCTGCCGAAGGGATCCCGGTCGTCGGCCACGTCGGCCTGATCCCGTCGAGACGGACGTGGACAGGTGGTTTCAAAGCAGTCGGCAAGACACTCGACACCGCCAAGCTGGTCTATCGCCAGGTCAAGGATCTCGAGCGGGCCGGTGCGTTTGCGGCCGAGATCGAGGTCGTCCCCGAGGCGATCGCGAGCGAGATCTCGAAGCGAACGTCGCTCGTCCTGCTCTCGATGGGCGCCGGTACCGGTTGTGACGCCCAGTACCTGTTCTCGTGTGACGTGCTCGGCTACACCGACGGCCACACGCCACGTCACGCCAAGCAGTACCGCAACTTCCGGGCCGAATTCGAACGTCTCCAAGGTGAGCGCGTTGCCGCCTACTCCGAATTCGTAACCGACGTGCAAACCGGGGGCTATCCGCAGCCAGAGCACGTCTTGGGAGTCGACAGCGCGGTGCACGAACAGTTCGTCGAATTCCTCGACACGGTCGACTGATCGGCGGCACTCCCGATCGTCCGGCATTCGCCCGGATTGACTCATGTTCGCGGAGACGGCGCGAGCGGGACGGAGCATGTAATCTCCATCGGCGTTGCCGGTCGGGATCAGCGATCGATTGGTTCACCGCATGACATGTTGTACAAGACGTCCTCTCCGCAAGGTGTTCTCTCTGAAGGAATCGTTATGACCGCAGTTGTTTCCATCGGCTTGCTCGGCGCAGGCCGGATCGGCAAGGTCCACGCTTCAGCGATCGCCGGTACGCCTGGTGCTCGCCTCGTCGCGGTGGCCGATGCCTTTCCCGAAGCTGCCGATTCGCTGGCCGAATTGCACGCCGCCGAGGTGGCGTCGATCGACGAGGTCATGGCGAATCCTGCGATCAACGCCGTGTTCATCACGACTCCAACCGATATGCACTCCGACCTGATCGAACAGGCGGCTCGCGCCGGTAAGGCGATCTTCTGCGAGAAGCCGATCGACCTCAGCGTGCAGCGCGTGCGCGACTGTCTTGCCGTCGTCGCTGAGACCGGCGCACTCCTGATGGTCGGTTTCAACCGGCGCTTCGATCCGAACTTCAAAGCCGTTCGCGACCGGATCGACTCGGGCGCGATCGGTGACGTCGAGATGGTCAACATCATCTCGCGTGATCCCGGTCCGCCGCCGATCGAGTACATGGAGCGCTCAGGCGGTCTGTTCCGCGACATGACGATCCACGACTTCGACATGGCCCGGTTCCTGCTCGGTGAGGAACCCGTGTCAGTCCATGCGGTGGGCTCGGTGCTCGTCGATCCGGCGATCGCCGGTGTACCCGACGTCGACTCGGCGGCGGTCACGCTGGTCACCGCTTCCGGCAAGATCGCACAGATCTCGAACTCGCGTCGAGCTACCTACGGCTACGATCAGCGAATCGAGGTCCACGGTTCGCTCGGGATGGTTCGTGCCGAGAACATCTACGAGTCGACGGTCGAGGTTGCCGGCGCACACGGCTACACGAAGGCGCCGCTGATGAACTTCTTCCTCGAGCGCTACATGCCCGCCTACTCAGCCGAGGTGGCCACGTTCGTCGACGCTGTCGCAACGGGAACACCCGTTGCGCCCAACGGTGAGGCTGGCCTGCGGGCACTGATCCTGGCCGAAGCAGCGTTCCGGTCGAACGCCGAAGGTCGCGTCGTCACTGTCGACGAGATCTGAGTTGATCGAGCAATTTGCTGCCTTCCGGTAGTTCGCGGTTTTCACGATGACTACTGTCGACCCGTGCGCCCGACTTTGCCGTCACCGGTTGGAAGTGTTTCCGAGCAGGACGCGCCGTGGGTCGACGTCGCCGGCGGGCAGCGCCGACTGGTCCATGCCGATATCGAGCGTGGCATCTGGGTGCTCGGTGTGCGCTACGAGCCGGGGAGCGGCAAGGAACGCCATCATCACACGGGTGAAGTGTTCGGTTGGACGATCTCGGGACGTTGGCTCTATCGCGAGTACGGCATCGTCTACGAGGCCGGCAGCTTCGTCCACGAGACTGCCGGGTCGGCGCACACGTTGGTGGTTCCCGACGACAACGAGGGGGTCACCGAGGTGCTCTTCATCGTGCACGGCGCCAACCTGGTGCTCGACGACAACGACGAAGTGCTCACGATCAACGATGCCGCCACGTTTCGAGCGCGGTACCTCCGCCTGTGCGCCGAACAGGGCAAACGTGCTGGTGCCTTCGACGACTGACGAAGGCCCCGACCGGCCACGCCGCGACTCTGGGCGAACATCCGTGATGCACGGTTCGTCGCCACGGCCTACGGTCGCGCGCTGATCATCAGATCAACCGGAGGTATCGATGACCGACGTAGTTGAACCTGCAGGTCCGGCCGGGGAACCGTTCCGGTTCTTCGACAACCGCGAGAAGTACCTGTTGTTTGTCACGACCACGAGCGAGAAGGCGGTCGTCGGCACACGCATTGGCGCCGAACTGGAACACCTCCGGCCCGCTCCACCGGCAGTGCGGGTCTTCGACGCCGGCACCGGTAACGGTGTTGTGCTCAGTCATGTGCTGCGCGATCTCCACCGTCGGATGCCGACCGTGCCGTTCGTCGTGGTTGGCAAAGAGGTCAGCATGGAGGACGCCCGGCTCACGCTGGCGACGTTGCCCGACCGACTCGCCGAGCATCCGGAGACCGTGTTCGTGATGACCAACATGTTCTACGGCGAAGCACCGCAACTGTTCCCCCGCAAGGAAGAAGCTCAGGCACGCTTGGAGTGGTGGGATGTGCCGCTGAGCGGCACCACCGCCCACGACTTCCATCAACAGATCAGCAGCTTGGAACATGTCTTGGACCAGGGCTGGCAGACAACCAGCAGCCCGACGACGGGCAACCCGATCTACGAATGCCCGTCAGCCCTCGTGCTGTACCGCACCGATCGCGCGTTTGCGATGGACGCCCTGATCCCTCGCAACACGGGTGTCCCACAATCGCTCAGCTACGACCTCGTCCTGGCCGCTCAGCCGTACCGCTCACGAACCCCGGCCGAGGGCAAGGTCAAGGCCGTGCTGGCGCCGATCGCTCGTGCGCTCGCCCCGCACGGCCGGTTGATCGTGATCCAATCGACGGGGCTCGACCCTGGGATGGAGATCGTTCGGCGAATCTGGCCCGCCGACGAACCGTTTGCGACGCCGCGCAATCTCCTGATCAGAGAGCTCGACAGGCAACTCAACGACGGTGGGCCGAAGCAGTTCCGATTCGAGGGTGAGAACGATGCTCAGGCGCTGTTCAGCTATCACCTGCATGCGATGCCGAACGAGGTCACCAACCGCTTGAGCACGTCGACTGCGCTGGCGGCGTGGAACGCCGCCGTCTACGTCGCCCAGATCGATGATGATCGAGTCGACGTGGCGATGCGCGGCGATGAGTATCTCAAGGTGACCAACGAGGTCGTCTTGAAGCACGGCGGGCTGTGGTTCCAGGACGAGTCGTTCGTCGTCGTCAAGAACCCGTGAACGGATGTGGCGTCGTGCGCCGGGTGCGGGCTCGGGGCCGCTACTGGAACGGTTCGATCGGGTTGTCGCCGCCGACGATCCGGTCGAAGCGATCACGCATGTTGGCGACGCTTTCGGGGTGCGTGATCACGTAGAAGCGGTTGGTGAGAATCGCGTCGCGGACTTGGATCGCGACGTCGTCCGCTTCGAGCGCCTCGCTCTGGAGCTGCTGCTTGCGCTTCGATTTGTACTCGACCGCCTCGGCGGCCTGTTGCGGGGTGAGTTCGTACGTGAGTCGTTCGGGGACGTTGCGGGCCGCCGTCGAGATGTTGGTTCTCACCCAACTCGGGCAGAGCACGGAGACGCCAACCGGCGACAGTTCGGCGTCGAGTTCGAACTTGAGCGTTTCGCTGAGTGCGATCACGGCGGCTTTGGATGCGTTGTACGGGCCCATCCGCGGGAGGTGGTACAGACCCGAGACCGAAGCGGTGTTGACGATGTGACCTTCGCCTTGTTCGATCATGGCGGGGAGGAAAGCGCGGATCCCGTGGATCACGCCCCACAGGTTGACGCCCAGCACCCACTCGAAATCGCGTCGTGGGAGATCGGCGATCATCAGCCCGCGGCTCCCGACGCCGGCGTTGTTGCAGACGACATGGACGGCCCCGAAACGACTGATCGCCGCCGCCGACAGGTTCTCGACATCAGCCTCGACCGAGCAGTCGGCGGGAACGACGAGCAGCTCGGCGCCGGAGGAGGCGAGTTCGTGAGCTGCGGCTTCGAGCGCCGGCAGTTCGATGTCGGCCATCACGACACGCATGCCCTCGGCCCCGAAGCGCTTGGCCAGGGCGAGCCCGATCCCGGAGGCTGCGCCGGTGACCACAGCGACCTTGCCCCTCAGGTCGTGCATGCTCGGTCAGTGGGAGCGTAGGAGGTAGGCGGAGCTGAGCATGTTGGGGTTGTCGCGCAGTTCTGCGGCGGTGCCGTCGTACCGGATCTGCTCGCCCTCCATCACATATGCCTTGTTGGCGACCGAGAGGGCGAGTTGGGCGAACTGCTCGATCAACAGAATCCCGACACCGCTGGCGGCCACTGCGGTGAGGGTCGGGATCAAGCGCTTGACCACGATCGGTGCGAGGCCGAGCGACAGCTCATCGATCAACAGCACCATGGGACGCGACACCAGCGCCTGAGCAAGCACCACCATCTGCTGTTCGCCGCCGGAAAGCGAACGCGCCCGTGAGCTCCAACGCTTCTCGAGTTCCGGGAACAACGACACGGCGTAGTCGATGCCATTGCGACGCTCCGACTTGGCCAGCATGTAGGTCGCCACTGCGAGGTTGTCCTCGACGGTCAAGCTGGGGAGCAGCTTGCGGCCCTCCGGCACCACCGCCAGCCCGGCGGCGCGTACCTTTTCCGCCCGGAGTCCGCTGATCTTCTTCCCGTTCAATGACACCGTGCCGTGTGAAAGCGGCAGCAGACCTGCGATGCCCAGCGCGAGGCTCGACTTGCCCGCCCCGTTCGGTCCCAGCAGCGTCGTGATCTCGCCGAGCGTTGCGCTGATCGACACGTCACGCACGACCGTGCGTCCCCCACGTTGCAACGACAGCGCTTCGACGACCAAGCCCGATTCGGCGCTCATACGGGGACGTCCTCCGTGCCGAGGTATGCGGCGATCACTGCAGGATTCGAGAGCACTTCCTGCGTCGGTCCCGACGCGATCACGTATCCGAAATCGAGCACCGAACTGAACGCGCAGGTCGCACCGACGAGGCCCATGTCGTGATCGACCAGGATCGTCAGTGCACCGGTTCGTTCGGGGATCTGTTTGATGACCTCACCAAGCGCTGCCGTTTCTTCATCGGGCAACCCCGCCGCCGGCTCGTCGAGCAAGACCAGTCGCGGCTTGCCGACCACGGCACGAGCGACCTCGACGAGTCGACGCTCGGCCGCACCGAGGCCGCCGACCGGCGCTTGGATCACCGACCCGAGCCCGACGAACTCGACCGCCTCGATCACGTCGGTGCGTCGTGTCGAGACGGAACCGCCGGAGTGTTCGTGCACGAGCAGGACGTTCTCGTAGACGGACATGTCGGCGATCGCCTGCTCGGTCTGGAACGTACGTCGCAGACCCCATCGCACGCGCTTGAAGTCGGGCATCGCCAACAGATCGTCGCCGAACGCGGTGACGGTTCCGTGGGCTGGACGGACGAAGCCACTCAACACGTTGAAGAACGTGGTCTTGCCGGCACCGTTGGGACCGATCAGCCCGTTGACGCCCATGTTCATCGTCATCGTCATGTCGTTGATCGGTGTGACGCCACCGAACCGAACGGTCAAGCTCTTGATCTCGATCATCGAACAGCCCCTTTGGCGGCGGGCGTCGATTTCCCGATCGATCCGAGTCTCGTGCCGACGAAGCCGCCCAGATTGCGGAGGTCCTCGACGATGCCCTTGGGTTGCACGAGCAGGACCTGCATCACTCCGATCCCGAACAGGATCGTCAGGAACTCGGTCGGGACACCGAGTTTCTGGTCGAGGATCTGGGGAAGCACGCGGAGCAGGAAACCGGCAACGAGCGCACCCCAGATGTTGTAGACGCCACCCATCAACACGACGGCAAGCAACGTGATCGACTGTTCGACGGGGAACTGATTGGTCGTGACACCACCCGGGCCGGCCGCCACCAGTGCGCCGGCGACGCCACTGACCGCGGCGGACAACGCGAACGCCCACAACTTGTAGAGCGTCGTATCGACGCCGGCGGCAACGGCCGTGACGTGCGACTGGCGAATCGCCGCCCAGGCTCTACCCGGCTTGCCCTTGAGGTGCCAGGCCACGATCAGGAACAGCACGGCGACGACGACGACGGTGTAGCGGTAGTAGGCAGTGTTCCCGAGTGCGACGGACGGCCTGGCAAGCGACGCTGCACCGGATGCGAGCCCTTTGTCGAAACCCCAGAATCCGCCGCCACCGTTCGGGAACTTGAACTGTTGCAAGAGCAGGGTCAGCGCGCCTGCCGCCATCAGCGTGATCAGCGCGAGATACAGGCCGCTCAATCGAAGCGCGGGCAATCCGATCACGACGCCGACCAGCCCGGTCAGCAGCCCGGTGATCACGAGCAGGATCGGGAACGGCATGCTGACTTCCTGGGCGACTCGCATCGAGATCCAGGCGCCGACGGCGAGCAGCGGGATGTGGCACAACGAGTACATCCCGGTTCGACCGACCAGGAGTCCGAGCCCGAGGGCGACGCCCGAGTAGGCGACGGCTTGAAACGCGATCTGCAGCCAGAATCCGCTCAGCACCGCAGGGAGCAGGAAGAGCGCAGCGGCGAGGACGATCGACAGCGCGACCACGCGGCGGGCCGTGACTGCGGTCCACATCGACGGCAGTCGGGTGTCGACGGCTGGGCGACTGTCGAGCGGCAACTGTGGCGAAGATTCGGTGACGAGCGACATCAGGCGATCCTTCCCCCGACTTGGCGGCGCCATCCGAAGTAGAGCAGCACGACGATTGCGCTCACGAACGGGGTCGCATTCCGGTACTCGGCAAGACTCCCGACGGCGTTCAGCCCGGATTGGATCACACCGATCACGAACGCCGCCACGACCGTGGTCCACAGCGACTCGACTCTGCCGATCAGCGCCGCTGCAAGCGCCGCAATCGGGATACTGAACGTCAGCGCGGCGATTTCCATCGAGACCAGATTGGCGAGCAGTAGACCGCACAGTCCGAAGATGACCCCGGAACCGAACCAAGCCGCCGCTTCGACCTTGCGAACGGGTACACCGAGCAGCGCGGTGTTGTCGCGCTCATCGGCAAGCGCCCGCATGGCGGTCCCGATCATGCTCCGCTTCAGGAACACCACCGTGCCGAGTGTGAGCACGATCGGCAGCAACATGGCGACGCCCTGCGTCCAATCGATCCGGAACCAATCGGTCGTGTCGTCGGCGGGCGCCCACCAGTTGGCCGTGTACTGCCACTTCGATGTCGGCAGGATCAGGCTGCGAACGTCGGCGGTCCACTTCCATTGCATGAACCCGAGCAGGATCAGCGCGAATCCGAGCGAAGCACTTGCCTTGACCAGCGGGTCCCGGTTGGCGAGCGGGGGGCCGAGCAGCCAGCCGTAGAGGAATGTCAACAGGCCGCCGAGCAAGACGGCAGCAATGTACGACAACCATTGATTCCATCCGTACTCGTTGATCAGATCGAAGGCGACGAGTGAGCCGAGCGCGCCGACCGCCCCGTAGAACAGGTTGAGCACGCCGGTCGTCCTGAACAAGACGACCAGTCCGACTCCCGACATGGCGTAGACGCCGCCGAGCGCCAAGCCGATCACGAGATACGGTTTGAAATCAGGCATTCGGCGCTCCGGGAGTTGGTGCGGTGGTCATGATTCGAGTCGGCGGATTCGCAAAGCAGGCGGCCGGTTGCACCGGCCGCCTGCCCCGAAAGGATGTCCTGTGCGCTAGCCCTGAGCCGCTTCGGCTGCTCGGATCGCACCGAGCGGGTTGCCGTTGATCCCGGCAGCCTCGTCCTTGTCGATTGCCTCGATGTCGAAGCAGTCCTCGACCTGCGACATCTTGTCGCCGTCGGGTGCCACCGTGCGGTCGGTGTTGTTCGACACGTTCTGACCCGTCCCACTGGAGTAGTACCACGGCTTGCAGAGCAGGTCGCTCTCGGCCCCGGCCAGCCCGTAGATCGCGGCGTTGACGGTTTCGACGGTGTACTCGGCGCCCTCGCCCATCCGAAGCAGCGCCTCGGTGGTGAACTTGCCGACGAGGTACCCCATCTGCGCGAATGCCGCGACGGGGAAGTCGGCATTGGCAGCGGCGTGGATCGCGTTCAGGTTGTTCTGGTCGGGCAGGCCCGAGTCGAGCACGTTGAACTCGGCGTTGATCAGGAACTTGCCATTCCAGTCGTCACCCACGGCGGCGGCGACGGTGTCGTCGTTCGGTGGGGTGGAACTGGCCCAGATCACCGAATCGATCAGGCCCTGCTGTTCGATCGCCTGCAGCAACGGGGTGACAGTCGGACCGGTGAAGTTGAGCACGACGGCACCACCCTCACCTGCTGCCTCGACGAGTCGTTGTGCGAAGCCGGCCGGGTCGGCAATCGGGACGGCTTCGAGGAAGCCCTCGAACTCGAGACCGTTGGCAATTGCGAAGTCGCCGACGCTCGAGTTGTTGAAGTCCATGCCGGGCTGATCGGGTGAGGCGACGACCATCTTGCCGACGGCTCCTGCTCGCAGTGCCGCTTGGGCGCCGCCGAGGTTCGAGTAGTACGGGCCCATGTTGACGGCCGAGAAGTTGTCGCTCAGGAAGCATCCTGGAGCCACGCCGGCGATGATCGGGTGGAAGCCCTTCGAGGCGTAGTAGTCACCGTTGACGTCACACTCGAGCAGTTCGGTGTTGCCGACGATGCCGAGCACCTTGTCTTCCTCGACCAGTTTGACGGCCAGTGCCGACAGCACGGCCGGATCGGGAGCGGCATCCTCGTACGAGTACTCGATCGGGTGGCCGTAGATCCCGCCGTTGGCGTTGACGCAGTCGAAGTAGATGCCCGCCATCTGCGGAATCCACGTGAAGTCGACACCCGGGATGTTGGTTGCCAGGCCACCGAGCTTGATCGGTTCGCCGGTCGCTTCTTCGCCGTTGTTGAGACCGCACTCACCGGGCTTGATGATCATGCCACCCACCGCGGCGGGTTCGGTCGTGACCGGCGCAGGCTCCGTGGTCACGGTGCCGGAATCTGCAGCCGAGGACGAATCGGCGGCGGTTGACGAGTCTGCAGCGGTTGCCGAGTCTGTAGCGGTTGCCGAGTCAGCGCCACCCGTCGCCTCGTTGTCGTCGCCGCCACAGGCAGCGAGCAGGAGTGATGCAGCAGCGAGTGCGGCACCGTACCGTCGAAGTTTCATGAGTCCCCCTTATTGGTCCCACTCGTCTCGTGCCTGGTGGCATCGAAATCACGCGAGATGCTTGCCCCTCACCCGTCTTGTGACACCGTGATTGTTTGGAAACGTACAAGTGTTGAACGCCGTCACGCAAGGCCATCGCGCCCGTTCGCGCAACTTTTAATTCGCAAGCGAGTCGTTCGCCACAGGCGAACCAAGATGATCGCCGATGCGGGTCGTGCATGCGACACTCGGTGCCTGACGAGTTCGACTGATCCATCATCACGGGAGCATCCATGAAGACCAGCACCGACCGAATTGTGACCACGCATGTCGGCAGCCTGGCACGCCCGACGGAGCTGCTCGACGTGATGAAAGAGCGCGAACATGATCGCCCGTACGACAAGGCCCACCTCGACGAGTTGGTCACCGAAGCGGTCGCCGATCGGGTTCGGCAGCAGGTTGACAACGGGATCGACATCGTCACCGACGGGGAGATGAGCAAGGTCAGTTTTCTCGGTTACGTGAAGGACCGGCTTGCCGGTTTCGAGGCCGAGCAGGGCGGGGGAGCGCCGGCTCCTTCGTGGCAGTTCGAGATCGACCAGTTCCCTGAGTACTACGCCGACTACATGGGCAAGTACGCCGCCGCTGTCTCGCCGCTCCGACGTCTGATCGCCCGCGGCCCGATCAGCTACGTCGGTCATGAGCTGTTGCAGACCGACATCGCCAACCTGAAGGCTGCCTGCGAGGGTCTCGACGTGACCGACGTGTTCATGCCGTCGTCGGGTCCGAGCGGGTTCGGCCGGAACGAGTACTACTCGTCGAACGCCGAGTATCTCGGAGCGGTCGCCGAGGCGATGCGTGAGGAATACCTGGCGATCGTCGATGCCGGCTTCATCCTCCAGGTCGATGATCCGTGGCTGATCGAGTACCTCACCGACCCGACCCACGATTGGGACGAGCGAGTGCGCGGATGCAACGAGCACGTCGACGCAGTCAACCATGCGCTGCGAGGTATCCCGACCGACAAGGTTCGTCACCACACCTGCTACGGCCTCAATCACGGCCCACGCCTGACCGACGTTCCGATGGCCAAGGTGGCCCCGTTCATGCTGCGGGTCAACGCCGGCGCCTACTCATTCGAGGTCGCCAACCCGCGTCATCAGCACGAGTACAAGATCTGGGAGGAGCACAAGCTCCCCGACGACAAGGTGTTGATCCCCGGTCTGATCGGCCACGCCAACAACTACGTGGAGCATGAGGAGCTGATCGCGGAGTACATCGTGCGG
Organism: Ilumatobacteraceae bacterium; assembly: GCA_043773365.1. GTDB lineage: Bacteria > Actinomycetota > Acidimicrobiia > Acidimicrobiales > Ilumatobacteraceae > Ilumatobacter. The sequence goes on from JAYVFI010000014.1 coordinate 35,116, forward strand.
TACGCCAACATCGTCGGCAAGGAACGGGTGATCGCCGGCGCCGACTGTGGTTTCTCGTCACGCGCGTCGTACAAGCCGGAGGTCCATCCAACGGTGGTGTGGCCGAAGTTCAAGCACCTGGCGATGGGCGCTGAACTCGCCACCAAGCAGCTCTGGGGCTGATCGGTTGCCGGCCAGCCACGGACCGGTCAGTACCGGCGCGACCGGATCGGTGGCTCGTCGAGGATCATGATCGTCTGCGTCGAGAGCACCTCGGGGATCGTCTGCAGCTCACCCAACACCACATCTCGGAGGTGGGCGGTGTCCTTGGCGCGCACCAACATCGCATAGTCGTACGCCGCCGTTGTCATCCCTACCCATTCGACGCCGTTGACCGCAGCAAGTCGTTGCGGCAGCGTCTTGAACGTGTTCTGCTTGACGGTGACCAGCAGCAACGCAACGAGGTCGAGCCCGACCGCCTGTGGGTCGACATCGACGGTGAACCCGCGGATCACCCCACTGTCCTCGAGGCGTCGCAGCCGGCTGTACGCCGTCGCCCGTGCGACCGAGATCCGTTCGGCGAGGACCTGGACGGAGAGCCGCCCATCGGCGGTGAGTTCCGTGAGTATCTGCCGATCGATGTCGTCGAGCTCGGTCATGCAGACATTCTGGCAGAAATGACGGCATTCGATGCCGAAAGGTCTCGAATATCGCCCATCTCTTGCGCGAACCACACAGTTTCGAGTCCAATCGAAGTATGCCATTTCTGAAGAACGTCGATCACATCACCTATGCCTGTGAGTCAGGGTCGATCGAGAGATGGGCGTGGTTTCACATCGAGGTCGAGGGTGGTGTGCTGATCAACCGGATCGACGACGTGCGACCCGACGATCCCGAGAGCAGCATGAAGATCTGGTGCATCGACTTCGGCGGGTTCGGGGTGGCCCTGATCGAAGGCATCGACCGCGCCAAGCAATCCCAAGTGACCCGATTCGTGGAGGCCCACGGAGACCATTCGGTTCAACACGTCGCCTTCGACACCTACGACCTCGAGAAGTTCACCGAGCACATCAAGACGCTTGGCGGAACCCCGCGTGGTCAGACCTTGGTTCGACACGATGGATTCGGGATCCTCAAGCAGATGTTCGCGCGTGGCTACACCGAAGGCGATCCGACCCGAGTGTCATTCCCGGAATACGTACAACGCCCGACGACCAGCGAGCGACATGACGTCCACATCACGTTTGCCGAGGAAACCGGCAAGGGTTTCTACGATCAGATCGAAGATGCCGTCGAACAAGGTGACGACGCTCCGTTCTTCGACTTCAGTCGGATGCCGTCCGATTGGTCGGTACCCGACGTCGCGCCGGCGGCGTCCTGAGGCGGGCCGAGGCCGGGCCGAGCGCGACCGTGCGCCGGGGGCCGAAGCACCCGGCGCACGGCCCTCGATGATCTCGTGCGGTGATCTCGATGTTCAGCCGGCGGCGAGTCCGACCACTCCGATCGGGACGGAGATCTGATTCGTCGAGGTCAGTGAGCCATCACTACCGATCGCGTGAGCCGAGATCGTGTGGGCGGCGTTGTTGAGCGTGAACAACGACCCGTTCGCTTCGACCATGTCGATCGGACCGGCGCCGGGTGTCGCTGCCACCGCTTGCACGAGGGTCAGTGAACCGTCGCGGGCGACTCCGTAGCTGCTGATCGAACCGCTGGCGGTGTTGGTGGTGTAGGCGTACTTCTGGTTACCGGAGAGCGCGATCCAGCAGGCCGCGCTCTGGGTGTTGGCGACGGCCGAGCTTGTCGGGATCAGACCGGCGGGGCCATCGAAGCGGTAACTCGAGGCCGACGAAGCACCTGCTCCGCCGCCTGCCGCGTTCGACACGATCAGATGGTTGCGCCTGTCGATCGCGAAGCCGAACGGCGTTTGGCCAGTCGACGGGTTGGCAACCGCCGCACCTGCGACACCTCGCCGGCTGACGGGCAGCACGTCGATCGTGTTGGTCGCCTTCTCCGTCACGACGAGGCGCCGACCCGAGCGGTCGAACGAGATCTGAGCAGCCCCGTTGCCGGGCAGTGCTCGGTGCGACCCGACGATCGGCTCGAGCCGGTCGTCCTTGATCCGAAACCCGTTGACCGTCCGGTCGCCGGCGTTCGCCACGTACGCCACGTTGCCGTGAACGGTGACGCTGACCGGATTGACGCCGCCCGACGACTCGGTGTCACCCAGTGTCAGACTGCCGTCGTCCTCGATGCTGAAGAGTGACAACTCGTTCGAACCGGCGTTGACTGCCAGCAGGTGCTCGTCGTCGGTCACCACGGCGCCCTGCGATCCCAGCCCGCGGCCCGAGCCGGCGCCGCCGGTCGGGTAGCTGCCGAGACTCGTCAGAACCCCGTCGACGTTCTCGAACGCCAGCACCTGGTTGGCGCCAACGGCATTGGTCTGCGTGTAGATCGTGATGGCGTCGTTCTCGTTGTGGCCGTCGTTGTCGTTGTCGTTGTCGTAGTTGTGGTTGCCGTCGTCGGCCGAAGCGCTGCCTGCAAAGGCAACGACTGCGAGCGGACAGAGCAGAGCGAACAATGATCGATGGATTCGAGCGGACATGTGTGTCTCCTGTGACGTTTCTGGCGGGAGTGCCGAGCTCGACTCTGGAGCCGCGAGACGTCGATGTACAGGCGAGTGGCAAAGTGTTTCGAGTCCGTTACGCGGCCTGAACGCCGTCGTTTCGCAACTCTTCCCGGCGGTCACATTTCACGTCACTTCCAGGATGCGGCGTCGTCGAAACCTGTCGTTTGCACCTGGGTCACGCAAAACGGCTGACCAACCGGGTCGCGCATCGTCCACCAGGTTTCGATGTATTCGACCCGCTCGGCTCCCAACCGTTCGAGCCGGACCACCTCGGCGTCGACATCATCGCTCTCGATATCGACATGCCAGCGCGATTCGCCCACGCCGAGTCGCTGGATTCCGACTGTCACCTCGCTACCCAACGTGCCGAGTGCGAAGCGCTGCGGGTCGTCAGGCCGCTCGATCAAGGCGGCGCCCAGCGCCGCTGCCCAGAACGCTGCGGCGACGTCGAACGAACTCGCTGGAATGACGATCGAGACGGCACTGGTGGCACCCGGCACGATCCAGAACGAGATCCCACTCGGATCGATCAGACGGGCCCACGCACCCATGTGCTGATCAACACGCGCACCGCTGGCAACCACCTGTCGGATCGTCGCGTCGACGTCGTGCGTGGCGACCTCGAGACGCCAACCGATCGCGCCGTCCTCGACCCGTTCAACGCCGAGCCCGAATCCGCTCCAGGTCCCGACCATGTAGTACGTGTCGGGGAACTCGAAACTCGGTCGGCCGCCGTATCCGAGCCCATCGCGCCAGAAGCCGACGGTGGCGTCGAACAGGGTGCCGGGAACGTCGACCCAGAACGAGGCGAGGCGGGATCGGTGCATGCTGAAAAGCTAACCAGCGCCAGGCGGCCTGACCGAAGCCGCGCCGTGGCGCTCGGCTCGTTGATCTACAAGGCCCGCCCGTCGAGGTAGACGTTGCCGTTGGTGCCGTCGACGGTGATCATCTGGCCGGACGTGATCCGGCTCGTTCCGTTGACCGAGCCGACGACCGCCGGGATGGCGAACTCGCGAGCGACGATCGCGCAGTGGCTCATCACGCCGCCGACGTCGGACACGACGGCCCCGGCGATCGCGAACATCGGCACCCACGGTGGGAGTGTCATTTCGCAGACCATGACCTCGCCGTCTTCGAGTTCCCCGGCCTCGTCGAGGGAACGCACGACGCGGGCGACCCCTCGGTAGGTGCCGGGCGAACCGGCGACACCATCGATCAGGTTCGGGTCCTGCTCGCCTTCGGGCGGCGGCTTGATGCCCAGCAGTCGTGTCACGAGGGCGTCCATGAACGGATCGATGAAATCACCGGGAGAAGGTGGCGGCGGTGGCGTTCCGACGATGTCGGGCGGCGTGACGGTGGCGGCAGCCGCCATCTCCGCCCGCCGAGCGGCGACGACGTCGCGTTTGTCGCCGCCGTTTGCGAGTGCTTCGTGGACCTCGTCCTCGTGCAGCAGGAACACGTCGTCGCGAGCGTCGATCACACCGTTCCGGGCAAGCGCGTCGCCGACCGCCAGTACGAATCTGCGTAGGCACACGACACCCATCTGATCGATGTAGAAGGCGTGGTCCTCGGTCAGCGGGTAGGCGAATTGGGCGGCGTCGTACAACGTGTCGAACTTGGCGAGCCGTTCGGGGTCATCGGCGAGTTTGGCGCGAATCTTTGCGGTCAGCTCTTCGCGCAGCTTGACGGCTCGCTCGAAGTTGACCTGTGGATCGTTGTCGTCGGACAGATTGATGTATCGACCGATGTTGCCGAGTGGAATTGCCGGGTTCTCGCGCCACGGGACATCGGCGAGGTCGTACACGGCGTCGCTGCGCCAGCCGAAGTCGTACAGGAACTCGTCGAGCTGGCCGAGGAAGGCGCGCCCTTCCTCCGACTGTGCCAGCTTGTCGGCGAGATCGCGGTGCGGCGTGGTGTCGAACAACTCGTTCAGGAATGGGCTGTGTTTGGCTGTCCGGCTCAACTTCCACAAGGCGTGAGCGGCATCGACTGGTCGGGTGTGGTGGCCCTGGAGGATCTGGTACGACTCGGTCGGGTCTTCCGGACGCATGACTTCGTCGTACATGTCTGACAGCGCCGCTCCCGAGAGCAGGGCAAAGTTGATGTGGCCGTGGATGTACCACATCTCCCGCATCCAGTCGGTCATGTCGGTCAGCTTGGCGTCGAGTTCGGCGTCGCTCAACGAGGAGTAGTCGGCGTCGCGTTCGGCCTCGTTGCGGTTGCGGATCATCGGCAGCCACTCATTGGTCCAACGCTTGCCGACGAGCGGGACCTTCGAGTTCAACGTGTCGAGGTAGCGCGTCATGCGATCCTCGATCACCGATGGATCCGGATGCGGATGGAACGACATGAAGAAGTAGTGATTGATCGCTTGGTTCGATGCAACCACGGGGCAGTCGTACTCTTCCTGCGCCTTGGTGAATCCCCAGCCCAGTGTGGTCATCACCAGGTCTTGCGACAGTGGGTGCAGGGGCCGTGGGGCGTGCATCTTGTCGAACGCCCAAAAGCCTTCGATCTCGTCGGCCGTCGGAAAATGGATGTCCTCGGTGGTCGTCACTGATCCCCCATACAAGTTCAGCGGAATGTCGATGTCCCGGAGCGGTTGCTCGAGCATCGCCGACAATATCAGCCCACCGCGCTGACGGTTCTGCTGGGTAGTTCTGCTGGCGCGATCATGTGCTCCGGCCACCTGATCGCGCCACCAGACGCCGGATCGTGGTTCTGGTGGCGCGATCATGTGCTCCGGCCAACTGATCGCGCCAGCAGACGCCGGATCGTGGTTCTGGTGGCGCGATCACGTGCTCCGGCCACCTGATCGCGCCAGCAGACGCCGGATCGTGGTTCTGCCGGCGCGATCATGTGCTCCGGCCACCTGATCGCGCCAGCAGACGCTCGGTGGTTCTGCCGGAATTCAGCCGGTGACGCAGTGTCTGGCGAACGTCATCGCTCTGGCGAAGATGCCTTCGACGTCGTTCGACCCGCCGAAGAAGTGCTCGGCACCTTGCACCGCTTCGAGTTCCACGTTCGCCCCGACGGCTCGGAGCGCATCGCGGAGTCGGAGACTCTGATCGAACGGTGCCATCGTGTCGGAGGTGCCGTGCTGGAGCAGGACCGGAGGAGCATCCGAGCGTGCGAGCCGCGGAATGCGGGCTTGTTCGACGACGGCGGGCAGTGCGCTGAACGGGCCACCGATGAACTGCGACGGGAAGATGCCGGCAACGTCGTCGTCGGCGAACGCGCTGAAATCGGTCAGCGGATACCAGCAGATCACGCCTTGCACCTGCTCGACATCGGTCCCGAGCGCGACCGCCGCCGCCAGGTACCCACCCGCCGACTGACCGAACAGCACGACTCGGGTGGGGTCGATCGCGTACTGGTCGGCATTGGCGCGCAGGAACCGAAGTGCGTCGGCGGTGTCCTCGACGGCGGCAGGGAACAGCGCCTCGCCGCTGAATCGATAGTCGTTGGCGGCAACCACGAAACCCTCGGCAACCATCTGTTCGAAGAAGCTCGTCTGCCATGCCCGGGTTTCGCGTGGCGCTCGGTGACGTCCGCTGACTCGCCAGCCGCCACCGTGGACGGTGAGGAGCAGCGGTCGCCGGCCGGCGGGGGCGGTGTCAGGGCGATACAGATCGAGTTGGAGTGCTCGGTAGCCGGGCTTCTCGGCGAACACAATTGCTCGTTCGATGGTGCAGCTCATCGGTGCTCCGCGGCCTGATACGGCGTGATCGGGGCACCGAGACGCTCGGTGACGAAGGTCGGTGCGAACTCGTCGGTGCGGGGCTGGTTGGCGCGCGACCCGGTGATCAGGACGCCATCGGCACCGAGCTGATGGGCGATCCCGATGTCGGCGCGCTGAGAGTCGCCGAACATCACGATCGGACCATCGCTGCGGACCGAAGCGGCGACCGCGTCGGCGTAGAACTTCGAGGGTTTTCCGAGCACGACGGGATCGACCGGATAGAGCACACGAGCGGCCGCCACCATCAAGCCACCGCCCGGTTCCATTCGCCCGAGTGCTGGGAAGCCGGGGTCGAGTGACGTGACGTACAGCGTGTGGCCCTGTTGGTGAAGCCGTCCGATGATCTCGATCTCGCCGACCGTTGCATCGCGAAAGGCGCCCATCACGAGCGCCCGATGAGGTGCTGCGATCGACCATTCGGCGGGATCGATGGCGTTGGGGAGCAGGACCCTCACTCCTTCGGCCCGCAAGTTGTCGCGCATCGCCGGCGGAACCAAAGCGACGACCTCGTCGACGCCCATGCCGGCGATCGAACGGGCAACCACGGATCCACCGGTGACCACTGCGTCACCCGGTCGGCCGAGTCCGCAAGCCAGCAGATGTTCGGTGATCCGTGGTATCGAGTATGTCGTCGCGTTCGTTGCGAATGTGATCGTCAGTCGTTCGTCGCGGCACCGATCGACCCAGTCGACCGCGCCGACGATCGGCACCTCGCTGAGCCACACCGTTCCATCGAGATCGAACACGGCCGCGCCGTAGCGCGAGAGGCTGAAGGCGTGCTCGGTCATCTCACCCGCCGCCGAACGTCGACGTGTATCCGCCATCAGGATGGAGGATCGAGCCGGTGAAGTAACTGGCGTCATCGGAACACAGGAACAGGGCCGTCTTGGCGACGTCGAGGGGAGTCCCGAAACGGCCCAGCGACACCTGATTCCGACGAACCTCGCGCCATGCGTCCTGGGCCTCCAGGTCATCACCGGCGGCCGATACGACCATGCTCTGGAACAAGTCGGTGTCGACGTAGCCGGAGCCGATCGCGTTGAACCGAATCCCGTGGGCACCGAGTTCGTGCGCGAGACAGCGAGTCAGCATCCAGACGGCGGCCTTCGAAATCGAGTAGACCCCGGCGGTCGGTCGCTTCGAAGCCATCGACGCGAGCGTGACCATTGCTCCAACGTCACCGTTGTCGATCATCAGTTGGGCAGCGCGCTGGCACACGACGAACACGCCTCGCAGGTTGATGTCCATCACGAGGTCGAAGGCATCGATGTCGACATCGAGCAGTTGTCGAACCGAACCGTTCGATTGGGGAGGCGCGCCAACTCCGGCCGAGGCGACCACGGTGTCGATCCCGCTCATCAGTTCGGCTGATCGGTCGACTGCTGCTCGGGCGGTCGTTGCATCGCGCACGTCGATCTCGATGAAATGGGCGGTTCCGCCGGACTGTCTGATCGTGGTCAGCACGGAAGCCGCCGCCTCGGCAGTATGCGAGAGATCGGCGATCACGACCTTGGCGCCTTCGGCGCCGAACAGCACCGCCGTCGCCGCTCCCAGACCGTTCGCACCTCCCGTGATCAGCGCCCGCCGACCTTCCAACCGTCCTGCCATGCTGGGAGTTTGTCAGCCGCAACGGAGTGGGCGTGGATCCGAGTCTGCGACCATCGCCGGTCCTCCCTCGACCCCGGTGCCGGAACGCAACAAATGCGTTTCGGAACCACCGGTGGTGCCGAAACGGATTTGTTGCGATTCGGAACCGTTCGAGCCATGTTGGGTGGTGCCGTTGGGGGGTTCCGTTTGACAAGCTGTCAAGCGTGGCCGTCACTGATGCATACCGTTCGACTCTCGAGAACCAGTTTGGGTTGGCGGACCGCGTCGTCGATCCTGTCGCCCTCGCCAACAGCGTTGCCCGGTTTCGCGATCGCAGCATCACGCTGCCGACGTTTGCGCAGCTTGCCGACCCGTCGACGTTCGATCATGCGGCCAAGGTCGGCGATGCGGATCCGCAGGGGCCCGACCCTCGCAATCTGTGGCGGGTGCATTGGTACAACGACGTGCGTGGCGACCGCGTCGAGATCCCCGACCACGTCGTCCTACCGTCGAGTTTGACCGGGGTCGAGAGCCCGATCATCGTCGTGTTCGGCGATCGGTTCCCGATGATCACCGCCCACAAGGTGCTCGCCGCCTACGCGTGTCTCGCGCCGCGTGTCGTCACCGGCCAGTTCGATCCGACCCGTCATCGTGCGATCTGGCCGTCGACCGGTAACTACGCCCGCGGCGGGATCGCGATCTCACGGATCATGGCCAGTCGCGGCGTGGCGATCCTTCCGGAAGGGATGAGTCAGGAACGCTTCGACTGGCTCAATCGCTGGTGCGAGAATCCCCGAGCCGACGTGATCAAGACCCACGGCACGGAATCCAATGTCAAGGAGATCTACGACGCCTGCAACGAACTGGCGAAAGATCCTGGCAATTTCATTCTCAACCAGTTCGCCGAATTCGGCAACCACCTCGGCCACTACACCGTCACGGGTCGAGCGCTCGGCCACGTGTTCGAGTCCGTCAGGAAGGCGAGTGGTCGCGACCTGAACCTGGCGGCCTTCACGTCGGCCACCGGATCTGCGGGGACGATCGCTGCCGGCGATCGCCTGAAGGACGAATACGGAACCAAGATCGTCGCCGTCGAGGCGCTCGAATGCCCGACCTTGCTGGAGAACGGTTTCGGTGACCACAACATCCAAGGCATCGGCGACAAGCACATCCCGCTGATCCACAACGTGATGAACACCGATGTCGTGTGTGCGATCAGCGACGCCGCCACCGACGAACTCGACGTGCTGTTCAACACCACCGAGGGCAAGGCGTACCTCGCCCAGGCGAAGGCGGTGCCGATCGACATGATCGAGGCGCTCGCCCACTTCGGCTTCTCTTCGACGTGCAATGTGTTGGCGGCGATCAAGACCGCCAAGTTGCTCGACCTGGGTGCCGACGACGCGATCATCACCGTCGCCACCGACGGGGGAGCGATGTATCCCAGCGAGCGTGCCAAGACGATCACGAACCGGTATCGGGGTGAGTACTCGCATACCGACGCTTCCGAGGCGTTCGGCCAGCATCTCGGCCACACCTCGACCGAGCACATGATCGAGTGCACCGAGGCCGATCGCCGTCGGATCTTCAACCTCGGGTACTACACCTGGGTCGAACAACAGGGCACCCCGTTCGAACTGTTCGAGCAGCGCCGTTCGCAAGCGTTCTGGCGCAGTCTGCGCTCCTACGTCGGCGTGTGGGACGACATGATCACCGAGTTCAACGATCGCGTTGCGAAAGGCTGAACGGTGATCGCCGGCTTCCGATGCGCAGTGTGTGGCACCTCGGTCGACGTTGCCACCCCATCCGCATGGCAATGTCCCAATGTCACCGAGGCCGATCCCTATCACGTGCTCCACATCGTCGAAGGCGGTCGGGTGCCCGAGCGGATCGACGATCCGAATCCTTTCGTCCGTTTCGGCCCTCGGCTTGCGTGGTGGGCGTTCGCCCGCGCCAACGGGATGACCGACGCCGCCTGTGAGGCACTCACGTTGGAGATCGCGGGCGACTTCGTGGTGACGCCGTTCGGGGTTTCCAAGGCGTTGTCCGACGAATTGGGTGTCGAGCTGTGGGTCAAGGACGAAACCCACAACGTCGCCGGTTCGCACAAGGCCCGCCACCTCGTCTCGATCCTGCTGCATCTCCGAGCCGCCGAGATGCTCGGGCGGCCGACCGAACGCCGGACGTTGGCGATTGCGTCGTGCGGCAATGCCGCCCGCGCTGCGGCGGCCCTTGCGGCGCGATGTGATTGGCCGCTCGACGTTTTCGTGCCGACCTGGATGGACGAGGCGACCGGTGCGCAACTGTCGGCGCTGGGGGCCGACGTGCACCGGTGCGAGCGGCGCGACGGCGATCCGCCCGGTGATCCTGCGATGCTGCGCTTCCGGGAAGCGGTGCGGGCCGGAGCGATCCCGTTCACGGTACAGGGACCCGAGAACGGGTATTGCCTCGACGGTGGTCGCACGATCGGGTGGGAAATCGGCGAGCAGGCGGAACCCGCCGGGATCGGCCTCGATCGTGTCGTCGTCCAAGTCGGTGGTGGCGCGTTCGCGGCCTGCGTGGGAGCTGGTCTCGGCGCGTCGGTCCGGCTCGACACCGTTCAGGCCGAAGGTTGTGCGCCGTTGCACGCGACCTGGCAGCATCTCTCGGAGATCCGAGAACCCGAGAGGCACTGGCGGGAGCTCATGCAGCCATGGCCGGACCCTCATTCGATCGCGGACGGGATCCTCGACGACGAGACCTACGACTGGATCGCCGACGTCGCCGTGATGGCCGAGAGCGGCGGGCGTCCCGTCGTCGCTCACGAGCGCGACATCGTGGCTGCTCATCAATTGGCCCTGGCTGCCGGGTTCCACGTCAGCCCCACAGGTTCTGCCGGCCTCGCCGGGGTGCTGGCATTGCGGGACGAGTTGACACCGGGGGAGCGGATCGCGGTGGTGATGTCCGGTGTCGCGCGAGCGTCGCCGGGAGATCCAACGGAGCCGAGTCGGTAGGTGGGGCCGATCCCAGCAGGCCGGATTGCTCCGTTCCTCACGAACGGTAGCCTTTCGGCATGACGCACGCACCGATGGCCCTCGACAGTGGTTTCGATCCGCGAGGTGACGTATTCAACCGTTTGCTGAAGAACCGCGTGATCATGCTCGGCACCGATGTGAACGACGACATCGCCAATCAGATCTGTGCCCAGTTGCTGTACCTCGAAGGTGAGGACTCCGACGCCGACATCTGGCTGTACATCAACAGCCCCGGAGGCTCGGTGACCGCAGGAATGGCGATCTACGACACGATGCAGTTCGTCAGCTGCGACGTCGCCACGGTCTGCCTCGGGTTGGCGGCCTCGATGGGTCAGTTCCTGCTGACCGCCGGCGCCGCGAAGAAGCGATACACATTGCCGAACTCGCGGATCATGATGCACCAACCACTCGCCGGTTTGCGCGGTCAGGCATCTGACATTGCGATTCAGGCCGAACAACTGCGTTTCACCAAGCGCCGGATGGCCGAACTGATCGCCCAGCATTCGGGCCAGACGTTCGAACAGATCCGCGCCGACAGCGAACGCGACCGATGGTTCACGGCCGAGGAGGCCAAGACGTACGGCCTTGTCGACGATGTGATCTTGAAGCGCGGCGAGATCCCGGCCTGAGTCGACCGGCTGAATCAACCAGACGTCGGTATCGACTCCGTCGGCAGCAGCGTTGTCGTCGCTGCCGGAGTCGGTTCCTGGGGCGCGATCGTCGTGATCGGTCCGAGGTCCAACCCGCAGTTCTTCTTGAGCCAGGTGGCGACTTCGAAGGCCGAGCGCTCTGTCGCGTAGGCCTGGATCGCCACGCGCTGTTCGGACGTCGGGTCACCGGGAATCACGGTGTTTGCGGTCTCCAGATTGATCACGAGATCGTTCCATTGCTTGGCAATCGCTAGCGGCGCGAGCTGTCCCATGAGCCGGTAGAAGTCGATCGTGGCGGCGACTTCTGCCTCGGTCGACAGGGGTGGAGCCAGGATCATGTCGCGACGCGCGGTCGCCTCGCCGCAGAATCGCTCGGCGTCGCTGTGAACCCCGCCGTTCCCGCAGGCCAGGATCGACGCGCCAAGCGCCAAGACCGGGAGGGCGCGGCGGACGAGCACCGCACGAGTGTGCCACGCCGGATTCTGTCTGCCACGCCACCGATGCGGCCGGGGCGGTTTCGTTGTCACACCCATCCGATAGAGTCACGGTCACCTGTCGAGGGGTCAGGTTGCACTCCCTCCGGTTCCGAGCGCAGCGACTGCTGCGCCGTCCCTGGAGGTGCTCGTGATCGCTTCTGTTCCGTCCGCAACGATTCTCGGCGCGCGTGGCTACACCGTTGACGTCGAGGTTCATGTCGGCAAGGGTTTACCGAGCTTCTTGATGTTGGGGCTTCCCGATGAGTCGTGCCGCGAGGCGCGTGATCGTGTCCGGGCGGCGCTGCTGACGAGCGGGTTCAACTGGCCCGAGAAGAAGATCACCGTCAACCTCGCGCCTCCCCTCCACCGCAAGACCGGCTCCGGGCTCGACGTTGCCATCGCAATCGGCGTGTTGATCGCCTGCGATCTCTTGCCGGCCGACACGATCGGGGGGCTGGCGTTTGCCGGGGAACTCGGGCTCGACGGGTCGATTCGGCACGTTCCCGGTGTTGCCCCGATGTTAGGCGTGCGACCCGATCTCGATTGGGTCGTTCCGGCCGGCTCGGTCGCCGAAGCGAGAGTCGCGGCTCGCGGGTTGGTGCGGCCGGTCACTCGACTCAGGGAGCTCGTCGACGCGCTGTCGGGCGTCGGTCCTTGGCCGACGTTCGATGAGCACCGGATCATTCCCTTGGACGTCGAAGTCCCAGACTTGGCAGACGTGAAGGGGCAGCCACACGCTCGAATGGCGCTCGAGGTCGCCGCCGCGGGAGGGCATCATCTCTTGCTCGTCGGCCCACCAGGATCCGGGAAGTCGATGTTGGCTCGACGCCTTCCGAGCCTGCTCCCCGAACTCGAATACGACGTCGCCTTGCAGACCACGATGATCCACTCGGCTGCTGGCGTCGCCCTGCCGCCGGGCGGGTTGGTGACCAAGGCCCCGTTTCGGGCGCCACACCACACCAGTTCCGTCGGCTCATTGGTGGGTGGTGGCTCGCACGCGTTGCGGCCGGGCGAGGCAAGTCTGGCGCACGGCGGCGTCCTGTTCTTGGATGAGATGGGTCAGTTCCACGGCCATGTGCTCGACGGCCTCCGTGAGATTCTCGAGAATGGGCAGATCATGGTTGGTCGGGTCGATCACGACCGGATTCCGATGCCAGCTCAATTCCAGCTGGTCGGAGCGACCAACCCCTGTCCGTGCGGCGGCGGCGGAGCGCCGGGCGCCTGCGAGTGTGACGAGCGCTCGCGGATGCGATACATCGGTCGACTGTCCGGCCCGCTGCTCGACCGGTTCGACCTGAGGGTCGCTGTCAATCGACCCGCGATCCGTGACCTGTTCGACGCCACTCCCGGGGAATCCTCGGCCAGCGTCGCCGAACGCGTCGCCGCCGCCAGGCAGATCGCCATCAAACGCAACGGATCACTCAATGCCGCCCTCGATGGACCGGACCTCGACACCTATGCACCCCTCACCCCAGCTGCTTCCGATTTGTTGATGGCTGAGATGGAACGCGGGCGACTGACGGCGCGTGGCTATCACCGGATTCGGCGTGTGGCTCGCACCCTGGGCGATCTCAGCGGCGAGAGTGAGCAGGACGTCGGCGAGGAACACGTCGCCACGGCGCTCAGCATGAGGGCGAGGGTCGGCTTCAGCGCCGTCAGGAGCGGGGCGTGAGCATTGGTGCACTGGCGGCGCTGGCCGGCATGCCGGCGATGAGCCCGCGCCGCCTTCGGCACCTGCTCGATCACCATGAGCCTGCAGACGCGCTCGCCCGCTTGCAAGCCGGCAGACCGCTCCATGCCATGTTCATGCGGAGCGTCCGCGGCGATGGCGTCGCCGTCTTGCGTGCTCAGGCCGAACAGGCGTCAGCCGGGCGTTCCGCCGATGACTGCGAGCGCTACGGCGTCGACGTGATCGCTCGTTGCGATCCTCGCTTCCCACCCCAACTGATTGTCGACCCGGACCCTCCGGCGGTGCTGTTCACGCGAGGCCGACTCGATCCGCTCGACGCTCGCCGGGTTGGGATCATCGGTACCCGAAACGCCACCGCCGCCGGGCGGGCAACTGCCAGCGAGCTCGGTATCGCGCTCGCCGGCGAAGGAGTCACCGTCGTGTCCGGTTTGGCTCGCGGTATCGACGCCGCTGCCCACCGAGGCGTCCGATCCGCCGGCATTGCAAACTGTGCGGTCGGCGTTGTCGGCAACGGTCTCGACAGCCCGTACCCGAAACAGAACGCCGAACTCTGGGAGTGGGTCGGCGCCAACGGATTGCTGATCTCGGAGTGGCCGCCCGGGGTCGAACCGGAAGCGTGGAGGTTTCCGCTCCGGAACAGGATTCTCGCCGCGCTGTGCGAACTGCTCGTGGTCGTTGAAAGCCGCGAGCGCGGCGGCAGCCTCGTGACGGTGCGTGAGGCGATCAACCGTGGGGTCGACGTGATGGCAGTCCCCGGCTCGCCGCGCAGTCGTGCTTCGGAAGGGACCAACCAGTTGTTGGTCGACGGCGCCGCCCCAGTGACATCGGCGGCCGACGTGATGGCCGCGCTCGGTCTCGATCACCGACGTCAGCGCGAACTGCCCTTCGATCCGCGCCCGGAACTCGACCGCCTGCAGGCCGGCGTGCTGGCGGCCTGTTCCGAACTTCCCTCCACGCTCGACATGCTCGTACTCGAACTCGGTCGCCCGATCGCTGAGATCGCGCTCGCGCTGGCCCGCTTGGAGCGCGACGGCCGGCTGATCGAGGCGGGCGGGTGGTTCGAATCCACGGGATCACGACTGGAGCAACCGTGAGCGAATACCGTGGGGTCCATGGCGGAAGTGGACGAGTGGCGCCTCAGCGAGTTCGTGCGATCGCATACATCGCTGTCCGCTCGTACGTTGTCCGCCTACGAGGCCGATATCCGGCTGTTCGCGGAATGGGTCTCCCGATCCGACATCACTGCTCCCACCGGTGTCACCCGCACGCTCGTGCGGCGCTACGTGGCGTCGCTGTCGACTCGCGAATTCGCGCGACGCAGCATCGCCCGCAAGGCTGCGGCGCTGCGCCGCTACTTCGGATGGGCGATCGCCAAGGGCTACGCAGAACTCGACCCGACGATCGGTTTGCACGTGAGCGCAGGAAACGGTCGCCTGCCGAGAGTGCTCGATCGGCGCGAACTGGCGCAGTTGCTGGATGGGGTCTCTCCCGACGACGAGCCCGCTTGGCGGCGTCGCCGCGACGATGCCGTGCTCGAAGTGCTGTACGGCAGTGGTGTTCGGGTGTCCGAGCTGTGCACGCTCGAAGTCGATCAGGTTCGGCTGTCGGAACGTGTGTTGATCGTCTGGGGCAAGGGGTCGAAGGAGCGTCGCGTACCGCTCGGCGAACCTGCCGCGGTGGCGATGGAGCGCTGGATCGCGGTCCGTCACGAAGTCGTTCCCGACGAGGCCGGGCAGGTTGTATTCGGCAACGAACGGGGCAAGCCGTTGACACCGCGCGATGTTCGCCGGATCGTCGATCGTCGATCACCCACGCCGACCCATCCCCATGCCCTTCGGCACACGTTTGCGACCCATCTGCTCGACGGCGGGGCCGACCTGCGATCCGTGCAGGAGATGTTGGGGCACTCGGACGTTGCAACGACTCAGCGTTACACTCACGTCAGCCGAGAGCGATTGAGATCCGCCTACCGGGAGAGCCACCCACGCGCATGAGCATTGTTCCTGACGATCCCGATCTGGCGATGCATTGGACGCGATGGCTGAACCGCAAGAACATGGCCTCTCGGGATCATCTCATCGTCCACTACTCGCCGCTGGTGAAGTTCGTCGCAGGCCGTGTCGGTTCGGGCTTGCCGAACAGCGTCGACCCCGGTGATCTCGTGAGTTCCGGGGTGTTCGGTTTGATCGATGCAATCGATCGCTTCGACCCGGAGCGAGCCGTCAAGTTCGAGACGTTCGCGGCGCCGCGCATACGGGGGGCGATCTACGACGGTCTCCGTCAACTCGATTGGGTGCCGAGGTCGGTGCGCAGTCGGGCCCGTGAAGTGGAACGTACGTTCTCCCAGCTCGAACACGAACTCGGTCGCTCGCCCAACGACGAGGAGCTTGCCACGCACCTCCACATCAGCGCCGACGAGCTCACGCGCTGGTTGGCGTCGATCGCGGCGACCACAGTTGGCCCGCTCGACCGAGCTGTGGCGGCCGGCTTCGAGCCGGAGGCGGTCGATTCGGCCGGCTTCGAGTCTCCTGTTGCAGCGTTGGAGGACCGAGAGCTGCGCGACATCATGAAGACCGAGATTCGCAAGCTCCCAGAGCGCGAAAAGCTCGTCCTGTCCTTGTACTACGACGAGGGTCTGACACTCGCCGAAATCGGGGATGTGCTCGGCGTGACCGAAAGTCGGGTGTCGCAGATCCACACCAAATCGGTGCTGCACCTTCGCTCTCGAATGTCTTCTGCCGGTGTCGGCTGATACGCGCCGCTGAAACCGGCAGCGATCGAACCAGTTTCGGCCTGACCAGCCTGATCGTGGCTCTCGCCACCACGAGTTCAGCGAGCCTCGAATGGGGTCGAAATGCCCAGTTGTCGGATGTGGAGTGTCGTCGTAGCGGTTTGCAGTCTGGTGTGCTCGGCCACACCGACCGCGGCGTTGTCATGTTGGTCGGCGCCGGTCACTGCGTCGATCGCCGACCCGTTCCGTCCGCCGCGATGTCGTTGGTGCCCCGGCAACCGCGGACTCGAGTACGCCACGGCGATGGGTGATGTGGTCAAGGCTGTCGCAACCGGCACCGTGACCTACAGCGGAACGATCGCCGGAACGGTCTACGTGGTGATCCAGCTCAGTGATGGACTGCAGGTCACCTACGGGGGCCTGGGCGCGACCACGCTTGTTGCCGGCGACATCGTCGTGCGCGACACCATCGTCGGTCGTGCCGCCGGCCACGTGCATTTCGGCGTTCGGGACGGCGACGACTACCTCGATCCTGCCGGTTTCATCGGTACGTGGTACTTCCGACCGCGCCTGGTCCCCGTCAACGGAGACGCGCCCGCCCCTGCGCCTTCGCCGGTGTTGCGGTGCCGCTCGCTGCACTGAGGGGGCAGGGCGGCGCCTCCGGACGACCTGCTGGCGGCGTCGGAATCACCGACGGTGCCGGTTAGAATCGGCTGCCGGTTCACCACCAGTGGGCCGCCCACCCATCAATCAGTCACCCGTCCCAAACAGCGGTCGCTTCGGCGCCGGAGACGGGTCAGCAACCGCCAAGGAGCACAACATGGCCGTTATCAGTATGCGCCAAATGCTGGAAGCCGGCGTCCACTTCGGACACCAGACTCGTCGTTGGAACCCGAAGATGAAGCGTTTCATCTTCGGAGAGCGCAACGGCATCTACATCATCGATCTCGACCAGACGCTGACGCGCGTCGAAACCGCCTACACGTTCATTCGCGACATGGTCGCCAACGGGGGCAGCGTCTTGTTCGTCGGCACCAAGAAGCAGGCCCAAGACCCGGTCGCCAGCTACGCACAGAAGGTCGGTATGCCGTACGTCAACGAGCGCTGGCTCGGTGGCATGCTGACCAACTTCGAAACGATGTCGAAGCGTGTCGGCAAGATGCTCGAATACGAGCGGATGAAGGCGTCAGGCGAGTTCGACGTGATGATCAAGAAGGAAGCGCTCCTGCTCGACCGGGAGCTCACCAAGTTGCAGCGCAACCTCGGTGGGCTTCGAGACATGAAGAAGCTTCCGACGGCGATCTTCGTGATCGACACCAAGAAAGAGCACATCGCAGTGACGGAAGCCAACAAGCTCGGCATTCCCGTGGTTGCGATCGTCGACACCAACGTTGATCCCGATGTGATCCAGTTCCCGATTCCCGGCAACGACGACGCGATCCGCGCCAATGCGCTGCTCTCGCGAGTGATCGCAGAGGCAGTCGAGGAAGGGCGATACATCGCCTCGCGCCGCCCATCCGCTTCTGGAAGCGTGGCCGTGGTCGAACCCAAAACGGAGCGTTCCACCGAAGAAGAAGCGGCGTTCGCCCAGGCTCAGGCCGAGGCGCGTAACGCAGCTGCCAAGGCTCAAGCCGAGCGTGAAGCGCGCCTGAGTGCCGGCAAGACCAAGCCATCAAAGGCGGACCCGGCAGCCCCGGCTGCGGCCGAGGAAGCAGCCCCGGTCGAAGCAGCACCGGTCGAAGCAGCACCGGTCGAAGCAGCACCGGCCGAAGCAGCACCGGCCGAAGCAGCACCGGTCGAAGCAGCACCAGCCGAAGCAGCACCGGCCGATGCAGCACCGGTCGAAGCAACCGTCGTTGGCGAAGCTGGAGACACCACCGACGCCGACGTCGATGCGGTCGCAGCAGAGCTTCCGGCATCCGAGCCGAGCGACGAACCGCAAGCCGCAGCCGATGAGGCAGCAGGGCCGGCCGAGACCGCCCTGCCCGCAGAAGCGGCAGCGCAGGCACCTGCGGCAAGTGACGACCAGAACGAAGAAAGCTGAAGGAACCAAGAGCCATGTCATTCACCGCACAGGATGTGAAGGCGCTGCGCGACAGCACCGGCGCCGGCATGATGGATTGCAAGCGCGCTCTGGAAGAGACGGCCGGCGACATCGATGCCGCCAAGCAGCTGCTTCGGGAGAAGGGTTTGGCGGCGAGCGCCAAACGCGACGACCGTGATAACAACCAGGGTGTCGTTGCGCTCCTCGTCGACGGCAACGTGGGTGCGATCGTCCAGCTCAAGAGCGAGACCGACTTCGTAGCCGGTAGCGAGCTGTTCAAGGCCGAAGCGAACACGTTGGCTGCACTGGTTGCCGCCAAGGGTGTTGACGCGGTTGCCGAACGGAACGAACAGCTCGAGGAGTTGAAGATCACGCTCAAGGAGAAGATCGAGCTCGGCAAGGTCGTGCGGATCGAGGCCGCCGAAGGCAACTCGATCGGTCACTACGAGCACATTCAGGGTGGTCGCGGCGTGAACGGCGTACTCGTCGAAGTGGCCGGTGGCAACGACGAGCTTGCCCACGACATCGCCGTGCACATCGCCTTTGCCCGCCCGACGTATCTGCGTCGTGACGACGTCCCAGCCGACGTCGTCGACGCAGAGCGCCAAACGCTGGAAACGATCAGTCGCAATGAGGGCAAGCCGGACGCGGCCCTGCCGAAGATCGTCGAGGGTCGTCTCAACGGGTTCTTCAAGGATGTCTGCTTGTTGGAACAGCCGTACGCCAAGGACGACAAGATCTCGATCGCACAGCTGATCGACAGCGCCGAGATCGTCAGCTTCGCCCAAGTGGCGATCGGCTGAGCGATGCCCGACTCGATGACCTCCCAGCCGAAACCACGCTGGAAGCGCATCGTTTTCAAACCGTCGGGCGAGGCCCTGGCGGGCCCTGGCGGCAGGGGTCTCGACGGGCCGACGCTCGATCAGACGGCCGTCGAGATCATCGACATCCGTCAGAACCTCGATGTCGATGTCGCTGTCGTGGTCGGCGGTGGCAACTTCTGGCGCGGTCGCACGGGCGCGATGGAGGGCATGGACGCCACTCAAAGCGATCACATCGGGATGCTCGGCACGGTGATGAACGCGCTGGCACTGCAGGACGCCCTGGAACGTCGCGGACAGGCGACGAGGGTGCAATCGGCGATCGAGATGCCTCGGATCGCGGAGGGGTACATTCGGCGCCGAGCCGTGCGCCATCTGGAAAAAGGCCGGGTCGTGATCTTTGCGGCAGGCACTGGCAACCCGTTCTTCACGACTGATACGGCCGCCGCGCTGCGGGCCGCAGAGATCGAAGCCGACGCGCTGCTGAAGGGCACCCATTCGGGGGTTGACGGTGTCTATGACTCCGACCCAAGGACGAACCCGGACGCCGTCAAGTTCGACGAAATCGGCTACATGGACGTGATGAACAAGAATCTCAAGGTGATGGATGCCACCGCGATCGCATTCTGCCGGGACAACAAGTTGCCGATCGTGGTCTTCGACATGTCGTCTCGTGGTGCGCTCCGGTCGATTCTGACCGGTGGTCAGGTCGGCACGATCATCCACGATGCGTAAGTGCCGTGCGAGGCGGACACCGAGTTGATCAGCGAGCCACCGGACCTGGTGCGGGTCGGCCGCCAATGTGTATCTCTCATCTTGGGTGAATCCCCGGGGTACGCTCTCGAACGTGACTGACGAAACGTTGCTCGATGCCATCGAGAAGATGGACAAGGCGGTGGAGCATGTTCAGGGTCTGTTTTCGAGCGTCCGCACCGGACGCGCCGCCCCGGCGCTGGTCGAGCGGTTGCTGGTCGACTACTACGGCGCTCCATGCCCGCTGGTTCAACTCGCTGCGATTCAAGTCCCCGAGGCTCGGATGTTGATGATCAAACCGCACGATCGTGGGGCGCTCGCTCCGATCGAACGTGCGATTCGAGATAGCGATCTCGGGGTGTCGCCGAACAACGACGGTGTCGTGATCCGGCTCAACTTTCCGCCACTCACCGAAGAACGCCGCCGGCACTACGTCAAAGTCGTCAAGAACATGGCCGAGGACGGCCGGATCGCCGTCCGCAACATCCGTCGTGACGCCCGTAAGTCGATGGAGTCGGCCGAGAAGGCGCACGAGATCTCCGCAGACGACCTCGAACGGGCCGAGAAGGAACTCGAGAAGATCACACATGACCACGTGGAGCGAATTGACAAGGCATTCGGCCGCAAGGAAGAAGAGTTGCTCGAGGTCTAAGGTCGCACGACCACTTGAGCACGGGGATTCTTGGGGAAAGGAATACATCGATGAGTGACGACATGTGGCGGGATCGCCGAGATCCGGATGATTTCAGCGAGTTCGGGTCGTTGTTCGATGATGCCGAACCCACGCAGAACTTGGACGAAGTTGTCAAGGAGAACCGCGACAACAGCGACCGCTTGAGTTTCGGCACTGGCGATACTGGTTCGCTGCCGCATTGGACCGAACCGGCGACTGGCGAGATCCCGCGGCTCGAAGCCCACCGCACGCCCGCCGAACCCGACCACGGCCATGAAGACGTCGATGTCTGGTCGTCGTTCTCGTCCGACTCACCGGTCTGGAAGGACGACGAACCAGTGGATCGACCGAGCGACATGTCGGAGGCCCCGAGCCGCAGGACCGGTCAGACCGGTCGAGTCACCGGCCAGACCAGCCGAGTAACCGGCGAATCTGACGCGGTTCCCCGCGAGCCGAGCCGTATCACGATCGGCACCGATCCGTCGGGGATGCCGCGACGGCCACCAACTGCGGCGCAACGTCGCCGCGGTGCACCGGCGCAGGCCCCGTCTCGGGCGCGCACCACGCCACCAGCGCCAAAGGGACGCGACATGCCCGCCGCGATCGCCGTCGGGCTGTTGTTGGCGGCAGTGTTCATCGCGGCGTTGATGTGGGATCGGCGGGTCGGCGTGGTTGTCGTCGTCACGGCGATCCTCGGACTCGCAGCTGTCGAGTTCTACGACAAGGTCTCGGAAAAGGGCTATCGACCCGCCATCTTCCCTGGCATCGCGACGTGCGTCGCCGCCCCGCTGGCGGCGTACTGGCTCGGTGACGTCACGCTCCCGCTCGTCCTGGCGTTCGGGTTCATGGCGACCGCCGGCAGCTTCATCGGGGCGCGCAGCGTAGAAGCGGGTCCGATGCCGAACGTGTCGATCACGACGCTCGGAATCGTCTGGATCGGGCTACTCGGTTCGTTCGCGATGTTGATCCTGCGTTTCTCGACGGAAAGCGGGAGCGCCCTCGCTCAGGCGCAGAATCGTGGCACGGACACCTTGTTCCTGCTGGCCCTCGGTGTTGTCGCCAACGACGTCGGTGCGCTGTTGGTCGGCTCGTCCGTCGGCAAGACACCACTGCGTCACTGGATCAGCCCGCACAAGACCGTCGAGGGGCTGATCGGCGGCTCACTGATGACGATCATCGCGATGATCCTCGTCAACATCGCCGACCGGAGCGACACCTGGACGAGTCTCAAGGATCTGATCTTGCTTGCGATCGTGATCTCGGTGATGGCCCCGATGGGCGACCTTGTCGAGAGCATGTTCAAGCGCAATCTCGACGTGAAGGACTTCGGCTCGATCGTCAAGGGGCACGGTGGGATCCTCGACCGGTTCGACGGGTTCTTGTTCGTGCTCCCCGCGGTCTACTACCTGACCGTGATCCTCGAGCCCTGGACCGCCCGAGTCTGACGCCGAGATCGCGCCGTTGATGGGCCTGGTTCGTGTCGCCATCGCTGGCTCGACCGGATCGATCGGAACCCAGACCCTCGACGTCGTCAGGGCGGAAGGCGCCGACCGGTATCAGGTCGTCGCCCTCGGGGTCGGATCATCGGTTGATGCGCTGATCCAACAGGCACGCGAGTTCCGGCCTGAGGTCGTCGCTGTGGCAGACGAGTCGCGTCGCGCTGAAGTCGCCGCGGCACTACCCGGAGTGGAGGTCGTCGGCGACCTGGTGGTGCTTGCAGAACCGGCAGATGTCGTGATCAACGGCGTCGTCGGTTTCGCCGGCTTGGCGGTCACGGTTGCCACGCTGCGAGCAGGCAAACGGCTCGGCCTCGCCAACAAGGAGAGCTTGATCGCGGCCGGCCCGGTGGTTCAACCGTTGCGGGCGACGCCGGGAGCGGAACTGGTGCCGGTCGACAGTGAACACTGCGCCGTTCACCAGTGTTTGCGATCCTCGTTCGACAACGCCCGCGAGGTCGCCCGGATCGTGCTCACGGCCAGCGGCGGTCCGTTCCGAGGGCGGACTGCCGACGACCTCGCCGATGTGACGGTCGAACACGCGCTTGCTCACCCGACCTGGTCGATGGGGCCCAAGATCACGATCGACTCGAGCACACTGATGAACAAAGGTCTCGAAGTGATCGAGGCACACGAGTTGTTCGGGGTCCCCTATGACGCGATCGAGGTGGTCGTCCACCCGCAGTCGGTCGTGCACTCGATGGTCGAGTACACCGACGGTTCCACGATCGCTCAACTGAGCCTGCCTGATATGCGCCTGCCGATCGGGTACGCGCTCGGCTACCCGCACCGGATCAGCACCCCCTTCGGCCGGATCGATTGGGCCCAAATGGCCCGACTCGACTTCGAAGCTCCTGACCTTGCCACGTTCCGATGCCTCTCGCTGGCCTACGAGGCAGGCCGTGTCGGCGGCAGCGCGCCGGCGTGGTTGAGCGCCGCCAACGAGGTCGCCGTCGAGGCATTCCTGGCGGGACGACTGCGATGGAATCAGATCGCGGACATCTGTGTTGCTGTTCTTGACGAGCATGACGGAGCTGTCCCAGATACCGTCAGTGACGTGATCGACGCCGATGCAACCGCCCGGCGCCTGGCGCAACAGATCATCCGGAACCGGTCCTCCGGAAGAAAAAGTTGAAAGC
>JAYVFI010000015.1:0-14147 GCA_043773365.1 Ilumatobacteraceae bacterium
ACGGCGTATTCGACCGGCAGGTGCAGCTCCCACCCGAGCTCGCCCATGTACGTGATTCGCAGTGCCCGCACCGGGCATCCCGCGATCCCGATCGTTTGATGGGTTCCGAACTTGAATGCCGCCGGCGAGACATCGCTGCCGGTCACCGATGCGAGGATCGTTCTGGCCGCCGGCCCCATCAGTGACAGCACGGTGTAGGCCGATGTGACGTCGATCAGTTGGGCGTTCAGACCGGCGGGAATGCTGCGCGAGATCCAGTCGTAGTCGTGGGTCGCGAAACCAGTGCCGGTGACGATGTAGAACTCATCCGTGGCGACCCGAGCCACGGTCAGGTCGCACTGGATCCCACCGTTGTCGTCGAGCATCTGGGTGTAGGTCAGAGAACCGACCGGCTTGCGCACGTTGTTCGAACAGATCCAGTCGAGGGCGTCGACCGCGTGTGGTCCTTTCAACGTGAACTTGGCGAACGAAGTCTGGTCGATCAGCACCGCCGCGTTGCGGGCCGCGGCGTGTTCGCGTCCGACGGCGGCGAACCAGTTCTGGCGGCCGTAGGTGTACTCGTCGTCGGGTGTTTCACCGGCGGCGACGTCGGCGAACCAGTTGGGTCGTTCCCAGCCGAGTTTCTCGCCGAAGCAGGCACCTTGGCGGCCGAGGTGTTCGTAGAGCGGTGACACGCGTGACGGCCGCCCGGAGCGGTGCTCCTCGAACGGCCACGCCATCGTGTAGTGCTTGCTGTACGCCTCGAGCGTGCGTTCGCGGACCCAGTCGGTGTCGCGGTGCGAGCGACCGAAGCGCCGGATGTCGACGACCCACAAGTCGTACGGGGCGACTCCTCCGTGGACCCATTCGGCGAGGGCCATCCCGGCGCCACCACCGGCGGCGATCCCGAATGCGTTGAAGCCGGCGCCGACGAAGAAGTTCTTCAGCTCGGGTGCTTCGCCGAGGATGAAGTTGCCGTCGGGTGTGAAACTCTCCGGCCCGTTGATCAGCTGATGGATACCGACCGACTGCAGGGCAGGCACCCGCGCCATCGCCAGTTCCATCGTGGGCGCGAAGTGATCGAAGTCGGGGTCGAGGAGTTGGAAATTGAAGCCGTTCGGGATCCCACCGGTCGCCCACGGGATCGGGTTCGGCTCGTACCCGCCCATCACGAGCGCCCCGACCTCCTCCTTGTAGTAGGTGAGCCGGTCAGGGTCACGCAACGTCGGCAGGTCGCGGGTGACGCCTTCGATCTGCGACGTGATCACGTACTGGTGCTGCACCGGAACCAGCGGGACATTGACGCCGACGGTTGCTGCGAGCTGGCGGGTCCATTGCCCTGCGCAGACGACGACGATGCTGCACTCGATCCGACCGTTGCCGGTGACGACTGCCTTGATCACGTCGTCGACGACCTCGATCGAGATCACTTCGGTGTGTTCGAGCAGCGTCGCCCCGGCTTGGCGGGCGCCTTTCGCCAATGCCATCGTGATGTCGCTCGGGCTGGCCTGGCCGTCGGTCGGGAGCAAGGCGGCGCCGACGACGTCGTCGACCGTCATCAGCGGCCACAGATCCTGGGCCTCCTTCGGTGACAGCAGATGCATGTCGAGCCCGAATGACGTAGCCGTCGTGGCTTGGCGCTTGACCTCCTCCCAACGTTGCGGGTTGCACGCCAGCCGGAGCCCCCCGTTCATCTTCCAGCCGGTCGCCTGCCCGGTCTCGGCTTCCAGCCGGCGGTACAGGTCGACCGAATAGCCGAGCAGCTGGGTGATGTTGGCACTCGTCCGCAGTTGCCCGACGAGCCCGGCGGCGTGGAACGTCGACCCGGACGTGAGCTCATGCTTCTCGACCAACACTGTGTCGGTCCAACCCAGCTTGGCAAGGTGGTATGCGGTCGAACAGCCGATGATCCCCCCGCCGATGACAACTGCTCTCGCTGATGAAGGCTGCTCCGCCACGACCAAGAGTCTTATCAGATCCGAGGTTTGTTGCCGGCAGGGGTGACCCGTTCGATCATGCGTCTGTGATGACCTCGAGTCGGATACCGGTGCACACCGAACCATTGATCGCCGAGAGGTCCATCGCGCAGGCGGTGACGACCATTGTGAGGTCGACCTCGGCCCGCAGCACGACGGCATCGCCGGCCTCGGTGACCCCGAACTCGGGCAGGATTCGCCCGTCGGCGCTGACCGGTGTGTTCTGGAAGAAGTTGACCGGGTCGGGCACACTCGACATCGCCCACCCCGCGTCGGTGGCGGCGGCGAGAAAGTTGTCGTGGCAGTTGGCGTGGTAGCCGACTGCGCCGCGGTAGGCGTACATGTACGGATCACACGACCGGTAGAGCATGTCGTGGACGCCGGGCGAATGGTCCTCGACGAAGGTCAAGATCGGACGAAACCGCGTCGTCACCCACGACTCACCGACGATCGGGAACAGACGGCGTGTCGCCGCCCGGGTGTTTCCGGCGTTGAGCCACTCGGTTCGGTCATCGTCGCAGACAGCGAACATGTCTGCGACCTGTTTGCCCTCGATGTCGATGACCCGCAGGAGATCGCCACGCTTGGCCGAGATCCACCCGCCGGATCGGGCGGCGATGTCAGTCTGGCGTGTCACGGTCACGATCGTCCCCCACCACGACCATTCGAAATCCCAGGTCGGGCCGCGTCAGTCGCCGGCCGTGTAGGTGATCAGGACGTCGCAGGGGGCGTGTCGTGCCACGTCGCTGGCGACCGCCCCGAGCACTCGCGAGATCCCTTGCATGCGGCGATTGCCGACGATGATCATCCGGGCGTTCAACTTCTTGGCTTCCTCGCACATTGCCGTTGCCGGGTCCTTGAGGCTGACACTGCGGGTCGAGTTGCGAGATGGCAGTTCGCCGATCAAGGCATCGAGGAACTGCTCAGCCGACGACAGCCAGTCGATCTGCCAGTGTTCGCCGCCGCCGGCCGTTGCCTGGGGCTTGGTCTTGCTGACTGCCATCACGAGGTGCAGCGGCGCGTCGAGCGCCACGGCGAGATTGGCAGCGGAGAAGGCAGCTCGGCGTGCGGTATCCGTGTCGTTGACGCCGACGATGATGGGTGCGGTCACGCTGGTCCTCCTGGTTCGGCCGACGCAAGCGCCGGTGGTCTCACAGTAGCGCTCCCGGTTCCGACCCGTGGAACGGCGGGTGCGACGTGCTGCGCCACCCACTGGTCGGCTCTGGGAGTGTCAGCCCTCGGTGATCGTCACTGACTCGATCGTGACCGGCTCGAGCGGCGGGACGCCGTTGGAGTTCGGATTACCGACTGCATCGAGGGCCGGAACGGTCGTATCGAGACCCGCGGTGACCATCCCGAACAGCGTGTAGGAGGGCGGCAGGGCGACGCCGTTGGGGCCGGTGATGACGAAGAACTGGCTCCCGTTGGTGTCAGGCCCCGAGTTGGCCATCGCCAAGGAACCGATCTGGTAGTCGCCCGCCTGTGGCAGTTCGTCGGGGAAGCTGTAGCCGGGGTCGCCGGTGCCGTCACCGCTCGGGTCGCCGCACTGGGCGACGAACTGCGGGATGATGCGATGGCAGGAGATGCCGTCGAAGTAGTGGTAGCGGGCCAAGGTGACGAAGCTGTTGACGGCGAAGGGGGCCTTGTCGGCGTAGAGTTCGACCGTCATCGCCCCGAGATTCGTCACGATCTCGGCGGTGTACTTCTTCTTCACGTCGATGCAGGTCGGCGGGTACTCCGTGAACACTTGCTGCGCGGCCTCGGAGCCGTCGGTCGCCGGGCATTCGCTGGCATCGGCCCGCGGCGCCAAGGTCGGCTTGGGAGTGACCGACATCACGTCGATCACGAACGACAGCGCATCGCCCGGCAAGATGGTGCTGCCGGCGCCTGAATCCCCGTAGGCAAGATCGGAAGGCATGTCCAGCTGACGTCGACCGCCGGCCTTGACACCGAGCAGGCCTTGTTCCCAACCAGGAATCACGCCACCCGCACCCAACACCACCGGGAACGGTGTGCCGCGTTCGTAGCTGTTGTCGAACTCCGTGCCATCCGCCGAGCGGACGCCGACGTACTGCACCTCGACCGTGTCGCCCTGCTTCGCCGGATCCCCCGTGCCCTCGAACAGATCCGTGATCACCAGTTCGGTCGGGAGCTCTGCAGGAATCGAGACGGACGGCTTCGTGCGTGCAGCCGGGTCTTCTGCGATCGTCGTGTCGGTGTCGGTGTCGGTGCCGGTGCCGGTGCCGGTGTCGGTGCCGGTGCTTGCGGAACCGGCCGATTCGACTGCGTCACCCGAGTCGAGGACAGGCCCCGCCTCCGGGTCGCCGCAGCTGGCAAACAGGAACAATGAGACGATGAGCGCGGCGCCACCAGCGCGGCGATTCAAGTTGATCATGCCCAGCAGGATACTGACAGATTGAAAAACGAAACCGGCATCAGTCCCAAGGATTCCCCGGCGACGGTTGTCAGGGAGCTGCTGTGGTCGAAGTCGGGACTGACTCCTGTACCGAATCGGGCACCGAATCAGGCAGCGATGTCGGAAGTGATGTCGGCAGGGTCAGCGGCGTGGTGATGTCGATGCTCGGAGTGTCGTCGCCACTGAACGCTCCTCCGAGGGCGGCGATCAGGACGACACCACCGATTGCAACCAGGCCGACGACCAGCCACCGGAGCGTGTTGCGCTTGACGGTACTGACCCGCGCCGCTTTCGCCTCTTCCTGAAGGCGTTGTGCTCGATTGGCCTTTTGACGTTCACGCTTTGCGGTACCCACGGGGCATGACGATATCGCCCGCATTGTTGACCCGATCGGTATTCCGTCGCTCAAGCGCCATCCAGGGCTGCCGATAGACGAGGTGATGGTTGCCAACCGAGCAGCCCCCGAAAAATGGCGGACCTGATGGCCCTCGTCGAGACCAGGACCACACATGGATCGACAAATCGAACGTCGAATCTGCAACTGACGACATCGGCTCGTCGGGTTGCAGGCCTCGTCGCGTCAGCGGCGTCTGCCGGCGGAGGGGTGACCTGGTTGGTGTGGCGCTTGCCGAACGTGGCGGGCAACCCGATCTCGCTTGCCATGTTCGCGCTCGAACTCGCCTCGGTGGCGATCGGAATTGCGATTTCGGTCGGAATCGTGTCCCACCACGACGACGGGCCTGAGTCAGAGCTTGGCGATGATTCCGCTCGGCGCTTCCCGTTCGCCGTTGCCGACCTCGTCGGTCGGGCTCGATCGAGTGACCTCCACGGCGACGTTCGCGCCGTCGCCCATCGGGCGCGTGCGGGTCGTCCGCCGAGAGACCTTGCGGGTGTCGCCATCGCGGCGGTGCTGCTCGACGGCCCACGTCGGTTGCTGATGGTGCTGACGTGCGCCGCCGCCCTGTTGTTGGGCCTCGCTCCGTTCTCGAACCCGCCCGCTTGGGCGCTCGCCGGTGCGGCGCTGGCGATGGTCGCGACTTCGATCAGCCATGTCCTGCTCGGCGAGGGCCGGATTCGAATTGGTGATCGTGTTCGGTACTCCTATGCCGCTGTCGGCGAAGTCGTCTCCCGGGTCGATCGAGACGGTCTCGCCCCGCGTCGATGGACCGGCGCCGTGGCGACCGTCGTCGTGATCAATCTGGCGATCGGTTTGCGCGGCATCAGCGACCGTTGGACACACGGTCTCCCGGCAATGTCACGGGACGGCCGGATTTCGACACTGATGGTTGCGACGCTGCTGGCGCTCGGGGCCGTGTACACCTTGTTCACGACGCCGAAACCGGTGACCACCGACGCCCACCTGTGCGCCCGCCATCTCGACGAGCGCACGGCGCGGCGTTCATTGCTCGGGGGTGCGATCTGTGTCGGGTTGGTCGGCCTCATGGCCGGGGTCCTCCCCATGGATGTCGACCCCCGTGACGGCAATCCCAGCCGGATCGAAAACGTCTCCGATCACGATCCCGCTGGTATCGAGGGGATCACCGGTGGATGAGTCGGGACCGGTCGCCGGCGGGTGGATCGTGAGCCACGCACCTCCGAGGTTCGGAATCCGCCCCTCTTCGGCGCCGAGATGGCGTCTGATCGCCCGCATCAGCCCGGTGTGCGCGACCACGAGTGCAAACCCGTCCGATTGGTCGCCGGCAGCGGCGATCGCCCGCAAGCCGACGAGCGCCCGCGCGACGACCGATTCGAACGACTCGAATCCCGGAGGCCTGAGGTGTTGCTCGAGGTGTCCAGGCCAGTCACGAGCAATCTCGCCGGCAGTCATGCCTTCCCACTCGCCGGCGTGGGCCTCACGAAGCATCGGATCGGTCCTCACGTCGACTCCCAAGATCTCGCCGATGATCGACGCCGTCTGCCAGGCACGCTCGAGATCACTCGACCACACGTTCGAGAACTGGATTTCGGCTGCTGCGAGCAGTTCACCGATTTGGCGGGCCTGGTGGCGTCCGAGGTCCGTGAGTGGCGAATCGGCGATTCCCTGCCAGCGTCCGGCGGCGTTCCACTCACTTTGTCCGTGTCGGAGCAACAACATCGTGACCGATCGGGCAAGCATCCCAACGCAGAGTACCGACACAAGTACGCTAGGGAAGATGGCAATTGTTCGGCTCTTCGCTTCGGCTCGCGATGCGGCGGGTACCGGGCGTGACGAATTGCCGGGAGTCACGGTCGGAGAAGTCCTCACCGAGGCCAGTCAGCGGTATGGCGCGACATTCGCAGCCGTGCTCAAGACCTGCAAGGTGTGGGTCAATGGTGAACCTGCAACAGACAACGACGAGATCGGCGCAGCCGACGAACTGGCAGTGCTCCCGCCAGTATCAGGAGGATCATGTTGAATACCGATGACCCAAGATCGCTTTCGCTCGACGAGTTGCGGGCGACCAGGAACAAGATGCAGGACGAAGACGACGTCGTCTCGTACGTCCGACGCGTCGCCCAGGCTCGCGTCGATCTCGTTCGTGCCGAATTGCATCGGCTGGAACGAGGACAGGCACACGAGGATCTTCCGAGTGAGCTGCGAGTCGTCCTGTCGAGCCAATTGACGAGCGGTGTCGCAAGACCGCCGCGGCCAATCGAGAACCTGTCCGACAACGAGTTGTCGAACGACCTCGACGCGGTGTGTGCAGCGCATGGTTTCAGTCGCCTGGATCAGTTGGATGCCGACGAACTCCGGGGTTTGGAGCACGAACTCACGTCGTTCGAGCGCAAGGTCTCGGATGATCGGCGTGAGCGCTATGAACTACTCGACGCGTTGAGCGCCGAACTCGTCCGTCGATACCGTGACGGCGAGGCGTCAGTCGATGGCCTGCTGGCCTGACGTGTCCGACTGAGATGGCCGACGAGCCAGGTTTCGACCCACTTGATGTCGGCGCGTTCATTCGCAGTCAACGCGAGCGAGCCAAGATGTCGGTGCGGCGGCTGGCTGCGGTCGCCGGCGTCAGCAATCCATATCTCTCACAGATCGAGCGAGGGCTGCGAAAGCCTTCCGCCGAGATTCTGCAGCAGGTCGCAAACGCGCTTCGGATCAGCGTCGAAACGTTGTATGTGCGTGCCGGCATCTTGTCGGAGGACGGTCGCCCGGCGAGCACCGTGCCGGAAGCGATCGACAACGATCCTGTGCTGACATCGGAACAGAAGTCGGCATTGCTCAACGTGTATGAGAGCTTCGTCGCCCGGGATCGGTGACCTGTAGCGCGCCTGTCGATTCGGGGAATGTTGACCGAGTGAGTAGCGTTTGTAGTTCTGATGCGTCGAGTCGCTGTGATCTCCCTACACACGTCTCCGCTGCTGCAGCCTGGTTCCGGCGACAGCGGCGGGATGAACGTCTATGTCCGTGAGATGGTCTCGTCGCTCGCCCAGGCAGGGGTCGAGTGCACGACCTACACCCGCGCCGACAGGGCCGACCTCCCCCACGAGGTCTCGATCGAGCCGAACCACAAGGTCGTGTTCATCGAAGCCGGCCCGCACAACCTGCCGAAAGAAGCCTTGGCCGAGGTCGTTGACGAGTTCACCGATGGGGTCCTCGAGCACCTCGCCGCCAACGGCGGCGCCGACGTCGTCCATGCCAACTACTGGCTGAGTGGTGTCGTCGCCCACAAGATCAAGCACATCCTCGACATTCCGTTCGTCGCCACGTTCCACACCCTGGCTCGGGTCAAGGCCGAAGGCGGCGATCCGGAGCCGGTATGGCGCGACCGTGCCGAGACCGAGATCATCAACTGTGCCGATGCGATCTGCGTGAGCTGCGTCGAGGAGGAGCAGCAGTTCCGTCGGTTGTACGGCGATCCGCGGGGCCGGATCGAGATCGTCGCTCCAGGCGTCGAGCATGCGTTTTTCGCGCCTGGTGAGCAAGCTGGCGCGCGCACGGCACTCGACCTGCCCCAAGACGTTCCGGTGATCCTGTTCGTCGGGCGGATCCAGCCGTTGAAAGGTCCCGACGTGGCGATTCGGGCCCTCCAGACGCTCGGGCGACGAGATGCGCTGCTGCTGATCGTCGGCGGGTCGAGCGGGCTCCAGGGTGACGTCGAGTTCGAGCGTGCCCGCCAGTTGATCGACGAACTCGGACTCCACGATCAGGTCCGATTCGTGCCACCCCAGCCCCACCACATCCTCTCGACGTACTACCGCTCCGCCGATGTCGTGATCGTGCCGAGTCGCAGCGAGAGTTTCGGATTGGTCGCGCTCGAAGCGGCGGCGTGCGGAATCCCGGTCGTCGCCAGCGCCGTCGGAGGACTGCTCTCGCTCGTCGATCACGGTGAGACCGGTTTTCTGGTTCCTCGACGCGATCCGGCGTTGTTCGCCCACGCGATCGCCCAGATTCTCGACGATCCGGCCATGTCCGACTCGATGGCGCACGCATCGGCCCGCCGCGCGAGTCGCTATACTTGGGGCTTCGCAGCTGCCCGGTTGCGGCGCCTCTACGCTGACCTCACGGTGCGCGAACTCGTCGCCTGTTCGTAACTGTGCTGGAGTGACGGGGGCTGGAGTGACTGACATCCACGACGGTGATCGGCTTGGAGATCTGCGGCTACGGATCGATCGCTGGCTGACCGAGTTCGCGATCGACAATCCCTTGATCGCATCGATCGACCGTGGCACCAGTGACGACACGTCGTTCGGTGAACCGCGCTGGTACGTCCGGATGCTCGGCGACGAAAAGGATTTCACGACGGTTTGGATCACGCTCGGCCAACGCACGCTGCGGTACGAGACATACGTGATGCCGGCTCCCGAGGAGAATCTCGAAGCCGTGATGGAACAGTTGTTGCGTCGCAATGATGAACTCGTCGGCGCCCATTTCTCGATCGGCTTGGAGAACGCGATCTACCTGCGTGGCGAACTGCTCGATACAGCGGTCAACATCGACGAACTCGACCGGATTCTGGGCACGTTGTACGCAACGGTCGAAGCAGCGTTCAAACCATTGCTCAGGTTGGCTTTTGCCAGCCGCTTCCCTCAGTAGGCCTCGGATGCCGGCTCCCGGTTCGTGTTTCCCTTTCGTCGATCTCGCGTCCCCCATGTCGGATGTCCGGGCGGCGTATCGGGGAAGTCGGAAGCTCCGACCGCCCGGACAACCACGAGCAGCCAACGGTGACGATGGCGCCCTCCACTGTCGGTGCGTGCTCTATCGTCGCTGGAATGGTGTTCGATCTCGTGATCATCGGTGGCGGAAACATGGGGGCGGCGCTGTTGACCGGGCTGTTGGAATCCGGTTCGGTCGCCCGCGCCGATGTCGCCGTCGTCGAAACGTTCGCCGATCGGCGGGCGGTGCTCACTGGGCAGTTCCCGGGCGTCACCATCACTGACACCGTGCCGTCGTGCTCCGCGGCGGTGTTGGCAGTAAAGCCGTACGACGTCGCCGCCGTCGCCGGGGCAGCGGCCGCGGCGGGCGCGCAGCGGGTGCTGTCGATCGCCGCCGGGGTGACCACCGAGACGATCTGTGCCGCAGTGGGCGACGGGGTTGCGGTGTTGCGAACGATGCCGAACACTCCCGCCCTGGTCGGGCAGGGCGTGTCCGGCCTTGCCGGAGGTCCTGGTGCCGATGACGACGATCTGGCCTGGGCGGAACGGATTCTCGGTGGAGTCGGCCTGGTCGTGCGCGTGGCGGAGTCGCAACTCGACGCCGTCACGGGGCTGACCGGCTCGGGACCTGCGTATGTTTTCCTGATGGCCGAAGCGTTGATCGACGCCGGAGTCGACGTAGGGCTCGCTCGAGCAGATGTCGAGCGGATGGTCGCCCAACTCCTGGTCGGCTCGGCAGCGTTGCTGTCGCAACGTGGTGACCCGGCCGGCCTGCGGGCGATGGTCACCTCGCCGGGTGGCACGACGGCCGCCGGGGTCAGGGTGCTGGAGGAACGCGCGGTGCGCTCGGCGATGATCGCCGCCGTCCAGGCAGCAACCGAACGCAGCCGTGAACTCGGACGACCGTAGGTTCCGAGAAATCAGGGTCCGACAAAACCTCATGTGACGTTTTTCACATGCCATTCGGTGCTCTACAGTGTCGCCCAGTGAGCGCACCGGCGTCAGCCGGTCTGCGCGGACGTGGGCCGGTGTCATCGGGGGGTTGACGCCGGCCCTCGTCGCGTCCGGTCGGGGCGAGGGCATGTCCGGGTAGCGTCGCTTGCGTGCCTCGATTCGACACTGTTTCGTTCCTGACCGACTACGGCACAGCCGATGAGTTCGTCGGTGTCGTCAAGTCGGTGATCCGCGATATTGCGCCACACGTCGGCGTGATCGATCTGACCCACGAGATTGCACCGTTCGACGTGCGGGCCGGGTCGCTGGCGCTTGCTCGCTGCATCGGGTACGTCGCCGGCGGCGTCGTACTGGCAGTCGTCGACCCCGGTGTCGGGACGGCGCGTCGAGCGATCGCGATCGAGGTCGCCGGGGGAGCAGGCGTGGTGATCGGTCCCGACAACGGACTGCTGGCGCCAGCCGTTGCCATGGCAGGCGGGGCGGAGCGGGCGTTCGAGCTGACCAACACCGACTTCCAGCTCGAAGCGGCCGGAGCCACGTTCGCGGGACGCGACATCTTCGCTCCGGCGGCTGCCCACATCTGCAACGGCGTCGAGCTCGGCGAGCTTGGTCCGGAGGTCGACCCGATTCTCCTGCTGCCCGGCACGATCCCGTTGCCACGCGAGGACGGCGACGGTCTCGTGACGGAGGTGCTGTGGGTCGATCGATTCGGAAACTGCCAACTCAACGTCGGGCCTGACGACATGTTGCCGAAGTGGGGCTCGCAACTCCAGCTCCAGATCGGTCGGCCCTCTGATCCGGACGGCGTCACGTTCCGACGTGCCGAGCGGGCCACGTCGTTCGCTGAACTCTCGGCCGGGGCGGTCGGCCTGGTGCTCGACTCGTACGGCATGCTGGCGATCAGCCTCGATCAGCGTTCCGCTGCGGAGGAACTCGGGATCGGCGCCGGCGACCAGATCGTGCTGGTTGCCCTCGACGACCAGACCGGCGTCGAAACCGCCGTCACGCTGTCACGCCGGTAATCTGACGAGATGCGCCCAGCCACCACGCTCACGCTCGGCCTGTTGCTTGCAGCAATCTTGATTGCAGGGATCATCTCACTCGTGCGCCTGTGACCAGCCCACGGTCACTACGCTGGCCGGCGTGGTGAATCTGGCTCGAATCATTGAGGGGCACGACGCCGATTTGATCGCCTTGATCTCCCGGAACCGGGAGACCTCCTATGCCGATCTGGTCGACCAAGTCGGTCGCGTGCGCGGCGGGCTCTCACGAGCGGGCGTCCACAGCGGCGACCGAGTCGCGATCCTGTGCGGCAACAACCCGGACTTCGTGATCACGTACTTCGCCGTTCTCGGTCTTGGTGCTGTGGTGGTGCCACTCAATCCGACCAGCCCGGCCGCCGAGATCGAGCGTGAATTGCTCGTCGTCGAGCCGGTTGCGGCGGTCGTCGGGTCTGCCGCAAGCGCGGCGTGGGCCGATGTCGATCTGAGTTCGATTCCGTCATTGAAGTTGGTCGTGATCACCGAGGGTGAGGTAACGGCCGGGGCGGTCGACCTCGCCGATCTGCTGGCGGCCGATCCTGTTCCGATCGTCGATCTCGAGCCGGGGCATCTCGCCGCCATGATCTTCACGAGCGGCACCGCCGGAGAACCCAAAGCGGCGATGTTGAGCCACGCCAATCTGCTGGCCAACATCGAGCAGGGCTTGTCGGCCCGCGAGCACACCGGCCCCGGTGATGTCGTCTACGGCGTGCTTCCGTTGTTCCACATCTTCGGGCTCAACGTGATGCTCGGTCTGTCGCTGTCGGTCGGCGCCACGGTGTTGCTCGTGCAACGTTTCGACCCGGCGACGGCGGTCGAATCGATCGTGCAACGCAAGGTCACGATCGTTCCTGGTGCACCCACGATGTGGGTCGCCTTCTCGCATTTCGAGGAGCTGCCCGCCGACTCGTTCGCCTCGGTGCGACTGGCGTTGTCCGGCGCCTCGAAGCTGCCCGTGTCGGCGGCGGAGCGGTTCGAGCAGCGGTTCGGCGTCCAGATTCGTGAGGGTTACGGCCTCACCGAGGCCTCGCCGATCGTCACCAGTTCGGCCGGTCTGGCGGTCCGCTACGGGTCGGTCGGGCGTTCGCTCGTCGGTCAAGAACTCCGCATCGTCGGCGACGATGGCGAGGAGGTCCCGGTCGGAGACGCCGGCGAGATCTACGTGCGCGGCGACAACGTGTTCCTCGGGTACTGGAACGAGCCGGAGGCGACCGCCCGCGTGCTGCAGGACGGCTGGCTGCGGACCGGTGACATCGGGATGGTCGATGACGACGGCTACCTGTACCTCGTCGACCGCGCCAAGGATTTGATCATCGTGTCGGGGTTCAACGTGTTCCCTGGCGAGGTCGAAGAGGTCTTGGCGAGTCATCCCGGGGTCGCCGAGGTCGGCGTGATCGGCGTCCCGCACCCACATTCCGGTGAGGCCGTCAAGGCTTTCGTGGTGCTCAAGCCTGGCGTCGACCTCGACGAGGACTCGTTGATCGACTACGCCCTCGACTACCTCGCCCGTTACAAGTGTCCGACCAAGGTGATCTTCCTCGACGAGCTGCCGCGCAACGCGGCCGGCAAGTTGATCCGCCGCGAGCTCGAAGGCACCGTGATCGCCAGTTAGCGCGGACGCTTGATCAAGTTCAGGCTGGCCGAGTTGATGCAGTAGCGGTTACCGGTCGGTTGCGGCCCATCGGGGAACACATGGCCGAGGTGGGCGCCACACTTCATGCAACGCACCTCGGTGCGTCGCATGCCGAGCGTGTTGTCGTCGATGTATTCGATCTTGCCCTCGCCGATCGATTGGTAGAAGCTCGGCCATCCGCAGTGGGCGTCGAACTTGGTCTCCGAGTCGAACAGTTCGGTGTCGCACACGATGCAGTGGTAGGTGCCGGGCTCGTTGGAGTCCCAGTACTCACCCGTGAACGGTCGCTCGGTACCGGCGTGTTGGGTGACCTGGAATTGCACGGGCGTCAGCCGCAGCTTGAGTTCGTCGATGGTGGGGAGTTCTGCATCACTCATGGTGCATAGCCTGCCGCATTCCGGCAGGCTCGAAACACCCGGACCCGGTTGTTCGCGAATTTTCAGCGATCGGTTCCGAGCCGTTTCGGCTCGATGCCACGTCACGCCACAACGTCACGCCACAACGTCACGCCATGTGACGTCACGTCTGGGCATAAGCACACGTCGATCGGCGTTGCAACGGTGTTCACTTGCAATCTCAAGCTTGCAATCTCAACTGACTGGAGTCACTGAACCATCGATGGCACGTTTCGTATTAGGTCTGTTCTTTGTGGTCGGAGCGTTGATCGCACTGGTCGTCGTGCGAACGATGAACAAGTCGAGCGATCAGCAAACGACGATCCGCTCGGCGGTTTCCAAGCTGGTCTCGCTGGGGGCCCTGGCGACGATCGTGCTCGGCGCGGTGCTGTTCCTGTCGTCGTTCGTGCGTGTCGTTCCGGCCAACACGGTCGGCATCCCGACCACGTTCGGCAAGGTCGGCGCCCCGTTCAACTCGGGTTTCCACATCACCGAGCCGTGGACGGAGATCACCGAGTTCTCGACCCGCACGCAGGAGCTCTCGATGCTCCGGGCGCCAGACGAGGGCGACCTCGCCAAGGACGACTCGGTCACCGTGATCGCCAAGGGCGGCGGTTCTATGTCGGTCGATGTGACCGTGCGTTTCTCGCTCGCCCAGGACAAAGCGGCCGA
>JAYVFI010000016.1:0-6642 GCA_043773365.1 Ilumatobacteraceae bacterium
TACATGCATCCGGAGGCGGCGATCCCCAGGAAGATTTCGGCAAGGGCGCTGCTGAGCCCGTTCGATCCTGTCGTCTGGAACCGGGAGCGCACCGAGCGGATCTTCGGGTTCCGCTACCGGATCGAGATCTATGTGCCGCAGCCGAAGCGGCAATACGGCTACTACGTGTTGCCGTTCCTGCTCGGCGACGAACTCGTCGGCCGCGTCGACCTCAAAGCGGATCGCGCCACCGGCACGCTCCTCGTTCAGAGCGCGTGGGGTGAGCCCGGGATTCCGGAAGGCGATGTCGCCGGCGAGTTGTACGAGGAACTGCGTCTGTTGTCGGGATGGTTGCAACTCGAACGGATCGAGATCGTCGGGCGTGGCGACCTCAGCGCGGCGTTGGCGGCGGTGTCCCAAACCTGAATGCCGGCTCTCACTACGCTCGCTGGGGTGACCGACGAGATCAACAATGTTGACAGCGATGCCGGGAGAGTCCCGCCGTGGGTCGTTCGAGCGATCATTGTCTTCTGGGTCGGCTTCCTCGTGGTCGGGATCGCCAAGAACGTATGGTCTCGAGTCGATTCGCTGGTGCTCCTGCTGTTGATCTCGATGTTCCTGGCACTGGCGATCGAGCCCGGTGTCAACCGGCTCGGTCGACGCGGTTGGCGTCGTGGGCGAGCGACCGGATTGATCCTGATCGGCGTCATCCTGGCGGCAGGCGTGTTCGTGGGTGCGATCGGCACGCTCGTCGGGACACAGGTGGCCGATCTGCTCAAGAACTCGGAGACGTACATCAGAGACACGGTCGACGCCGTCAACGAGACGTTCGGCAGTGAACTCGATCCGCAAGAAGTCATCGACTACTTCAACGACGAGAATGGACCGGTCCAGGAGTTCATCAACAGCCAACAGGACCACGTCGTGCAGCTCTCACTCGTCGCGCTGAGTGGATTCCTGCAGGCGCTCTCCGTCTTGTTGTTCACCTATTACCTCGTCGCCGACGGCCCGCGTCTGCGGCGGGCGATCTGCAGCCGGCTCAGACCCGACCGACAACGCAAGGTCCTCGACGTGTGGGAGTTGGCGGTCAACAAGACCGGTGGGTACCTGTATTCGCGGGCGTTGTTGGCGTTGATCTCTGCGCTGTTCCACTGGATCGTGTTCCAGGCGGCGGGAGTGCAGGCGCCGATTCCGCTGGCGCTTTGGGTCGGTCTGGTGAGCCAGTTCCTGCCGGTTGTCGGCACGTACATCGCCGGCATTCTGCCGGTGCTGTTGACATTCCTCGATTCGCCGCTCAAAGCGGTCATCGTGCTCGGGTTCATCGTCGTCTACCAACAGGTCGAGAACTACTTCTTCGCTCCCCGAGTCACGGCCCGCACGATGGAGTTGCACCCCGCTGTCGCGTTCGGTGCGGCGCTTGCCGGGTACTCGATCCTCGGCGCCGCTGGTGCAATCTTGGCGCTCCCGGCGGCGGCGATGACACAGGCCCTCGTGGGTGAGTGGGGCGATCGCCACGAGGTGGTCGAAGACCGACTGACCGAGATCAATCTGCCCGGTCGGCGACGACGAGCACGAGACGCGTGATGGACACCGCCGCGGCGCGGGAGACGTACGTTCCCGTGGCAATCGCCGATCGGTCTGGATACGACGAGAGCGTCCATTTCGGCGCGGTCGTGGTGCTCGACGCCGACGGCACGGTCCTGTCGTCGATGGGCGATCCGTCGGTGCCGATCTATCCGCGATCGTCGAACAAGCCGATCCAGGCCGAGGCGATGTTGCGGCTCGGGCTACGGCTCGACTCTCGGGAGCTGGCCCTGGCGTGTGCCAGCCACGACGGCACGATCGCCCACCTGGCGGTCGTCGAGCGGATCCTCGCAGGCGCCGGCCTCACGGCTGAAGCGCTCGCCAACACCCCTGACTTCCCGCTCGACGATCTGACTGCAGAAGGCCTGCTGGCGGCAGGAGGGCGACGGACGCCGATCCAGATGAACTGCTCCGGCAAGCACGCCGCCATGCTGGCGACGTGCGTCGTCAACGGGTGGGACATCGACGCGTATCTCGATCCGATGCATCCACTACAGCGCGCGCTCACCGAGCGGATCGCCGAGTTGGCGGGCGGCGTCGTGCATGTCGGCGTCGACGGCTGTGGAGCCCCCGCTCATGTCGTCTCCTTGATCGGCTTGGCTACAGGCTTTCGATCGATTGCGGTCGCTCAGGGTGCAGTCTGGGAGGCGATCACCACTCACCCGGAACTCGTCGGCGGTGAGCGCCGAGACGTAACACGACTGATCAAACTCGTTCCTGGTTTGCTGGCGAAAGACGGTGCCGAAGGAGTCTTCGCGGCGGCGCTCCCCGACGGTCGCGCGGCGGCGGTGAAGATCTCCGACGGGAGCTCGCGAGCGGCTGGGATCGTGCTGGCAGCGGCGTTGGCCGTTGCCGGCGTCGCGGTTGATCCGCGCCAGCTCGGTGAGCCGATCCTTGGTCACGGTCACCCCGTCGGATCGGTTCGACCCCTCGATCTACGACCGCCAACTTGAGGTTCACGAGTTCGGTCTGGGTGGTGTTTCGGGGTGTGATCGTAATGGTCACGCGCCGGCGCGGCACCGAGACCAACACCCCTTGGGCGAGCTGCCCGATGGTGGCCTCCATCAAGAAACCTGACTCTTTACGGACGTTGTGTGGCTTCCGTACCACGCACAGCGGTCTTTCCGGGCAGATCTTCGCCAATAGTGTGAATAACTTTGACATCGGCCCCACGCGAGCGAGACACTGAACGTAGACCACACGTACCTCTCGGGCACCAGAGTCGACCACAATGACTCGACCACATCACTCCACCACCTGAGCGGTCCGTTTCACCTCGGAGATTGCATTGGCGGATCTCCACGCCGGACCACCAGGAGCAGACACATGAATTCGACGACCTTCGATACGGCGACGATGACCAGGACCAAGGACGCCAAGCCGGGTTTCAACCGATGGGTGCGTTTGCTGGTTGCGTTGGTGTTGGGTACGCCGGTCGCGGTGGGTGCGATCCAAGCGTTGCCGGTTGCGGCGACAGGGGCCGCGTTCGTTCCGACGACGGCGTTCGCGATTGATGGGAATCCAGCCGGGCCGAATGATTTCGACGCCGGGTACGGGCCTGGTGTGACGCCGGACGGGTTGGCGACGACGGGGTTGTATTACAACCATCGCAGTGTCGATCAGGGTGGTGTTTCGGGTTGTTCGTTGGCTGCTGATGACACGGCGTCGGGTGGTACCAAGATCTCTGATGGTCCGGTGTGGCCGACGGGTGGTCCCAACCCGAACGGCAAGACCGATATCAACTGGGTCGATATCGCTGCTGAGAAGGTTGATGTGAATGGTCAGATCAACGACGTGCTGTATGTCGGTTATGAGAAGTGTGGTGGTAACGGCACGTGGCAGGCGATGCTGTACCTCGACGATGGTGATGGTTTGCCGCCGACCGGAGGCGACCTCAACGGCGACTACTTGTTCGTGTTCGACTTCAACCCTTCGAGCGGTGCCGTCTCGATCGTGATGCATCGCTTGATCGGCGGCGTGTGGACCCCGCAGGTGATGCAG
This sequence comes from Ilumatobacteraceae bacterium, assembly GCA_043773365.1. Lineage (GTDB taxonomy): Bacteria > Actinomycetota > Acidimicrobiia > Acidimicrobiales > Ilumatobacteraceae > Ilumatobacter. Next base: position 3,565 of record JAYVFI010000016.1, read on the forward strand.
GCGTCGGCGATCGACGGTCGTGCTGCGCTGGATTACGGCGAGGTCGCTCTCAACCTGACGCCACTCGGGATCGTGTCCGAGTCGACGTGTCGGGGTGTCAATGTGAGTGGTCAGGCGGCTGCGATCACGGGTGGCGATTTGAGTTCGGCGGTCAAGGATCTGGTGCAGGTTCAGCCGCTGTTGATCTCGAACTGTGGTGCGCTCGCTGTCAACAAGGTCTCGAGTCCGGCGGGTGTCAGTTCGGCTGCTTCGTTCCATTATGTGGTTGATCAGAGCCCGCAGATCAGCGCTGCTGATCTCGATGTTGTCCATGATGGGTCGTTGGCGGTGAATTTGGGTGGTTCGGGTTCGTCGACGGAACCGGATGCGAATTTCGCCGAGTTCGATGCGAACATCTTGATCGGCGGTGTTCACAACTGGTCGAACGTGATCTCGCAGAGTGATTATCGGATCGTGGAGGACGCGATCCCGTCGGGTTGGACGCTGAATCGGATCGTGTGCAGTTACACCGACATCTTCGTCAGCCCACCGGCGGTCACGAGTGTTGTGATTTACCAGAACGGCGCCTACACCGGCAATGACTTCTTGATCCCACCGGCGAGTCTCGGCAACGTCGCAATCGCGCCGGCATCATGCGTGATCACCAACGCCACATCAGGCGTGAAGATCGTCAAGGCCGGCACCGGTGCGCCGACCACGTTCGACTTCACCGCCAACGGCACACCGGTGTCGGTCGCACTCGGCGGATCCTCGAGCGTGATCGCATTCACGCCAGGGACCGACGTCACGATTGTCGAACTCGCCGAGGCGGCGACCCCGGGCTGGAACCTGACGGGTCTCGACTGCGACGATCCGGCCAACGCGACTCCGTCCGGCGGCTCGATCACCGTCAAGACGGTGGCCGCTTCGGTGATCACCTGCACCTTCACGAATACGCAGAACGGTCGGATCTCGATCGACAAGGCAGGGCTTCCGGGTGATTCCGCACAGGCCTTCGGCTTCTCGATCGCTGGGCCGACGACGACGCCGAACCTGACCGGTCTCACGATCCCGGGCGCGGCAGTGAGCACCGGGGATCTCGCTCCGGGTACGTACACGATCACGGAACTGGCACCACCAGTCGATGCCGATTGGAGCCTGGTCGACATCGTGTGCGACAACGAGGCGAATCAGGATCTCGTGGCGCAGACGATCCAGGTCACGGTTGCCGCCGGCCAGACGGTGAACTGCACCTTCGTCAACCATCAGCGCGGGCCTGTCACGATCGACAAGACCGCAGTGGCTGCACCGACCCTCGTGCCCGGCACGATCGATCAGTACGACGTGTCGTACACGGTCACCGCTCACAGCGATTCCTATGTTGCCGAGAGCATCTCGGTCACCGATGCGTTCGGCTTCCCGGCTGCGCTCACACTCGTTGGTTCGCCGGTCGTGAGTGGCGCTTCGTCGACCGCAGGTTGGAACGGCACGACGAACACGAATCTCTTCAGTGGCTCGATCCCGGCTCGCGGCGATCTGGTGTGGACCGTGAGCGCGCGGGTGCGGCTGGCGATCACGGCGACACCTGCCGACCGGGCCTGCACCGCCTCCGGGCACGGCGCCTGGAACCACGTCGACCTCGCCGTCGATACGGTCAAGGTCGACCAGGCCGATGCTTGCGTGGCGTTCGGCAATCCGATCATCTCCATCACGAAGGATGTGGTCGGCGCCGTCACGGTGAATCCCGATCACTCGATGAGCGTGGCGTATTCGATCGTTGTCGACAACGCTGGAACGGGACCCGGTTCGTACCAGCTCACCGACTCGTTCGGGTTCCCGTCGTGGGTTCACGTCACGGGCGCGACCGGCAGCAATGCCGGCGTCGGATCCGTGGCGATCACGACCTCGACGTCCGGAGCGACGACAGGCTCGGCGGCGATCGGCGCCGGCGGCCGTCATACCTACACGATCACGGTCACCTTCACCGCCGATCCGACGGTCACGACCACCGATGCCGACTGCGTCACCGCAACAAGAGGCAATGGACTCTTCAACCTGGCGTCGATCACGGCGACCAGCGGACCTCGGTCCGACGACGCCTGCATCAGCATTCCGCGGGGCCGCATCGTGGTCACCAAGGCGACGTTCGGCGGCACCGGCGGATTCACGTTCACCAGCTCGGTCCCCGGAACGCTGATCAACGGTCAGTCGATCACGACCACGACATCTGAAGGCGTTGCGAGCGGGAACACGCTCAGCGCCTACGTCACGCCCGGTTCATACGCGGTGACCGAAGCCGCCGTGGCGGGGTGGACGCAGATCGCGACGCCGTGTGGCACCGTCAGCGTCGCCAACGCGGCGACGTCGACATGCAACTTCGTCAACGGCAAGCAGGGCTCGATCACGGTGATCAAGATCGCCGACCCATCGGGTACGTTCGAGTTCACACTGTCTGGTCGTCCGGCCCAGTCAGTTGCATCCGGCCCGACCGGCTTCACGTGGACGTCGCTCGACCAGGGCGACTTCGACCTGACCGAGACCCCTCGAACGGCGTGGCGCTTGGTCGGAGCCGACTGTGGCAACGCCTCGACGACCGACATCGCCAACGGCAAGACGATTGCCCTCGGCTGGGGCCAGAACGTCACCTGTACGTTCAGCAATGAGGCCTTCGGCGAGATCGTCGTCGCCAAGGTGACCATCCCCGGCACCACTCCGGCCGCCACCAAGTTCGAGTTCAACCCGTCGTGGTCGGACACCAACCTGCTGGTCGGCAATGGCGAGTCCGTCTCGAGCGGTCAGCTCGTCGCCGGCACCTACAGCGTCGCTGAACTCGTGCCGGCGGGTTGGGACCTGACTGGTTTGATCTGCTCGGCATCGAGCGTTCTCACCGAATCCAACAATGGCTCGACGGCGGTGTACGCCAACCCGTCGGCGACGATCACCCTGGAACCGGGCGACAAGGTGACCTGTACGTTCACCAACACGCAGCGCGGCTCGATCATCATCGACAAGGTGACCTTGCCGGGGACCGATACCACCGCCTTCGACTTCACGCTCGGCGGCGATGCAACGGGCAACTTCACCGTCACGGGACCCGGC
>JAYVFI010000017.1:0-16620 GCA_043773365.1 Ilumatobacteraceae bacterium
GTGCATGCCGCTCCACGAAGGAACAACCGCCGCGCAAGGCGCGTCGTGCTTCGTCAATCCGCTGACCGCACTCGGGATGGTCGAGACGATGCGGATGGAAGGCCACACCGCCCTGGTCCACACCGCCGCTGCATCGAACCTCGGCCAGATGTTGAACCGGATCTGCCTGGCCGACAACGTGCCGTTGGTCTGCATCGTGCGCAGCCCCGAACAGGCGGCGATCCTGCGGGCCCAGGGAGCCGTCCACATCTGCGACTCGAGCGAGCCGACGTTCGAACGCGATCTGACAGCGGCGCTCGTCGCCACCGGCGCCACGCTTGCGTTCGATGCGATCGGAGGCGGCACACTCGTCGGCCAGATCCTGAACTGCATGGAAGCTGCCGCCAACGCCACGGCCGGCAGTTACAGCCGCTACGGCAGTGACGTGCACAAGCAGGTCTACATCTATGGCGGGCTCGACCGCAGTCCGACCGAGCTCCAGCGCCGGTTCGGGATGGCGTGGGGCATCGGAGGGTGGCTGCTCACGCCGTTCCTCGGCAAGCTCGGCATCGAGGGCATGACCCGCCTCCGCCAGCGCGTGATCGACGAGCTCACGACGACCTTCGCCAGCCACTACACCGACGAGGTCTCCTTGGCAGGGGCGCTCGACCTCGAGGCGATCAAGACATACGCCCGTCAAGCAACCGGCCAGAAGTTCCTGATCTGCCCGCAACGCTGACGACGCCGGCGAGCCACCGCCATCGAATTGCTACGCCGGGTCGACTCGCACGAAACGGGCGTGGACGACGGCCGGCGAGCTGACGAACTCGGCACATTCGAATCCGACCGGGCCGCCGTCGAGCCGATCGAAGAGCCGTTCGCCGCTACCGAGCAGGACCGGCACCACGACGACGTGGATCTCGTCCAGCAGCCCGGCGCGCAGGTACTGCTGGATCGTGTCGGCCCCACCGCCCAATCTCACGTCTTGCCCGCCGGCTGCCTCGAAGGCCTGCTGCAGCGCCGATTCGATCCCGTCAGTGACGAAGTGGAACGTCGTACCGCCGAGCATCACGATCGGCGGACGAGGATGATGCGTCAACACGAAGACCGGGTGATGGTAGGGCGGCTCGTCGCCCCACCAGCCCGTCCACTCGTCCGACCCCCACGGTCCACGGACCGGCCCGAACATGTTGCGCCCGATGATCGTGGCGCCGATCCCGTCATTGCCGCGAGCCGCGAACTCGTCATCGAGATCCCTGTCACCGAGATCCATGTCACCCGGATCCATGTCACCAGGATCCATGTCACCGGAATCGATCCCGAGCATCCGACGCAGCGTTCGGGTCGCCAACGCCCATTCGTGGAGCCGCTCTCCATCGACGCCGAGCGGGTGCTCGAGATCTTGGGAGGGTCCTGCGGCGTACCCGTCGAATGAGATCGAGATGTTGTGCGCTCGCAACTTCGGCACGTGGATCAAACCCGCTCCGCTGCCGCTTCGAGCTGAGCGATGTCGAGCTTGACCATCTGCAGCATGGCCTGCATCACGCGGTTGGCCCGCTCAGGGTCGGGGTCGCCCATCAGTTCCCCCAATCGAGTGGGAACGATCTGCCACGACACGCCGAACCGATCGCTCAGCCAACCACACCGTGATGCGGTGCCGCCGTCGAGCAGGCGGTCCCAGTAATGGTCGACCTCTTGCTGGTCGGCGCAGTTGACGACGAACGAGATCGCCGGTGAGAACTGGAAGTGCGGTCCGCCGTTGAGCCCCATGAAGGGCCGGCCGTCCAGCTCGAAGCTGACCGTCATCGTGGCGCCCTTCTCACCGGGCGAGTCGGCGCCGTATTGGCTGGCGTCGAGCCGTCGCGAGTTGGGGAAGATCGCGAGGTAGTGGTCGACGGCCTCGTCGGCGTTGCCGTCGAACCACAGGCAGGGCGTGATGTCGGTCATCGCCTCAACCTAGAACAAAGCAGGGGCGGGGACGCCTCAGGTCTGCAGATCGAGCACGCTGGCCGCCAGCCATGCCAGTTCGTCGTCCCAATCGACGACGCGGGCGACCGGGCGCAGCACGAATTTCGACAGCCCGGCATCGGTCAACATCGCAAGCACGCGGCGCAGGTCAACAGTTCCGACCGGTGCGATATCGGTCAGGTCGCCGTCGTGGCGACCCGCCCGCAACGCCGCCAGGACGCCATCGTCGGGCGGCTGGCGGAGGTAGGGGATGCTCAACCCGAAATGCTCCGGATCGATCTCGCGGCCGGCAGCCTCGGCGATCTCCCCGATCCGGCGCACGGCGATCCCGGCCTCCGCCGGGGTCAGGTTGGCCCCCAACCATCCGTCGGACAACCGGCCGGCCCGATCGATGGCGGCCGGCCCGACCCCGCCCAGCCAGATCTCGAGCGGCTCCTGAACAGGCTTCGCCGGCAAGCGCAGGCCGACACACTTGAACGCTTCTGATTGATGATCGACCGCCTCGCCGGCCCACCAGCGGCGCAGCAAGGGGATCAACTCGTCGAGGTAGTGACCGCGATGGCGACTCCCGATCGTCAACGCCTCCCGCTCGCCGTGCTGATCGAGACCGGGTACGAGGCTGAGCAGGAGTCGCCCGGCCGAGAGCTGATCGAGCTGCGCCAGTTCTTTCGCCAGGACGAACGGCGAGCGACCGAACGGCACCACGTTGGCTCCCAGTTTCAGGCGCTTCGTCCGTGCCGCCGCGAAGGCAAGCCCGAGCAATGGGTCGACGAGTAGCCCCATCGGCACATCGGACAACCAGACCGTGTCGAACCCCAACGCCTCGAGACCGTCGACGGCTGCCGCCAACGAGACCGGATCAGCTGGACCCCCACCAGGCGAAATCGCGATCCGTACCTTCACCATCACAGCCTGCCGCAACTGAGGCTCCCGAACAGCAATCCAGCATGCGGGAGAAGCGATCAACGTCTCTGACCGCCCATCCGGCGCACAGCCTTCAGATCGTGCGATCCTCCCAGTCGATCCAATCGACCCCTGCGTCCCTGACATAAGCCCGCACACCCTCCCCCGTCGTGCGGGCGAAGTGATCGGGCCCGATCAACTCGACCAGCCCGTAGGACTGCAACCGCTCGCGGACATGTCCTTTCAACTCGGCGAATCGCAGCACCGCACCGCGCTGCGCCAGATGGCGCACGAGCTCTTCGATCGCGTCGGCCCCCGTGGTGTCGACGTCGGTGATCGGCTCAGCGGTTACGAGCACGACCCCGATTCGTGCCTGCGGCCTGTCGACCCGGGCGAGCACGTCCTCGACGAAGAAACGCGCGTTGGCGAAGAACAATGGGGCGTCGAAACGGTAGATCATCAGACCGTCGATCCGACGACCGTCGGGGTGGCGTTCGTTGTCGTGGTAGCCCTTGAGCCCGTCGACCCGCACGAGTTCAGCGGTGTGCGGCTTCCACGCCTTGCGCATGAAGTTCAACAATGACAGCACGATCGCCACGACCACGCCGACCACGGCGCCGAGCACGGACACGGCCAGAAACGCTGCTACCCCGAGCAGGAACTCGCTGCGCCGGATCCCGGCCAGCCGGACCAGCGGTCGGATCGCGAAGATCCGTAACGAGGCAGCCACCACGACTGCGGCGAGCACCGGCTGGGGCAGATTGCGGAACGCCTCCGGTGCCCCGATCACGACTCCGAGCAGGAGCACGGCGGCAACGACACCGGTCAGTTGCGTGCGCGCCCCGGCCGCCTCGGCGACCGGCGTACGGGACTGGCTGCCACTGACCGGCATGCCCTGGAACAAGCCGGCCGCCACGTTGACCAGCCCGAGCGCGACGAGTTCCTGGTTGGCATCGACTCGCTCACCGCGCTTGTCGGCATACACACGCGCCAGCACGCTGGTGTCGGCAAAGGCCACGAACGCGATCCCCAGCGCAGCGCCAGTGAGTTGACCGAGGTTGTGCCAGTTGATCTCCGGCAGGCGCGGACTCGGGAACCCGGACGGGAGGTCACCGACCAGGCTGACGGCGTGATCGGCCAGCCCGAACACGCCGGTAGCGACGATCCCGGCGATCACCGCCACGAGCGTGCCGGGCACTCGGGGGACCCGCCGCTGCAACCCGACGATCACCGCCAGCGCCGACACGGCGAGAGCGAGCGCCCAGCGATTGACATGGCCGTCGGCGACGCCGTTGGCGATGTCGCCGAGCTTGCCGAGCAACGAGTCGGAATCGACCGAGAATCCGAGCGCCTTCGGGAGTTGGCCGACGAGGATCGTGAGGGCGATCCCGTTGAGGTAGCCGTATCGGACGGGGGCAGACAGCAACTCCGCGAGAAATCCGAACCTGGCCAGGCCGGCGACCACGCCGATCACCCCGACGAACACCGCCAGCAGCCCGGCGGCGGCGATCGCCCGACCGGGATCACCATCGCTCAGGGGGATCACGGCGGCGGCGATCAGCGGGGCGAGTGACGAGTCGGGTCCCATCACCAGAATTCGCGACGGCCCGACCAAGGCGTACACCAGCAGGGGCACAACCGTCGCGTAGAGGCCGGTGATCGGCGGCAACCCGGAAGCCTGGGCGTATGCCATCCCCGCCGGGGCGAGCAGGGCGACGAGCACGGTCCCTGCCGTGAGGTCCTGGACGAACCACGCCCGTTGATAGCTGGGCACGACCTCCAGGATGGGGAGCCAACCACGCCAACGCCCGGTGCGACCGTGGCTCACCGGTCAGGGCTCCGGATCGTCGTTCGCTTGCTCGTCGTCCTGATCCTGATCGCCCGGATCTTGCTCGGCCGCGACGTCGAAATCACTCGGCTCGGCGGTCGCCAGGAAGCCGTGGAATTCGGCGACGATGTCTTCGATCTGCTGCTCGTCGAACGGCTGGTTGGCCTGGTGCTGGACCTCGACACCTGCCTCGTCGAGCACCAATTGGTCGACACAGATCTCGGCCCCGACGCGCACCGCAAGGGCGATCCCGTCGCTCGGGCGGGAATCGACCAGGAGCTCACCGGACGGCGTCTCGAGTTGGAGTTCGGCGATGAACGCACCATCGCGCAGACCGGTCACGGTCACCCTGACGAGGTTGACGTCGATCATCCCCAGCACGTTGACCAAAAGATCATGGGTGCCGGGTCGCGGCAGCATGACCCCCTGGAGGGCGATCGCGATCGACTGCGCTTCCGATGGGCCAATGAAGATCGGGACCACCCTGGTCACGTTCTTGGGTTCACCGAGCAGCACGATCGACGAGCCAGAACCCGGATCCACGTACAGACCCAGCACCTCTACAGGGAGCACCATGTTCGCCTCCTCCGGTCACGAGACGTGCCTGGGCGGCCGTCGCGTGCATCCTTGGTTGTAACGCATCGTTGAAATGCAGTCTGCACCCGGTGAGAGCCTTTCGGCCCCATCGGATCGCGTTTCAGGCGTTTCGGATGATCCAATCAGTGACCAGATCGAGGGCTTCGTCGAGCAGTGCCGGTTGGCCTTCGAAGTAATGCGTGGCGTGTTCGATGAAGTGCAGGTCGCGTTGCCGCGACGCAGTCGCCGCGTCGAACATCTGGCGGGCCATGTGCGGCAGGACCGTCGGGTCGGCAGTACCGAGCTCGATCAGGATCGGGGCCTCGATTTCCGGGAGCCAGCGCAACGAATCCGCCTGGGTGTGATCGATCGACCATTGGTTGAGCCAGGCCCGCAACGTGGTCGTACGGCTGATCCCGGCCGGCATGTAGTCGGCGACCGGCGGGTCGCCCCACAGGGTGACACCGATCTGGCGATCGCTCGGGTCGATCGCACCGTCGAGGAACCGTAGGTCGGCGGCGGTTCCATGCACCACGAACGCCAGATCGTCGAGACCGCTCGGCCAGTGACCGTCGGCCGTGATCGCCGCCAACTGCGATTCGGCCCACGCCGAGATGCGTCGGTTGCGGGCCACCTGGGCGGAACGGTAGCGGACGATGAATTCCGGCGAGTACGGCTGGGCGTTGTCGGGGTGATACATGTCGAGCGACGGATCGCGATCGAACGGGCGGTTCTCGTCGGTGATCGCCGGATCGAGCCATTCCGTACTGAGCCGAGCCCGCGACGGGTGGGCGTTGAACAACACGATCGCATCCACCGGCCGCAGGCCGGCCGTCGTCAGATCGGGGCCTCCACCCGGCGGATCGGTGATCGTCGGGTGCTGGGCCTGGGCCTGGTAGTACGGGACGATCGACGCACCGCCAGAGTTGCCGACCAGCACGACCTTGTCGTAACCACGGGCGTAGAGGTGCTCGACCATCGTGCCCATGTCGAGCAGGCAGTTCTCCATGATCAACGACGTGTCGTTGCCGACGTACCGGGTCGTCAGCCCGACCCCGGAGAGACCGCGTTCCGCCAACCCTGCCAAGGCGTAGTGACCGAGGAAATTGGCGGTCGGATGGCAGAACACGGCAGCCACCGCCGGCTGGGTGCCGGCGATCTTGACCTCGCTCCCCCACACGGTGCGCGCCAATCGGGCGACACCCGAGTAGATCTCGACCTTGGCGTGCGCCTCCGTTCGGGCGGCGAGCAGATTGCGTTCGATCACGACCGTCATTGCTCCATTCGGGCGCTCAGCGGGCCGCCGGCAGTTCGAGCAGGCGGGTCAATGTGTCGGATGTCGCCCCGAACAGTTGCGCCAGCACGAAGGCCCGTTTGGCGTACAGGTTGGCATCGTGTTCGAACGTGAAGCCCATCCCGCCGAGGATCTGGATCGTCGCCGCCGTGGCGTGCTCGGCAGCTTCGGCGGCGACCAGGTTGGCGCTCAACGCCTGCAGGTCGGCATCCGCTCGTTGCTCGTCGGTCGTCACCGCCGCCAGCACGAGTTGGGCGTACGCCAACTGGGCAGCCACGGCGATCTCCGCACACGGGTGCTTGATCGCCTGGTTGACCCCGATCGGCTTGCCGAACTGGACCCGATTGATGGCGTGGGCGGCGGCGATGTCTCGCACCGCTTCGGTGATCCCGGTCAGCATCGCCGCCACCAGCACCTGGCCACGCCGCTCGATCGGATCGAGGTCGGCACCGACGATCACCACGGATCGCACACCATCGGCACGCGCTCGCCGGATCCGGATCCCGGGGTCGATGCACGGCACGACGACGACGTCGACCAGTGACGAAACCTGAACGAGCGCGGCGCAACTGGCGGCGACGATCAACACCAGCGCCGAGTCGGAAGTGTCGGTGTCGAGCAACTGCAGATCACCGGTGATCAGACCGTCCGATCCGATCAGCTCGGGCGACAGGGCGATCGCCATGCCCACTCGGCGAGATCCACCGACGATGTTCGCGGCGAGTTCGAGATCGCCACCGAAGCCGGCGACCCGCGCCGCCAGCACCGACGACAGGAACGGTCCGGTCGCCAGCGATCGACCGATCTCGCGGAACAGCAGCGCTTCGTCGGCCAAGCCGCACCCGACCCCACCGAGCGACTCGGGGAGACCGAGTGCCAACCACCCCAGTTCGGCCGCCGCGATCCACGCCGCGGCGTCGACGTTCGAGTCGGCATCGAGCAGTTCCCGAGTGCGTGTGATCGCCAGCCGGCTGCGAAGGAATGCCGACGCAGAATCGATGATCTCGATCTGTTCCGGGGAAGTGGTCAGGTCCATCGGCGATCAGTCATCTCGGCAACCCGAGCACTCGCTCGGCGATGATGTTCTTCTGGATCTCCGAGGTGCCCCCGCCGATCGTCGCCGCGAACGCCCAGAGGTGACGTTCGATCCAATAGGTGTCGGGGTCGTCCGGGGTCAGTTCGAGCGATCGTGGGCCGAGGATCTCGAGCGCCAGCCGGAAGATCTGCTGGGACAATTGTGAGTTGCGCAGCTTGACGATCGAGCCTTCCGGGCCGGGCTGTGACGACTTGGCGTTCTGCGAGATGTTGAGGTAGGTCAGGGCCCGCAGGGCGGCCACGTCGGCGCGAGCCCGACCGAGACGGTGGGCGATCGAGTCGTCGCTGATCACCGGCCGGCCGTTGATCGACGAGCGCGATCGTGCGATCTCGATCAGGCGTTCGACGCTCGACGACAACTGGACAGAACTCAACGTGAAGGCGGTGCCGCGTTCGAACGACAACGTCGACATCGCCACGCTCCAGCCATTGTTGATCTCACCGACCACGTTGCCGATCGGGATCCGGACTTCGTCGTAGAACACCTCGGCGAAGTCGTCGCCGTTGTCCATCGTGCGGATCGGGCGGACGTCGATGCCTGGGGCGTGCATGTCGCAGATCACCCACGAGATCCCCTTGTGCTTGGGCACGTCGGGATCGGTTCGAACCAGCAGTTCCTGCCAGTCGGCGATCGCTGCGAAACTGGTCCAGATCTTCTGGCCCGTGACCACGAGATGATCGCCGTCGATCACCGCCCGGGTCCGCAGGCTCGCCAGATCGGAGCCGGCTTCCGGCTCGGAGAAACCCTGACACCAGATCACGTCGCCGCGCAGGATCGGCAGCAGGTGAGCGGACCGTTGGGCGTCGGTGCCGCGGGCGATCAAGGTCGGGCCGGCGTGGCTCAACCCCACGAAGCCGGCGTCCATCGGCGGCATTCCGGTGCGGGCGTATTCCTCGTACCAGATCAACTGCTGCGTCAGCGACAGGCCGCGGCCGCCGTATTCGACCGGCCAGCCGATCCCTGCCCAGCCGGCGTCGTACTGTCGGCGTTGCCACGCCAAGTCATAGTCGCGCCATCCCGCCGCGTTGTGCGGGCGCTTGTCGGTCGGCACGTTCTCGGCCAACCAGGTCCGGACCTCGTCTCGGAAGGCATCGTCCTCGGCCGAGAACGCCAGGTCCATCAGCCGAGACCGCTCACGAGAATCCCTGCAGCTCGAACAGATCGATGGCATTGCCGCGCACGATCTGATGGATCTCGTTGTCACTCAGGCCGTCGAGCAGCCGGGCGGCGACGGCGCGGCTGTCGGGCCAGGTCGAATCACTGTGGGGGTAATCGGTCTCGAACGTGATCCGGTCGATCCCGATCCTGTCGCGCATGTCGATGCCGGTCTGGTCCTTGAAGAAGCACATCCACATGTTGCGATGGAAGTAGCTCGACGGAGGCTCGGGAATCTGCTTGGTCTGGGCCCACCCTCGGTTGTCCTCCCACACGTCGTCGATCCGTTCGAGCACGTACGGCAGCCAGCCCATCTGACTCTCGGCGTATGCCAGTTTGAGGCGCGGATAGCGGACCAGCACACCGGACCACAGGAAGTCGACGACCGACATCATCGCTCCGCCGAACGCCAACGTGGCCGTCACCGAGGGCGGCGCGTCCGAGGAGGTGGCGGGCATTCGTGACGACGACCCGATGTGCATGCACACGGTCGTGTTGGTCTCCTCGCAGGCGGCGAACAGGGGATCCCAGAAGTTGGAATGGATGCTCGGCAACCCGAGGTGGGCGGGGATCTCACTGAAGGCGACGGCGCGGACACCCCTGGCTGCGTTGCGGCGCACCTCGGCCGCCGCCAGGCCGGCGTCCCACAGCGGGATCAGGCAGATCGGGATCAACCGGCCGCCCGAATCGCCACACCACTCCTCGACCGTCCAATCGTTGTACGCCTGCACGCATGCCAGCCCGAGTTGTCTGTCGTTGCCTTCCGTGAACGTCTGCCCGCAGAACCGCGGGAACGTCGGATAGCACGCCGACGCTTCGACCCAGTTGGCATCCATGTCGGCCAGCCGCGCCTTCGGATCGAAACAACCCGGGCGCATGTCGTCGTACGTGATCGGCGTCATCGTCATCTCGTCGCGGGGATGGCCGACGGCGGCCACCATCCGCTTGTGGGTGTAGACGAGGTCCTCGTAGACCCACGTGTCAGCCTGGTTCGGGGAGCTGTCGTCGAACTCCTCCTTGTAGACCGCGGCACCGACGAACTGGATGTCACGGACGCCTCGGCGAACGACCTTCGGCCCGCGTTCGCGGAACTTGGCGGGCAGCCACGTCTGCCAGAGATGGGCCGGCTCGACGACGTGATCATCGACGCTGATGATCTTGGGGATCCGTGCTTCGTCGATCACGACACGTCGTCCGCACCGGCGGCGCGGTGGCTGCGCTGCCGAGTCAGTTCCGCCAGCACCGTCGCCATGTCCCGCCCGGTCGAGCGGGCGGATGACTTCACTGCTTCCCACTCCCGCAGCGACTCGTGAGCGTTCTCACCACGGTCGTTCCAGGTCGGGTCGAGCGGCGTCGTGAGTTCGAGCCTGATCCCGTTCGGGTCGTAGAAGTAGATGCTGTAGATGATCTTGTGGTCGACCGGCCCGATCACGTCGATCCCGTTCGAACGCAGCCATGCGCACCAGGCGTCGACCGTCGCAGGTGAATCGACCGAGAGTGCGATGTGTTGGAGGATGTTGTAGGCCGGGTGCGTGTGGTCCGCCAGCGGCGGCAGCTCCGGCGCCTCGAAGAACGCGATCGTCGAGCCGTCGGACATCTTGAAGAACGAGTGGAAGTACGGCACCGGATCACCGGTCGACGGGATCGCATCATCCATCACCGCCGCCACCAGTTCCATCCCCAGCAGCGACGTGTAGAACTCGACCGTCGCCGAGGTGTCGTGCGTGATGTAGGCGACATGGTTGAGCATGTCGGGCTTGCCAGGGCGCTCGATGGCCGTCATCGTGTCACCTCCGTACGTCGACCACGCTGCGGCCCGTGGCTGCTCCGGCGAGGATCGCATCGAGCACGTCGTCGAGCTCGCCGAGCGCCACGTCGTGGCCGATCTCGGCCAGCCCGGAAGGTCGCAAGTCGGTGCCGATCCGAGCCCAGACAGCCCGGCGACGTTCGATCGGATTCATCACGGAATCGATCCCGAGCAGCGATACGCCCCGCAGGATGAACGGCAACACGGTCGTCGGGAGGCCGGACCCGCCGGTCAAACCGCTCGCCGCCACGGCGCCGCCGTAGTGGATCTTCTTGAGCACATTGGCGAGTGCGACACCACCGACACAGTCGACGGCGCCGGCCCACACGGTCGCCTCGAGCGGGCGCTTGCCGTCCTCGGCGAGTTCCGAGCGATCGATCAACGATGACGCGCCGAGCGAGCGCAGGTACTCACCGGCTTCCGGTTTGCCCGTGCTGGCGACCACTTCGAAACCGAGCGCGGCGAGCAGGCTGACCGCAGTGCTGCCGACACCGCCGGTTGCGCCCGTCACGAGCACAGGACCGGCGTCGGGTGTGACCCCGGCCTCCTGGAGGGCGATCACCGACAGCGCCGCGGTGTAACCGGCGGTACCGATGATCATCGCCTCACGGGTCGTGAGACCGGCCGGCAGCGCCACCAACCACTCGGCCGGGACGCGGGCGTACTCGGCGAAACCACCGTGGCGGGCGACGCCGAGGTCGTAGCCATGGGCGATCACTTCGGTCCCTGCCGCCATTCCGAGCGCGTCCTCGATGAGCACGCCGGCGAGATCGATCCCCGGCACGATCGGCGAGATCCGCGAGACCTTGCCGGCAGGCGTCGACGCCAGCCCGTCCTTGTAGTTGACGCTCGACCAGTGCACCTCGACGAGCACACCGTCCTGCGGGAGATCATCGACCGACATCGTGGTCACGCCCCGATTCGCCGCCTCCCCGGAGTTGTCGGCCTGGAACGCGCGAAACGAGGTGACGGTCATCACCCGGACACTACAAACGCGGTTGGCTGCGCCCGTAACCGCGGCGAACGACGGAACGGTCAGATCGCGCCGCTCGCCCGCATTTCCGCGAGCGTGGCAGCGTCGACACCGAGCTCGGCCAGGATCTGGTCGGTGTGCTGACCGACGTCGGGGATCGGGTCCATCCGTTCGGGCATGCCCTGGATGATCGCCGGCGGGCGCAGCGCGTCGATCGGGCCGACGGGGGATTCGACGACTCGCCAGCGGTCGCGTTCGGACAGTTGGGGGTGGGCGATCAGGTCGCTGATCTCGCTCTGTCGCGCATTGGCGATCTGGGCGGCATCGAGCCGGGCGATCACCTGCTCGCTCGTCAGATCTGCGAACACCGCTTCGATCAGATCGATCAACTCGCGGCGATGCTCGACCCGCAGGCCGTTCGTGACGAATCGTCGATCGGTGGCGACATCGGACCGTCCCAAGACGGATTCGCAGAACCTCACCCACTCACGTTCGTTCTGGATCCCGAACTGCACCTTGCCGTCGTGCGTGGCGAAGCTGCCGTAGGGCACGATCGAGGCGTGCGCCGCACCCGTGCGTTGTGGCGGCTGCCCGCTGTAGAGCGTGTAGTACATCGGGTGACTCATCCACTCGGTCAGCGAGTCGAACAGCGACACCTCGATCGCGGCGCCCTCACCGGTCCGCTCGCGATGGAACAGGGCCGTCAGGATCGACGAGTAGGCGTACATCCCGGCGGCGATGTCGGCGACGGAGATGCCTGCCTTGACGGCCGCATCCGGCGTGCCTGTCACCGAGAGCAGGCCGACTTCGCACTGCACCAGCAGGTCGTAGGCCTTCTTGTCGACGTAGGGCCCCGACGAGCCGTAACCCGACACATCGCACACGATCAGTCTCGGATGCTTCGCCCGCAACGCCTCTGCGCCGAGACCGAGACGGGCCGCTGCCCCGGGCGCCAGGTTCTGCACGAACACATCGGCGCCGGCGATCAGTCGGCCGATGATCGCGCTCGCCTGGTCGGCCTTGAGGTCGAGGCTCAGCGACTCCTTCGAGCGGTTCAGCCAGACGAAGTAGCTCGCCATCCCCTTGACCCGTTCGTCGTAGTGACGGGCGAAGTCACCGTCGCCAGGACGTTCGATCTTGATCACCCGCGCCCCGAGGTCGGCCAGCTGCCGGGTCGCGAACGGTGCCGCCACGGCCTGCTCGATCGAGACGACGGTGATCCCCTCGAGCGGCATGCCGGTCATCGGATCACCCCAGCACGAACGGGTCGCGGGTGTTGCCGGTGAGTTCGATCCAGATCGACTTGTCGACGAGGAACGACGACATCGCCTCGACACCGTTCTCGCGACCGTGACCGGAGTGCTTGACACCGCCGAACGGCATCGTGGCGTTGACGGTCCGGTAGGCGTTGACCCAGACCATCCCGACTCGTAACGCCTGGCTGACTCGCAGGGCGCGTTGCACGTCACGCGTCCAGACGCCCGCCGCCAAGCCGTACCGCGAGTCGTTTGCGATCGCGATCGCTTCGGTTTCCGTCGAGAACTTGAGCGCACTCAGCACAGGGCCGAACACCTCCTCACGGCAGATCATCGAGTCGTTGGTGACATTGCCGATGATCGTCGCTTCGTAGAACAATCCACCAAGCCCGCCGTCGCCACCGCCGACCACCAGCTCTCCCCCCGAGGCGACCGCTTCGTCGACCATCCGACCGATCTTGGCGTGCTGGCCGGGGAAGCAGATCGGACCCATCTCCGTGTCGACCGCACTCGGGTCGCCCATCACGATCCGTTTCGCTCGAGCGGCTACCCGCTCGATCACCTCGTCGTAGACGTCTTCGTGGATCAACGCCCGCGAGCCGGCGATGCAGGTCTGCCCGGCTGCTGCGAAAATCCCGGCGATCAGGCCGTTCGAGGCTGCTTCGAGGTCGGCGTCGGGGAACACGATGTTGGCCGACTTGCCACCCAGTTCGAGCGTGACCGGGGTGTGGTTGGCACCGGCCGCACGCGCCACGGCAGCTCCCGTCCCCTCGGATCCGGTGAACGTGACGTGGTCGACGTCTGGGTGCGAAACCAGCCACTCGCCGGGTTCACGCCCCCCGCCGATCGTGTTGAACACGCCGGGCGGGAAACCGGCTCGCTCGAACAGTTCGGCGAACTGCATCACCGACACCGAAGCGTGCTCCGACGGCTTGACCACCATCGTGCATCCGGCCGCCAGCGCAGGCGCCAGCTTCCAGGTGAGCAGCAACAACGGCGAGTTCCAGGGCACGATCGCAGCGACGACACCGACCGGCTGGCGGGTCACGAAGCCGAAGAAGTCGGCCCGCCCGGTATCGACGACGCGGCCGTCGATCTTGTCGGCGAGCCCGGCGAAGTACCGGTACCAGCCCGGCAGGGCACGGATCTGACCACCCATCTCACGCAACAACTTGCCGTTGTCCTTCGTCTCCGCCAATGCCAGTTGGTCAGCCGCCTTCTCGATCTCGTCGGCGAGGCGGTGCATCAGGCGTCCCCGCTCCGTGCCACTCATCGTTCGCCACGGCCCGCCGTCGAACGCCGCCCGCGCAGCGGCGACGGCGTCGTCGACATCCTGCTCGGTCGCCTCGGCGACCATCACCCACGGCGAGCCGAGATACGGATCGAGGCTGCCGAACTGGGACACACCGGAGCGCGATTCGCCCCCGATCACCATCGGAATCGTTTTCATGGCAGCTCCTGCTCAGGGGTCGATCGGCATCGGGTCACGGGTTTCAGACGGAATTATTAGTCGTCGCGGGAGAATTGGAAGGCGATCGAACCGAGCGGGCCGAAGTCGGCATGGAACGTGTCACCGGGGTGGACCCACACGGGTCGTGTGAACGAGCCGGCCAGGATCACCTGACCGGCGGTCAGCCCGACACCGTGCCCGGCCAACCGGTTGGCGAGCCAGGCAACACCGTTGGCGGGGTGATTGAGGACCGCCGCGGCAACGCCCGATTCCTCGATCACGCCGTTGCGGTAGAACAGCGCAGAGACCCAGCGCAGGTCGACGTCGTGCGGGCGCACGACTCGACCTCCCGTGACGATCCCTGCATCAGCGGCATTGTCGGAGATCGTGTCGACGATCGTGCGGCTCGAACCGGTATCGGGATCGACCATTTGGATCCGTGCGTCGAGGATCTCGATCGCCGGTGTCACGTACTCGGTCGCTCGCAGCACGTCATAGATCGTGCAGTCGGGGCCGGACAGATCGTCGCCGAGCACGAACGCCAACTCGACCTCGAGCCGCGGAGCGATGAACCGTTCCCGCGGCACGACCGATCCGTCGGCGTAGAACATGTCGTCGTAGATCACGCCGTAGTCGGGCTCGGTGATCCCGACCGCCTGCTGCATCGCCCGCGAGGTGAGGCCGATCTTGCGCCCCTTGACGACCCGCCCGTCGGCCTCCGCCAATGCGACACCCGCACGTTGGATCGCGTACGCGTCTTCGATCGTCAGATCGGGGTGAAGCTGCGAGATCTGCTTTGTCGGCGTCTTCGTCTGGGCGGCGGTACGGATCCGGGCAGCGATCTCGTTGGCAAGTTTCTCGCTGATCATTCATAGATCCTGCCGCATCGGTCGGCGCCGAACCGAATGGTGGGGGTGATCCAAGATTCGTCATCGGCATCCCTTGCAATTCGTATCGAACATATGTACGCTATGCATATGGAACGCGATGCCGACCGACTCGACGAAAGCCCGTCTTCGATCGACGACTTCGCTGCCGCCTGGGCGGCCCACGAACGCCAGGCGGCGCGGCTGGCGCTGGCGGTCGCAAGGTTCGACAGCACGCATGAGTACGCCGTCGATGGCGCGGTCACGATCGCGGCCTGGTTGCGTCAGCACTGCCGGATGTCCGACCGAGACGCCAGCGCGCTCGTCGGTCGTGGCCGTTTCCTGCGCAATCACGAATGCGTCGCCGAAGCCGCCGTCGGCGGCCGGTTGTCCGCCGGCCAGTTGCACGCCTTGCGCGGCAACGTCACCCAGATCGTCGAGCCCGTGTCGCCGAGCACGCCGAGGCCCTGATCGAGATCATCGCCCCGCTCGATGTTCGCAGTACCGAGCAGGCCTGCCGGGTGTGGCGGCTCCACGCCGAAGCGATCACCGACCATGCCGAACCTGCGGTGCCGGAACGCCAGATCGTGTCGTGTCGTGCCTCAGACGGATCCTTGATCGGCAGGTTCGTGTTCGACGACGCGCTCACCGCCGAATACCAACGCGCGATCGGCACCGCCGCCACGTGGGAGGGCAGCGACGACCTACGTGGTGGACCGACCAGGGAAGCCGACGCCTTGTTCGATGTGCTCGCCTTCTACAACGCCAACCACACCAAGACCGGCACGCCGCGTCACCGTCCACATGTCGAAATCTCGATCAACGCGGAAGATCTTGCCGCCGGCCGCTGCTGCGGCATCACGACCGAGGGCGACCCGATCACCGCCTCGACCACCGAGGCCTTCCTGTGCGACTCGACGATTCAGCGCTTCGTGATGAACGGCTCTGTTCCGACCGACATCGGCCGCGCCACCCGGAGCGTCCCGCTCGAGATGTTCCGTGCCGTTGCCAAACGCGACGGCGGTTGCCGGCACCCCGGCTGCGACCGCAAGGTCGCCTGGTGCGACGCCCACCACGTCAAGTTCTGGCGACACGGCGGCTCGACCAGCATCGACAACCTGGTCCTGCTGTGCGCCAGACATCATCACTTGATCCACCGACCCGGCCGGCAGTTGAAACTGCTCCCCGACGGAATCGTCGAAGTGACCAACATCAACGGCCACATCCGTACCAGCACGCCGAGACCGTCGCCGCTCGCCGCAATCCGCCTGCACCTGAGGGCCGCTCGTGCCTCCGTCAGATCGGTGTGCCGAATGTTGCCCGCAAGTCGGCCGTTGTGGCCGCAAAACCTGCCAACGAGCACTTCGAGGCGCAGTAGCGATCGGGGCGCAGCACCACGATTTGGCGATGCTGATCGGCGCCGCACCACGTCGCCATCGCGCCGTCGATGTCGACCACGGTGCGCAGCA
>JAYVFI010000018.1:0-9567 GCA_043773365.1 Ilumatobacteraceae bacterium
TTCGGCGCACCGATCTGACAACCCTGGGTCGTCAAACCCTCGAATGTGTCATCACACCCGCGAACGATCGGCGTCAGACGCCAGACCTTCGATGGGTTCGGGTTCCCGTCGCGAAAGCACGTAGGCGACGGCGGCGATCACGACCGCCGCGAGCACCCCGCCGGCGATCTGCCAGTGGTCATTGAGCTGATTCTGGATTCGTTGTTGCAGTGAGTCGACTCGATCGGTGACCGCGGTCGACTCCTCGCTGATGTCGACGTACCAGAAGTAGTAGATCAGGTACAGGCCCGACAACACGACCAACACGGCGGCGATCCGATCGACGTACTGCGAACCCGTTCGAAGTGCCCTGAGCAAACTGGTGTTGGCGACTGCCAACGCAATCGTGAGCGCGGTGACGATCAACGCCATCCCCGCCCCATAGGCGGCCACATTGAGCACCCCGCTCAACCACCCATCGCTCTGGACGTTGCTGAACAGGGTGGCGCTGAACAGCCCGAGCGTGCACCCGATCGAGGCGACGGCGTAGGCGATCCCGTAGACGAACATCGCCGGCACGGTCGAATCACGCTCTCCGGTCGTGATCGTCGGCGTCATCAACGGCAGTTTGTAACCGAACAGCATGGCGACTCCCAGTCCGACCAGGGCAATCCCGATCACCAAGGTGGCGTACTTGGCATTCTGCACGATCCAACCGGTGATGTATTCCGACACGATCCCGACGGCGACGAAGACGAACATGAAACCCGTGGAAACCGCTCCCGACACGAGCAGTGCTCGTCGAACGGTGGCGCGCCGGCTCCCAGGGCGGTGGCCCTCCATGCCGAGGAAGTACATCAGGTACGTCGGCAACAGCACGAAGGCGCACGGATTGACCGCGGCGACGAGACCGCGCAGGAATGAAAGCCCCATCAGAACAGCTCCGCGATTGCGGCTCGAAGATCGTCGGCGTCCATCTCACCAGTCTGTCGCAGCACCTCACCGTCTGCCCCCACGAACAGTGTTACCGGATACGAAACAATTCCGATCTCATCCGAAAAAGTCCGCTCGGGATCTCGCAGCAGGTCGTACGAAACTCCTCGCTCATCGGCGAAGCGCTCCATGACCTCGAGCGAATCGAACGGATCGACACCGACGAACTGGACCCGATCGCCGACCTCTGCCTGCACGGTGGCGAAGTCGCGAAGTTCTCGTCGACATGGCGCACAGGTCGAAAACCACACATTCACGACCAACGGCTTCCCGACGTACTTCGTCAGCGACACAGCATCGTTGTTCGCGTCGACGAGTGAAACGTCAGGCAGCGTGGCACCCGTGTGATCATGGTTGCTGCCGCTGACCGGCTCTTGGAAGATCCCGGGCTGGTCGAGCACGAACTCACCGTCGTACCGAGGGCCATCGTCGCTCAGGATCACGCCGCCGATGATCGAGGCGGCTGCGGCAAGCAGGCCGAGCGTTGCCGCCAGCAGAACCGAACGAGTCCGACGTGTCACGCAGACAGGTTACGAGCCGCGCTGCGCCCAACCGCCCTCGACCCCGGAGCCAGGAGACGATGGCTCCGGGGTCGTCGCCGGCCCGCGATTACACGGCGATCGGTTCGTCGACGGCGGATTCGGCCGACTCATGGTCGACGACTCCGAACTCGTCGACGAGTATCGGCGGCCTCGGTCGTTTGGGTGGTCGACCGCCCGCTCTCTTGATCACGACGATCCGGCCGCCGGATAAGAGCTCGCCGCCCCAAACGCCCCACGGCTCCTCCCGCTCGAGGGCGCCAGCCAAGCAACCGTCACGCAGCGCGCAACGGCCGCAGATCGCCTTGGCGCGAGCGATGTCGAGGATGTGGTCGGAGAAGAACAGCGGGGTGAGAGTGCCGTTGCCGTCCGCGCAGCGAGCAACCGGGATGGTGGAGATCGAGGATTCGTCGATCGGCTTGAGCTGGAGAGTGTTCATGTAGTTGCTCTTTCTTGTCAGAGGGTGGTTGTCGCCGGAAAAACGAAGAAGGCCGCCGGGTCGGAACCCGGCGGCCTCAGCGTGCGAATCGACTGGTTAGGTGATTCTCGGTCTGAGGTTCCGGGCAGGGCGCTTGTCGGACATGTAGCCCATTGCGCCGGCCGGGGTCGTGGTTCCGTTGTCGAGATGTGCCTGACGCACGACGACCGTGGTGTTGCCACAAGCCACAAATGCCAGCGAATTGGCGGTATTGCGCCAGACGTTCCGATCGCCGTTCCGAACGGCGGCGCGGCCCCGTTCACACGGCGAGGCAACATCACACAGGTCGCCAGCGCTCGGGACGCGGCTGAGGACCCGGTCCGCTTGCGTCGTCATCGTGATCATCGGTCCCTCCTCTGCTGTCCGTGCTGCTGTCCGTGCTGCTGTTCGCTGCGGATTCCTAGTGGACCATGCCTCGCGTGTTCAAGTCAAGCGGGTTTCGCGCGTTGGGTCAGGCGACCAGGTGCGGTGGGATCGGGACCTCATCGACAACCAACACCAGCCGGGGATTCTTCGGAGGGCGCCCGCGACCGCGTTTGATCGCCACGATCACGCCTTCGACCAACAACTCGCCACCCCACACGCCGTATGACTCGGCCCGATCCAGCGCGCCTTCCAAGCACGTCGGGGCCAGTCCGCACTTGCTGCAGATCGCCTTGGCCCGGGCGATGTCGAACTCGTCGTCGGAGAAGAACAGGTGGGTCAGCGTCCCGTTCCCGTCGGAGCAACGTGGGTAGCTGGTACCGATCGGATCGTCGTCGAGCGCGAGTTCGATTTCAGTGCTACGGAAGTCGAGCAGCGTCATGATGGCGTTCCCCCAGAAGAAATGTCGGTGTTCGCACGTTGTTCAGTTGTACGCACCCAGAGAGGCAGAAGAGTCCGACCTGATACGCGCGCATGAGAGATTTCCGGAATCCGGTGATTCCCTCGCCCGCGAGTGCTCGACCCCTACACCTCGACCCCTACACCTCGACCCCTACATCTCGACCCCTACGCGCTCGACCACCACTATTCGGCCAGCAGACTGGCCACCTCGATCAGCACGGAGTCGTCGGGAGTCGGCGCCAGCGCACTGGTTCGAGGCCTCCAACGACGACCGCTCCAGATCATCACCATCACTTCGGCGAAGTCCTCGCTCGGTTGGTGACCCCACTGTTCGAGTCGCGTGGCTCCCGGATCGAGCCAAGCGGTGGCCGGATCGATGCCTCGAAGGACCAGATACTGTGCCCGATCCGTGTCGTCGAGCAGTTCGGCATCGGCGACGTGGCCGAACTCGTGGAGGATCGTGCGCACGTAGTCGTCGACGGTTCGACCGCGGTTGCGATGGATCGTGACCGTCTTGTTCTGCAGGTCGGTGGTGCCGCCGGTTCCCGACATGGCTCCCCCGATCTCGAGATTCCACTCGGGGAACATCGTCGGATAGTCGAGATACTCGAGCGCCAGCGCGAGTGCCTGGTTGATGTGCTCGGTGATCTGCTCGGGAGTCTCGGCGTCGGGTGCAAGCGTGTACACCCGACCGCAGATCACAGCCACGCACACCGTATGCGCCCCCTCGTCCTCGATCCAGACCTGCAGTCGAAACTCGGAATCGGGCTCGCCGCCCACGAATGACAGCACGTCGGCGGGTTCCCCGTCGACCGTGACCGGATCATTGGAAGTGGCCCCGGTACCGGTCAATTCGGCGATTGCATTCGACGGGCTGTACAGCCGCACGATCACGATCGGTTCAGGATCGCCGCCGGTGGACGTCGAAACGAGCGGCGCAACGGTCGAGTCCACCACACTCGGAAATGAGACGCTGAAGGTTGGGATGCTGGAGGATGAGGCGACCACTGGGACCGGCAAGGGTTCGGTCGGAGCGTCGAGTCGGCGTCCGTCGTGGGAGCAGCCACCGACGAAAAGGCAGACGACGCCGAAAATCCAGGCGGATCGACCTGACGACCAACGCCGACAGGTCCACCTTTCGGCCACAGCGCTCTCAGAACGGAAATGCCTGTCCCGAGAATTGGTCACCTGACCGCTCGGACTTTGCGCTTGAGCTCCGTTCGAGGCCGCATCAGCGGAGACTACTGAACGAGGCCGGCAGCTTCAGGCGCGACGTCCGGTTCGATCGCAGCCAGTATCTCGGCGACCGCTGCCGGGTCACGGAACACGATCTGTCGGTAGAGGCTCAATTCCGACACGCTCTCGCGAATGTCGTCGAGGGCGCGATGCGAACCCTGCTTCCAACCGCGCTTCGTCAACACGTCGGGGTACCAGCGGCGGACGAGTTCCTTGATGCTCGAAACGTCGACCGAGCGATAGTGCAAGTACTCCTCGATCTCCGGGAGATAGGCGGCGAGGAAGCGGCGATCCGTGCCGATCGAGTTGCCGCACAACGGCACGGTCCGTTCGACGGGCACGTGCTCTCGTATGAACGCCAACGTTGCCGCTCCGGCCTCCTCGAGCGTCATCGTCGACACTCTGATCTGGTCGAGCAATCCTGAACGGGTGTGCATGTCGACGACGAACTGATCCATCCGGGCCAACACATCGTCATCTTGATGAATCACAAGATCGGGACCCTCGGCAACGACGTTGAGATCGTCGTCGGTGACGAGCGTTGCGATCTCGACGATCACGTCCGACGTGTGGTCAAGCCCAGTCATCTCGAGGTCCATCCACACCAACATTCGAACGATGCTACGGGACGTGCGACGATGACTGGCGTGACTCGCGCAACGTTTGCCGAACTGCTGGCGATGCCTGGCGTGATCGAGGAGTGCCAGCTCCGTAGCCGGTTCGGATTCATGGCGTATCACGGCGGAGCGTTGGAAGCGCACACCGATGTCATCGCCCGCGGTGCCGCAGAGCGTTCAGGAGCCTCCTACTACGGCGTGATCCAACCGCAGTCGGTGCTGGTCCATGTGCCGTCGACGGCAGTCTCACCGACTCACTCCGAGACGTTGGCGGGATTCATCGACCATGTCGACATCGTGGTCACGATTCACGGATTCGGGCGCCACCCGTTGCCGACTTCGTTACTGATCGGTGGCCAGAACCGGACGCTGGCAACCCACGTCACCGAGTACCTGCGTCCCGCGCTTCCCGGATACATCATCGTCGATGATCTGGATCACATCCCGGCCGAGTTGCGCGGGGTGCACAAACGCAATCCCGTCAACCTGCCCCGGCGGACCGGTGTCCAGATCGAACTACCGGCGCGGATTCGCGGCACGGCCGACCATGCCGACTCGCTGATCGAGGCGCTCGCCCGAGCGACCCTCGCCTGGCCGACGTGATCTCGTTCGCTGGTTCAGCTCACACCGAGATGGCGGAGGGCCATCTGGGCGTAGAGCTCGACACCGTACGGCATCGCTGCCTCGTCGAATTTGACCAGGTTGGAGTGGTTGGCAGCAGCGGTGCGGGCGTCGCGTGAGTGCTCGGTTCCACCGAGGAACATCATCGTGCCCGGCACCCGCTGCAACACGTAGGAGAAGTCCTCGGCACCCATGATCGGGTTCGCCAGCCGGAGCGCCTGGTCGGCACCGAGCACCTCGCCAGCGACGTCGAGCGTGAAGTCGGCGAACTGGTCGTTGTTGGAAGTCACCGGGTAACCGAGGATCACCTCGGGTGTCGCCGTGGCGCCGTGCGCCTCGGCGACGCGTTCGGCGACGCGCCGGATGTTGTCGTGAACGTGCTTGCGGGTTCGCTCGCTGATCGTGCGGATCGTGCCGACGATCTCGGCGGTGTGCGGAATGATGTTGTTCGTGGTGCCCGCCGTGATCTGGCCGACTGTCACCACTGCCGGGTCGAAGATGTCGACGGTACGCGTGATCATCAATTGCAACGCCTGCACGATTTCACAGGCGATCGGAATCGGGTCGATCGCACGGAATGGCTCACTTGCGTGGCCACCGGCACCGTGCACGATGATCACGAACGAATCGGCGGCAGCCATGCACGCACCGCCCTTGGTTGCAACCATGCCCGTCGGAATTGTGGAGGTGATGTGGAGCGCGAACGCCCCGGTCACCGGCGACGGCGTGCCATCGGCGAGATCGGGTACGTTCAGGAGGCCTTCGTCCAACATGAATTGAGCGCCGTGGTCACCCTCCTCTCCCGGCTGGAACATGAACAACACCCGGCCGGGGATCTCGTCGCGGCGGGCCGACAACAGCTTCGCCGCCGACGACAGCATCGCCGTGTGCGTGTCGTGACCGCAGGCGTGCATGCACCCGTCGGTCCGCGAGCTGAAATCGAGACCAGTGTCCTCGTTGAGGGGCAACGCATCCATGTCGCCCCTGAGGAGCACCGTCGGACCCGGCTTGGCACCTGTCAGCAGGGCGGCGATCCCAGAAGTCGTCTCGTGCAGCGTGATGTCGAGCGGGAGCCCGTCGAGCGACTGGAGCACCACTTCACGGGTGAGCGGGAGGTGATTGCCCATCTCCGGGCGTTGGTGCAACGTGCGTCGCATCGCCACCGTCTCGCGTTGGATGTCGAGGGCTTCGTCGCGGAGCGTGTCAAGCGTCATGCTGGCATGGTATGCCGTTGAATGTGGTCGCGTCAGCCGAAAGTTCGGACATTGAACTGGTCGACTGGATCGACGAGCAGGGCGAAACCATCGCCGTGGTGACTCGCGCCCGGATCCGGGCCGAACGGTTGCGGCATCGATCCGTCGCGATCCTGGTGTACTCGAGCGACGGTCGAATCCTGGTGCATCGTCGCGCCGATCACAAGGATGTATGGCCGGGGATGTGGGACATGTGTGTCGGGGGTGTGGTGACGTCTGGCGAGTCGTTCGATCACGCTGCGATTCGCGAGCTGGCTGAGGAGATCGGTATCAGTGGTGTGCAACCGTTACTGCTGGCAGCCACATCGTTCGACGACGACGACGTCCGAGAACTCGCTCACGTCTATCGAGTCATCCATGATGGTCCGTACGAGTTCAACGACGGTGAAATCGTTGAAGCTCGGCTCGTCACGATCACCGAGCTGGAATCGTTGATCGGGACCGAGTCGTTCGTCCCCGACTCGCTGGCGATCGCTCACCCATTGCTCGGTGAACCGATCGAACCAATACGATGGGCCCCTGTGCGTCGCGTTGAGTTCACGATCGAACCGTTTGTCGAGGGCCAGCTCGGTCCCCACGTCCTCGGTCCCGTCGAGGCCGTGCGCGCGCTCGGCGTCGACGTGGAACTCGGTCCGTTCGGATCCGGTTGTGATACGACCGACGAACAGACTCCCGTGGTCGCCGCGGCGATCGTGCGCGAGGCGTTTGCCAACGGCGCGACCCACGTCAATCTCGACGTCAGTGTCGTCGACGAATCTGATGGGGGCGCTTCGTGAGCCTCGATCATCCGTTGCTCCGGTCGGTCAAGCCGGTCGTCGACGCGGTCGGAGCCTCACTTGTCGCCGCTGACGATCGCGAACCATCCGATGTTCCGCTCGTCTGGGAGGGCCAAGTGGTCGGTGCTGTTCGAATGCCCCCACTTCACGGTGCCCTCGATCGCCTGATCGACACGGTCGAGGCTGAACTGGGAGCCCCGCTCCCGTCGCTCTCACGCGAGGAGAAGCAACTCGCGGTTCGCATGCTCGACGAGCGCGGCGCCTTCATCCTGCGACGCGCCGTCGAGGACGTTGCCGATGCGATGGGCGTCAGCCGGATCACGATCTACAACTACTTGAACGCCATCCACCGCTGACCCCGGTACCGTCCTTCGCATGGCACGCGGCGACCAGTTCGATGTGATCGGATTCGACGCCGACGACACGCTGTGGCGCAGCGAGGACTACTTCACGGAATCCGAGCAACTGTTCGTCTCGAAGGTCGGACCCTATGCTCCGACCGGCGTTGACGTGCTCGACGCACTCCGCGCCACGGAACTCGGGAACATCGCCATCTCCGGATACGGCGTCAAGGCCTACGCACTCTCGATGGTCCAAGCGGCCGTGACGTCGACCCGCGGCGAGGTTCCGTCGTCCGTGATCGGTGAACTCGTTGATCATGTTCACGAAATCCTGATTCGTCCGGTTGAGCTGCTCGAAGGTGTTCCAGAGACACTGGCGGCCGTCGGAAACACTCACCGACTGATCCTGATCACCAAAGGGGATCTCGTCCACCAGTTCCGGAAGGTACGCACATCCGGGCTCGAGCATCACTTCGAACACATCGAGATCGTGTTGGAGAAAGACGTCGAGATGTACTCGAGAGTCCTGCGCGAACACCTGATCGATCCGACGCGGTTCTTGATGGTCGGCAACTCGATCAAGTCCGACATCCTTCCGGTCCTTGAACTCGGCGGCCACGGCGCCCACATCCCATACCACGTGACGTGGTCCCACGAGGTCGTGCGCGATCACAACGGCGGCTTCACCGAGTTGACCGCAATCGCCGATCTCGTCCCCTGGCTCGACTCGAACCAGTGACTCAGAGCTTGCGCAGCGAGACTTCGCTGACGCGGTGATCGCTCGCCTTCCTGAGGATCAAGCTGGCGCGTTGCCTGGTGGGTGCGATGTTCTCCCTGAGGTTGCGACCATTGATCGTGTCCCAGATGTGACGAGCGGTCATCTCGGCCTGTTCGTCGGTCAGATCGGCGAAGTGGCGGAAGAAGCTGTCCGGGTTCTGGAACACCGATTCGCGGAGCGCAAAGAAGCGCTGCACGTACCACTGTTGGATGTCGTCGACGTCAGCGTCGACGTAGATCGAGAAATCGAAGTAGTCGCTCACGAATTCGGCGCCCTCGCGGTCGACTTGCAGCACGTTGAGGCCCTCCACGATCACGATGTCGGGCTGGCGGACGACGATTCGTTGACCGTCCAACACGTCGTAGGCGATGTGGTCGTAGACGGGCGCCACGACCTCGGCCTCACCACACTTGACCGCTCGAAGGAACGCCAGCAACGCTCGCGTGTCGTAACTCTCGGGGAAGCCCTTGCGATCCATGATGCCGCGCTCGTCGAGGACCGCGTTGGGGTACAGAAAGCCGTCGGTCGTGATCAAGTCGACCTGCGGGTGATTCGGCCATCGCGAGAGCAGCGCTTGGAGAATGCGAGCGAACGTCGATTTCCCGACGGCGACAGAACCGGCAACGCCGATCACATACGGCACCCTCGGGGCCATCGATCCGAGGAACGTCGACGAGACGCGCTGCAGGTCCTGCACGGCGCTCACGTACAAGTTGAGCAACCTGCTCAGTGGCAGGTAGATGGCGGTGACTTCATCGAGATCGATCCGCTCGTTGATGCCTCGCAACGAGTCGAGGTCGCTCTCACTCAAGGTCAGCGGCGTCGCCGCTCGCAGGGTCGCCCACTCATCTCGTTCGAACGTCACATACCTGTCCGGCACACCTGCAACCTACGCTGGGGTGATGGCTCCGACCCAAGTGGCACGCAAGCTGCTGGGCGCCTGGTACACACCGCCCGAGCTGATCGACGTGGTGATCGACGCCCTGATGAGCGGTTTCAGTGTCCACCACGCACGAGCGATTCGTGTGCTCGACCCGGCATGCGGCGACGGCCGGTTCCTGATCGCAATTGCCGCTCGGCTGCGTGATCTGGGTGCGCGGGTCGAGCTCACGGGATGCGACATCGACTTCA
>JAYVFI010000019.1:0-27388 GCA_043773365.1 Ilumatobacteraceae bacterium
GTGTTGGTGACGCCGCAATACGTGTCGCCCTCGGTGTGGTCGAACGTGGCGGCCGGATCCGCGAACTTCTCGCCCGCTCCGAACAGCTGACCCTCGGCGTTGATGAACTCGTCGCAGCCGACGCTCGTCATCTGATACCCGTACTTCGCCTGCTCGCCGAGCGTGTAACCGGCGGCGGGAGCGAGATCGATCGCCCCACAACTGAACTCCCAGGTGCCATCACACACGGCGCTGACCGGGTCTGAACCTGAGGTCACGAGAGCGCCGGCACTGTCGTACACCTCGATCACGAAATCGTCTGCCGTGGCAGGGCCACCGTTGACCGTTTTGTCGATTAACAAGATAGATGACCACAGATCGACGAAGCAGCTGATATTGCGCGTCGACCCGTCGATGGTGAAGTTCTCGTTGCCGGCGAGGTCGAGCCGCTCGACTGGCCCCGGTGTTGAGCAACCACCGTCGTTCACGGCGAATCCGGCGATTCCGTCGAGCCCGAGCGCGTAGTCGCCGAACGGCATGTTGGTGCACGTGAACGTGGCATCCCAGGTGAACGGCGAAGGTCCGGTTTGGGTTGGGGTGCTCATCGTGCACATGTTGGCGGCGAGGTTGATCGTTCCCGAGACCTGCTCGAACAGTTCAGCGGTGATGCCGTTCAAGGTCGTCGCCGGGTCGGCCCCACGGACCGACACGTCGACGGTGACGGTCCCCGTGGTGGTGACACCTGCTTCGGTGACCGCACCGCTGCCGACCCAACCAACCGTCGACACGATCGCCCCAACGACACATGCCAAGAAACTGCGCTTTTTCATGATCGACCCCGCCCGTTGCTTTCCCGATGAACGCACTCGCCGTGCGCGGTTCGCAACCTAGTCGGTAATGCGCAACGCTCCGGACATTTTCCGGGCGTCGCTCTTTCTAAGGGGCCAGCCGGTCGATCCGCCAGGCGCTTCCGTTGCGTTCGTATCGGAGCCGGTCGTGGAGCCGGCTGGGGCGACCTTGCCAGAACTCGACCTCGTCGGGGATCAGGCGCCAGCCTCCCCAGTGTGGGGCGCGGGGCACCTCGACAGCGACGAATCGATCCTCGACAGCGGCGACCAGCGCATCGAGTTCGGCGCGATCGGCGATCACCCGCGACTGCGGTGATGCCCATGCGCCGACCTGGCTGTCGCGAGGCCGCGAGGCGAAGTACTCGTCGCTTTCGGAATCACTGACTCGCTCGACCGTGCCGCGTATCCGAACCTGTCGGTGCAGATCGAGCCAGCCGAACACTGCCGACCCGACGGGATGTGCCTCGAGTTGCCGGCTCTTGGTCGACTCGTAGTTGGTGAAGAACGAGAACCCACGTTGGTCGACCGTGCGGACCAGCACCATCCGTGCATCCGGAAACCCGCGGTCGTCCACGGTGGCAATGGTCATCGCGTTGGGTTCGACGAGGCCCGCTTCGTTGGCGTCGGTGTGCCAGCGGTGCCACTGCTCGATCGGATCTGCAGCAAGATCGACCGCGTCGAGCCCGTCGCTCTCGTACTGCACCCGCCGCGCCCAGACGTCGGCTCGTATCGCATCCCGCTTCCTCATCCCGACACTGTCGCACGCCCGCCGGTGCCGGCGCCAACGAACCGGTCCGCCAGCCGCTGTCGGGCGCTCTATCCGATTCGCGCGAGGTCGCGCATGTACGGCCGCAATGCGCTCGGGACCGTGACCGAGCCGTCTTCGTTGCGGTAGTTCTCGATGATTGCTGCCCACACCCTCGGTACGGCGAGCGCCGAACCGTTCAGGGTGTGCACGAGCGCCGTGCCCTTCTGCGGTTTGCCGTCGGCGTCGAGCGGTCGGTAGCGGATGTTCGCTCGGCGCGCCTGATAGTCGCTGAACCAACTGATCGACGAAACTTCGAGCCACTGGTCGACGCCGGGCGCGTAGACCTCGATGTCGAAGCTGCGATGATGGCTCTGGCCCATGTCTCCGGTGCAGATTTCGATGATCCGGTACGGCAACTCGAGCAGTGCGATCGTTGCTTCGACACGACCGACCATCATCGTCAAAAGGTCGGGTGCCTGGTCCGGCGTGGCCAGGGCGAGGATCTCGACCTTGTCGAACTCGTGGGCACGCAACATGCCGCGCGTGTCACGCCCGGCCGATCCGGCCTCGCGGCGATAGCACGGGCTGTAGGCCATGAACTTCATCGGCAGTCGTGCTTCGTCGACGATCTCGTCGGCATAGATCGAGGTCAAGGGAACCTCGGCGGTCGGTATGCACCACAAGTCGTCGCGCTCGATCGCGAAAGCATCGTCGGCAAACTTCGGGAGTTGACCGGTCGACGTCAGCGTTGCCGTCGAAACGAGCGTCGGCGGACGGATCTCCTCGAACTCGTCGGCGTTGCGGTCGAGGGCGAGTTGACACAGTGCCCGAGCCAGCGTCGCGCCGGCCCCGCGCTGCATCGTGAACATCGACTGGGCGATCTTCGTCGCCCGCTCGTTGTCGAGGATCCCGAGCGCGGTTGCCGTCTCCCAGTGCGGGACGCGCTGGAAATCGGGAAACGAGTCGGGCAGGAACGGACCCTTCACGATCGGGTTGTCGGCGTCGCTCGTGCCATCAGGGGCATCGGCGTGCGGCAGGTTCGGAATCACCAGCAATTCGTTGCGGAGCGCCGCGCTGACCGCCTCGTGCTCGTCGGCCAGCACCTTCTCGGTCTCACCGAGCTGACGGCTCTCGGCCTGCAGCAGCTCGGCCTGAGCGGTGTTCCCGTCGCGACGGAGCATGCCGACCTGTTTCGAGATGTCGTTGACCCGGGCGCGGATACCGTCGCGTTCGATCGTCAGATCGCGTAGCCGAGCATCGAGCGATGACGCCCGGTCGAGCGCAATCAGCGCATCGGCACTGTGGAGCCGCGCCAGCGCCGCCCGGACCGCCTCGAGATCGTTTCGAATCAGGCGTACGTCAATCACGCCAGCGAGGCTACCCGCCAGTCGAAACCCTCACCCGGACCGCCCAAATCGCGTCGCCACCGCTCGCCACCGGCGACGACCGTCAGTCCGGGTAGGGCGTGGAACGAGCAAACTCTCGTTCGACGTCGGCAGTCGTCAACGGTTCGTCGTCGGTGCCGGTGATCTCGGCGCTGGGCATCGTCGCCCCGCGCCGGTAGTTGTGCTCGCCGTCATACGGCTTCGAAAACCGGGTGAAGAAGAGCCGGATCACGATCGTCCAGAGGAACACGCTGCCGCCGACCTTCATCGCTGCGCCGGCCAACTGTTGATCGTCGATCACCGAGATCCCCCAGAGCCGCAGCGGTTTGTCGTACACGTGGTACACGACACCGTCAGCGAACGTGAGCCAGGCGGCAGGAACGGTCGGCACCACCGACTGGAGGAAAAGATAGATCATCTGCCCGGCCACGCCGATCCGGAATTCGGCGATCGGCCCACACACGGGCATCCACATCAGGAGTGAGGCGGTCACCACCATGACGTGCAACGAATAGTGCAGCGCCCCGTTCTCGACCGATGCATTCACCAACACAGGAACGTGAACGATCATCACCATCACGTTGAACAGCAATCCGGCGACGATCGGATGGGACAACCACTTGACGGCTCGATACAGCGCTTTCTCGCCCAACAGCACCCGAGCCAGCCACGTCGGGGTTGCCATCAGCACCAATGGCGGCATGAAGTAGCTGAGCATCATGTGCTGGATCATGTGTGCCGAGTACAGGTACTGCTCGCTGATGTCGTGGATCGGCCAGTCGGAGGCGATCCACATGATCGAGATCGCCATCACGAATGAAATCTTGTTGGTGCGCGATACGACCGGTTCCCCTGGCCGGACCGCCTTTGGTCCGATCACCCGGACGACGTAGACGTAGGCGCCGATCAAGAAGCCGACCAGCAACTGCACTTCCGGGTGCCACTGGAACGCCAGCGGGTGCAGGACGGAGGCGTCGGCCGTGAGCAACCGTGCCCCTCAGGACCCGAAGAACTTGAAGGTGCACAGCGCCGCGAGGTAGACGCCGATCGCCAAGAACAAGCCCATGTAGAACAGCAGCATGAACCATCTGTTGTCGAACTTGAGGTGCATGAAGTAGAGCACGACCATGAAGAACTTGAACGCCATCAAGGCCAGCAACAGCGGAAGGAACAGCTTGCCGAGGTCGTCTTTCATGTAGCTCAGGGCGACTTCGATGGCCGTGACGATTGCCAGGCCGATCGCCACTTTGACGTAGCCGAAGTCGGTCAATCCGTGATCGTCGTGCCCGTCGCGATGTGGGTCGTCGTGTTGATGGTCTGCGGTGCCGTCGTGTGCGTCTGCAACGTGCGTGCTCATAGTTGTTACCTCAGGCCGGGATCAGATAGACGAGCGTGAAGATCAGGATCCAGATGATGTCGACGAAGTGCCAGTAGAGACCGATCAGCTCGACGACTTCGGTCTTGTCGCCGGGAATCCGGTCCTTGGCGACCATGCCGGCGACGGCGAGCAACATGATGATGCCGATCGACACGTGGACGCCGTGGAATCCGGTCAAGGTGAAGAAACTCGAGGAGAACAAACTCGTGCCGAACCCGAGCCCTTCCTTGTGGAAGGTCGTGAACTCGTAGACCTGACCGGCAACGAACATCGATCCCAGCATCGCCGTGACCGAAAGCCACACCTTCGTGTTGCGGTCGTCACCGCGCTTGGCGGCCGAGACGGCCAGCACCATCGTCAGCGAAGACATCAGCAGCACGAAGCTCGATGCGGAGGTGAACGGGATGTCCCAGAACTGGTCGGGGCCGGCATTCTCCGAGTGGCGTCCTCGATAGAGCATGTAGGTCGAGATCAGGCCACCGAAGAGGAGGCACTCCGAACCGAGGAACAACCACATCGCCAGCTTGTTGTTCGACAAGCCGGTTGCGCTGTGGTGCGCCCCATGATCGTCATGGTCATCATGGCCGCCGTGCTCGACCGCGTCGTGGAGTGCGATATCAGCCACCTGAGACCACCTCCAGTTCGGCGCCGCCCTCGGGGAAGGGCGGGTCGTAGTCGGCCTCGGACGCCGTGTGCGGTTCCAGGCTCCAGCCGAACATCGACATCAGTGTGATCGCTCCCCCGACTGGAATCATCCACCTGTTGAAGATCACGCCATAGCCCATGACCGGGAGCGAGAATGCCAGCACGATCGGCCAATACGACGGCGACGGCATGTGAATGTGCTTGTCGGCATTGGCCGCTTGCTCGGCCATGATCTCCTCGGCGGTGGCGACCTGGTGGAAGTCGTGGTGTTCCTCGGTGCCGCGGTCCTCGTACTTGCGGTGGAAGAACTCGTCGAGGTGGTGCACGGTCGGGATCTGATCGAAGTTGTGTTCCTTCGGCGGGCTGGTGGTCATCCACTCCAGCGAGCGCGCATCCCACGGGTCGAGCGGTGCCGCAGGGTGCTTGCGAGAGATCCAGACATTGACGACGAACAAGAACACGCCGATCCCCAAGATGCCGGAACCGATCGAGGCGATCAGGTTCCAAAAACCGAGGTTGAAGAATCCTTCACCGGCTCGGAACTCGGTCCATTGGTACATGCGGCGAGGCTGGCCCTGGAGACCGATCACATGCATCGGGCCGAACGTCATGTTCATGCCGATCACCATCAGCCAGAAGTTCCACTTGCCCAGCCGTTCGCTCAACATCTTGCCGAACATCTTCGGCCACCAGTAGTACAGACCGGCGAAGATCCCGAGCACGGCGCCGCCGAACAGCACGTAGTGGAAGTGCGCCACGATGTAATACGTGTCGGTTTGTTGGGTGTCGGATGGGGCGACCGAGTGGGTGACTCCCGACAGCCCGCCGATCGTGAATTGGACGATCAACCCGATCGCGAACAGCATCGCCACGCTGAACTTGATCTTGCCGCCCCACATCGTGAGCGTCCAGTTGACGATCTTGACCCCGGTCGGTAGGGCGATCGCCATCGTGCTGACCGAGAACACGGCGACCGAGATCGGCCCGAGCCCGGACGCGAACATGTGGTGGGCCCAGACGCCCCATCCGACGAACCCGATCGCGCAGCCGGAGAACACCACGAGCGGATACCCGAACAGCGGCTTCTTCGAAAACACCGGGAGCACTTCCGACACGATGCCGAACGACGGCAAGACCAAGATGTATACCTCCGGGTGGCCGAAGATCCAGAACAGGTGTTGCCACAGCAGCGGATCAGCGCCCGCTTCCACGCTGAAGAACGTTGCCCCGAAGCTGCGTTGGAACATCAGCAGGAACAACGCCACCGTGATCACGGGGATCGCGAAGACCAGCAGGAACTGGACCACCAAGATCATCCAGGTGAAGATCGGCATCTTCATCAGGCTCATTCCCGGCGCACGCATGTTGATCACCGTCACGATCAGGTTGAGCGCGCCGGTCAACGATGCGATGCCGGTGATCTGGAGACCGATGCCCCAGAAGTCGATCCCGTTCGTCGGTGAGAACGGCACCGACGAGTTGGGGGCGTACATGAACCATCCGCCGTCGGCGGCGCCGCCGAGCAGCCACGAGGTGTTGATGAAGATCGCCCCGAACAGGAAGCACCAGAAGCCGAAGGCGTTGATCCGCGGGAACGCGACGTCGCGAGCGCCGATCTGGAGCGGCACGAAGTAGTTGGCGAACGCCGCCGCCATCGGCATCACGAAGAGGAACACCATCGTGGTGGCGTGCATCGTGAACATCTGGTTGTACTTGTCGGCCGAGAGGATCTTGCCTTCGGGGCCGGCCAGTTGGGCACGGATCAACAGCGCCTCGGCGCCGCCGACAAGGAAGAAGAACAGCGCCGCAACGCCGTACATGATCCCCAGTTTCTTGTGGTCGATCGTGAAGATCCACGACTTCCAACCGGTCGATTGGACCGGTCGACGGAACACACCGTACGACGAGGACGGGGCGGCAACGGCCGGGACGAGACTGGGTGCTGGACGTTCGATCAGCGCCATCGTGCGATCACTTTCGCTCGAGCAGGTAGGCGACCAGTTCATTGATCTGGTCTTCGGACAGGGCGAGATACGGCATGCCGCGGGTCTTTCCGTCGGTTTCAGCGAGTTCGGCGGGGTCGGTGAACATCGGCTTCTTGGCAGGTGCGTTGCGCAGCCATTCCTTCAGGTCGATCTCGTTCAGGCACTCCTTCGAGACGCCCGCCAGATAGGCGGGGCCGAACTCGGCCGGCGTGGCCTCCCAGACGTCGGCTCGGCACTGCTCCGTCAGGAGATCCCAGGTCGCCCCGGCAAACGTGTTGCGCGTCATCAGGTTCGTCAGGTTCGGCGCAGCGCCACTCCACACGAACTGATCGGGAGCGGCAATCACGGGCTGTCCATCACTGTCGACGAGGCCATCGATCTGATGGCAGCGCGAGCACTGTGCGATGAAGGTCTGCTCTCCGGTTGCGGCCAATGTGCCGGCTTCTGGGGCCTGGTACGGCTCGAGTTGGTTGTCGATCCACTTCTGGAAGTCGGCGGGCGCGAGTGCCACGATCTCCATCCGCATGTTGGCGTGGCTGAGACCGCAGAACTCGGAGCACTGGCCGGCGAAGATGCCCGGCTCGTTGGCGTGAAACCGCCAGGTGTGCACCCGGCCGGGAACCATGTCTCGCTTACCGTTCAACGCCGGCACCCAGAAGCTGTGGATCACGTCTCGGCTGGTGCCGCGGATGACGACCTTGGCATCCGCCGGGATCACCATCTGACCACTCGTCACGATCGGCAGGGCACCGGCGACGGTCGGGGCATAACCACAGATCTTCCCGTCAGCCGTGACCGGGTAGTCGTACTCCCACCACCACTGCTGTCCGGTGACGTTGATGAAGCAGTCGGCGTCACCGGTCTTGTTGAGCGCGATCACGGTGGCGACGGTCGGGATCGCAACACCGACGAGGATCACCGCCGGAATCGCAATGAAGAGGTACTCGAGCCACGCCTTGCCGTGCGTTTGCTCCGGGATCGGCTGCCCCTTGTCGCGATATCGGATCACGCAGTACAGGACGGCGCCGAACACGATCAGGCCGACGATCCCGGCGACGAGGAACACGGGCCATTGCAGGTCCTGGATCTTCTGAGCGTTCTCGCCTTTCGGCTGCCAGGTGTCTTGCGGGGCGTCCTGCGCGCACGCAGACAGCGCCACGGCCGCTGCGCCAGCGAGCAGGCCGCCCCCGACGCGGCGAATTCTGGGACTCACATCGGTTGCGGTATGTGCATGCATGGTCGACGTCGTTCTGTCTTTCGGAGTCAGGGTGATCATGGGACCACCACTTCCAGTTCGGCATCAGAGCCAGGCACGGTGAACGCGTATCCCTCGGGGACTGCTCGCGATGGACGGGTGAAGTTGACCGTCAGCAACTGGACGCCGCCGTCGTCGACGAGGGTCGTGCAGAGCCGTTCAGGTCCGATCGGGAGGCCGTTGTCGTCGAGCGCAGGATGCATCTCGATCACCAGCCGAGCGTCCTCGCCGGATTCGTTGCGGAACAAGACGTTGTTGGCGTTCGACTTCGGCAGGGTGAGCGATTCGAAGTCGCCGTTGAAGCCTGTCAGATCGAGGTTGAGGTCGGACCCATCGTAGATCACCTCGGCAACCAGGTTCGACTTGGCGGCCAACGACTGACTGGCGTTCTCGTCGGCTTCGGTCGGCTCGGGGCCACACTCGTTCTCTTCGGCGATATCCGCCGGCGTGTGATGGGGTTCGACCGCTCGACCGCCGTTGAAACCGGCCACGGTGCCACCGGCGACGAGCGCCAACGCAGCGATCGAGAACGCTCCGGTGAGGGTCGACTTCGAGGTGCCTGGCTTTGCTCCGAGGATCGTGCCGACTCCGAGGATCAAGGCTCCGGCCACCGAGAACGCCGCCACGGTGGCCGACTTCGACGGCAGCCCCAGCATCACTCGGCTGAACGCGAAGACCACGATTCCGGCACCAGCCGCAGCCGTGACCGGCAGTTCGAGCGGATGTGCCAGCAGGCGGCGAGCGGCGAAGTTGTGCTCGGGATCGCCCGAGGCACTTTCGCTCCAGGCCTGGACGACCCATTCGAGCAATCCGACGAAGATCGCCCCGATCCCGAGGATGAAGACGGCACGTTGCGTGACAAGCCCCAGCGTGACCGCCGTCGCGCCGACTGCCACGAGCAACGGCCACAGGGCTTGGCGGGCCGAGTCGTTCGCTGCCGCTGCCGATTCGAACGCAGCGTGGTCCATCGCCGACACATTCGAATCACGCACGAACACGTTGATGCCCGCCAACAGCGCGAGCGCGATCGCCGCCGAGACGAGTCCGATCGTGCCGAGCGTGCCCTCTTGCGTGATGCCGTAGATCGCCGCGAACGCGGCGGCCGCGACCGCGGAGCCGATCAGGAGTTTGGAGCCGGTGGTGAACATCGTGGTGCTGAACTCACTTGGTGACGTAGACGACGAACCAGACCGCTGAATAGGCGGCGGCTGTGAAGTACCAGTACAGGGCATGGGCCGAGAGGATCTCGGGATCGCGGAGGCGGCCACCGAGGGTTCGGAAAGCCGTAATTGCAGAGAACGCGAGCCCGATCACGACGAGCGCTGTCATCGTGCCGGTCAGCGCATAGAACAACGCACCGTAGTAGTTCTCGCGAATCGGAACCGCCATGTCGTGCCAGACGAACGACTGGGCGTTGATGAAGGCGACCGCCAGCAGTCCGACGACGCCCAGTGCCAGGCCGGTGTGGGCACGGTCGCCGCGCTTGCCGGAGTACACGGCCCACTGGGCGAACAGGCACAGCGCAAAGACCGTCATCAACATCACGTTCGTGGCGACCTCGGTGATGATGTACTTGCCGGGGAATCGTTCGCCGGCGTCGACGTGGCGTTGGCGGATCAGCACCCAGATCGCACACATGCCGCCGATCAGCATCGTGCCGGCGACGCATGCGACCGCGGTGCCGACGAACAACTGGCGACGGGGAGCGGCAGGCAGGGCGGCGGTCACGACACGCTCCCTTCGTACGACATGTCGAACTGCGGCTCGGGCGAGGCAACGGTCGGGACGTAGTCGTAGTTCTCAGCGAGGGCTGGCGAGGGCGCACCCCATTCGATCGTGTGTCCGCCGAACGGATTCACGCCGGCCTGCTCATCGGACATGAACGCCTTGAGCAACAGCGCGACGAACGCCAACACGGTCAGGGCGACAAGCACATGACCGGCTGCTGACAACCCGTTCCAGAGTGCCGCCTGGCTGACGTCACCGTTCGTCAACAACGTCGAGACGTCGACGTCGGTCGCAGGCACACCGCCCGCCTGATCGGCGAACCCGGCGATGTAGAGCGGGAGACCCGCAAGAACGGTTCCCAAGACGCCCAGCAGCGCGAGCGGCAGCACCTGCATCTCAGGGAGCACGCGACCCCACAGTTTCGGCGCCCAGAAGCACAACCCGCCCAAGACACCGAGCAGCGTGCCGTAGACGACGTAGATCACAGCACCTTCTTCGAAGACCGTTCCGACGAGTTCGAGATCGACGATCGATTGGAGCGCGTTGCCGAGCAGACCGACGGCGATCATTCCGAGACCGAAGAAGGAGAACACGAACCCGGCGGTGATCTTCGGCTTGGCGTGCTTGAGGCCACCCTGGGCCGTCAAGCCACCGAGCCCCATCACGATCACAAGACCGAGCAACGGCAAGCCTGCGAAGATCAGGAACGGGACTGCTTGTTTCAGGAACTCACTCGTGCTCTGACCCTTGTCCCACGACACGTCGTTGACGAGCTGCTGGGTCACCGCAGACAACGCCGTGACCCCGACGAGGGCGATCCCCGCGAAGGCGACGCCGCGCAGCGCCTGGCGACGTTTGAACGTGACCGGAATCATCTCGGCGGCGACACCCAACGCCGGGATCGCAAACACCACGACGGCGGGAACGGAGAACACCCATCCGAGCCATGCGCCGATTCCTTCTGGCCCACCGAAGTTGAGCTGGGCATATCGGTTGTCGACGAACAGGTAGACGACCGACCCGAACACGACCGGCAGTACCAGCAGCAGTCCGAGCGAGCCGATCAATGCCGACCAGGCGAACAACGGCACTCGGCGCATCGTCATCCCCGGGGCCCGAGTCGTCAGGACCGAGGTGGCAACGCAGCCCGCCGCAGCCAGCAGACCGAGCGCCATCAAACCGTGACCAGCGACGAACAGATCGACCATGTCGCTGTCGCCACCGCCGATACCGCCGTTGCGGCCGAGCGCCGTCATCGTCAGCGTCAGGCCTCCCAACCACGCGTAGAAACCGGTCAGAGCAACCCGTGGGAACGCAATTTGGCGGGCGCCGAGCTGCAATGGAGCGATCGCCACGGCGAGTCCGAGGCTGATCGGAATCAGGGCACCGAACACGAGACCGACGCGGTACATCTGGAACATCTGGAGCAGGGCATTCACGTCGAGGAACGTGCCGGCGTCGCTGGAGCGCTCGAATCCGAGCAGCGCTCCGAGGACGGCGCTCGCCGTGAGTACGAGCAGACCCGTGGCAACGAACAGTCGGCCGATCCGCTTGTGGTCAGTGGTGGTCACCCATACTGCGGCGCAGGCGAAGAACGACCCGACGGAGTCGAGCGCAGCGTCGGCATCTGGACGTGTATCGATCGTCGTCATGAGACGTGTTGGGTTCCCTTTGACAGTGAAATGGGTTGAGGAATCGGTTCA
The DNA here is from genome assembly GCA_043773365.1 of Ilumatobacteraceae bacterium. Taxonomy (GTDB): domain Bacteria; phylum Actinomycetota; class Acidimicrobiia; order Acidimicrobiales; family Ilumatobacteraceae; genus Ilumatobacter. Next base: position 11,655 of record JAYVFI010000019.1, read on the forward strand.
GGCGCTCGCAGAGTCGTCACGACACTACCGAGCGAACACTACCCGTCCGGCTCTGCCAGATCGGAAATCCACACGTCCGGACCGTCATCTCAGCAGCACATCCAACGTCATCGCCCCGAACAGGACCGTCACGTACGTGATCGAATATGCGAACACCTTCATCGAGGCTGCCGGGCTCGGCTTGACACCCAACCAGACCACGGACGCCAGGAACGCCGCCCCGAGCAGGATCGCCGTGAGGCTGTAGATCGCACCGAGGTCGGCGACCGGAATCAGTACCAGCGTGCACGCGATCATCGCAATCGTGTGGCCAACCATCTGCCGAACGGCGTTCTTGAACGGCACCACGGCCGGCAGCATCGGAATGTTGGCGGCGCGGTAGTCGTCGGCGTACTTGATCGCCAAGGCCCAGAAATGCGGCGGCGTCCAGAAGAACATCGCGCCGAACAGCACGAACGGGGTCCACGCCAGTGAATTCTGGACGGCTGCCCAACCGACGAGCACGGGCACCGCCCCGGCGGCGCCGCCGATCACGATGTTCTGCTTGCTCGTCCGTTTCAACCAGAGCGTGTAGATCCCGACGTAGAACGCCGTGGCCGCCAGCGCGAGGCACGCCGAGAGCAGATTTGCTCCCGCCCACAACACGGCGAACGCAACCGCTTCGAGCGCGATCGCAAACACCAGAGCGTCACGAGGGACGATCGCCCCCGTCACCAACGGGCGGTTCTTGGTCCGCTCCATCAATTGATCGATGTCACGGTCGACGTACATGTTGATCGCGTTCGCCCCACCCGCAGCAAGGGTTCCGCCGATCAACGTCACGATCACCAGCCAGGTGGAAGGCCAGCCATCGTCGGCCAGCACCATCGTCGGCACCGTGGTGATCAACAAGAGCTCGATGATCCGTGGTTTCGTCAGGGCGATGAAGGAACCGACCTTCGTGGTCGCCGTGCGGCGGGTGCCGTGACCGATGCCGCCCGGTGCCAGACGGGAAGGAACGAGGGGGCGGGTGCCGACGGCCATGACTCACCCATCGTACGGTTGCCGGGACCGTGCGGCCAACGCCGCATCGCTTGGAGCGCGAGGCAGAATAGGGATGTGCCGACAACGCTCGAACCGATGGAGGTGATGGACCCTGATCTCGAACAGGAGATCGCGCCCGATCACCCATGGATCGTGTTGGTGTGGAACGACCCGGTCAACTTGATGAGTTATGTGACGTTCGTCCTGCAGAAGCTGTTCGGCTACTCGCTCGAAAAGGCGACGGAGCTGATGCTCGGCGTCCACAATGACGGGAAGGCCGTGGTCGCCAACGGCACCAGGGAGCAAGCAGAGATGCACGTGTTCCGGCTCCACGAACACGGGTTGTGGGCGACCATGGAGAAGGACGGTCCGTCGACATGAACGTCAACATCAATCACGTCAACATGAATCACGTCAACATGAACGACCCGGAATGAGTCGCGGGTGAGCCGGATCAAATCGCCCGTGCGGCGAAAATCGGACGGGTTCGTGATCGATCTCGGCGTCGACGAGACGGGTTTGGTGCTGCGCCTGATCGGCGAGTTGAGAGCGTTGCTCACCGATCCGCGACCGAGCGCCGAGGCGGAAGCACTCCTCGTCCGGCTGTTTCCGGTGGCTCATCCCGACGACGAGAAACTCGAAGCCGAGTACCAGCGATGGATGCGAAGCGAGTTGATCCAGTCGAAGTTGGCGGCGATCGCGATCGTGGAGGACGCGTTGGAAGGCAACGGCGTCGTCGATGAGGCTCGGTTGATGGCGGTCATGCAGGCGATCAACTCGTTGCGGCTCGTACTCGGGACGTTGGTCGGTGTCACCGACGACCCCGACCTCGACGAGGTCGATCCGGCGTACCTCGAGTCTGCCGAATTCGGCCTGTACAGCTATCTCAGCTGGCTGCTCGAACACTGTGTCCGGGCCATGAGCCGCTGACGTGCTGCCCGGGCACTAACTCGGCGTCGGAAAGACGAACAGGCCAAATGTGCCGGGGCCGGTGTGCGCGCCGACGGTCGGGCCGACCCGATAGTGCGTGATCGCGTCGATGTTCGTCAATCCGCTCAGCGCCGATTCGAGGCGAGCACCCAATCGCCAGTCGTCAGCCGTTCCGATCGCCACCGTCACATGGTCACCCCAACCTGCGGCGTACGTCGACATCACGTCGATCGCGTCCTCGATCGTCGTGACCCGCTCCAGCAACTCGAGCGCGCCGGCTCGCATCGAGAGCACGGGGATCCCGTCGACGCCGTCGGGGAGATCCGGTCCGGCAGCGCGTCCACCACGTTCCGTGAGCAGTGGCGTTCCGATCATGAACACGGTTCCGATCAAGGGCGCGACCGTTGTCAGGAGCTGGCGGATGTGTTCCGTTTCAGCACCACGTTCAATCGCCACACCGGCGGTCCACACGAACACGCTGACCCCGAAGCTGGCACTGCCGGTGTCGATGATGTGGACCGGCACCAGGGCATCTCGTGCTGCCAACGTCGCGCTGCCGATCGTTCCCGACATCGCCTCGCTGATGTGGATCGACACGATCTCGGTGCAACCGACGTCGGCCAGACGTCGGTACGCCTCAGCGAAACGACCGGGTGAGGGCTGACTCGTGGTGATCGAGGGTGTGCGACCCGAGCCGAAATGAGCGTACAAACCGTCGGCGTCGAGATCGACACCCTCCAGGAACTCCACCCCATCGATCGTGACCGTGAGTGCCACGACCTCGACCTGGAATCGGTCCACCAGCTCGGGCGTGATCTGGCTGTTGGAATCGGTCACCAGTCCGATCATCGAACGCATCGTCCGATCGTGTCAGGTCAATGCACTCGCGGCGACGCGGCCGCGAACCGCTGCACGATCACCGCTGTGCTGATCGCTGCCGCAACCGGGAGCGCGGCAGTCGGCTTCGGCCCCCAGAAGTTCGGCCACCCGCGTCGCCACCACACCACGCCACCGAGCACCCAGCACAACGACGAAACCGTTGTCGCCGCGAACGCCCGCTGTTTCCACCTCGGATTCGAGGCCGTCAGCACCGCGACCCCGACATCGATCGGGAAGTACGCCGGAAACGTCGCCAAACACTGCCCCACGCTGGTGGCGACCCCCTTGCCACCACGGAAGCCGTTCCACACCGGAAAGCAGTGGCCGATCACGGATGAGGTCCCGGCGATGTGTGAACCGAGCGGCCCGGCGACTGCCCCTCCGATCGCGCACGCCAGTCCCGCCTTGCCGACGTCGCCGATCATCACGACCGCCCCTGCCCGTGCTCCGAGCAACTGGAGCGCGTTGACCGTGCCGGGATTCCCGCTGCCGGACGATCGCAAATCGACGCTGCCGTTCGACGCAAGCCGAGCGACGAGGTCGGCCATGGGGAAGGTGCCGAGCAGGTACCCCGCCATTGCGGCCGACAGCGCTGGCCCGACTCGCATCGACTCGACCCTAACCGACCCAACCCAGATCGACGAGGCGTTTCAGCCAAACAGCACCCGCTTGTCGCCGTGCCCGTCGGGCGTGCCTGTCGGGCCCGCTCCGAATCCCCGGTGGAACCGGATGAGGACTCTGATAGGTTTTCTTCGCTCTCAACGAGAAGAGGATCACTAGCCCCCATCGTCTAGTGGCCTAGGACATCACCCTTTCAAGGTGACGGCACGGGTTCGAATCCCGTTGGGGGTGCGATATCGGTTGCTATTGGTTGCCAGTGGTTGCCAGTGGTGCTAATGGTTGCGTTACCAAGTTTCTTGGTCCCGTGGTGAAGTGGAGTTCACGCCGGCCTGTCAAGCCGGAGGTCGCGGGTTCGAACCCCGTCGGGACCGCCAACAGGACCGCCGCAAGGCGGTTCTGTTTGTCACGAAGCGCCGTCAGGCGGTTCGTGTCGAGGTCGAGTAGCTCAGTCGGCAGAGCACACGCCTGAAAAGCGTGGGGTCCGGGGATCGACGCCCCGCTCGACCACTTCGGGATCAGCCCTCGCGTCATGCGGGGGCTGAATTCGTTCCTGCCTCGAGCGTCTGCCAAGTCAGGCTGCGATCCGAACCGGGATCGGGTCAGGAACGCTCACGCTCACTCGTTCGCCGCCGCTCGTGTACATCTGCTCGATGCCGCCCAGCCAGCGGTCGAGGTCGGCCCGATCGGTGGCGCGTTCGATCCAGTTGGCGTAGTTGTCGACATCATGCCCGGCGCCGCCCAGGCCACCCCAGAAGGTGATCTCTCGTTCGTTGGGAGCATCCGGGTGTCCGCCGAAATGGAGGCCGGTCTCCGCTCGGTAGGCGACGTCCCAACGGTTGTTCAGGATCAGCGTGGAGGTGGAGGCCGGAAGCTCGTCAAAGCGCCAATCGGTGTCGGCCGCTGCGGCGACCACGTGGGTGACGTTCACGTACGCCCCGTTGAAGGCCGGGTCGGCGGCAAGGTCGACGGCGGTGTACGCCCCGAAGCTGTGACCGACCAGCATCACGTCGGCCCCGACAGGCACCCCGGCAATTCGCATCGCGGCGGACACCATCGTCGCATACTCGTTGGCATCGGTGTCATCGTGGAGTGCCGCGTCGTAGGCATAGCGCATCTTGCGAACCGTCGGTTCGTCGTTGTCGGACCACACATGACGAGCGCCGCGAACGCCGTCATCGAAGCCGAACAGACCGTGCTTTCGTAGCTGGGTGGCGAACTCGGCGACGCCAGCGGTGAGGTCGGTCACTCCGGGCAGCACGACGATGAATCGACCATTGTCGAGGGCGCGAATCTCGATCTCATCGCGACGAATTCTTTCCTCGCTGGAGCATCCGTTGATCGCGTCGACGAGGATCGCCCTGGCATCGCCGGGGTCGGCAAACCGGGACGGCCGCGCTCCGGTCGGTCGAGTCGGTCCGAACTCGGCAGATCCAACGCCAGATCTCACCGCCGACCGAGCGAACGTCACGGCCACCGCGCTGGCGGACTCCTGGTCCATCGCCTGGATCGTGAGTCGCCGGCCGAGCGTGTCGATGAAGGCCGCGACTGCAGACAGGGCCGGCACCGACGTGCTCCGCCACTCGAAGCGAAACCGGTCGGCGTCATTGCCACTCCAGCTCGTGTCGGTGAGCATCACCGTCAACTCACGAAGGTGCCTCGACAGCATCTGCGCCGACGACTCGAACGTCGAAGCAGTCGCCCGCAGCCGATGTGCGTCAGCGCCGATCATCGACGACCATCACTACGAGCGCGAATCGCGGGCGTCACCGGTGACGTTGAGCATCGGGACACCGAGCAAGCATTGGAACCGACGGTCCCCGGCCGCCCAGGTAGCGGCCGACGGACGGGTGACCGAGATCCGCAGCGCGCTGTCGAGACGGGAGATGCCGACGAACGATTCGAACCGTTCGAGGCACGCCTGCTCGACCGCACTCGTCACGGCCCGTTGATCAAATGTCGCTTCGGCGTCGAACGCCACCGGATCGAGTTCGAGCGAGGCGAATCGCTGCAGATCATGGCGTTGCTCACATCCGACATCGACCAAACTTGCGCTGCTTCCGGCCTGCACGAGACACGTTCCCACGTCGCCGAACGGCCAGAGCGCAGCGGTGAGTGACGAGAAATCGGTCGGGCGCTGGTCGAGCTGGATGATCGAACCCGGGATCCGTTCGGAATCGTGCCGGATCGGCCATCCAGCCCCGATCGGCCATCCAGCCCCGATCGACAAGCCAGCCCCGATCGACAAGCCAGCAAGGAGCAACGCTCCGACAGCCGCGGTCGGAGCGAGCACGGTGATCACCGATCGACGACGACTCGGTCGAGCAGCCGGACGTTGCAGACCGCCAACCGGGACATCAGCGGTCGGATCCGGTTGCTCGCAGCGATACAGGGTCGGTTCGCCGATCCAGCCACCGATGTCGACACCGGTCACGGGCACACCGGTCACGTCGACAGGCTCGGCCGTGACGTCATCGGTCAGGGCAGGTTCCGGTCGACGGGTGTCGAAGGCTTCGATCCGATCCGCCTCGGCAGCGAGCTGCTCGAGGTCGGCGAACACCGTGGCAGCGGTCGGGCGCCACGCCGGACAGGGATGCAGGCAGCTGGCGATCACCGCGTCGAGCGCCGCCACGGCGACGTCGTCACTGGGCGGCGGGACCCACGGAACGATCCGTTCGCGCAATGTCGGGGGTGCACCGCGGACGATGTGCAACAGCGTCGCACCGAGCGAGTAGACATCCGAAGCCGGGCCGACCTCGGCGTCGTCGTCGAGCTCCTCGGGGCTGGCATACCGTTGCGACAACGCCTGGGTGTGAACCTGGAAGTCCGCCGACCGGGTCAGTGCCGAGATCCCGAAGTCGCACAGCTTGATCTGCCCGGCGGCATCGATCAGCAGATTCTGCGGCTTGACGTCACGGTGGATGATTCCCAACGCATGCGCCCGGGCGAGCGCATCTGCCGCGTGGCGACCGATCATCGACGCCTCGGCCACCGACAGGGTCGCGTCTCGCCGTTGCAGGACGTCGGCGACCGAACCGCCAGCGACATGTTCCATCACGAGTGCCGGGCCGTGCTCCGTTTCGAGCAGATCGATCAGTTGGACGACGTGGCTGTGACCGGCGAGCGCATCGAGCGCCTCGAACTCGCGCCGGATTCGATGCCACGCGACCGATTCGTCCGCCAAGTCGCGCAGCACTTTGATCGCGACCGTTGCGCCGGTCGCGTGGCAGGTCGCCCGGAACACGTCACCGAGCCCGCCGCTTCCGATCGCCACGACCTCGCTGAAACCATCGATCTCGATCGTCGCCCGGGCGCTCATTCAGGAAGCGCAATCTGTACTTTGCGCACCACTCCTGCCTGCACGAGCAGGCCTCGCCCAACCGGGAACTCGGGGCGGGTGGTGCGTGGGAATGGGGTCTTCAGCAACGTCTCTCCATCCATCTGATCGGGTCGCAATACGATTCCGCTCCTCGCTGATTTGACGGCCTGCAACAGCGGCCACGACCCGGTGACGGTGCTGCTCTCACCTTCGGCGATGACGAACGCCCCAGTCGCGCGGCATGCTCGGATCAGATCCTGCAATGGAAGGTCGGCGTCGGTGTTGACGAGGTCGCCGATCGACTCGATCACGATCACGTGACGTTCGGTCAGTTCGTCCGAATCGCCAGCAATCAGCAGTCTGACGAGCCGTCCGATCTCGGATTCGCCGACGGCGGTCGATGTCCACTTGACGATCGTCGACAATGCCGAGCGGCGTGCTGCGATCAGCACCATCTGCGAGTCCGGTTGGGCCGTCTCCAGCGATCTGGCCATCGTCGCCAACGTGGTGCTGCGCCCGCTTTGTGGTGCTCCCGCGACGAGGAAGGTGCCGGTCGGTTCGAAGCCGATCGGCGAGAGCGATTCGTCCGAGATGCCGAATGTCGGCCATCGATCGGTGGCCGGCGGGAGGTCGCTCAATGCAATTCGCTCGGGAAGTGACTCGACCGGCGGGGCTGCCTGAACTCCAGCTCGCCGCATCGAATCGGCCAGGTCCCGCAGGGCGCTCGCCTGGACCGACACGTTGGCGCTGCCTCCGATCACACCAATCTGGACTTCTTCGCCATTCATGAACCCACGTCCGGGCGGCGCCTGCGAGCCGAACGCGTCGGTGGGCACGTCGACCAGGCTGTAGTCCATGTCGTTCGCCAGGCGGAGCACGAGCCGACGTTGCATCGTCGCCGCCAGACCCGGAGAGATCGACGACGGACGATCTGCCGTCACCACGACGTGGATGCCAACGGCGCGGCCGTCGGTGGCGATCGACTGGAAGAGATCCCACCAAGGGGTCAGCGGGCCACCCTCGTACGCCATCCTGAACGCGCCGGCTCCGTCGATCAGCGGCACGATTCGCGCCTCGCAGCGGTTGCCGCTGATCGTGCGATACTCGTCGATCGTCGAAGCATTCGAGCGGGCACATCGAAGTGCTCGATCGTCGATCGTTCGCTTGAGCCGACGCAACAGTCGAGCGATCCGTTCGTGATCGTCACCAGCGATCACTGCGCCGACGTGGGGCAGGACATCGAGCATCTGCAAGCCGCGGGAACCGAAATCGAGGCCGTAGATCCAACATGAACTCCCGCGTGCGTGTGCCAAGCCGGCAGCGACGGCCACCGACCGGAGCACCGAGCTCTTGCCGGATCCACCGGCGCCGAACACGACCATGTTGCCGTCGAGGTCGGGTATGAATGCGGCCTCCCGTTGTGCCTGTCGGAGCGGCTGATCGACGACTCCGATCACCAGTTCGCGATCCGTCCGGCATGTCGGCAGCGATTCGAGGCGATAGATCGGCGCCAGCGTCGGCAACCACGGCCGACGCGGCGCTGGCAGTACGGCATCGTCGGCCGCCGCAGTGACCGTGCGAACGATGCGCTGGATGTCCGACAATCCGGCGTCGACAGCGCCGGTCCGCATGATCGGCATCTCCCATGGGTCGCCCGCGCCGAATCGCAGGTTGGAAATGGCGATCGGCGGAGGAGTCGTTGCGTTGGCATGGCGACCGCCCACGTACGCCGATTGAAAGAGGGCGACTCGACCAGGGCCGGACTTGAGCACAGCGCGGCCAGGATTCGAGGCGTTGAAGCCGGCCGCCACCGGCGAGCCAGTGACGTCGATCGCGTCAGATTCGTCAGCCATCCGGAGCGCAACCCGAAGGTTCGTGTTGGCCCGCAGATGATCGTTGATCACCCCGGCCGGCCGTTGCGTCGCAAGCACGAGATGCAACCCGAGCGAACGCCCCCGCTGCGCAATTCCCAGCACGCCATCGACGAACTCCGGGACCTCCGTGACGAGCGCCGCGAACTCGTCGACGACGATCACGAGGCTCGGCGGAGTGTCCGGCTCACCGCGACGCTCGAGCTCGATGAGATCCTTGGCACCTCGGGCGTGCAGCAACTCCTCCCGAAACCGCAACTCGGCGTCGAGCGACGTCAGGGCGCGTCGAACCAGATGCGGGTTCAGATCGGTCACGAGCCCCACACAATGCGGCAGGTTGACGCAGTCGGCAAACGCCGCGCCGCCCTTGTAATCGACCAACAGGAAGGTCACCCGGTGCGGGCTGTGGGTCGTCGCCAAACTCAGGATCCAGCTCTGCAGGAACTCCGATTTCCCGGAACCCGTCGTGCCGCCGACGAGGGCGTGCGGACCATGCGAACGGAGATCGATGACGAGCGGTCCTTGTGCGGTCCGGCCGACGACTGCACGCAGCGTGCTGTCGTTCGGCGGTCTGCCTGCTCGGGGCGAGGGCAACGACCGGTTCTCGCGCCACCGATCGATCACCGCTGCCGGCGAATCGGCGAGTTCGTGCCCGGTCAGTTCGAGCAGGGACACCTCACAGGGCAGATCTGATGCAACGTCGCAGACCGCTCCGCTGTCGACCACCGGGCTGAGCCGTCGGGCGAAACGCAATGTCGCTTGCACACCGGCAGGTTCCGTGTGCAGGTCGGCGACGCCAATACCGGCCTGAACGAAGCCCGCTGTACTCGGCCCGTACTTGGGATCGACGACCACGAACGTTCGACACGCGGCGGGCAGACGATCGACCGTTGCCGACAACCAGATCGTGTGCACACCGACGCTCGGCCCGCGTTCGGCGATCTGCACGAGACGAGCACGCTCGATCGGCGCATCGTCGTGCACGAACACGAGCACGATCGGCACCTCCACAGCGGCCGGGCAATGAGCGAGGCGTTCGTCGATCAGCCCGTCGATGGCGGCGGCGAGTGCGGTCGCGGCGCCGTGGTCGGCGGCGAGGTGGGTCACCTCCAACGGCGAGTGGGACGACCCGACGTGTGGCAGCCACTTCATCCAGTCCCATCCCTCGGGACCCTTCCGCCCGAAACCGGTGACCACCAATTCGGCAGGTGCGTGGAGGGCAGCGAACTGGGCGATCAGGCCGCGCATGACCGGAGCCGCCGTGGTCTCCGCGCCGGCAATCCCGATGTTGCCGGATTCGCCGATGTCGGCAATCACCGGGACTGCCTCCACATTGGCGAATTGGCTCACGACACTGTCGAGTTCGTGCCCGAATTCCGGCAGCGTGCGGGCGGACGGCATTCGGACCGAGTTGCGCGAGGGCTGTGTACCGACACCGAGCCGAACCTTGAGAAACGAGTCGTGCTCCGGACGACGGGTCCACACCACGGCGGTGAGGTCACGGACCGCTTCGAGCACCTCGCTGACCGACGGGTGCTCGCGCCATCGGGCCCAACGTTCAAGTGTTCGGGCGTACTCGAGTTGTCCGCTGAGATCCCTGAGTGCTGATCGATAACGGGCGATCGAGAGGCGAAACATCTTCTTGTCGGCGATGCGATTCTCGAGCCAACTGCCGATCATCAAGATCGGGCTCAGCCCGATGAACAGGACCGATATCAAACTTCGAGTGACGGCGTAGATCGAACCGGCGATCAGCATCGGCGCAAGCATCGAAATCACCGGAAATCGATGCGGCGGCGGCGGTTGCGGCGGCTCGGGAGCGACCAGTTCGATGCCGCCGAAGTACGGATCGAGACGTGGCGAACGATTGAACGAGATCGAGTTCGCCGTGGGATGGATCCGATCGGCCGTTGCCGGCAGCAGCGATACGGCGAGCGTCGTGTCACCGAGTTGGAAAGCGTCGCCGGAGACGAGCGTCGCTCTGGCAGTGATGCGGCCGCCGATCCGGATGCCGTTGGCCGAGCCGTCATCGATGATCTCGGCAGTGTCGGACACTTCCAGCCTGGCGTGACGGTGACTGACATGCGGGTCGGAAAGGCGAATCGTGCAGCGTTCCCCGCGCCCGATCGTCGCGATGCCGACGGGGAGTTCGACGGACATCGGCGCATCGGGTCCATCGACCACCGTCAGCAAGGCCGCCGCAACCGCTGTCGTCGGCGTCGCGTCGGCACTGGTCGGGCTGACCGAATCGCCGGATCGCAGCCCCGAACCGGCGATCGTCGTGGTGGCCGCGACGACGCGCCTGTTTCCCGTTTCCGAAGCGATTGCGAGACGGAGATCGCTGGAAGGATTCGAAGTCCGTCCCGCTCTCTTCACCTCGATTGCCGCGGCCAGTTGACCGATCGTCGACTGCGGGTCGGCGGTGACCGCGATGTCCTCGACGGTTCCATCGATCAGCACCTCCAGTTTCAGATGGATCATGGCCATGCCGCAAGATCGGGCGGTGGAGCATCGAGCAAACACAGATCACTTCGAGTCACCATCCGAACCGCCAAGGCGTATTCGACCAGCCGCGCCCTCCGACTCGACGCCAGCCGGCCCGGTCCACCGTGCAGGCCACGAACACCTTGCGCCGCCAACTTCTGGCAAACACTGTCGAGTTTGCGGTTGTATCGCGTCTTGGTCCAACCCAGCCGTCGAATCACGTCTTGCGCGCACGGCAGTGACGTGGTCGCTCTGCCGTGTCCACGCAGGGCCGGTTCCGCGAGCGCGACGATCAGCCGCAGTTGGTCAGGGGTCATCGCCACTCGACCGACGGTGGCATCGCCGGCAGGCCCCTGATGCCGGTCCAACTCCACCGCACTTTCAGCACTGGATCGTGGGCGTGGCACGCGGATCGAGAGCTCATAGGACGTCGGCCCGGCGTTGAACCGCACCGTCGTGTGTTCGCACACGATCGGAAGCACTCCTCCGGGTGCCAGGAAGGCCTCGAATCGGCCGCTGACATCGGAAATCGTCGCCGTCAGTTGGCCGCCGATGTTGGCGAACAACCAGATTTCGTTGTGCTTCGTCAGGCTCAGAAAGCGGCGATGGAGGAATCGACTGTCGTCGACGATCAGATCGGCTTGCCGACCGATCGTGAATGGTTGATGGTCGACGACGGTGATCTGGCCGCAGAACTCGATCTCGACGCGCTCCGAACCAACCTCCATGTTCGCAGTGAAGGCGGTCAGGTTCCCGAAGGGGAAGATCTACGCAAGCCGCTCCAACACGAACGACACCGCGTCCGCAAGCTCCACGAGCGTGCCTGCGACCAGCCCAACCGGTTGATGAGGACCGACGTGACGGGGTGACCGACCTGGCGATGTCACGGTCGTTCCATGCCGCGAGCCGAGATCCTCCAAGATCGTCTGCCAGCGGTCGATTCGGATCATCGCGTGTTGGCGTGACAGGCGTTCGCCGGGCAGCCGGATCAGCCGGTCTTCGGCGCCCTCGTGAATCCGGATCGGATTCCTGCCGATGATCACCGGGCGATCGACCGCCACACGATCGCCGGTGGAGAAGATCAGCACCGGACGCGGCTCGTCAGCCTCGTTGCACCGGGCAGCGCCGCGGGTCGGTCGCTCGTGCTCGCGGACTGCTGCGCCCTCGATCGAGAGTGTCAGCGTCGGCCCGAAAAGATCATCGAATATCATCCGTTGACACTGACGACGACCCGGGTGCCCGGAAAGGGGGACGACTCCCCCGGGATCCCCGACGTCGAGGGTGACGGAGTCGCAGCTGCGACTACTTGCACTTCACTTTGTGGTCAGGCCCGAGTTCGTTGCTGAGTTGACGGGCGTAGGTGCCCTGCGGACCTTGTGATCGAGCCGCGCAAGCATCGGAGTCGACCGCAAACGGGCCGAGGTACACCACGTAGATCGGTTCCCCGTTGACCGATTGGGTCAACGACGGGCAGGTCTGGTCGGTGCGAAGGTAGTTGGAGCCCGGGTACTTGGCGATCAGTGCGCCAATTCCCGTGGCGGTCGCTTCATCGCCGATCGCCGACGCCAGAATCGTGATGAAGCCGCCGTCGCAGTCGGGCTTCTGCATCGCGTGCCCGGGTACCCCGAGGTCGCCCGGAACTGCATCAGCAGGCGCCGCCGGAGCCGCAGTGGGGGGGACCGTCAGGGCGATCGTCGTCGTGGCCGGAATCGTCGTCTCTGGAATCGTGGTGCTCGGCTCGGTGGTGGTCGACTCGGGAATCGTGCTACTCGGCATCGGTTGAACGCTGGTTGCCAAGGGGACCGACACCGTCGTGGCGTTACCGCCGACCACGAGTTGCGGATTCGACGTGGATGTCACGGCCTCATTGCCGGAACCGTCCGCATTGCTCGCGATCACCCACACGACGACTCCGAGAAAGGCGACGAACACCACGCCGACGATCGCCGGCATGTTGACGTTCCAACGTTCACCGGGGTTGTGCTGATACGGCCCGTAGCCGGGGTCGGTCATGAAGCCATTCTCTCAGTGTTGGCCATCTATTACGCGTCGGGGGCGTTCGGGTCGGCGATCGCATCGTCACAACCGTGCGGATTGTCGATCACCCATTGAGCGACTTCGTCGACTGGGCTGAGCTGTTCACCGCCTTTCCACGCCGCCAGGTATGGGTACGGCCACACCACTCCTCGCCTCACGGACCATTCCTTAGCGGGACACGGCGGTGAGATGCCCACGTGCAGGTGACATGCCGACGTCCGCCCTGTCTCGCCCAGCGATCCGACCGGATGACCGAGCGGGATTGCCAGGCCCGGTTCCAGATCGTCGGCAATCGTGTCCATGTGGGCCAGGTAGTAGCGCACACCATCGTCACCCAGAATCGTGATCGATCGCCCACCGCGGGTCGCCGGGTTGTCGATGGCAGCGTCCCAGCCATCGACTCGGCGCACCTCCAGCAACGTGCCGCTCACGGGCGATACCAACGCCGAGCCGCACGGCAGGAAGATGTCGGTCGCCGGGTATCCGGAATGCGTATCGCTCCATCCGGCGTTGGCGATGTCGCTGACTGGGAGGCCGTACCCGCCAGGACGCGCCACGTCGACCTTCGCAGGCGTCGATGTCGGTGTCGTGGTCGTGGTCGGTGTCGGTGTCGTGGTCGTGGTCGATGTCGGTGTCGGTGTCGGTGTCGGTGTCGCGGTCGGTGTCGGTGTCGGTGTCGCGGTCGGTGTCGCGGTCGATGTCGGCGTCTCGGCAGCCGCTGGGTCGCTGGCCGCAGTCGTTCCAGACGAACTGGTCACCGAGCGTGAGCATCCCGACGATCCGAGCAGACCCGACAGGGCGACTGACGCGCAGAGCAGCGCCGAGCGAGGATCCATCGCTCGATTGTGGCACTCCGTCACGGCACGTGCGGGTCACGCTCCGATCAGCCATGAACCGGCTTCCCACCCTGCGTCCCAGATCGCATCGGCTCCGTCCGCGATGCCACCAACGACGTCCCCGCCGATGTGAATCACCTCACCGACGACCTCGACCGCGACTCCGACCGAAGCCTTGAATCCCTGGTAGGCATCGACGAACAGGTCGGCACCCATGTCAATGACATCCGTCGCCCCGTCGACGGCGTCGAGCACCTCGCCGACAACCGTCTGTGCGATCGGGCCGAGCACCTTCCCGAGCATCGACCCGGTGACGGTGCCGACACCTGGGAGCACGGTCGTACCGATCGTCGTGACGAGCCATTCGACCCCTTTGTCGACTCCCTCGCCGACGGCGAATCGCATCGCCGCGTCGGCGAGGGCATGGACGATCCGATCGTCGAGCGCCCCCGCCGGGTTCTCGACGAAATCGCTGATGAAGTCGACCACGACCGACGCAACGTCGACTCCCCTGTCGAGCGTCTCCAACGCTGTGATGAACGTCTTGTCCGTCAAGAACTGGATCAGGTCGTCGCTCAACCCGAGTGCGGCGAGCTCCTTGCCGCCCTCCGCCAGCAGGTCTCCGATGTCGTGCGCCCCGGTCAGCCATGCCAGGACCGTGTCAGCGATGTCGAGTCCCTCGGTGACGAGCGAGGGACTCGAATTCGCGGTGGGGACCGGGCCGGCGGGCTCGACAACTGGATCAACTCGCGGCTGGACCGCCGAAGCAAGCCGCTGGTCGCCGCCGTTCTGATCGAGACAGACCGCAGCGTCACGCAGGAACGATGACGCCGATGCCAGACGCGGTCGGGACCCGACGTTCCAGTTCGACATGAATCGCGTCGCAACCCAACCAACCCAGGCCACGGATCGCAGCGCCGAGTCGAGCGCGGCGGCCTGATCGTCGAGGACGTCGGCTGCCTGCCGCAGTTGCCGGGCGAGCAAGTCGAGTTGTTCGGCATCGGCTCCGAACGTTTCTTTCGTGAAGGTTGACGTGGGCATGCGTCACCAACTCCTGGACGCCTGCTCTTGCTGATCGGCGTGATGACGGGCCTGGCGGGCGTCGTTCGACAACTCCTCGCAGATCGATACGAGGGCTTGGCCGTGGATTCGGTGCCAACCGTCGACGAATCGGTCGCGGTCGGGTCCGGACCACGCGACTCCATCGACGATCGACGACAGTCGCTGGCGGTTCGCCTCGATCTCGCGATTGCGGAGATCGAGCGAAGCGGCGAACCAACGCAGGGCGGCGACATCAGCACCGACGACCGACATCAGCGGCTCGACGCCTGCTCTTGCTCGTTCGAGTTCTTGAGCGCCCGAGTGGAGGCCGCTTCCAGGCTATGGATCACGTTGTTGAGGGCGGTCGTGTGCTGACCCGACCAGTCGCCGAGGAACTGCTCACGGTCAGGCCCGACCCATGGCGTCGACTTGAGCTGGGCCGAGAGCTGCGTGGTGATCGTGCGAATCTCGTCGGCGCGGGTTTGCAGTTGACGCGAGAGCGTGCGGACCTGTGGGATGTCCATACCGGTGAAGTTGCTCATGATGTGTTCTCCTTCCGTGCACCGACCCGTGTGGTCGGACACCGTCACGGTAAGGAGAACGAAGATCACGAGAAAGGGGGACCAGTCCCCACATCATTTGTGTCAGCACATACGACGTAGGACGTCGTATGTGCTGACACAATCGTTAGCCGAA
>JAYVFI010000020.1:0-23148 GCA_043773365.1 Ilumatobacteraceae bacterium
GATCCCAGTCGGCACGCCCCTCGAGTGACTCGCGCACTTCCCAGCAGACCTTGCCGACGGTGAGGATCTCTTTGA
This sequence comes from Ilumatobacteraceae bacterium, assembly GCA_043773365.1. Taxonomy (GTDB): domain Bacteria; phylum Actinomycetota; class Acidimicrobiia; order Acidimicrobiales; family Ilumatobacteraceae; genus Ilumatobacter. The sequence continues at coordinate 76 of JAYVFI010000020.1, forward strand.
CCCCAGGTGCGGCGTTGGCCACGAAGTCGAACGCATTCGCGAGCGGACCGATCCGCCCGATCACCGGGATCTTGAGGTTCAGCTTGAGGTACTCACGCAACGACGCTTCGGTGCTGAGCTGCATCGCGTAGACGCCCGGATACACAGACACCGGGTCGAACCCGACGGGCTCGTGCTCGAACAGATTGGTGAGGTTTCCCTTGGCGTCGACCTCGACCAGCAGGACGCGTTGGCCTTGCTCGGCCGCGAGGAGCGCGATGGCGGCAGTGACGGTGCTCTTGCCGACGCCCCCTTTGCCAGTAACAAAGAGAAGCCGCCGGTCGAGCAGGGCCGGCACCGACGCGGAGCCGGCAGGCACGGAGGGCGCCGCGTCAGGCGCGGCCGAATCCCACCCGCTTGGCGGCATCGGCGGTCTCCATCTCGACGTACGCCACGCGCTCCGACGGCACCCCGACCAAGCGGCCGCGGGTGTCGGTGATCCAGAGCACGCCGTCGTCGTCGGACAACGCCGCCGTGATCAGCTTCTGCATCTCTTCGGACGAGGCGTCAACCTCGAGCGAGATTTCCTTCGGCGTGTGGACGACCCCAATGCGTACTTCCATGACTCCCAACCTATCGCTCGCGAACCCTTAGCTCTCCAAGCGCAGATCCAAGCGCGCGGCGATCGCCCGAAACTCCACGGCAGCTTCGTCGTCGGGGTGCGCCACCACGATCGGGGCGCCCTCGTCGCCGCCCTCGCGCAGCGCCTCGACCAGCGGGATCTGCGCCAGCAACGGCACCCCGAGCTCATCGGCGAGCTCTTCGCCACCGCCGGCCCCGAACAGCTGGTAGCGCTTGCCGTCGTCGCCGGTGAACCACGACATGTTCTCGATGATCCCCTTGACCGGCAGGTTGACCTTTTCGGCCATCGCCGCCGAGAGTCGGGCGACGGTCTGGGCCGCCGGCTGGGGCGTCGTCACGACGTAGACCTCACCGCGCGGCAGGTACTGGCTGAGGCTGAGTGCGATGTCGCCGGTTCCGGGCGGCATGTCGATCAGCAAGAAGTCGGGTTCGTCCCAGAACACGTCGGTGAGGAACTGTTCGAGTGCCTTGTGGAGCATCGGACCGCGCCAGATCACTGCCTCTCCCTCCGGAACGAAGTAGCCGATCGAGATGCAGCGAACGCCCCATTGTTCGGGCGGCAACAACATCTCGTCGATCACCGTCGGCGGTCGATCGGTACCCAGCATGCCGGGGATCGAATGGCCGTAGATGTCGGCGTCGACGACACCGACGGAGTAGCCCTGCTGCGCCAGCGCGACAGCGAGGTTGGTGGTGACGCTCGACTTGCCGACACCACCCTTGCCGGAGGCGATCAACAAGGGGCGGGTCTTCGAGCCTGGCTCGGAGAACGGGACCTTGCGACCCTCGGCATGGCCATGACCTTGATGTGAACCGGCCGAATCGCCGGGGCTGCCGTGGAGCGTCTTGCGTAGATCCTCACGCTCCTGATCGGTCATCACCGTGAACGCCAAGTTCACGTCGCGGACCCCGTCGAGGGCCACCACCGCGTCGGTCACCCGCTTCGTGATCTCGTTGCGGAGCGGACAGCCGGCGACCGTCAGTGCCACCAGGATCTGGGCGGTGCCGCTGCCGTCGACCTCGGCTTTGCGGAGCATCCCCAGATCGACGATCGATCGGTGGAGTTCGGGGTCTTGGACTGGCCGGAGGGCCTCGACGAGTTGGTCGTGGGTCACAGGCATGAACCCATTGTGGCGACGCCCGCCGGAGTTTGCACTACGCGGATAGTAGAATCTGAGGGCATGGGGACAAGCGTCGGATTCAATGCCACGGTGTCGGCGATCACCGACGCGTTCGGAGACCCGACCCGCCGCAAGATCTACCTGTTCGTGCGGGATCGCGGCCCCGACGAGGGGGCGACCACCTCGATCGTCGCCGATGAGGTCGGGGTCCATCCCAATGTCGCCCGCCATCACCTCGACAAACTCGCCGCCGGCGGGTATCTCGAGGTCCACACCGGGAAGCTGGCCGGTAGTGGAGCCGGGAGGCCGTCGAAGCGATACACCGCCGTGCCATCCGCGATGTCGGAGTTCCCGGTCCGGAGCGACGACCTCGTGCTGTCGCTGCTCGGACGTGCGTTGGCGAAACTGCCCCCGGCTGATGCCGAGCAGATGGCCGAAGAAGTCGGAGGGGAGTACGGCCGGGCGATGGCCGCCGGGCTGACCGGCGACGCCCTCGACATCGGGCATAAATCGCTTCGGTCGGCGATCCAGGCCGTCGCCGACGCGTTGACGGCGCACGGCTTCGCGGCCCACACCGAGAGCCGCAACAACCAGCTTCGGATCATCAACAACCATTGCCCCTTCGGCGAAGTCGCCACCGAGCACCCCGTGATCTGTGCCGTCGATCGCGGCATGGTGCGTGGCATGTTGAGCGCGCTCTACGACGCCGACATCGGCGACATCATCACCGAGTCGAGCTTTGCCCAGGGTGACACGTTCTGCTCGACGGCGGTGTAGCAGCTACCAGTCGTCGCCGAGACGTGCCTCGCACACGATCGGCGAGGATCGTGCGACCTTTCGCTTGACCGGCAACACCATGATGCCGTCGTCCTCATCGGGCGTGGGGCGCAGTGACCCGTCGTTCTCGACCACGTAGCTCGGCCCGCGCCATCGTTGCCAGCCGAGCCGTTCGTAGAACCCGTGGGCGCCTGTGGAGAGCACGCCGAGTTCGTATCGGACGGCGATGATCCGATTGATCACTCGCATCGCCGCAGTCGCGTGACCTTGGCGCTCGAGCGAAGGTCGCGCGGCCACCGCTTCCACGTAGCCGCAACGCAGCACGTCGTCGCCGATCGTCAACCGTCTCGGCACCACCGTTGCGTGGGCGATGACAACCCCTTCGTCGGTTACGGCCACGTGATGACCGCCGAGGGCGTGCTCCCAATCGTTGTCGGTGAACGACCCCTGGAATGCCTGATCGAGCATGTCTCGAATTGCGTCGAGGAGATCCGCCGGCGCCTCTGACGTTGGCATCGTCCGGATCTCGACCACGCCAACAGTGTGCAGGTGACCAACGGCTACTTGCGAAGTTGGGCGTACTCGATCACGCGCTCGACCACTGCCTGACTCACCCGGTTGACGTTGCCGGCATCGAACGGCGGCTGGGGGTCGTACTCGATCATCAGCTGGCACGCTTCGGCGGCGGTGCGGTCGAACAGCAACTCGACCAGCCGAATCGCCATGTCGATCCCGCTCGAAACGCCGGCGGCGGTGATGATTCGCTGCTCGAGATGTTCGACGACGCGCGTCCCGGTGGCAGTTGCGCCGAGTGCTTCGAGTTCGGGATACGTGGCCCAGTGCGTCGTCGCCGTCAACCCGTTCAGCAGGCCGGCCGCGCCGAGCACGAACGAGCCGGTGCAGACCGACGTCGTGAACCTCGTCGTTGCGTGCGCCGACCGGACCCAATCGGTGACCCGCTCGTCGTGAACGAGCGGCCGCGTGCCGACACCACCGGGAAACACGATGATGTCGGGCCGCGGGATCTCCTCGAACGTGGCGTCGAGCGTGATCCCGAGGAAGCCGTTGTCGGAGCGCACCTCCCCGCGCTGGTGCCCGATGAACGTGACATCGATCTCGGGGTGGCGCTGCAGGACCTCGTAGGGACCGATCCCGTCGAGCGCCGTGAACTGCGGGAACAGCGGGATGACGACGTGGAGGCTCATGGTTGTGTCCGTTCTGGGAGGTTTCCGGTATGGGTGAAGCGTTGTCGGTACTGATCGGGCGACACCCCGAGCCGGCGCGTGAACGTGCGCCGCATCGTCTCTGCAGTGCCGAAGCCACATCGGTCGGCGATCGCCTCGACGTTGTCAGCGGTGTGCTCCAACTGGCGGCGGGCTGCTTCGATGCGAACGGCCGACACGTACCGGGCGGGGCTGGTCCCGGTCTCCTCCGAGAAACGTCTGACGAAGTGGCGTTCGCTCATGCCGACCCGCTGGGCGAGCAAACCGATCCGATGATCACCGCCTGGCTCGGCGTCGATCATGTCCTGGGCGGTTCGGATCGGAGCGGTCTCGGCCCGCTCGGTCCAGACCGGTGTGGCGAATTGCGTCTGCCCGCCCGGCCGACGGAGGAACATCACCAGCCAGCGGGCCACGACCTGGGCGATCTCCGCATCATGATCGTGCTCGACCACCGCCAACGCGAGATCGATGCCGGCGGTGACACCTGCCGACGTCCAGAGATCGCCGTCGTGGATGAAGATCGGGTCGGCGTCGACGTCGAGGTCAGGGAAGTGCTCTCGGAGCGCCTCGGCGTGAGCCCAATGGGTCGCCACACGGTGCCCATCGGTGAGACCCGCTGCGGCGGCAACGAATGCCCCGGTGCAGACCGTGATCACCCGCTCGGCTCGCCGACCGAGCCGTCGGGCGTGGGAGACGAGTTCGTGATCGCCGGCGGCGCGCTTCGCCCCGAACCCTCCGGGGATCAGCAACGTGTGCGGTCGCTGCGGCGCCTGAGAAACGGCGATCGTGCTGATTCCCAGCCCGCTCTCGGTGGTGATCGTTCGCCCATCCGTCGAGGCGACCGCCAGTGAGTACCGTCGACGGTGTGGGGCGAGTTGCTCGAGCACCTGGTTGGCTCCGTGAAACACCTCGAACGGTCCGGTGAGGTCGAGCGCCTGGATGCCGTCATAGACGAGGAACAGCATCTCGATCGGGTCGGTCGGGCGACGCACGTGACCATCGTGAACGATCACCGAGATGGCGTCAATGACACAGACCCCACGATTTCCGCCAAACGATCGGCGGGGAAGATCCTTTCTGCTGGCCGAGTCACCGTCAGGAATGGAGGTGGAGCAGGGTCGCCGACTCCGGGTGGATCGCCGGGAGCTGGATCCCGATCGCCGCCAACTGGGCGCCGGTCATCGTCAGACCGTTCGTCAGCCACGCTGGACCGCTTCGATTCGGGCCGCTCGGATGCTCCGGCACGGCGAGCGGTGTGACGCGATACGAACGCGACGGGTCGAGTCCGGGCAGCAGCAGCGGCGGCGGCGTCAGGCTGAGGGCGCTGGTCAGCACGCCGAAACTGACGATCGCCTCCGACCGGTCGACGGCGTACACGCCGTGGGCGAGGTATCCCGGTTCCGTGTCGAATCGCACGACGTCGCCGCCATGCAGGAGCGGCCGGTGTTGCCGGTGGATCGCGATCACGGTGGCGAGTTGGCTGAGCTCCGTATCGTCCAGGTCGAGCAGGTTCCACTCCACGCCGAGGTGCCCGAAGAATGCCGTCGCCGCCCGGAACGACAGGTCGTGTCGTCGTCCGGTCGTGTGTGACCGCTCGGGCCCGATGTGGGCACCCATCAACTCCGGTGGGATCAGCATCGAAGCACCACGCTGGATCGTCTGACGCTCGAGCGCATCGTTGCAGTCGCTGGTCCACACGCGAACCGTGCGACGCAGGATCTCATGATCGATCCGGGCGCCACCGGACGAGCACGATTCGATCTCGACACCGGGGTGACGCGCCCGCAGCTCGTCGAGCAAGCGGTACAGCGCCTGGGTCTGAGCATGCGTACCCGCCGCCCCATCGATTCCGGAGCCGCCGATGTGGTCGCGGTTCATGTCCCACTTCACGAAGGCGATCTCGTGATCGCGCAGCAACGCGTCGAGTTGGCCGAGGATGTGAGCGAACGCCGCTGGGTGAGCGAGATCGAGCACGAGTTGGTGCCGCGCCAGCGGTGCTTCGTACCCGTCGGTGGTGAGTGCCCACTCGGGATGCGAGCGGTAAAGGTCGCTGTCAGGGTTGACCATCTCCGGCTCGACCCAGATCCCGAAATCCATGCCAAGCCGCGTGACGTGATCGATCAACGGCTTCAAGCCGTTCGGGTGGGCGGTGTCCGAAACCCTCCAGTCGCCGAGCCCTTTGGTGTCGTCGCGCCGGCTCCCGAACCAACCGTCATCGAGCACGAACCGTTCGATGCCGACCCGAGCGGCCCGCTCTGCGAGCTCCTTGAGCCGATCCAGGTCGTGATCGAAGTACACCGCTTCCCAGGTGTTGATCAACACCTTCCGCGGCGTCGTCGGGTGCGTCGATCGGGCTCGCAGGTGTCGATGGAACTGCGCGGTGGCAGCGCTCAAACCCGAGTCCGAATGGACCGCGATCAGCTCCGGGGTGCGGTACGACTGACCCGCTTCGAGTGAGATTTCGCCGGGGTGCAACAACTCGCCGAGTTGGATGTAGCGCCGACCGTCGGGGAGTCGTTCGGCCAGCGTGACGTGGTTGCCGCTCCAGGCGAGGTGAGCACCCCACACATCGCCGGACCACTCCCGGAATCCCGGTGTCCCTGCGAAGAGCAACGGTGGGGCCTCGTGGGAGGTGCGACCACGCCGGTTCTCGACCGTCAGCCCACCGTGTGCCCAATCGACTCGAACGGGGTGGAACTCACGGCTCCAGCGCCCGGTGAACGAACCCAGCTCCCTGGCTCGTTCTGGGATCGGCAGCGTGAGGGTCAGTCCGCCCAACAGGAACCGATCGGTCGGGTGGGTGTTCGTGAGGGTCGCCACCACGACGAGGGCGTGGTCGAACTCGAACTCGAACCGCAGTGACAGGTCGGCGACGGGATCGCGCGACTCGACGATCAGCCGGTTGCGATCGAGCTCGTGTGAAACCGATTCGAAGCGCGGGGCCCAGTGCTTGCCGCCGCGTCGATGCCCGACCAGACCGGGCCGACCGGGGAAGCCCGAGCCATGTTCCGGCACGACCGAAATGGGTGCGACGAAATCGGGCGAACCCTTGACGATCGACCGTTCGAGCGAATTGGTGATCGAGTCGAGATCGACGTTCGGATCGAGCTTGGCTCCCCAATGAACAACGGTGGGGGCGCCGCTCGAGAGGTCGATCACGAGGTCGCTCGAGCGACCACGCAGGTGGATCATGTCAGCCCTTGTTGGCGCCCAGTGTGAGCCCGGAGATGAACTGCTTCTGGAGTACGAGGTACATGATCAGCGTGGGGAGCGCGATCATGATCGAGGCCGCCGCGATCAGGTTGAAGTCGGTCGCGTACTGCCCGTTGAGGACTTGGATCGAGGACGTGATCGGCCGCGTGTCCCCTTGCCCGAGCAGCACCGAACCCCAGAAGAAGTCGTTGTAGAGCCACGTGAACTCGAGTGTCCCCAGCGCCGCCAGCGCCGGCCGGGTCAACGGCAGGATGACTTGGAAGTACTGGCGCAACACGCCTGCTCCGTCGACCGACGCCGCTTCGCCGAGTTCCTTCGGGATCGTCTTCATGTAGTTGGCGAGCACGAACGTGCAGAACCCGACCTGGAACGCAACGTGGACGAAGATCACGGCGACCTTGGTGCCGAGCAGGTTCCCGGTGTTGGTGTCGGACAGCAGATCGGGCCACGGCGTCGCTTTGAAGAAACGGAACAACGGTTGAAACAGCACCTGCTGCGGCATCAAGTTGCCAGCGGTGAACAGCACCAGGAACCCGATGTTGAACCGCCAGCTGTAACGGGTGCAGGCGAACGCGACCGCGCTCGCCAGAAAGAGTGTGAAGAAGATCGCCGGGATCACGATGAACGCCGTGTTCCCGAACGTCTTGCCCATCTCGCCCACGTTCCAGGCGTCGCGGTAGTTGTCGAGGGTCAGCGTTTCGGGTTTGGCGAACACGCCGTTGACCTGTGTGTCGGCTTCGTAGTAACGGAACGAGTTGTACACCGCCGTGCCGATCGGAATCAGCCAGCCGATCGACATCACGATCAAGAACAGGTGGAGTCCGAGGCGCGCCGGCCGGATGCGGCGTTGGACGGCTTCGTTGAGTTTCAACGTGCTGACGTCGAACGGGATCTCGTCATAGCCGGCGACCGTCATGATTCCTCGCCCTCGCGGTAGTGGTTGGTGACGTACCAGATGATGAATCCCATGCAGAGCACGAGCAGGACGACGCCGTAGGCGGAACCGATACCGACCCGGCCACCGCCTTCCCCGAGCAGTGTTCTGGTGACCAGTGTTCCCATCACCTCGGTGCCGCGCTGTTCGTTGAGTGCAGCGATGATGTCGTACGCACGCAGCGCTTCGATCACGGTGATCACGGCGACGACCACGTTGATCGGCTTCAGTGAAGGAAACACGACGTTGCGAAATGCCTGGACTTCGTTGCAACCGTCGATCGACGCCGCTTCACGTAGCCCGGGGTCGACGGCCTTGAGCCCGGCCAGGTACAACACCATCACGTAGCCGATGTGGCGCCACGCCATCGCGATCAGCAAGGCTGCGAAATTTCGCGACAGACCGAGCGGGAAGTCGAGGAATGGAAGATCGAACTCGAACAACTTGGTCCCGTCACCGACGAAGTCGACCCTCCCCCCCGGCCACACGGCGTTGAGGAGGCCGCGATCACGCGAGAACATCGTCGACTTCCAGATGAAGCCGACGACAGCGAGCGAAAGCACGACCGGGAAGTAGAACACGCTCTGATAGATCCGTCCACCGCGAATGTTCTTGTCGAGCAGGTAGGCGAACAGCATCCCAACCATCGAGCACAGGAACAAGAAGATCACCAGCATGAAGTTGTTGAACAGTGCCGGGAACAGGTTGGTGTCGAAAACGGTGAAGATCGTCTTGTAGTTCTCGACGCCGACGAAATTGATGTCAGACAGTGGCGCCAGGTTGTCCCACTCGGTGAATGACAGTGCGACCGTGAGCAGTGCAGGGATCCAGACCAGGCCGATGTGGAGCGCGGCCGGGACGCCGACCATCAGGCCGAGCCAGAAGCGGTCGTTTCGGGACAACGCCGAGTAACGACGACGGCGGCGCCCCGAAGGGGGCGCCGCCGCTACATCGTTCACATCATGTGAAACCGTCACGGGTTCGAACTCACTCGAACGTGAACGTTTGCTTCTGGGACTCGACGGTGTCGAGGATCGAGTCGATCTTCGACGGATCTGCCAGGAAGTCGGCGATCGCCACACCGACCACTTCCGACGCGAACGCCGGATCGGTGTCACGGTCGAGGAACTGGGCGATGTACTTGGCAGTCGAAACAGCCTCAGCCGACTTCTTCTGGAGTGCGTTGTAGCCGCTCGTGTCGGCGGCGCTGTTGGCGGCGACGACGGAGGGGTCGACGGCGATGAAGGCGTCGATTGCCGGTGCGGTCGACATCCCTGCAAGGAGTGCCTTGGCGCCCTCTGGGTTCTTCGGCGATGCTGCCATCATGAACCCGTCGATCGGGGCCTCGATCGCGTCCTGGCCGTGTTCGTCGTTGACCTTCGGGAACAGGAAGAAGTCGATGTCGTCGATGATGTCCTGTTGCGTCGCCCCGTCGAAGTTCGACGTCACGAACGTTCCCAGCAGATACATCCCGGCCGTCTTGTCGCCGAGCGCGTTGGCGGCGTCCTGCCAGGTGCGACCGTTGACGTCGGGCTGGTAGTACGGGAGCAGTTCTTCCCAGGCCGTGAACACGGCCTTGACCTTCGGATCGGTCCAGCTCTCCTTGCCGCCCATCAGCGAGACGTGGAAGTCGTAGCCGTTGATCCGGAGGTTGAGCATGTCGAACATGCCCATCTGCGGCCAGCGACCGTCGTTGGCTGCGCACAGTGGGGTCGCAACGCCGTCGGCGACCATCTTGTCGCACAGCGCCTTGAAATCGTCCCAGGTCACCGGAACTTCGTAACCCTTGTCAGCGAACAGGCTCTTGCGGTAATGGATCGCCCATGGATAGAAGTAGAACGGGATGAAGTACTGCTTCCCATCGAGGCCCGTTGAAGCGCTCTTGAAGCCGTCGCTCATGCCGGTCACGCCACCCCACACATCGGAGATGTCGCCGACGACACCCTTGCCTGCGAAGCCACGCATGCGATATCCGGCGAACCATGACACGACGTCGTCGGGTTGCTGGATGTAGGTGTTGAAGTTCTCCTGGTAGGAGTTGTGGTCGACCGTGTTGATCTTGGTCGTGACGCCGGTTGCAGCGATCGCAGCCGCCATGGCAGCTTTTGGCTTCTCGTCGGAAAAGTTCGATCCGAACGTTACCTCGCCGGTATCGGCGGGTGGGTCGGTGACGGCAGGTGCTGTTGCGCTGTCGCTCGACGAAGCGCTGGTCTCGGCGGCCGGCTCGTCGTCGTCACCGCATGCTGCGAGGAACGCCGCACCGCCGACCACGACGGCACCGCCGACGATCAGTTGGCGACGGTTGAGCGCGCCTCCAACTTCGGATGAATTCTCGGACTGCTGTGGCTGTCCAGTCATATTCTCCCCCTTAGGAACGGTATGAAAACCGGTAGTGCACGAAGCGTGCCATTGACATTTCATGGAGAATGTCGCGCGAAACCGGCCCGCCGTCAAGAGCAACGTTTGAAATTCTTCCAAATCGCACACGAAATCGACACAATTCGACTCATTCGGGGTGCCAGTCGATGAATTTTGTTCGTTTCTGTTGACATTTGGTCGCCGTTTGGTCCATTCTCATGCTCGATGACGACGCGTGGACGACGATCGTTGGCTCGCCAACGCCATGAATTGATCGTGAGCCAGATTCGCCGCGCCGGTTCCGCTCGCGTGATCGACCTGGCGGAACAACTCGACGTCAGTGAGATGACGATTCGACGCGACCTCGACGTGTTGCACGGCGCCGGTTTGATCGCCAAGGTCCACGGTGGTGCCACGGTCCGATACGAGCACAGCACGGACGAGCCAGGGTTCGAGGTCAAGTCGCGCCAGAACCTCCGTGAGAAAGCATCGATTGCTGCCGCCGCCGCGGTGTTGACCGGACCGGGCGCGGCGATCGGCATCACTGCCGGGACGACGACCGTCCAGCTTGCGGCAGAGTTGGTTGCGATCCCCAACTTGACCGTGGTCACGAACAGCATCCCGGTCGCCGACGTCTTCCACCGGAACCCTCGCACTGACCGCACGGTCGTACTTGTTGGCGGGGAGCGCACGCCGAGCGATGCGCTGGTCGGCCCGGTGGCGAACGGATCGTTGCGTTCGTTCCACCTCGACATCGTGTTCATGGGCGTCCACGGCATGCACGAGCGTGCAGGATTCACGACCCCGAACCTGCTCGAAGCCGATACCAACCGTGCATTTGTGGAGTCGACCGACCAGCTCGTGGTCTTGACCGATCACACCAAGTGGGGCGTCACCGGGCTGGCGACGATCGCCCGACTCGACGAGGCGACCGTGTGCGTGTGCGACGACGGTTTGTCCGATCATGCTCGCAGCGTGCTCGAGCGCGAGGTTGGTCGACTCGTGATTTCTCACCCAGAGAACGTTTGGCAAGACAGGAGCGCGTGATGGCGACAGTGACATTCGATAACGCAACTCGGATCTACTCGCCCGGCCAGCGACCGGCCTTGCGTGAACTCGACCTCGAGATCGCCGACGGCGAGTTCCTGGTGCTCGTCGGGCCATCGGGGTGTGGCAAGTCGACGACGTTGCGAATGCTGGCCGGGCTCGAGCCGGTCGATGCAGGTTCGGTGTGGATCGGCGATCGTGATGTGACGATGGTGGCGCCGAAGGATCGTGACATCGCGATGGTGTTCCAGTCGTACGCGCTGTATCCGCACATGACGGTTGGCGAGAACATCGGGTTTCACCTCAAGATCAAGAAGATCGAGAAGGCGGAACGCGATCGTCGCATCGCCGATGCGGCCGCCATCCTCGACTTGACGGAGTACCTCGATCGCAAGCCGGCCAAGTTGTCGGGCGGGCAGCGCCAACGCGTCGCCATGGGACGCGCAATCGTGCGTCAGCCGCAGGTGTTCTTGATGGACGAACCGCTCTCGAACCTCGACGCCAAGCTGCGCGTGCAGACCCGAACCCAGATCGCCGCGCTGCAGCGCAGGCTGGGGGTGACGACGGTCTACGTCACCCATGATCAGGTCGAGGCGATGACGATGGCCGATCGGGTCGCCGTACTGAAAGACGGAATTCTCCAGCAGTGTGCGTCCCCGAGGGAATTGTTCACCTCGCCGAAGAACCTGTTCGTCGCAGGATTCATCGGTTCCCCTGCAATGAATCTGATGCCTGCCAACGTCTCCGACGGCGGTGCCCAGGTTGGTTCGCTCCGCGTTCCCCTGACCGCCGCGCAGGTCGGTCAGCTCACGTCCGAGCGGCTCGTCGTCGGTGTCCGACCGGAAGCGTTCAGGGTCGGGTCGGAAGGCGGGCTCGACGCCGATGTCGAACTCGTGGAGGAACTCGGTTCCGAGTCGTTCCTCTACTGCATCGCTCCCGGAGCGGCCGACAAGCAAGTCGTCGCTCGCACCGGGGGACTGAGCGGCATCCAACGCGGCGACCGGGTCAGTCTGGTTCCCGACCTCCCCGCGATCCATCTGTTCGACGCCGACACCGGCGCTCGCCTTTCGGCGGATTGAGTCGGGATGTCGGAAGTCCGCGTTGATCCGACACTCGGCACCGTGGTGCATGTCGTCGGCACTCGTCAGGCGCGCCCCAACCTGCCCTCGACCGGTTGCCCGTTCTGTGTCGGGGGCCTCGAGGCCCCCGAGCCGTACGACGTGAGGTGGTTCACCAATCGTTGGCCGGCGATGCCGGGAGACCGCTGCGAGGTGGTGCTGTACACCTCGCAGCACGACGCCACGTTCGAGTCGCTCGGGGTCGGCGGCGCCCGCAAAGTCATCGATCTGTGGGCGGATCGGACGGAGTTGCTCGGCAAGCGCGACGACGTCGATTACGTGCTCGTGTTCGAGAACCGCGGACCCGAAGTGGGGGCGACGATTGCCCATCCTCACGGTCAGATCTACGCCTACGATCACGTCCCGAGCCGTCAGCAGCGCCGGCTCGCCGGTGGATGGAAACCTGACACGAACCCCGCTGACCGGCTCGTCGTCGAACATGACCGGTGGCAGGTCTCCGTACCGTATGCGCCGACGTTCCCGATGGCGCTCGAAATCGCACCTTTGGACTTCGTCGCCGATCTTCCGTCGATGTCCGATGAGGCCCGCGACGGGCTTGCGGTAACGCTGACTGATGTGTTCGGGCGCCTCGACCGCTTGTTCGACCAGCCGCTCCCGTACATGATGTGGCTCAACCAACGCCCCGCCACCAATGGCTATGACGACGCCTGGTTCAACATCGAGGTCGTTTCACCATGGCGTTCGGCGGGCGTGCAGCGGTTCATCGCCGCCGCCGAAGTCGCCAGTGACGAGTTCTTCAATCCCGTGATTCCTGAAGACGTCGCAGAGCGACTGCGTGGCGTCTGAAGTGGTTCGCTGCATCGACGGTGCTCGATCGTGAGGAGAAGCCGATGCTCCCCGTGATTGGTGCCCTGCGGCCGTGGGCCGACCCGACGCTGTTGCAGCTCAACCGGCTGGCGATGCACGTTCCGCTGCACGGCGTGACCCGCCATTCGCTCGACGGCGAATGGGATCTCGAGTTGTTCGATCACCCCGACGAGGTGCCGGCCGAGGCGCTCAGCGGGCGACGTGCCGAGGCGGTCACCGTCTCGGTCCCGGGCAGTTGGACGATGCAGGATCTCGGCGGTTTCGTCGACCTCCCGCACTACACCAACATCCAGATGCCGTTCCCGGGGCCACCACCGCGCCTGCCTGATCGCAATCCCACCGGCGTGTATCGCCGCACGTTGACGGTGCCGGCGAGCTGGCTGCGCCGGCGTGTGATCCTCCACGTCGCCGGCGCCGAGAGCGTGCACGCCGTGTACGTCAACGGTGAGTTCGCCGGCTACGGCACCGACAGCCGGTTGCCGAGTGAGTACGACATCACCGCCCTGGCACGCCGCGGTGAGAACGAGGTCGCGATCGTCGTGCTGCGATACAGCGCTCACAGCTACATCGAGGATCAGGATCAGTGGTGGATGGCGGGCCTCCACCGCTCGGTCTGGGTCGAGATCGTCCCGCACGTGCGCGTTGCCGACATGCGCATCGCCACCGACTTCGACCCGGACACCGGCGTCGGGAGCGTCGAGCTCACGACCGTCGTCGATTTCGGGGGGAAGCCCGTGCCCGGGTGGTCCGTGCGGGCCAGGGTCGTCGACCCGAATCAGCGCAAGATCGGGAGCGCCATCGTCGATCATGTGCCACACCGGCACGATCAGCCGTACGTGTTCAGCGGCCACGAGGTCACGGCACGATGGCAGGTCCCGAGAGCCAAGCCGTGGAGTTCCGAGACCCCGCACCAGTACCGGGTGTTGGTCGAGTTGTGCGATCCGAACGGCAAGGTGCGTTCGTCCGACTCGCAGCTGATCGGGTTGAAGCGCGTCGAGGTCCGAAACCGACAACTGCTCGTCAACGGTCAGCCGATCTGGGTGTTCGGGGTCAATCGTCACGACCACCATCCCGATCGCGGCAAGGCGGTCACCGTCGACGACATGCGGGCCGACCTGACGCTGATGCGCTCGCACAACATCACCGCGATCCGCAGCTCGCACTATCCGAACGATTCGGCATTCCTCGATCTGTGCGACGAACTCGGTTTCTACGTGATCGACGAGTCGAACATCGAGAGCCACGGCAACAACTTCTCGCTGTGCAACGACGCCAGTTATCGAGCGGCGTGGGTCGATCGCGGCGCCCGTATGGTGCAGCGCGATCGCAATCACGCCTGCGTGATCGCCTGGAGCCTCGGCAACGAGAGCGGCTACGGCGCCAATCACGACGCGCTCGCCGGATGGATCCGCAAGGCCGACCCGACTCGCCCACTGCACTACGAGGACGCAGTCCGGATCGACGGATGGGTCGACGGGGGCCTCGCCGCGACCGACATTGTGTGTCCGATGTACTCGACGATCGATGCGATTCGCGAGTACGGCGAATCAGGCCTCGGCAGCAGGCCGCTGATCATGTGTGAGTACAGCCACGCGATGGGTAATTCGAACGGATCGTTGGCTGACTACTGGGACGTGATCACGGCAACGCCGGGCCTGCAGGGCGGCTTCCTGTGGGAGTGGAAGGATCATGGGCTGCGTCAGCACCTCGGCGACGGGACGGTGCGGTTGGCATACGGTGGCCAGTTCGGCGACAGACCGCACGACTGCAACTTCGTCGCCGACGGGCTCGTCTCGGCCGATCTCGAACCGCATCCTGCGATGCGTGAGGTTGCCTGGGTGTACCGCCATGTCACCGTCGATCGGGTGCGCGGAGGTCTCAGGATCAGCAATCGCCAATCGTTCCTCGATCTGAAGTGGTTGACGGCACGCTGGGAGCTGCTGGTCGACGGTTCGATCGCCACGCGAGGTGTCTTGAAGGTGCCCGCCGTTGCCCCCCATTCGAGTGTCGTCGTGCCACTCCCGTGCGAACTGCCCCATCCGCCGACGGGTGGTGACGTGCTGCTCACGCTTCGTTGGGAGACTCGTCGCGACAGCTGGTACGCGGCGGCAAGTCATGTCGTCGCATCGGATCAGATCGAGCTGCGAGCGTCTCGTCGCGCTCGTCACACGGGTCGCGTCTCGACCGGCCCGATCCCAGCCTCGGAGCCGGCGCTCAACCTGTGGCGGGCCGCTGTCGACAACGACGGTTTCAAGTTGATGCCCGACCTGGCGCAGCGTCTTCGAGTCGGAGGTCAAGCGCTCCGGGAATGGCAGGAGGCGGGGCTCGACCGGCTTCCCGCCGACTCGCTCGTCGATCATCGGATGACGGTCAAGGGTGGCACGCTCGGTCTGACCTACCGTCACGTCGTCGACGTGCCCGAGTCCCTCACCGATCTCGCCCGAGTTGGTGTCCGGTTCACCCTGCCGGGCCGCTTCGATCACCTTCGCTGGTACGGGCGAGGGCCGCATGAGAACTACCCGGATCGCAACCGCAGTGCGATGCTCGGGATCTGGGAGGGCGCCCCGGACGAGTCGCCGTATCTCGTTCCCCAGGAGTTCGGCTTGCGCACCGATTGCCGGTGGTTCGAGTTCATCGACCGCACCAGCGGCGAGATCGTGCGACTCGAGATGCTGTCGCCGAGGGCGATGCACGTGTCGGCGACCCACCACACCGCCGACGATCTCTTCGCCGCTGCGACGCACACCGAGTTGGCCCGCCGCGACGAGTTGATCGTGTGTCTCGATGTCGCCCACCGTGGTCTCGGCACCGCGAGTTGCGGTCCCGACGTGTTGCCGCAGTACCGGCTGCCGGCGGGACGCTTCGAATTCTCGTACCGCCTCAGCGCCGCCGGCGCCGGCTGACCAGAAACGGCCCGGTCGGTGAGTGTCATCCGAGCCGGCGCAATACGTTGGCCGTCACGGCGCTGACCTGCGGGTCGTCGAGCCCGAACACCCAGTCGGTGCTGCCGACGGTGACCACTTCGCCGGCGTCGCGACCGAACGGCCAACAACACAGCATCACCGAATTGCCGTGACGCACCTTGGCGAGCGCGATCTCGCCACCGCCGTACACCCGGTCGGCGATGAACTCGAGATCACCCTGGTCGTCGAGGGCGGCGATCGAGGCCGGGTACTCGCCCATCGCAAGATTGCTCGACGGGGTGAAGGCGACGATCTCGACGTCGTCAGGATCGGGGAGCGCAGGGTCACTGATCGTGATCGGCAGATTGACGTCGTCGAACGTGATCCGTGTGCCGACCGTTTCGTATCCGACGACACCGTCGTCGCCGCCGAGCACGTCACCGTAACGAAGGCCGGTTCCGGCAAGCATCCAATGGTCGTCTCGATAGACGACGAACCCTCCGACCCCGCGTGGCGTGGCCTGACCGAATCGGCTGTAGAGGCCGTACATCGAGGCGCCGCCGAGGAATCGGCTCTCTGGACGCTCGACGACGGGGTCCCCCCACATCCCCGTCATCGCCGTCGGCTCGGTGGTGACGATCGGGTCGGTCGTGGCGGCGGTGTACTTGTGACACACCATCGCTGACCGATCGACCGTCAGTCGCACCTGCCAGAACATCGTGTTGCCGGAGAACGAGGCGTAGTTGCCACCGCCGACGACGAAGCGTTCGACCGTGTCGCGCATGCCGGCCGACCAGTACTCGTCGTGACCGGCGCCGATCACGAGCTCGTAACCGTCGGTGAGGCCGTCAACCGTTTCGAGATCGCTGGAGACGGCGAAGTCGATCTCGAACTCGTTTCCCTCGGCCCATTCGACGAATCGGCGGTCATACGTGAACCAGCCTGCCGATCCCATGTAGCCCGGGTAGCCATGGGCGTACCGGTACTGCTGGTAGATCTCCCCGTCGACGTCGGGTTGCTCTCCAGGGCTGCGTGGTCGCGATTTGCGATCATCACGTTCCGTTTCCGGCCGCATCAACATCCCGCGCCCGAATGGCCGGTGGAACGAGACCTGCCTGCCGCCGGTGTAGAGGCTCTTGCCGCCCCAGTTGTTGTACGCGTTCCACGTGTTGGTGGCGAGCACGAACAGCGCTCTCGCGCGTGGTCGGACTTCCCTGACCACGAAGCAGGCGTAGCCGGTCCTGCGATCGGGGTCACCTTCCGTGGCGGTCAGCTCGATGAGGTACATCCCTGTTTGCCAAATGGGATCGACGGGGATCTCGACGCTGACTTCCCAGCCGCACCCGTTGGCATCGGCATCGTGCGGGGTCGCCTGATGGTTGCCGGCGTGTTGGTTGCTCGACCAGACCTGCTGGCGTGTCGCCCCCCATCGGGAGATGGTTACGGCGTAGGTCGCGGCGGTTGTCGACACGCACAATCCGACCGTTTCGCCCGCCACGTAACTCAACCGCTCGCAGTACCCCTCGACGATGTCGTAATGCGTGATGTCATCAGCCACCAACGATGTCTAGCCCGTCCCTGGGCACATCAATTCACCGCACCACATCTTTGACCGCGGGAGCGTGACGACTGCTCCGTGGTGCTGTGGGCGCGAGCGCTATGGTCGGCCGTGTGCTCGGGCCGACCATAGAGAGACTGCGGTCGGAAGCGCTCGGGGCTGATGACGCCAGCGGCTACTTCGCGGCGATGTATGCCCGCGTGACCGACCGTGTGGATGCGGCGATCGCCGATGGGCGCTTCGGCGATGGAGAGCGGATGGCGCGCTTCGCACGCACCTTCGCGGACTGGTACCTCGGCCCCCGCGATGGCAGGCGACCCCGGCCCGCCTGCTGGAAGGCAGCCGACGACGTCGCCGGTGATCACTCGTTGCTGATCGTGCAACACCTCCTGCTCGGGATCAACGCACACGTCAACCACGACCTGCCGCAGGTGGTCGTCGAACTGGCCGACGCCGGGGCGACGCTCGACAGCCTGCGGCCGGACTTCGAGGCGATCAACGACATTCTTGCCGAGACGCAGCCGGACATCTTGCGCGACCTGGGTCGTGTGTCCGGCTGGACACAGATGGTTGCCTCGTGGGGTGGCGGTCGGGTGTTCAACTTCTCGCTCGCTCGGGCCCGCAGTCAGGCGTGGCAGTCCGCCCAGCGACTGCATCGCCTCGACGAGGTGGCCCGAGGGCGCGACGTGGCCGAGCTCGATCGGATCGTCAGCGTGCTGTCGTACCTGATCACGCGCCCGAGGGCGCCGATCTCGTGGACCCTCACGATCCCCAGGTGGCTCGAGCCCGACGATCCCCGCGTCGTGACGACGCGGCTGCTCGGTCACCTCGCCTGAACCACGACCAACTCGATGTCCCCAATACGCGATCCCGGAATGGCGGGGAAGATACTGCCGTGGGTCCGGCTCAGGCTGACGGCAGACCGAATTTCGGATACTCGTTCTCGACCATCGTGACGTAGGTCCAGACGCGGTAGTAGTAGTTGCCGACCCGCACTAGGAAGTCGCGCATGCCATGCGGCCATGAGCCCGTGAACAGCACGGCGAACCAGCCGATCAGGGCCACCGCGACAGCGCCGATGACGTAGATCATCAGCACGATGTAGTGGGGAACTGCCTTGAAAACGTTGAGCGCTGCCGATCGTGGCACCGACTCCGGTACGGCAGGCAGGGTCAGCCGGATCGGCGGGTAGGCGTTGTTGTCGTCGGTGTCGGTGTTGAAGTCGAACGGCGGGTACGTCTCGGAGTAGCCGATCAGGAATCCGCTGGCGCGTGTGCCGTACCGCTCGTGCATCGCCATCACGCCGTACATTCCGGGATGCAGCTTGCCAGTGAAGATCAGCATCAGCCAGTAAACGAAGAACACCGTCCGCGCCAGGATCTGGAGCGCGTTGAGGATCATGGCGTGCGGGATGTACAACACCCAGTTCACGAGCGGTCGCCATCGCGCCAGCTCATAGGGGGAATCGACGAGGTAGGTCTGGCCGCTCTCGATCGGTGGGTTGTTCATGTCGGGCCTCGGGAGCACGTTGCCCACTGTCGAGAGTATTGAAGGAGCGCCTCGTGGGCCAGAGCACAAGGTCATGCCCCCGGTCCCGGACCTGCTCAACGGCGATGTTGTCGAGAGGGACGTGCTGAATCATCCAGGACCTGAAACTGAGCCACCAGAAAGATTCCGGGAGGTCGCCGACGATCAGGTCTTGAGGATCAGCAGGTATTGGCCGCCGCCGGCCTGGATCTCGGTCGTGACCTCGAGCTCCGGTCGGAACCGCGAGATCCTGTCGATCAGCCAGGTGCCGGCGTCTTGTGCGTCCGCCTGGGTCGGGCACCGAGCCATCAACTCCCGCCCTCGTTTGCTGCCCAAGCGCTCGACGCTGGCGACGATCGGCGCCGGGTCGAACACGAACAGGCGGTCGGGCCAGGCCACGACCGGCGCGACTGCGCCTTTCCTCGTATTGCAGGCCCGATGCGCGAGGCGTTCCTGAACCGCCCCCGAACTCTTGCTCTTGGCCTTGCTCTTCGCGTTGGTGGTGCAACTGTCGATGCTCGGGCCTCGGTCGTCGTTGACCGACATCTCGGGGTCGACCGGTTCATCGCACAGCCAGCACCGCCAGCCATCGGTGGCGCCCACGTCTTCGAGTCGACTCATGCGGGCACCGTAACCGGGTTGAACTTCAGATTGCCGTGACGATCGAGGCGCCTGCCGACGGTGCGCAGATCCAGACCCGGGCCGTGTGTTCGCCGAACCGGTACCCACGCAGGACGGAGTCGGCGAAGGCGTCGGCTTCGGTCTCACGCACCAACGCGATCGCACATCCGGCGAAACCCCCGCCGGTCATCCGAGCACCGAGACAACCGGGTGAGGCCGACCCCACCACGACGATGTGATCGAGCGCCGGTGACGAAACCTCGAAGTCGTCGCGCAAGCTGACATGGCTTGCCGACATCAAGCGCCCGAGCTCGATTGCGTCGCCCTGATCCATTGCCTCTGCGGCCGCCAGCGCTCGCTCGTTCTCGGTCACGACGTGGCGCGCCCTGCGCCGAACCACCTCGTCCTCCAATCCGTTGACCTGCTCGAGTGTGGCATCCCGCAGTGCGGCAACGCCGATCTCCGCCGCCGCCCGAGCGCAGTCGCCTTGACGGTCACCGTACGCGCCCTCCGCCAGGATCCGCCGGGTACCGGTGTCCATCACGGCGACCACGACGCCCGCGGGGAGTGGTTTCGGGGTCAGTGTCAGCGCCCGACAGTCCATCAGGCTGGCATGCCCGGCGACCGCTCCGGCCGAGATGAACTGATCCATGATCCCGCTCGGGATCCCGATCACCTCGTTCTCCACTCGCTGACCGAGCCGGGCCAGTTCGATCGGTGCCCACGTCAGGCCGTTGAGCGCAAGCACTCCGATCGTCGTCGCCACCTCGATCGCCGCCGATGACGACAGGCTCGCCCCGGTCGGGATGTCGGTCGCAACGGTTGCTCGCCAACCGCCGCTCGGCACGCCTGCGTCTCGGAGGAGGGCAACGACGCCAGCGATGAAACGTGCCCAGCGGGCGACCGTCGACGGATCATCGGTCGGACGAAACGTGACTTCCCCGAATCCGTCCGACACGATCGTGACGGGATCGGAGATCGGGTCTCCGGCGCGACTGATCGCCAACACGGTGTCGAACGGCAGCGCCATCGGCATCGTGAACCCCTCGTTGTAATCGGTGTGTTCGCCGATCAGATTGACGCGTCCGGGCGCGCGAACGACGAGTTCGGCGGCACCCCAACGCGCCTGATGGTTGGCGAGTGCGAGATCGAGAGCAGACGCCTGTGACACGGGCAGCAACGCTACCTGGCTGACCGCCGGCACCTCTGGTCTGCGATCGCAATCGGGTCTACCGTCGAGAGATGGAATCGTGTGACGTGTGCGGGTTCGAATGGGATGCGCTCGGTACGACCGACGTCCCGCTCCGGTTGCGTGCTGCTGCGACCGGGTTCGGCGAGGCCCTCGCCAGATGGGATCCTGAGCGTCCCGTGGCGCGAGCACCGGGGACCTGGTCGGCGCTCGAATACAGCGGGCACGTCCGTGACGTCCTGTTCAACCTGCGTGACCGAATCGTGCTCGGACTGGCGGAAGACAACCCGGTTCCGAAGCAGATGTACAGCCAAGTCCGGATCGATGCCGGGCTGTACGCGGCCGACGATCGATCGACGTTGACGACCGAGATCGGCGTCGCCGCCGATCTGCTCGCCCGCACGGTCGAAGCACTCACCGATGAGCAACTGGCTCGCCCGATCTTCTACGGCTGGCCGGTTGCCGCGACTCGAACGTTGCTGTGGGTCGGCGCTCAAGCGGTTCATGAATCGGAGCATCATCTCGCTGATCTGCGGGCGCTCGTCGACGGTTGATGCGGAAGCGTTGCGACGCCGCTACCGTCTGGCGAGTGGACGTACGAATCGGTGTGACGCAGGCCCCTCGCGAACTGACATTGGAGGTGGCCGACGCTGACCGCGACGATGTTCGCGCTCGCGTCGAGGCTGCCCTGTCGGGCGCCAGCGACGTGTTGTGGATCACCGACAAGCGCGGCAAGGACATCGGAATTCCGTCGGCCAAGATCGCCTACGTCGAGGTTGGGTCTGCTGAAGGGGAACGCCGCATCGGATTCGGAGGCTGATGCCTGGTCAGCCCACGGCTGCAGGGCTGCTCGATCGGCGGCTCGTGTTCGTCACCGGCAAAGGTGGCGTGGGGAAGACGTCGGTGGCGGCCGCGTTGGCATCGCTGGCCGCTCGGCAAGGGAAGCGCACGCTCGTCTGCGAGATGGATGCCAAGGGTTCGCTGGCGGCTGCCTTCGACGCCGGCGGATTGGCGTTCGAACCGCGCCTGATCGAACCGAACCTGTTCGGTATGACGATGAACACCGAGGACTCGTTGCGCGAGTACCTGCGGTTGTTCGTCAAGATTCCATTGATCGGCAAGATCGGCCCGCTCGCCCGCACGTTCGACTTCGTCGCCGATGCCGCTCCCGGCGTGAAGGAGATCCTCGGCGTCGGCAAGTTGTGCCACGAGGTCCGCGAGCGTCGCTACGACCTCGTCGTCGTCGATGCCGAGGCAACCGGGCACATCATTGCCCAGATCGGCGCACCGAAGGTGATCCGCGATCTGGTCAAGGTCGGCCTGGTGCGTGATCAGACCGATTGGATGCTCGAGATCCTCCAGGATCCCGTCACGACCGGCGTGGCGATCGTGACGACTCCCGAAGAGATGCCGGTCACCGAGACGTTGTTGCTGCTCGAGCGGATGGAACGCGAGACCGGCG
This sequence comes from Ilumatobacteraceae bacterium, assembly GCA_043773365.1. Lineage (GTDB taxonomy): Bacteria > Actinomycetota > Acidimicrobiia > Acidimicrobiales > Ilumatobacteraceae > Ilumatobacter. Next base: position 22,576 of record JAYVFI010000020.1, read on the forward strand.
TGGCCCCCACCACGCTGATCGCCAATCGAGTGCTCCCCACGCTTTTCGAGGCGCCGCACGCCGCAGTCGCCCATCGGCTCGGCGAGCCTGCTGTCAAGAAGTTGCTGGTCGGCGTCGCGGGGCGTGGCGTCACCGCCGTGCTGGAAGCGGCAGCGATCACGGAGGCGCGTCGCGCCGTTGGCGGCGAGCATCTCGAACACCTCCGACGCGAGGCGCCGGGTCTCCCGATCCTGCAGGTGCCGGAGCTGTTCACTCGCGCGACCGGCAGACGAGTCGTTGCACTCGTCGCCGACGCGCTCGCCGACCAACTCACTGACCAACTCACGGACATGGGTGGTCGGGGCTGATGGCGCGATCCGATTTGAGCGCCCTCCTGGCGAGCAAGGAGATGGTCTTGGTGTGCGGCTCCGGCGGGGTCGGCAAGACGACCACCGCGGCGGCGATGGCCGTGGCAGCTGCCGCGGAGATCGGGGGTCGCGTGCTCGTGCTCACGGTTGACCCGGCCCGCCGACTTGCCGACGCGCTCGGCGTCGGAAAGATCGGGAACGAAGCGACACGCGTCCCAGACGAAGC
>JAYVFI010000021.1:0-53861 GCA_043773365.1 Ilumatobacteraceae bacterium
TGCCCTACGCCGATTCGGGGCTGCCACGATGCGTAGACGGGGATTCGACGCGCCGGTCGCCTTGCACAGCCTTCGATCCGGCGAACGCGGCGCCGCCCGGACCGTCAACGACGAGGAAAACGGTCCGGGCGGCTGGATCCTCGAGCACGCCCGCCGAAAGGAGGACACCGGGCGCGGTCGAGGAGAACGCGGTCAGCTCGCCGCGGTGATGACCCGCAACGACTTCGCCGGATGCGGACAGGCAACAGCGAAACGGCCTTTCACGCGGCACAGCGTGGAGTCCGAACCGAACGCGGCGTGCTCCGAGAACTTCGCCTCGAAGTCGGACCGGACGACGAGGAAGGTGCGCGACGTGTCGACCACCAGGGTCTGACCCGCCGACAACATCGGGACGGCGACCATCCGTATCCCAGGGCCCAACATTGCGGCGGCTTGCGCTGGGTGCGGGGTGCCAGACTGCGGGGATGGGGTTGTCCGGGGGTGTGGGGTGACGGGTCGCCCGTCGGGGACGGTGACGTTTCTGTTCACGGATATCGAAGGTTCGACGCGTCGGTGGGAGGCTGATTCGGAGGGGATGCGGGTGGCGTTGGCCGCCCATGACGACGTGTTACGCGCCGCTGTCGAGGGCCTTGGTGGTTGGTTGTTCAAGCACACCGGTGACGGTGTGTGCGCGGCGTTTCAGTCGGCGCGAGCGGCGGTCGATGCTGCGGTGGATGCGCAACGGTTGTTGGGGTTGCCGGTGCGGATGGGCGTCGCGACCGGTGAGGCCGAGCAGCGTGGCGAGGACTATTTCGGGACCGCGTTGAACAGGGCCGCGAGGGTTGAGGTTCACCCCGTTGGACGGACGGGTTGGTTATGCGGCGATGCCGTCACCGCGACGGTAGTACAGGTTCTCCCATTCGATGGGGCTGCGGTAATTGTTTGATGAGTGTAGTCGGCGGGCGTTGAACCAGCCCTCGATCCAGCGGATCAGATCCCGTCGGGCCTCTGCCCTGGTGACCCAACGCCGACGGTGAGCGAGTTCGCGTTTCATCGTCCCGAACCAGCTCTCGGCGGCCGCGTTGTCCCAGCAGACACCGGTTGCGCCCATCGATTGGATCACGCCGTGGGAGTCGCACAGCTCACCGAAAGTGTTCGACGTGTAGACCGACCCGCGGTCGCTGTGGAACACCACACCGGCAACATGACCGCCGCGAGTTGCGACAGCCATCTCGAGCGCGTCAACGACGAGCTCGGTGCGCATGTGATCCGCGGCGGCCCAGCCGATCACCCGCCGGGAGTAGAGGTCGATCACTGTCGCCAGGTAGAGCCAGCCCTCACCGGTGTGGAGATAGGTGATATCGCCACACCACACGACGTTCGGGGCGGGCGGGTTGAAGTCCCGCCGCACGTGATCGTCGGGCGCTGCTACTGCACGCCGACGCGGACGAGTGCTTCGAAGTCGGACACCTCTCCAGAGCGGATCACCTCGGCGAGGGCGGGCCGATTCCAGATCCACGCGTCGAGGTCGCGGGCCGAGCCGCGCACCTCAAACGTGGGCTCGCCGTCGTCCACCAGAAACAGCACCGCCTCGTCCACGTAGACGGTGCCGCTCTTGGGCCCCACGCCGCTCCAGTGGCCAACCTGCACCAGCCAACTGGCCCCCGTGTCGGTGGTGGCGAGATGACCCACCGGGCCGTCCTTGACCGAACTGGCCCACGATGGTGCGCCACCGAACATCCACTCGACCGCCTCGAGGACGCCATCGGTGGCGAGGTCCGCATCGAGGCCAGTGACGGTGCCCGCCGTGAGTTCGGCGTCGAGGCGATGGATGAGCGCTTCGTGGGCCTGGCGCCGCCGCACGAAGCCCACGGTCTGGTCCGGCTCGAACCACGTCCAGACGGCGACGTCGTCGCTGGTGGACTCGAGTGCCTCCGCCAGCATGCGGCTCGCATCGTGGAAGAACACGAGGAGCCCGGCGCGGTCCCCCGGGCGCGCCGGCTGCACGTAGTGCTCCCAGTCGCTGAGCCGCTCTCGAACGATGGTGCCCCATGAGTGCTGCACCTCGCCTAGGTGCCACAGCAGATCGTCCGCTGTCCATCCCGAGCACGTCGGCACGGGTTGAGCGGGGTCGCACTCGACCAGCACCTCGACGAAGCGGGCGGAATCGGAGCGCAGGTGCGCCAGGTAGTCGATAGTCATCATCGAAGCGTAGGCACTGCGAGGACCGGTGAGGGGCACTTCTTTCCCGTCACACATTGGCGACAGATGCTCGCCGCGCTGGCCTGACGCTGCTCGCCGAACGAGGTACAGTTCGGGGCGTGGAGCAGAAGGTTTGGACCGCAGCAGAACTGGAGAGGCTCAGCCCGGCCGAACGCCACGCCCTTTTTGATGCCAGCGTCGTGACCGATCTCGACCAGGCACCCCAGGGCTTGATCGAGCGGACCCGTTCGAGGATTCACGAGCGGATTGCTCAGTCGGAGGCTCAGCGAGGGTGAGCAGTGAACGTCGCGAGGTGCGCGCGACGCTTGAGTTCTTCCAGGACCTTGATCGCCAACTCCGCGGTGAACGTGGACCGAGCGGCGAGCCGTCGACCAACGACTTCCAGACGTTCGAGTTGCTGGAGATCGTCGAACGCTTCGCGACTGGCTTCGATGATCTGGCCGAACTTATCCCTGGGAGGCGCGACTACCGCGTGCTCATCTCGACCGGCGTGCTTGTGCGTGCCTACTCCGTCGTCGGCCAACTGGGACGAGACGGGGCGGTCGAGCTGGTTTCGCTCGAGATCGACGTGGGGCACGACTGGACGTAGCCGACAGGGGCTCCGCTGTCGACAATGAGAACCAGGGCGAGCTACACCTCTGGGAGGACTGACGGTCTGCCAGGTCCGCGAAGCCGGGTACCAGTCTTGGTGAGTTCCCGGCGCAGGGTGGTCGGGTTGATACCAAGATCGTCGCACAGCTTTGCCATAGGTTCGCCTGCCAGATACCGCCGTGATGCCACGGCGAGGAGCTCATCGGTGAGTTTGCGCACGGACGCTCGGCTCGGGACACCTCGGCGTTGGAGGTGTCGCCCCGCGGTGTCGCGGTTGATTCCGAAGGCCGCTGCGAGCTGGCGGACGTTGATGCCTGTGGTGTACAGGTCGACCAGGTTGTCGACCTCGGAGCGGGTCAGCCGCCGTTGCCGCTGGAGTATGGCCGTAACGCGATTCGAGCCGATTTGTCTGGCGAGGATGCCGGGCAGGATCTCCATCGCCCGACTGAAGTGGTGCGGGGGGTTCGAAAGCCGTCCCTGATGGTCCACTCGAATGCTGTCGAAAGGACAACAGTCGGCGTCGTTTTCCCTGCTCGGGGCAGGGTTGCTGGACCATCACCGGTCCGCTGATATGCGGGTGATCGACGGTTCCTGGGGCGGGTGATCGCAGCACGGTCACCGTGGTCGCGATCCCAAATCCTGCGGCAGGGTCTGGTAGTAGAGCAGGCCGCCACTCTCACCATCGGCCGCCCCCCGATTCGCGCTCAGTCTCCCGCGTCCAAACAGAGGCAGAAGGGATGACCCGCTGGATCGAGGAGGACTCGCACGTTCGGGCGAGGTTGCGACTCGGCCATGCTTGCGCCGAGCGCGATCGCGTCGGCCGTGGCCGCTTCGAGATCGTTCACCTCGATATCGAGATGCATCATCGGCCGCTGTCGACCCGGGATGGTTGGCCACACCGGTCGCTCGTAGTCGTCGGCTCGCTGGAAGACCATGAAGACCCCATCCTGCGGCGGCCGGATGACGACGGTATCCGGCCCGCTGTCGACGATGGACCAGCCAAGCAGCCGCGAGTAGAAGCCCGCCAGAGCCTCGGGATCCGGCGCTTCAAGCGCCGTCCCCCACCAATGATCGCTCGATCGACCACGCATCACACAAAGCTACTCCGCTCTGCTTCGGCCCTTTGCGCACCACATAACGCGCAACCTGGCGCTGCGGATCCACCCGACGCTTGGAAGTGTGCGGCCCGGCACTCCCGTACCGGCCGCACAGATCCGGCGTGGTGCACGCCGCGAGTGCCCGCCGGCTGATCAGGCTCGTGCGCGCTCGAGGATCAGGACGATCTCGGTCTTGGAGTTCTTCCACACGCTGGAGGCGGTGAAGCCGTCGGTGACCCGCCAGCCGTCCTGGGCGCAACTGTTGAGGGTTGCTTCGAGCATCTCGAGATCGAATTTCCCGGAGAACCGGGCGTCACGGTCGGTCAGGATCTTGTATTCGTACATCTTGATTCCTATCGGTTGAGTGGGCCGGTTTCGAACTCGCGGATTGGTCGTCGGCGGGGAAGAACAGCGACTCGATTCGTTCGTCGAAGAGCGCTGAGATCTTGAACGCCAGGGGCAGGCTGGGGTCGTAGCGGCCCGTCTCGATCGCGTAGATGGTTTGGCGCGAGACGTCGAGGCGATCGGCGAGATCGACCTGCGTCCAGTCGCGGATAGCACGCATTTCGCGCAGACGGTTCTTCACCGCGGCTGCTTCATCCTGACCGCAAGCACGGCGATCCACGCGAGGACTCCGACGATGAGAGTTATCTGCGTTTGCTGTGCGAGGTCACCGAGCTCAGCAGCGTGGAGCAATCCCACGACGAGCAACAGAGTGCTCATCACGCCGAAGCCGATCGCCATTGCTTCGAGCTGGACGATCCGCTGGAACTCGTCGGCTCGCCGCAGGACTCGCAGCTGACTCCAGGCCAACCAGGCGACGGCGAGCAGCGGCGACATGGCCCATCCGATTCCGAGTGCGCTTGTCGGGCGACCCGGGTTCAGCCAGATGAGGCTGCCTTGGGTGACGATGAGGAGCGCGAGTGCTGGAGCCGCGTCGCGCCATGCCGCATGCGCCCTTCGGGTGTCGCTGTTGCTGCTGGGTTTGGCATCGATCAATGGCACGGAAACCAATGTACAGCGACCTTGTCTGAATGTAAAGCGTGATTGTCATTCTGGTGAACTGCCGAACGCGCAACCAGCGCAATTCGATCAGGACTTGTCCCACGCCGCGGACTTGGTATGCGCCCCGCCGATCACGCAAGCCGCGATCGTTTCCCGATCGGAGCGGGAGCGACCGTGGCGCGAATCTCCACCTGGCGGTGGGGCTCGAGGTACTTGCTGGCGCGGCTGGCGGGCTCGCCCCACACGAGGGTCACCTCCGTGCCCAGCGCGGCCTGGCGGGGGTCGACGACACCGAGCGTGCACATCGCCCGCTCGGTCCACAAGAAGGTCGGGTAGATCGATACGCCGATGTGGTTGCCGTCACCGTCGTGGACCTCGTCGTACAGCCATGTGGCATAGTTCGACCGGGGGAACTCGAGGTAGCGCGTCGGCAGTTGGTCGGGGTGCATGTAGCCCTCGATGATCTTGGCGACATCCTGCGGATTCCACACCAGCGTCACCTTCTGGTGGTGATCGTCGTCGGCGGATGCGGCGAGCGCGTCGCGGCCGATGAAGTCGCCCTTGTCGAGCTTGACGACGTTGCCGTACCCGAGCTCCCACGGGGTGAAGTAGTAGTCCCCGATGTTCGGCGCGTTGTAGCTGCCGCCGAGCGCCCACGTCGCTTCCGGTGCGGTCTCGGGGAGCCACTCGCGGAACGCCCGCATCTCAGGGTGGGTGAAGATTGCCGGCATCGGGCGCGAGACCCAGCCCAACTCCATGGCGGTCGTGAAGTAGGCGACCGATCCGACCCGCTTCATGTCGTACGCCTCGCCGGCTTTCAGGAGCGCTTCCTTGACGGCCGGACCGTCGTCCCACGGGCCGAACAGCTCCCAGCCGGGGTTGCCGGCCATGGTGTGCTGCATCGCCGTGACCGCGTGGCCGGCGATCGTGACGTGCATGAGGTGCAGCTTCGGTACCTCGGGCATCGTCGCACCGGTGAGCTGTTCCATCAATGCCGCGGCATGCGGCCCTTCGACCTGGTAGCGGTAGTAGGTGCGACGCCCGTTGGGGTTGTCGGCCATGAATTCGTCTTCTTCGATCTCGACGTCGAAGCCGCCCGACTTGGCGTTGAACCGGACCCAGTTGTGGCCGGCCTGGCGACCGACCAGCGCCAGTTCGTCGGGAGCGAGGCAGTACAGGATCCCGTCGCCGATCACGTAGCCGTCGGGGCTGCACACCACGCTGTGGCGCGAACGATCGACGCCGAACGTGGTGTAGCTGTTGACGGTCAGGTGGTTCATGAGCGCCACGGCGTCCTTGCCGCGGATGAACGTGGTCGTCATGTGGAACGACTGGTCGTAGAAGGCGACGCCCGTGCGGCATGCCATCTGCTCCTCGCGCCAGTTCGTGAACTCCGGTGCGACGAACTGGGTGGGCTGACGCAGCACCGCGTCCTTGAGGACTGAGCCCTTACGGTTGCTGTAGAGGTGATCGACGAGGTTTGGAATCGAATCCAGGACATCCTGGAGCGATCGGGTCGGTTGGTCGGTCACGTCGTGTCCTCCGGGTGCTGGGTTCTTGGCCGGCGGCCCCTGCGCCGGCCAGAGGAGGTCACTGCCTGATCCAACGTGTCGACGCGCGCCTGCACCCGGCTGAGAACTCCCTTCGTCCGAGCGTACATACGCGGTCCTGTCGATCAAGAAGGATCGTTTCCCAGACGCGAACACCAGCTCGACGGCCCGTTCGCAATCGATCTTGCCGCCTCCGATTCAGGCGATTCGCAATCCGCCCGCTCTCGACCACCGCCGTCTGGCCGACTACGCTCTTCGAATCCTGTTGATTGGAGGCTGCGATGGCATCAAATAGCTACATCAAGTTCGACGGAGTCGAGGGTGAGTCCGTCACGAAGGATTTCAAGGGGGCGATCGAAGTCCTTTCGTGGTCGTGGGGTCTGTCCAACCCGGCGCCGAAAGTGGGTAGCGGTGGCGGGGGCGGCCGTGCCGCCCGAGCGACGCCGGAGCAGTTCACCTTCACGCATCTCTACGACAAGGCTTCGCCGGTGTTGGCCTCACTCGCCGCGGCGGGCCGGCACGTGAAGCATGCATGGTTCAGCGCACGGCGCTCCGGGGCGGGCCAGAAGGACTTCCTCAAGGTGACGATGTCCGATGTGCTCATCACCGGCGTGCACCAGGACGGCTACGACGACGCGATCAACGAGACGGTCACCACATCGGCCGCTCGCATCACGTTCGAGTACCGGCCCTCCGACGCCAAGGGTTCTCTCGGCACCGCCGTCACCTTCGATTGGGACATCGTCAAGAACACCGTGAAGTGATCCGGGTCCCGGCACCCCTGGATCAGCGCACGGCACTGATCGATGCGATGTCGCTGCTTCGCGAGGGCCGGCTCGACACCGCGGAGACGATTCTCCACGAGGTGCTCTCCGCGCAGCCAGATCAACCGGACGCGCTGCACCTGCTGGGAATGTGCCATCACGAACGGAACGATCCCGAATCAGCGGAGCAGCTGATCCGCCGGGCGATCCGCTGTTGGCCCGCCGGAGATCCGCAGGTGTGCGTGGCGTGGAACAACCTCGGCAACGTGCTGGTGGAGTCGGCGCAACCCGAGTCTGCCGTGGAGGCATACCGGGCTGCTCTGGCCGCCCGGCCGGAGGCCTCCGGGACCTGGAACAACCTGTCCGGCCTGCTGCGCCGGCTCGGTCGACTCGCTGAGGCGGAGCAGTCGGCAGAGCGGGCGGTGGCGGCGCGGCCCGATGACCCGCATGCCTGGTTCACACTGGCCCGGGTACGTATCGAGGTCGGCAACGTCCACGGTGGCCTGCAGGCCCACGCCCGCGGGGTGGCGTTGGCGCCGCGCGATGTCGTCGGCCGCGAGGAGGTGCTTCGTTCGTTGACCGTGCTCGGGCACCGAGACGAGGCGGCGGCGTTGTGGAGCGAGTGGCTGGAGGAGTCTCCCGACGATCCGATCGCCCTCCACCACCAGGCTGCCTGCGTCGGCCAACCGCCGCTGCGCGCTGCCGATGCTTACGTCGAGAGCGTGTTCGATGCCTTCGCGTCCTCGTTCGATGCCAAGTTGGCCAAGCTCCGGTACATGGCACCGGAGCTCATCGTGCGTGCGCTGACCGAGCGGTTGGGTTCGGAGGCCGAATGGGGGATGGTTGCCGATCTCGGATGCGGAACCGGGTTGGTCGGCATGCTGTTGCGACCGCGGGCTGGTCGCCTGGTGGGGGCCGATCTCTCGCACGGCATGCTGGAGGGGGCGCGAGGTCGAGGCGTCTACGACGAGTTGAGCCAGACCGACCTGGTGTCGTTCCTGAACGACCGGAGTGGGTCGTTCGACGTTGTTGTCGCCGCCGATGTGCTGTGCTACTTCGGCGTACTCGATGAGGTGGTCACCACCGCCGCCAAGGCTATGCGCCCCGGCGGCGTCCTGGCGTTCACCGTCGAGTCGTTGCCCGATCCCTCGGACGACTGGTCGCTGGCGCTGACCGGGCGCTACGCCCATTCGCCTCGATATGTGGCGACCGCGATGGCCGGCTTCGACGACGTCGCGATCGATGCGTGCGAGCTGCGGATGGAGGCAGGCCTCCCCGTCACCGGCCTGCTCGTGGTCGCCCGCACACCGAGAACCTGAGCCGACGCCAACGTTTGATTTGCGGGGCTACTGTCGCAGCTGTGACGTTCCGCTCCCCGCGGGAGGCGATCGAGAAGGCTGGGTGGGTGATGCCGAACGAGGATCCGACGGCTCCGGTCGCTGACAAGGAGCACCAGCGACCAGCGGAGGAGCGTGAGTTGAGCGAGGGAATGGCGTTGTGTTTGTCGGGCGGTGGGTATCGAGCGATGTTGCTCCACCTCGGCGGGATCATTCGGCTCAACGAGCTCGGCAAATTGCCGGACCTCGACCGTGTCTCGAGTGTTTCCGGCGGTTCGATCACTGCCGCGGTACTCGGATTGGGGTGGTCGGATCTCCAATTCGGACAGAATCGTGTCGCCGCCAATCTCGACCGCGTGGTGATCGAGAAGGTTCGTGAGATGGCGCGCCAGTCGATTGACAAGAAGTCGATCGTGTTGGGTGTGTTGCGGCCCGGCCGGACGGTCGGTCAGCTGGTTTCGAAGGCATATGACGACGTCTTGTTTCATGGATCGACGTTGCAGGACCTGCCTGCGGACGGCGCAGGGCCGCGATTCGTGATCAATGCCACCAATGTCCAGACCGGCAAATTGTTCCGGTTCTCGCGCCCGTACCAGGGCGACCACTCGGTCGGATTATGGTCGCGTCCAGCCACGCTGCTCGCAGATGCGGTCACGGCCTCGAGCGCGTTTCCGCCGGTGCTGTCTCCGCACACATTCGCCCCCTCGGGAACCTACGCCTCGGCGCAGGATGTGATCAACGACGATCCGGCGTTTCGATCGACGTTGTGGATGTCCGACGGCGGAGTTTACGACAACCTGGGTTTGGAAACGGCCTGGAAGCGTTACCGGACGATCTTGGTGAGTGATGGCGGCGGCGTGCTTCGAGCTGAGCGGAACCCCAAGCGGAACTGGGGCGAACACGCGATCCGAGTATCGGAGATCGTCGACAGCCAGGTTCGTGCGCTTCGCAAACGCCAACTGATCGACGGCTACATCAGCAAGGTCCGCTCGGGCGCCTACTGGAGCGTGCGGTCCGATGTCACCAGCTACGGTTTGAGCGACCCGGTGTCGTTCCCGGCGGCGAGTTGTCAGCGTGCCCAGGGCGTCAAGACCGGGCTCTCCAAGCTTGATGAGGCAACCCAACGCGATCTGATCAACTGGGGTTACGTCATCGCTGACACGGCGTTGCGCAAATGGAAGTATCCCGCGGAGACCGCCCCAGCAGCCTTGCCGATCGGGTAGTCGGGGGAGTGCGGACGATCACTCCTGCCCTCAGGAGCACTCACACGTGATGAACACTCTGCCGCCGGTCGACTTCCTGACAAGACGACACGTGCGTCCCGTGCGACAGGTGCCGAAGCAGGCCAGCCTGCCGCTCGTCGTGAACCCGACCGAGCACGACTCCTTCTCCTCGACCACCGGGGGATCGATCGGATCTTTGCCGCGAATGCACGTGCAGCCGCTTCCGAATGTGATCCCCTTGCCCGTGTTGATGATCTCGGGCAGGCAGGCGACACCCTCACCGGATCCGGCTGCACACGCGAAGAAGGCGAGGAACCCTCCGAACGGATCCGGGAGTACGAAGAGTCCCTTGGCATCACTGGCGACGCGGCGCTTCGAGATCTGCAGTCCGTCACTGAGCTTGGTCCACTGCGGCTCGGTGAGGTGGATGACCACAGGTTCTCGGGGGATCGGCTCGGCCAGCAGACCCTTCAGGCTTCGGATGACCGGAGTGGTGACCTTGACGCCGTTCTTCACGGACGCCCCCTTCCTCGCTCCTGTGCGGATGCGTCGGTGGGCATCGTCGCGAATGGGGCCGAGAATGTCAACCGATCACGCGTCTGGCAGATCCGTGTCAGGCCGAAGCTCGTCTGGGCTCGTCCGGACAGCCGACCTACAACCGAGCGACATCAGTTCTGCAGCAGCCGCGACGACGTAACCCGATCTGTTCCCGCGTCGAGATGACCGGCGCCGAGGTCATCGCGGCCGGCATCGAACGATCACCGCCCCGCGAGCTCGAGTCTCGTTGGTGTCGCCGTCGAGCGCTCGCGTCGCCTTCGGGAATCGCTGCAGATAGGCATCGAGCAGTGGGGCAATCGACGCAGGATCCCTCGCACCGATGATCGCCAGACCCGTCATCGGGATCCATTTTCGTTGCACCAACACCTCGATGTCGTGTTCGGTGGTGAAGTTGCGCCACCAGGTCTTCTTCTCGGGCCGGCCCACCAGGATGATGACCTCGTCGCCATGTCGGACGTACTGGGTGGGCGTCTCGAAGGTGCGTCCCGAGCGCCGCCCGCCGTAGCGGATGACATCTGTCGAACCCGACAAGAGGCGATGCAGCGGCGATCGCAGCAGCCCTGACACGACGATGTTTCCGATTGCCACGATCCGAGCATCATCCCGATCCAGCGCCGGGTGGTAGGGGCGTTCGTCCTTGTTGCGCTCGGCCCCGATCGTCCGGGTCGGCTCGCATACCATCGGGCGATGGACGCCGACGTGCTCGCCGCAACACTCGTCGCGCCGGGGCGGTTGGAGCTCCGGCGCTTTCCCTATCCGGACCGGCTCGAACCGGGCGCCGTGCTGATCGAGATGCTGGCGTCCGGCATCTGCGGCACCGACAAGCACACGTTCCGAGGCGAGACGCAGCAATACGCCGGAACGGACCACGCGTCCTCGACACCGTTCCCGATCATCCAGGGCCACGAGAACGTCGGCATCGTCGCCGCGATCGGTCGAGGCGGCGCGACCACGTTCGCCGGCGCGCCATTGCACGTCGGGGACCGGGTCGTTCCCGCTCCAAATCGGGCCTGTGGCCAGTGCGAATTCTGTCTGGGTGACTTCCCGTACTACTTCTGCCGCCGGCTCGAGAACTACGGCAACTCGCTGACGTGCGCCGAGGCCCCGCACCTGTTCGGCGGCTGGGCAGAGTACCTCTACCTGCGGCCCGGCACGCCGGTGTTCCTGGTACCCGACGGTTTGCCGACGAACGTGGCGGTGCTGACCGAGTTGTTCGCAGTCACCCACAGCCTCGACCTGGCGGCCAAGATGCCCAGACCCGGTGGTTTCCGACCCGGCGACACGGTTGCGGTGGTCGGGATCGGACCCGTCGGCATCGTCCACGTGGCAAGGGCGAGCCTGATCGGCGCCTCTCGGGTGATCGCCATCGATCCGTTCGGGCCGCGCCTCTCGCTCGCCGCCGACCTCGGTGCCACGGACACGCTCGTCGCCAGTGGTGGTGACGCGTCTGCCACCGCCTTCGTCCGTGACATCACCGACGGGCGAGGAGTCGACGTGGTCGTCGATGCCACCGGCCATCCGGCCAGTTTCGCCCCCTCGTTGTCGTTGCTCCGCGACGGCGGAACGCTGATCGAGGTCGGTGCCTTCGTCGATCTCGGCACGGTAGCGATCAACCCTGCGACGATCCTCGGACGCAATCTGACGATCGTCGGCGTCGCCGGCGAGGACGCACGCGTCTACGACTCGACGCTGGCGATGCTCGCCGAGTTCCACGAGACCGTGCCGTTCCACCGCGCCGTCACCCACACATTCCCATTGGAGCAAGTCGACGAGGCGATGCAGACGGCGCTTGGTGCAGATACTGCGATGAAGGTCGTGCTGACCCCCCACGCGGCCCACGCATAACCGACTTTCGGCCCTACTCCCGCCGGCCAGGACTTCATACCGTTGCGGTGTGGAGGTGGCTCGATGGAGTTGACCGAGTTCCAGACGCTCGCCGAAGGGCTCGTACGCGACCGTGCTCTCGGCTATGACCAGAAGCTGCGTCGCTTGGCTGCGCTGGCGACCGAAGTGCTGCCATACCCGCATATCTCGGCGGCGTGTCGCGACGCGCTCGACAAACGCGTGATCTGCGACTTGTTCGAGGGGAATGCCCCATATACGGCTCGCTACATCCTCCCGGACTACGAGAAGGCCCTCAGCCAGGGCCTCCACTATCTGGAGCTGCCTCCGCCGACGAACCTCGACGATGCGCTGGCGTTCCTGCAGATCATGTACGCCCACGTGCCGTCGGTGACCACGTATCCCGTGTACCTCGGTGATCTCGACAAGGTCCTCGCTCCGTTCGTCGACGAGACGATCACCGACGCCGAACTCGACGTCAGGTTGCGCCGTTTCTGGATCGGGATCGACCGGATGCAGCCCGACGCGTTCGTGCACCTCGACCTCGGTCCGCATGATTCGCGGATCACCCGTTCGATCCTCCGGGTCGAGCGGTCGCTGCGCCAGGCGGTTCCGAACATCACGCTCAAGGTCGACCCGGAGCTCACGCCCAACGATCTCATCGAGGATGCGGTACGAACGGTGTTCGAGACCGGAAAGCCGCATTTCGTGAATCATCCGATGATGGTCGGCGATCACGGCGAAAGGTACGCCGCGGTGAGCTGCTACAACTCCTTGAAGATCGGCGGCGGCGCGCACACACTGGTCCGGCTGAACCTCAAGGAGGTCGCGCGGCGTCATCGTGGCGGCGCCGATTCGTTCCTGGCGGACACGTTGCCTTACTACGTCGAACTGTGCGCTGAACTCGCCGAGGCACGAATCCGCTCGCTGGTCGAACAACAGCGCTTCTTCGAGACACATTGGCTGGCGACCGAGGGTTTGATCGACATCGATCGGTTCTCAGCCATGTTCGGCATCTTCGGTCTCGCCGAGTGCGTGAACCTGCTGGTGTTCTACGAAGGGCGCGACCGTGATGGTCAAGCGCGTTACGGCCACGATCCGGAAGCCGATGCGCTCAGCCGGCGTGTGGTGGAACGCATCGCTGAATTGGTTGCCGGCCGTCCCATGCCGTATTGCGAAGGTGGTGGCGGGCGTTGTTACCTGCACGCCCAAAGCGGGATCGACCTCGACGATCACGTCACGGCCGGCACCCGAATCCCGGTCGGTGACGAGCCCGGAATGCTCGACCACATCACCACGTGCGCCCCGCATCATCACCTGTTCGCGTCGGGGGTGAGCGACATCTTCCACGTCGACGAGACAGCGATTCGCAACCCGCGGGCGATCGTCGACATCATCCGCGGCGCATTTGTCAGTGGAATGCGCGACTTCACGTTCAACCTCGACAGCAACGAGTTCGTTCGGATCACCGGCTACCTGGTCCGCAAGAGCGACCTCGCCGCGATCGCCGAACACGGCGGCGCTCGCCATGCCAGCGACTACCTGGCGGCCGGGTCGGAGAACGCCTGTCACCTCACCCAGCGAGCGGTCAAGCGGATCGGATGCAATGAGCGCGATGCCCGTTAGACCGACCAGCGGTCTCGTGACCGACACGATCACATTCAGCAACGTCGACGGCCCAGGCAACCGCTTCGTGGTGTTCCTCCAGGGATGCAACTTCGACTGCATCGCCTGCCACAACCCCTACACGATCAACCTCTGCAACGACTGCGGCGAGTGCGTGGCGATCTGCCCGAGCGGAGCGCTCAGCTTCGGAATGCTGGGCGAGGTTCGGTGGGACGCCGATACGTGCACCGACGGCGACGCATGCCTGATCACGTGTCCGTATGACGCGTCTCCGAAGGCCCGCTGGCTCGACGTCGCCGATGTGTTGGCGAGCGTTCGCAGGGCTGCCCCATTTCTCAGCGGGATCACCGTGTCAGGCGGCGAGGCCACGCAGCAGGTGGCGTTCGTTCACGCTCTGTTCAGCGCAGTCAAAGCCGACCCCGCGCTGCAACGGCTGACGTGCTTCGTCGACTCCAACGGGGCAACCGAACCTGCAACGTGGGATGCGCTGGCGCCCGTGATGGACGGTGCGATGATCGACCTCAAGTGCCTCGACCCGGCGATCCATCTCGAAATGACTGGTCAGCCGAACGACGCCGTGTTGGCGAGCATCGTCCGACTGCACGAGATCGGCTTGCTCTACGAAGTGCGACTGCTGTTGGTGGCCGGTGTCAATGATGACCAAACGCTGCTGCGCCGCACCGCCGAGTGGCTGGCAGCGATCGACCCGGCGATGCGGGTCACGGTGATCGGATATCGCCACCACGGGACACGCCCGCACTCGCCGCCGCTGGTCGAACCCTCCGCCGGGTCGTTGAACACCGCCGCCGACCTGTTGCGCACGGTTGCCCGATTCGATGTCGGTGTGGTCTGAACTGCAGAGCGTCCGCCCGGCATGCGAAGATGGATCCTGCTTGTTGCGACGCCAGAGGCGATGGCGCAACGCGTGACGTGTTTGTCGAGGGTGAGGGAGGGAGTGACGTCGGAATGGAGAATTCGGGCGGGCTTTCAAAGGTCGGCTGGTATGCGCAGGTGCCGCCGAATGGGTTCGCCGATCGTGACGTTGCCGACGCATACCTCACCAACGACAACCCACTCGGTCTGGCGACGCCGGAGAACGAGATCGAGACCACGCCGGAACATCGAAATCTGATCGCCGGTGATCCTGGTTGTCGCGGCTGGACGCGGGCGTACGACGACCCGAACGTGGCCGCCCTTCGGCGGCATCTGGCCCAGCACAACGGGATTCGCGGGTTGGAGGTCGTCGCTCCGGATGAGATCGAGCGAGCGACGCGGCTCTTCCATCGTGATGGTTTCGTCGCAGTCCGCGACGTGCTCGGCGCCGACCAACTGGCGCGGATCAGAGCGGCAACCGAGCAGATCGTGAGCGAGATCCTCACTGCCGATCCGATCGCCGCGGTCGGTGGCGGGGCCGGCGGCTTGCCCCACCGCTACTCGTTCGGCGGCACGTCGGGGTCGCGCCACATGCTGCACAGGCGGGAGTGGAACGAACTGATCGATCTCCCGACGACGACCCCGTTGCTGGATTCGATCTTCGGCTCCGCCAACTACGTGGTCGGTGGGGGAGGGGGAGACTTCGCGTTGCCCGGAGCGATCGAGTACCAGGGGCTCCACTCCGACAACATGTGGTCAGAGCTGGCCGACCCCACCGGCCGCGTGACGATGCGCGATGTCCCGACCCCGGTGCTGACGGTGAATTTCGCCATGTGCGACCTGACGACCGAGAACGGACCGATCCGTCAGATCCCCGGCACACACCGATCCCGGGCGCCGATTCCCCGACTCGTCGACGAACCGGAGTGGATGAAGCTCTCGACGGTGTGCCCGCTCCCGGCAGGTTCGGCGATCTTGCGTGACACCCGGGCCTGGCACGGCGGTACGCCGAACTTGTCGCGAGAGGTCCGTTCGCTGCCGAACATCGAGTACTTCGCTCCCTGGTTCCGCAGCGAGGCAATCATGCGCTGCATGCCCTACGACGAGTGGAGGGCGTTGTCACCGCACGGCCAACGGATCTCGCGCCTGGTGATGCTGGGTCCCGGGGAGGATGTCGTCGGCGCCGGCTTCACCCATCCGCGGCGGGCGATCCGAGAAGCCCATCAGGCCGACGCCTACGAGCGGATGGGCGACCAGGCGGCCGCCGAATACCGACGCCGGATGTGATCGCTCGTCCGCCACGGGCATGCTAAGAATCGACGATGCGAGTCGCCATCAGCACCGGAGGCGGAGATGCGCCGGGCCTCAACGCGGTCATCCGCTCTGCCACGCTGTCGGCGCGCAGCCTCGGTTGGGAAGTGATCGGAATCCGAGACGGCTTCAACGGCTTGATGTTCCCGGAGGACTACGTCGAAGGCAGCGGCACGTTCGTGTTCGAGCGCCACATGGTGCGCGGCATCGGCCATCTCGGTGGCACGGTGTTGGGCAGCACCAACCGCGGCAATCCGTGCCACTTCCCGGTCGTGCAGCCAGATGGCAGTTTCGTCTACGAGGATCGCACCGACGAACTGGTCGGGCTGTTCCGACGCGCCGGCATCGATGCGCTGATCACGGTGGGCGGCGACGGCTCGCTGGCCATCGGCCAGCGCCTGTTCGAGGCCGGCCTGCGGGTGGTCGGTGTACCGAAGACGATCGACAACGACCTCGACAAGACCTCCACGACGTTCGGCTTCGACACCGCTGTCGCAATCGCCACGGAGTCGATCGACCGTGTCTTCACCACGGCAACGTCGCACAGCCGCGTGTTCGTGGTCGAGGTGATGGGCCGCTATGCCGGTTGGATCGCGCTCAACTCCGGTGTGGCCGCGGGTGCCCACGCAATCCTGATCCCCGAGATTCCGTTCCGTCTGGAACCCGTCGCCGACATGATCGCAGGCCGTTCCGCACGTGGTGCCCATTTCGCGATCGTCGTGGTGGCCGAAGGAGCGATTCCCCAAGGCGGCCAACGTTCGGTGATCGGCAAGTCGCATGATCAAGCCGAACAACTCGGTGGCGTCGGCCATCAGGTTGCTCGCAGACTCACCGAACTGACCGGCAAGGAGGCGCGCACTGTGGTGCTCGGTCATCTCCTGCGTGGTGGCACACCAACGGCGTTGGACCGCCTGCTCGGAAACCGGTTCGGCGCTGCCGCGGTACGCGCTCTGCAGGAGGGCCACAGCGGTGTGATGGTCGCCCTCAACGAACCGCACGTCGAGTACGTGCGGCTGATCGATGCGATCGGCAAGATGCGCACGGTTCCGGTCGATTGCGACACCGTGATCGCGGCGCGCGGGATCGGGATCAGCTTCGGTGACGAAGGCTGACCCGGAATCTCGCTACCGGAACTGGCGAAAGAAGGTTCGGAGTTCGTCGACGAAGATCTCGGGTTGCTCGAACGAGGCGAAATGGCCGCCTCGATCGACTTCGTTCCAATACCGGAGGTCACTGAATCGGTTGTCCGTCCATCGCCTGCTGATCCGCACGATCTCTTTCGGGAACACGGTCACCCCGGTCGGGACATCGACCGGGCCACCCGCCGTCATGAAGTCCTCGAGGCTTTCCCAGTAGAGCCGTGCCGAGGACGCACCGGTGGCGGTGAGCCAGTACAACGACACGTTGTCGAGCAACTCGTCGCGGGTCAGGGCGTTCTCGGGATGTCCGTCGCAGTCGGTCCACGCCCAGAACTTCTCCAGGATCCACGCCGCCTGGCCGACCGGCGAGTCGACCAGGCTGTACCCGATCGTCTGTGGTCGCGTCATCTGCTCGGTCGAGTAACCGGTGCCCCAGCGCTGGTGGTGAGCGATGTCCTGCATCGCAAGTGTCTCGGCCTCGTTCATGTCACCGAGCTGTTCCGCGGTCGGTGTGCAAGGTGGAATGTTGAGGTGAATCGCAACGCAATGCTCAGCGTCCTGCGCCCCGATGCAGCTCGTGACCGCCGAACCCCAGTCGCCGCCTTGTGCGACGTACGAGCTGTAGCCGAGATCTGCCATCAGCGTTGCCCAGGAACGGCCGATCCGTTCGAGCCCCCATCCCGTCTCGGTCGGCTTGTCACTGAAGCCGAAACCCGGCAGCGATGGACACACGACATGGAAGGCATCGGCCGGGTCGCCACCGTGCGAACGGGGATCACTGAGCGGACCGATGACCTTGAGGAACTCGACCACCGATCCGGGCCAACCGTGGGTCATCACGAGCGGCGTGGCGTCGGGCTCGGGGGAGCGGGCGTGGATGAAGTGGATACCGAGGCCGTCGAGATCGGCGCGGAAGTGGGCGAACCGGTTGAGCCGCGCCTCGGCTGCCCGCCAGTCGTAGGTTTCAGCCCAGTAGTGGCAGATGTCCCGAAGCCACACGATCGGCACCCCTTGGGACCAGTCCCCGACGGTTTCGTGTTCGGGCCAACGCGCCCGACGGAGCCGGTCCTTGAGGTCGTCGAGATCGGCCTGCGGAACGTCGATGTGGAATTCGGTGATCCCCATGACGTGACCGTAGCGGTCGTCGAGCCGCGTCGATCACGTCAACCGGCCGACCAGATCGACCGGCCGATCAGGATCGGGCACTTCGCGACACCAGGTTCCCTGTGGAGCGTCTGGGATACTGGTTCGGATGAGTCAATCGGACGAACGATCGGTCGCTGACGGACGGCTGCGAACGGCGCCGTCCAGCCCAACGGAAGTCCGGGCGCTGTACGACGAGTGGGCCGCCGGTTACGAAGCCGACCTCGACTCATGGGACTACCGGACACCGGTCGACGTCGCCGAACTGCTCCGCGACCTCCAACCCGAAGCGTCGCATGTGCTCGACGTCGGTTGTGGCACGGGACGGTCGGGCCGTGCGCTCCAAGCCGCAGGGTTCACATCGCTGGTGGGGTGCGATCTGTCACCCAAGTCGCTCGATGTGGCCGAAGCGACCGGAGTGTACGAACGGTTGCTCGAGGTCGACCTGCAGCAGTTGCCGGTGCCGTTCCTCGACAACGAGTTCGACGCGCTGACGTGCGTCGGTGTGATGACGTACGTACCCGACACGGAGGCGATCGTGCGTGAGTTCATTCGAATCGTGCGCATCGGGGGGACGATCGTCTTCTCCCAACGTGAGGACGTCTGGTCGGAGAGAAACTGTTCGGAGCTGATCGGTCAACTCGCGCGTGACGGACTGTGCGATCCGCTCCACCAATCCGAACCGCGTCCGTACATGCCGAACAGTGACGAGATGGGCGATGTCCGGGTGATCCTGTGTGCAGTTCGGAAACGGTGAGCGAAGCCTGATCGCTGGGACCGATCGCTCGATTGGGTAACTTGACGCTCCCACGACTGTGGGTGGACGCTTCGGAGGGGACGAACGGTGTTGGAACGCACGGCAGTTGTAGTCGGCCTCGACGTCGGGGGCACCAAGACGAACGCAACGGTGCTCGACGAACACGGCACGTTCCTGATCGGACACATGGTGGAAACGCCGAGTCGCGTCCGGGAAGGCCCCGAGGCTGCGCTCGAAGCGATCAGCGAGGCGCTGCGACTGGTGTTGATCGCAGCCGGCAGCGATCACGACGATGTGCGCGCGATCGGGCTCGACACCCCTGGCCCGGCGAGCGCAACCGGCGTGATCTCGGCGAAGGGCGCCACCAACTTCTCGGAACCCGAATGGTGGGGTTTCGACTTCCGCACGGCAGTCGAGCAACACCTCCGTCTTCCCGTGATCTACAACAACGACGGCAACGCCGCCGCTCTGTACGCCCACCAGCAACTGTTCGGCGCCTCCGCCGATGAGCGATCCTCCATATCGGCGATCGTCGGCACCGGGCTCGGCGGCGGTGTGATCGAGGCCGGCCACGTCATCAAAGGCTCCGCAGGAATGGCCGGCGAGCTCGGCCACGTTCACATCCCGATGGACGGCATCCTGGCGGACGGCCAACCGCAACCGCGCTGCAACTGTGGTTTCTACGGAGATCTCGAAAGCGTCGCCTCGTTGTCAGGGATCCAGAACAACCTCTTGCCGTTTTGGCTGACGCAGTACCCCGACCATCCGCTCGGCATGGTCGAGTCGATCAACGATGCCGCCAAACAGGTCCGCGGATACGGCGAACGTGGCGACGAGATGGCTCTCAAGATCTTCGAACAGCAGGCCAGGGCGATCGGCCACATGTTCACGATCGCGTCCAACTTCACTGATCCCGATGCCTATTTCCTCGGCGGCGGCATCATCGAGAGCGAGCCGCACTTCCGTGACTGGTTCATCGTCAAGGTGCGTGAATCGACGACGCTGCGGGCCGAACAGTCGGGGGCGATCTTCGCCTTGGTTGCCGATCTCGACATGGCCGGCGCACGTGGCTCGGCCTTGGCCGCCCTCCACGCCGTGCGCCCGTAGGGGAGCCGTTCGCGCTCCGGTTCCCTCAGCCGGCCGGCTTGAGGAGGACGAGCGGAATCGCCCGTTCGGTCTTCTTCTGGTACCCGGCATAACCATCGTACTTGGCGGTCACCAGCGGCCAGATCCGAGCATGTTCCTCGTCGGACGCAACGCGGGCGGTCATCGCCTCGGCGGGCTTTCCTTGCCGCTTCACGGTCACCTCCGGGTTGGCCTCGAGATTCAAGAACCACGCGGGGTGCGTGTCTTCACCGCCCTTCGAGGCGACGGTCACGATCTCATCTCCTTCGGACCAGGGCGAGGTCAAGATCACCGTGCGAGGCTGGCCAGACTTTCGCCCGACGGTCGTGAGTTCGAGCACCGGCATGTTGCCGACCTTCCAACCCACCCGCCCGCCAGTCAGCTTGATGATCGTGCGATGTACGCAATTCGCCGACTTGAGAATCAGATCGCTTGGCATGCTCGAAACGGTACACCCGGGTTCGGCGCCATTGACTCTGCAGGTCGAGAAGCACACAATCTCCCTGGAGGGGCGAATAGTGATGGCCAACGTGACCGCGCGCGAACATGTCGGGGTCGGTCGAGCGGGGATCCGCTACGGCATCACGGCCGCGCTCCTGACGAGCGCCGCGTTCGGCTGGTGGTGGTCGGTTCGTATGTCGGACGAGATGCGCGCTGATGGCATGCCCGGGATGGACATGTCCGTCGAGTCGGCGATGAGCGTCACCGGGTTCTCGATCGCATGGCTGGCGATGATGGTGGCGATGATGTTCCCGGCGGTCACCCCGGTGGTCAAGCTCTACGCCAGGGCCTCCGAGCAACATCGGGTGGCACCACTTCCGTACTTCGTGCTCGGCTATCTAACGGTGTGGACCTTGCTCGGCTTGCCTGCATACTTCGCCTGGCGGGCGCTCGAGGTGCCACTCGCCGACGGTGCTGGATGGGCCGGCCGCGTGGCCGGCGGTTCGCTGATCGTCGCTGGCGTGTGGCAACTCACGCCGCTGAAGGAGATCTGTCTGCGTCATTGCCGCTCGCCGATGTCGTTCTTCCTCCGTTACGGCGGACGCATCGGGAGGCCACTCGGAGCGGTTCGTATGGGTGCTTCACATGGTCTGTTCTGCGTCGGCTGCTGTTGGGCGATGTTCGCAGTCCTGGTTGCGATCGGCACGATGAACATCGCCTGGATGCTGGTGCTGACCGTGCTGATCGTGGTCGAGAAGGCCAGTCGGCACGGCAAGTTGGCGGCGTCTGTTGCGGGTTTCGCGTTCATGTGCCTGGGGGCTGTCGTGATGGTGGAACCAGGAATCATGTCAACGATCACATGAAGCATCGATAGACGGAGCATGAATCAAGCCATAAACGGAATCAAGGAGGACATATGAACGCAACCGAGACACTCACTGCGTGGCGATTGCAGGGCAAGGGTTACGAGTTCTGCAACTGTCAGCCCGGGTGCACCTGTAACTTCTCGGGTTTCCCCACCTCGCCCGACGGAAGCTGCAAAGCCGCGGTGGCGACCCGGATCGTCGAGGGCCACTGCGGTGAGATCGACCTCGGCGGGATCGACGCCGTCGCAATCATCGACTGGCCGAAGGCAATTCACGACGGCAACGGAAAGGCGATCTTCGTCGTCCCACCCGAGGTGACCGAGGAACAACTTGGCTGCCTGGCGCAGATCTTCACCGGCCAACTCGGTGGGCTGCCGTGGTCGATCCTCGGCACCACGTTCGAGGTCGCCGGAGTGGTGCGCGCCGCGGTCGACATCGACGACGACGGTATGTACAGCGGATTCAGCATTGCGGGAGTCGGCAGCGCCCGCGGCGACACCCTCAAGAACCCCGTCACAGGTGAGGAGCATCTCGTCGCGATCGACCTCGACACCGGATTCATCTGGAAGCGTGGCGAGTGCGGTCAGGGGAGCTTCGATGTCGAGGCCGAAGGGATTCACTTCGACTTCCACGACACCAATTGGATCATCTACGACTTCGACTGGACCAACCGACCTGAGTGATTCCGGGTTGGGGGTACGGTGCGGCTGTGTACGTGGTCGGACTCGAAGTCAGCATCCGAATTCCCGACGCTCATTCGCTGAAGGACCGCAGGCAGGTCGTGCGGGCATTGCTCGACGGGGCTCGCCACCGGTTTTCGGTCTCGGCGGCGGAAGTCGGCGGGCAGGACACGTGGCAACTGGCCACGCTCGGCTTCGCCGTCGTCGCCTCCGAAGCACACCTGGCCGAAGAGCTGGTCGATGCGATCGACCGGTTCATCTGGTCACACCCGAACATCGAAATCCTTGACACAAACATGCGTTGGCTGGACTAAAACGGGGGGTCCGTGCGTTGGTGTAATCGAACCGCGTGGTGGATAGTCTCGCGGCTAATGTCTGGGGCCAAGGTGGCGTCAGACGAGTACAGAAAGCAGTTAAGAAAATGACCATCGGCATTGTGAAGTTCTTCAACGATCAGAAGGGCTTCGGTTTCATCAGCCGAGACGACGGCGACGACGTCTTCGTGCACTTCTCGAACATTGAAGGTAGCGGGCGTCGTACGCTCATCGACGGTCAGAAGGTTGAGTTCGAGATCGCTGCCGGCCGTAAAGGTCCGGAAGCGGTCGGCGTTCGCGTCGTCTGATCCACGTCCACTGATGCGAGCGTTCCAACGTTCGCGCGGCGCGACGTCGGGTAGATCCCGAAAGAACGCCAACACCTGAACACGTCATCGTGGCGGTCGGTCTCGTACCGGCCGTCACGTTGCCGTTCTCGGCATCGTCGCGCTCGGGCCGATCCGGTCAGCCGCTGTTGCGCAGGCCGGTGGCAATCGTGTTGAGCGTGAGCTGGATGCCGCGCTCCACCAGTTCGTCACGCTCGCCGGCTCGGTGCCTGCGGAGCAGTTCGATTTGCATCACATGGAGCGGGTCGAGGTACGGGAACCGGTTTCTGATGCTGCGCGCGAGCGCCGGATTGGCGACGAGCGGATCAGGCGAACCGGTGAGCTGGGCGTGCCACTTGACGGCAAGCGCGTGTTCGTCGGCGATCAGCGCGAAGATCCGATCTCGTCGCTCGATGTCATCGACCAGTGCCTCGGCGTATCGCCGCCCGATCCCGAGATCCGTCTTGGCCAGCACCATTCCCATGTTGTCGAGCATCGCTCGGAAGAACGGCCAACGGTCATGCATCGCACGCAGTTGCGCGAGCCTGTCGTCGTCGGTGGCGAACGACTCGAAGGCGGAGCCGGCGCCGAACCAACCCGGGATGTTCAAGCGAGATTGGCTCCAGCTGAACACCCACGGGATCGCCCGCAGATCCTCGATCCGGTCCGAGTTCTTCCGCGAGGCAGGTCGGCTTCCGACATTGAGACTGGCGATCTCCCCGATCGGAGTGATCGCGCGGAAGAAGTCGACGAACCCATCCGTTTGGTCGACGAGTCGCCGGTAAACCCGGTAGGCCCGTGTCGAGAGGGTTTGCATGATGTCGGCGTAGTCGTGAGCATCGTCGTCGAGTTGCTCGACGTCGAGGCAGCTTGCCTCGAGCGTCGCCGATACCAGGGTCTCCAGATTTCGTCGAGCGGATGCGGGCTGGGCGTACTTCGCGGCCACCATCTCGCCCTGCTCCGTGATCCGTA
The DNA here is from genome assembly GCA_043773365.1 of Ilumatobacteraceae bacterium. Taxonomy (GTDB): domain Bacteria; phylum Actinomycetota; class Acidimicrobiia; order Acidimicrobiales; family Ilumatobacteraceae; genus Ilumatobacter. The sequence continues at coordinate 23,743 of JAYVFI010000021.1, forward strand.
GCGAACCATCGACCGAGCCCGGAGGTTGGGCGAGAATGGCCTGATAGGCGGGCCCGCCGCCACGACCGACGGTGCCGCCACGGCCGTGGAACAACCGGAGCCGAACGTCTGCCCGGTCCGCCGCTGCGACCAGTGCCTGTTGGGCGCGATACAGGCCCCACTGCGCGGCGACGTACCCGCCGTCTTTGTTGGAGTCGGAGTAACCGATCATCACTTCCTGCCAGCCGCAACGGTGATCGACCAGCGACCGGTATTGATCGTGGGCGAGCAAGCCTGTCAGTGTGAGCTCCGCCCGTTCGAGGTCGGCGATCGTCTCGAACAACGGCACGATGTCGAGTGCCGAGGTGACGGCACCCGTCGATGGCTCGACTCGGACCAGCCCGACCTGTTTGAGCAGGACGGCTACCTCCAAGACGTCGCTCACCGCGCCGGCTTGGGAGATCACGTAATGCGGGATCGTCCGCGGACCGAATCTGGCGTGTGCCGAAGCTGCCTCCTGGAGGACGGCGAGTTCGCCGGATGTGACTTCGCTGTAGGTCGCGAACGGAGTCGTCAAGAGACGCTGGCTGCGAAGTTCGGCGGTCAACACGTCGACGCGTTGCGGCTCGTCGAGCGACAAGTAGTCGTCGGTGACGCCCGCGACGCGGAACAACTCGGCGATCACGACGTCGTGCACCGTCGAGTTCTGACGGAGGTCGAGCCCGCACAGATGAGTACCGAAGGTTTCGACGCCACGTCGGACGGGTTCGAGTCGCGCGTCGGCGAGCCCACCGGCACCGTGCGAGTGCAGCGAGACGATCACGGTGTCGAGATCGGCGAGCACGTCGTCGACCGATTCGTACGGCTCGAGTTCCAGATGTGGCAACGGCCCGGGAACAGTCTCCAGCACGCCCGCCGCCATGGCCCAGAAGCGGGCATGAATGCCGCGCATCGCCCGCCGGTACGGCTCGTCCGCCCTGAACGGAGAGGAGTCGTGCGAGGCGTCGGCCAAGGCACTCAGCGCCGCCGTTGGGGAGATCAATCGGACACTCATCGAGAGGTCGCGGGACAACGCGAACAGGGTGCTCAGATGATGTTCGTACGCGGTCACCGCCTGGGATTCGACCGCCAGTCGGAGCACGCCAGCGGTGACGAACGGGTTCCCGTCCCGATCGCCGCCGATCCACGAGCCCATCGAAATCAGGCGCGGGTTGTGGACCTGGACACCGAATCGGTCGGCGACGAGTCGTTCGACGTCGCGCTGCAACGCCGGCACCGTCTCGAAGATGCTGGAGCCGAAGTAGCGCAACGCCTCGTTGATCTCGTCACTGACGCGCAGCTTCGACAGGCGGACTTCGGCGGTTTGCCAGAGCGTGAGGATCTCCAACCGCAGTGACTGTTCGATCTCGGCCTGTTCGGTCGGACTGTCGAGGACGTGAGCACGCCGGTCGAGCAGGTCTCCGATCCTGTCGACATGGTCCAGCACGGTCTTGCGTCGCACTTCGGTCGGGTGAGCGGTGATCACCGGCGAAACGAACAACTCCGAGAGCGTCTCCGCGATCGTCGATATCGAGACGCCTCTCGCCATGAGCTTGTCGAGGCTGGCGGAAAGACTCCCTTCCTGTGACCGCGATCCCGTGTCGCGGTGGTATCGACGCCGGCGCTCCTGGTGCAGGTCTTCAGCGGTGTTGGCCAGCAGCGAGAGCCATCCGAAGGCGCGGATCACGTGGAGTTGGTCCTCGACCGGCGCCACGGCCAGCGATTCGGTCAGCGCCGGCATCGGGTCGCCACCGTCCCGGCGAATCTGAACGGCAAGCTGGCGAACGTCTTCGACAAGTCCGAATGCGTGCTGGCCGGCTTGGTCACGGAGCACGTCGCCGATCAAGCGGCCCAGCAGCCGAATGTCGTCGCCGGCGTCGGGTGGTGCGTTCACGTCAAGCAGTCTGGAGGAAAACCGGCGGAGTGCGGTCAAGCTTTCTGGCGAGAGTCCATCGACGGCGTCGATCAAGATGAGTACTGTTCGCAGCCATGGCCGAACCAAAGGTGCTCGTGATCGTCCTTGCCGGAGGCGAAGGGAAGCGGTTGTTGCCGCTCACCAACGATCGCGCCAAGCCCGCCGTGCCGTTTGGTGGCGCCTATCGCCTGATCGATTTTGCGCTCTCCAACTTCGCCAACGCCCGGTACCTCAAGATTGTCGTGCTCACCCAGTACAAGAGCCACAGCCTCGACCGCCACATTTCCCAGACGTGGCGATTCTCGACGCTGCTGAACAACTACGTGGCGCCCGTGCCGGCTCAGATGCGCCGAGGACCGCAGTGGTTTCAAGGTTCCGCCGACGCGATCTACCAGAATCTCAACCTGATCCACGACGAACGGCCGGACGTGGTGTGTGTGTTCGGCGCCGACCACATCTACCGGATGGACCCGCGCCCGATGGTCGAGCAACATCTCGCCGCCGGGGCTGGTGTGACGGTCGCCGCGATCCCGGTGACGAGACGCGAAGCGACCGAGTTCGGCGTGATCGAGGCAGACGCGAACGGGGTGATTCAGGCCTTCCACGAGAAGTCGCCGAACCCCCCGACGATGATCGGTGACGATGATCGTTGCCTGGCAAGCATGGGGAACTATGTGTTCGAGACACAGACGCTGATCGACATCGTGACTCCGAACGAGGATGCCCCGCTGATCGACATGGGTGGCGACGTCATCCCAGCGCTCACTTCACGCGGCGTTGCCCACGTGTACGACTTCTCCAAGAACATCGTGCCGGGCCAGGACGAACGCGAGCGCGGGTACTGGCGCGACGTCGGGTCACTCGACGCCTATTTCGAAGCGAACATGGATCTGATTGCGCCGGTGCCGGTGTTCAACCTGTACAACGACGACTGGCCGGTCTACACACACCTCCAGGCGCTTCCGCCGGCCAAGGTCTCGCGCGGCGTCGGCGGAGAACCGTCATTCGTCGACGGCAGCTTGCTGTGCCAAGGTTCGATCGTGTCGGGTTCGCACGTCGAGCGATCGATCATCAGCCCGAGAGTGTTCATCGATCACGATGCGCATGTCACCGACTCGATCATCATGGAAGGCGTTCATGTCGGCGCCGGAGCCCGGTTGAAGAACTGCATCATCGACAAGAACGTTGTGATCCCCGATTGGATGCGAGTCGGCTTCGAGCCCGACGAGGACGCCAGGAGGTTCACGATCAGCCCCAACGGCATCGTGGTGGTTGAAAAAGGTCGGCAACTCTCGCACTAGCCGGGCTCTCAGGCCCCCGCCAGCGCGGCGACCACTTCAGCGAAGGGGGCGATGTCGTTCTGGCCGACGATCACGTAGCTGAAGCCCCACCGCTGGCGCCGTTCCTGGAGGTCTTCGATCAGCTTGCCGGGCGGACCAACCAGCGCAAACGGTGACTGGGCGATCACTGCCTTGGGTGCGCCTGTGAATCCGGACAGCGTGTCGAGCGCTTGGTCGGTGTCGTTGGTGATCATCACCATGAACGTTCGAATGTTGATCTCGATGTCGTCGAGGCGGGATGCCGCGGCCGCCGCTGTGCGAACGATCGAGATCTTCTCGTCGACCGCATCGGGCGTCATCGATCCGAACGTCGACTGATCGACTGCCCCTGAAGTGAGCGTGGCGTTGATCCCGACGATGTCGGCGTGTTGTGCGGCGAAGGTCAGCACACGCCGTCCACCGCCTCCGATCAGCACGGGAAACGGTGTCTGGATCGGTTTCGGGGAACCGTTGTAACCGGTGATCGCGTAGTGCTCGCCGTCGAACGAGAACGGGTCGGTGGCCCAGGCTCCTTTCATCACGGTGAGTCCCTCGATCATCCGACTGATCCGAACGCCAGGGGAGTCGTAGGGGATCCCCGACTGTTCGTAGTCGGTCGCCATCCAGCCCGCCCCGAGACCGACCTCGACACGCCCATCGCTGAGCACGTCCATCGTCGCCAGTTCCTTGGCGAGCACGACCGGGTGCTTGTAGTCGTTGTCATACACGAGTGCCCCGAGCCGCAAGGTCGACGTGGCGTCAGCGGCACACTGCAACGCGGGCACCGGCGCCAGTTGTTCGGAGAAATGATCCGGCATCGTCATCGTGGCGTATCCCAAGGCCTCGATCGTGCGGGCCATCTCGACCCACTCCGATCGGCTCCCTGTGCCGTTGACCTGGACCCCGAAACGAAACGGACGATGTGAGCCAGCCATGCCCTGCCACCGTAGACGCCGGGTCGATCGGTAGTCTCGATCGGACTGTGGCGCGTCTGAGCTGGATATTCCGAATGGCACTCGTGATCGGTGCCGGCGCCATGTTGATCACGGCAACGGTTGTAGCGATCGCACCCCGACTTTGGCGGATCGCCAACGCGCATCAAGAGATTCCGGTCGAGCTGCCCGACTTCGCCGATCTGGCGGCGCGTTCCTACGTCTACGACGTGCTCGGCAACGAGATCGCTTCGTATGAAGTCGAGAACAGCCAGCCGATCGAAATCGACAACGTGCCACGGCATGTGATCGATGCATTCCTGGCAGTTGAAGACAACGAGTTCTGGGTTCACCACGGTGTGAACGCGCGTTCCTTCGTCAGGGCGGTGCTGTCGAACTTCTCTACTGACTCCCAACAACAGGGTGCCTCGACGATCACGATGCAGGTCGTCAAGAACGACTACCTCGCCGGGCTCGAACGCGATGGCCGCTACAAGGTGCTGCAGATCACGTACGCAGTCCGACTCGAGAAGCAGAAGACGAAGCGGGAGATTCTCGAGCGTTACCTCAACACCGTGTTCTTCGGAGAGAACTCCTACGGCATCTCGGCCGCCGCCGAGACGTACTTCGGCAAGTCGGTAGATCAACTGTCGTTCGTCGAAGCGGCATTCCTGGCGGGCCTGGTGCAGGCCCCTTCGAGCTATGACCCGATCATTCATCAAGAGCGCAGTCGCGCTCGATTCGTGCAAGTGTTGGACCGACTCGAAGAGGACGAGTTGCTGTCGCCGTTGGAGCGCGTAATAACGGAGGAGAACTTCGTACTGCCCGAAACCGTGCGCCGACGGGCGGACCGAAGCATCGAACGGACGTATTACAGCGAGGCGCTTCGCGATTATCTGTTGAACCGCAGCGACATTCTCGGCGACACGTACGAGCAGCGTTACACCCGGCTGTACCGAGGCGGCTTGAGCATCCACACCACGCTCGACCCGTTCTTGCAGGCACGAGCCGAGGAGGCTCGTAACCAGCTACCCGACAATGGGGTTGGCATCGACGCCGCATTGACGTCGATCGAGAACAGCACGGGCGCCATCCGGGCAATGGTGGGCGGACGTGGATTCGTTGCCGGGAAGAACGAAGTCAACCTCGCCTTGGCACCGAGTCAGACGGGCTCGAGCATCAAGCTGTTCATTCTCGCGGCGGCACTCCAGGCGGGCGCCAATCCTGACGATGTGCTCGACGGGACGCATCCATGTCGACTTCCGAACGTCGGCGATCCGGCCGACCCGGTCTTCGAGATCCGAGGCGGGCGGGGTGGCGGCGTGAACACGCTCCGATCACACACCGTCAATTCGATCAACTGCGCGTTTGCGCGACTTTCGCAGATCGTCGGGCTGAACCGAATGGTCGACACGGTCTATCGGATGGCCAAATCGCCGTACCTATTCGCCGGTCAGCCCGACGACGAGCGCGAGCCAATCCGTCCGATTGCGTCTTTCGCCACCGGCGGCAACGAGATGAGCACGCTCGACATGGCATCGGGATTGCAGTCGATCGCCAACGAAGGTGTCCATCTCGAGCCGTACTACGTCGAATCCATCGATGACGCCTTCGGAGAGCGGGTCTACACGCATTTCGATCCTGGTACTCAGGTGCTCGACCGAAACGTTGCGTTGACGGCGATCGACGTGATGAGGGGCGTCCTCATATCGGGTACGGCAGCACGCGAGCTGGCTGACTTCGCCAGCCGGCGACCAGCATTTGGCAAGACGGGGACGCAACAGGAGAACACGACCGCATTTTTCGTCGGGGCAACGCCGTACGTGTCGACGGCCGTCCTCGTGCGCGATCCGGATCGTTACACCTCGATGGATGGGATTCCGGAGTTCGTCGCCGCCGGAGTCAGCAAGGTCCAGGGAGGGACCTTCCCAGCGAGGATCTGGGGCGCCTACATGGAACGCGTCGGTCTCGAACAACAAAAGATCGATTGGGATCGCCCGGGCCCTCAGCCTCGGCCACCCGCCCGTTTGTACCTACCCGGGAACGAGTGCCTGTTGCGGGCCGCTAGGCCCCCGATCGTTTCCGAACCCAGCGAGACCACCCCGCCCGGTGACGGAGTGCCTGCGGGGATGCGAGCGCCAGCGGCGCCGCCGTTGACGACGCCCCCGGGAACCGAACCGGTTGGCACCACCCTTCCGCCGACAACCACGCTGCCGACAACCACAATCCCTGGCCAGACGACCACGATTCCGACCGGCTCCGTCCCCGAGGAGACAACCACGACGGTCCAGGTCTATACACCCATTCGCGACACGGGCACTACGATCGCCCCCGATGTCCTCGACCCGAACGCCCCGATGCCCTCCGTGCCCGCCTCCCAGCGGGTCGGCCCGTGCTGACAAGGAGTGCGCATGAGCCACCCGGTGCTCGAACTGCAGTCAGCCGACACGAACGCCGACCAGTTGCGGCATCGTCGCGATCACCTTCCCGAACGCGCCGCGCTGGTCAAAGCCGAGGCGGCACTCTCCGGCTGGGAGCGCCAACGCCAGCAACTGCACGCACGACTTGATCAACTCGCCGCCGATGTGGCGAGCGAGGAGGCCGAGTCACACGAGATCGACAAGCACCGGGATCGTCTGCAGCGACAACTTCGAACCGTGATTGCTCCGCGCGAGGCGGAGGCACTGCAGCACGAGATCCAGATCCTCAACGACCGCAGGAGTGCGCTCGACGATGCCGAACTCGCCGCGCTCGAGGAACAGACGATGCTCGAGGACGAACTCGTCACGCTGCTCGAACAACACGATGTGCTGGCGGCGGCAGTCGAGGCTGCAGCGACCGCGGTCGAGGCCGCCGAACTGGAGATCGTACGTGAACTCGAAGCGTATGCAGCCACCCAGGCGGCACTGCGTGCCGCAGTCGAGCAGGGCACGCTCGGGCGATACGACAACCTTCGCAAGCATCACTTGGTGGCTGCTTCGATGCTCAAAGGCCACCGCTGCGAAGGCTGTCACATGGACCTGTCCGCACTCGAAGTCGACGACGTCAAAGAAGCGATTGCTGCCGGCGGGCTGTCGGAATGCCCACAGTGCGGCCGACTGCTGATCATCTGACCGACTGATGTTCCTCTGGTTCATCGGTACCGTCGTGGCGACGGTATGGCTGGTGTTTCGTGACCCGCGCTTCGATTATCGGTTGCTGCTCGTCGGAGCGGTGCTGCCGGCTGTTGTCGATGCCGTGTTCGGGGGAGCGCGCGTGCTCCACAGCATCACGTTCAGTGTCGCGCTGCTCGGCGCGCTGATGCTGGTCACGCCAGGTCGCAAACCGATTCGCAAGACGCTGCTGGGGCTGCCGGTCGGTACCTTGTTGCACCTCGTGTTCACCGGCGCCTGGACCGACACGCACGTCTTCTGGTGGCCGTTCTTCGGCTTCGGTTTCGACGATGCGCCGCATCCGGTACAGGAGCGTGGTTGGTGGAACATCCCGTTGGAGTTGATCGGACTCGGATTGTGCTGGTGGATCGTCGACCGATCAGGCTTGCGAGACCCGCAGCGTCGGCGAGCGTTCCTGAAAACCGGGCAACTCGACCTGCCGAGTGGCGAAGTGTGATTCACTGACTTGCGTGTTGTACCTCGTTCGCCACGGTCGAACCGACGCCAACGCGCGGGGACTGCTCCAGGGACGGCTCGACCCCTCACTCGACGACGTGGGTCGCGCCCAGGCCCGTGCGATCGCGGGCATGATCGGCGAAGTCGACGAAGTGATTGCGAGCCCGCTCGTACGCGCCCGGGAGACCGCTGAACACTTCGGTCGGCAGGTGACGCTCGACGCTCGCTGGTTGGAACTCGCCTACGGCGTGCTGGAGGGAACGCCGGCTTCGGAGGTTGCCGGTGAGGTCTGGCAGCAATGGCGCGACGATCCGGATTTCGCCACACCGGGTGGCGAATCGTTCGGTTCCCTCAATTCGCGGGTGCGCGAGGCGTGCGGTGAGTTGATCGGTCGGATCGGGGAGCGACGCGTCGTCGTGGTCAGCCACGTGTCACCGATCAAAGCCGCAGTCGCCTGGGCGCTCAACGCCCCGCTCGACATCATGTTCCACTGCCATCTCGCCCAAGCCAGCGTGTGTCAGGTCAGCATCGGCAAATTCGGCCCGATCCTGCACAGCTTCAACGAACAGGCCGGCCCGATCGACGGCTCAGGCCGATGACGTCTTGAAAGGCGCTAGCCGGCGTTCTGCCACAGCCCCATCAAGTTGCCCTCGCTGTCATGGAAGTACGCCGCGAACCCCATCTCGCCGACAGCCATCTTGGCGCCGACTGACGATCCACCGTGTTGTTCGACAGCGGCCAAGGTGGAATCGATGTCGTCGACGGCCAGCGTGATCACCGGCGAGACGACGGGCGCCTGGCGCTGCATCATGCCGCCCCCGATGTAGCCGGGCTCACTCGGCATCCCCTGGTCGGTCAGTGGGCCGGTCGACACCATGTTGTAGCTCAGCTCCGGCATGGATTGAATCTGCCAATCGAAGACGTCGCGGTAGAAGCCGCGGGCACGATCGGGATCGTCGAACGGAACCTCGAAATGCACGACTCGAGCGCTCATCAGTGACCTCCATAGCTCCATTGTCTGGAGTCCCGATGATAGACCACGCCGGAAACGGGTTGGGATCGCCGATTGCAGTCGTCTCAGCGGATGCCGGTGTCGTACAGAAGTCGATCTCGTCGACGGTGGCCCCCACGGTGACGGTCTGTGGTGCCGGAGTGCCGAGCAGCCCGTCGACCGGTTGGGGTGTGAACGTGAACGTGCCTGCTGCAAGCTGAAGCGTGAACCGGCCGGCCCGGTCGGTTCGCACCTCGCCGACGAGATCGCCGTCGCCGGCCGTGATCGCGATTGCCGCATCGGGGACCGGCCGGTCCGCACAATCGGCGGCCGGCGGATCCTGCGCGACAGGACACGTCGGGCCGGCCAGCACGAGGCCAGTCACCGAGATCTCCTCGAGGACCTCGAAACACTTCGGAGCTACCTCCTGGATCATCGCAAAACGTTGCCGGAGCCGCACTGGTTGGAGGTGTCGCCGACAGGCCGTGCTCCCCTCGTCAGCTTTGATCGCGTAGGCGGAAGCGTTGCACCTTGCCCGTTGCTGTCTTGGGCAGTGTCTCGATGAATAGCACCGACCGTGGGTACTTGTACGGCGCGATCGTGGCCTTGACGTGCTGCTGCAGCCGAGCAATGGTCTCGTCGTTGGCAATTACCCCCGCCGTGAGCACCACATATGCCCGCACGATCTGCCCGCGAGCTTCGTCGGCTACCCCGATCACCGCGCACTCGGCGACGTCGGGGTGGCCGAGCATCGCGGCCTCCACCTCCGGCCCAGCGATGTTGTAGCCGCCGGAGATGATCATGTCGTCGCTGCGTGCCGCGAAATGGAAGTAGCCCTCGTCGTCCTGAATGAACGAGTCGCCGGTCAGGTTCCAGCCATCGCGCACGTAAACACGTTGCCGTGTGTCGTCCAGATAACGGCAACCGGTCGGGCCACGTACCGCCAGACTGCCGATGGTGCCGCGCGGCAGTTCCTGCATGTCGTCGTCGACGATCTTGGCCTCATAACCGGTTACCGGCTTGCCCGTGCAGGCGGCCCGCGAGTCGCCGAAGCGGTTGGAGATGAAGATGTGCAGCATCTCGGTGGCACCGATGCCGTCGAGCATCGGCTTGCCGGTCTTGGCGATCCAGGCTTCGTATACCGGTGCCGGCAGCGTTTCGCCTGCCGAGACTGCGGCGCGTAGCGACGACAGGTCGGCACCTGTGTCCATTGCTGCCAGCATCGCCCGGTAGGCGGTCGGCGCGGTGAAACACACAGTGGCGCGGTACTCCTGGATGATCTCGATCAGGTTGGGTGGCGAGGCATTCTCCAACAGCGTGGCCGCAGCGCCGAAGCGCAGCGGGAACACCGCCAGGCCTCCCAGACCGAAAGTGAAGGCGAGCGGAGGTGAGCCGACGAACACGTCGTCGTGGGTCACGCCCAGTACTTCCTTCGCATACCCGTCGGCAATGATCAGCAGGTCGCGATGAAAGTGCATGGTCGCCTTGGCCTCACCAGTGGTGCCGGACGTGAAACCGAGCAGTGCGACGTCGTCGCGACCGGTGCGAACCGCCTCGTAGCGGACCGACTTGTGCAATGCGACGCGATCCAGCTCGGCGTCGTGGTTGGCGGTGCCGTCGAAGCCCACCACTTTCCGCAGGAACCTGCTGTCCTTGGCGCAACCGACGATTTCGTCCATCAACCGTGTGTCGCACAAGGCGATACTGATTTCGGCCTTGTCGACGATCTTGGCCAACTCCCTGGCGCGCAGCATTGGCATCGTGTTCACCACCACGGCACCAGCCTTCGTCGCTGCCAGCCAACACGCCACCATCGCCGGGTTGTTGGCAGAGCGGATCAGGACTCGGTTACCCGGCTGTACGCCGTAGTCCTCGACGAGGGTGTGCGCCAGCCGGTTCGTCCAGTCGGCGAGTTCCTTGTATGTGCGCCGACGGCCGTTTCCGATCAGCGCGGTGTTGTCGCCGAAGCCGAGCTCGACCATTCGGTCGGTCAACTCGACCGCCGCGTTCAGGTACTCGGGGTAGTCGAAGCCGTCGAGCGGTAGCTCGGGCCATTGATCGGCAGCGGGCAGGTGATCGCGGGCGAACGTGTCGGTGTGCGCACTTGCACCCAGCTCGCGGCTGCTCATGGAAGCACCGCCGTGGCTTCGATTTCAACCTTCGCCCGGGCCTCCATCAGCGCCACCACCTGAATCATCGCCATCGCCGGGTAGTGGCTGCCGATCACCTCGCGGTAGGCCGCTCCCATCTCCTTCAGGCGGGCGAGGTACTCGTCGCGGTCGGTGATGTACCACGTCATGCGCACCAGATGCTCCGGGCCGGCACCGGCTTCGGCGAGGACGGCGACGATGTTCCGGAGGCACTGGCGGGTTTGATCGACGAAGTCGTCGGACTCGAACTCCTGCTGGCCGTTCCAGCCGATCGTGCCGCCGAGGAAGATGGCACGGCCTGATGCGGCGACGCCATTGGCATAACCGCGTGCAGCCTTCCAATCCGGCGGTTCGAGGATTTCATGCGGTGTGGCGGACATGACGGTGCTCCTTCACGAGTCGGTGGTGGCGAGCCCGACGTGGGCGATCGCGGGTCTCGAAGATCGGCCACTCGAGGAAGCCGCGATCGGCCATCAGTTGCCCTCGAACACTGGCTTCTCGCGGACCACGAATGCTCGATATGCACGTTCGAAATCCGCCGTCTGCATGCAGATCGCCTGGGCCTGGGCCTCGGCCTCGATCGCCTGCTCGATGCCCATGTTCCACTCGTGATTGAGCTGGGTCTTCGTGATGCTGTGAGCAAATGTCGGGCCGGCCGCCAGGCGGCCAGCTAGCGCGGCGGCTTGTGCATCGAGCTCTGCAGCCGGATGCAGGGCGTTGTAGAAACCCCACCGTTCACCTTCGACAGCCGACATCGCCCGCCCGGTGTACAACAGTTCGGCGGCACGGCCCTGGCCAATCAGGCGCGGCAGGATTGCACAAGCGCCCATGTCACAGCCAGCCAGGCCGACCCGTGTGAAGAGGAACGCGGTGCTTGCTTCGGGTGTCGCGATACGCAGGTCAGAGGCCATCGCCACGATTGCACCGGCACCCACGCACACACCGTCGACGGCTGCAATGATCGGCTTGCCGCACCCGATCATTGCCTTCACCAGATCGCCGGTCATACGCGTGAACTGCAACAGTTGCTTCATCTCCATCGCGACCAGCGGTCCGATGATCTCGTGCACGTCGCCGCCGGAACAGAAGTTTCCGCCGTTTGAGGCGAACACGACCACGTCGACATCGTCGGCGTAGGGCAGTGCGCGAAAGGTGTCGCGTAACTCGGCGTAGCTTTCGAAGGTGAGCGGGTTCTTGCGCTCGGGCCGGTTCAGCCGAATTGTGGCGACGTGGTCGTTCACTTCCCAGAGGAAGTGCCCCGGCTGCAGGTTGGTCATCGATGTCATCTGGTTGCCTTCTCGTTGATGCGTGGGGTTATTCGTGCGAGCAGCGCTTCGAGTGCGTCGAGGTCGGCTGCCGAGAGGCCGGAGAACAACTGGTCCACCTGGCCCTCGTGGTCGGCCGCCAAGAGGTCGAAGTGCTTGCGGCCGGTGGGCGTGAGCGTGACGTGGACGATTCGTCGGTCGGCCGCCGACGAGGTGCGGGCGACCAGCCCATCAAGTTCCAGTCGGTCGACCACGGTGGTCGTGTTGCCGTTGGAGACGAGGAGTTGGCGCGAGAGCTCGCTCATCGTCAGCGCCACGTTCGAACGGTGCAGCGCGGCGAGCACATCGAACCGTGGAAGCGTTGACTCGTGCTGTGTGCGCAGGAACTCACGCAACTCGCGCTCCGCCGCCCGAGTAACGCGCAGCAGGCGGATCCACAACTTCAGCCGCCGTTTGGAGAGCGCCTCGGTCACACTTCACCGCCCGCGATTCCAATCGCCTGTCCGTTGATCGAATCGCTGCCGGGACCGCACAGCCAAAGCGCGGCTGCGGTCACTTCGTCAGGCTCGATCAGTCGGCCCTGAGGGTTGAGCCGGGTCAGCGCCTTCATCGCTTCGTCGTGGGTGCGCCCGGTCTTCTCCATGATGTTGGCGATCGTGCGCTCGGTCATTTCGGTGGCGAGGTAGCCCGGGCACAGTGCGTTGGAGGTGATGCCGGTACCGGCAAGCTCCTGAGCAACCGCGCGTGTGAGCCCAACCGCGCCGTGCTTGGCCGCGGTGTAAGCGGCGACGTAGGGGTAGCCCTTGAGGCCTGCAGTGGATGCAATCGTGATGAGCCGGCCCCAGCCGCGGCCCTGCAGTTGGCGAGTGCCATCGCGCAGTGTGAGGAAGGCGCCGGTGAGGTTGACCGCCAGCAGCTGTTGCCACATCTCCATGCTCGTGAGCGTGAGCGGGGCGCTCTCGGCCGCGCCGGCATTGGCGATCACGATGTCGATCAGCCCAGCCTCGGTGAACATGCGTTCGACATCAGCCTCCTGCGTGACATCGGCTACGACGGCGCGGATTCCCGGTACACCGTTGACGACCGCATCGAGTGGGCCACGCCGGCGACCCACCACGACGACATCGGCGCCGGCGGTCGCGAACGCGCGGGCGAGGTCCGCACCCAAACCGGTGCCGCCGCCGGTGATCAGCGTTCGCCGTCCTCGCAGCATCATGCGCGGATCGCTTCCTGTGCGCGCTGTGCGAGCCGCACTGCTTGTTCGCCGCCGCGCTCGTACGGTCGCGGCCACGCAGTCCCCGTATCGCCGAGCGCGACAGCTGCGTGCAATGTCCAGTACGGGTCGGCCAGGTGAGGTCGCGCCAGGCACACCAGGTCGGCGCGACCGGCCATCAGGATCCCGTTCACCTGATCGTGCTCGGAAATGTTGCCGACGGCCATCGTTGCGATGCCGGCCTCGTTGCGAATGCGGTCGCTGAACGGTGTCTGAAACATGCGGCCGTAAACCGGCCGCGCCTCGGGGGAGGTCTGCCCGGCCGACACGTCGATGATGTCGGCTCCTACCTGCGAGAACAGCTTGGCGATCTCGACGGCTTCGCCAGGGGTGACGCCGTGCTCACCCAACCAATCGTTGGCCGAGATGCGTGCCGACATCGGCTTGTCCGCCGGCCAGGCCGCTCGCATCGCCGCGAATACCTCCAACGGGTACCGCATGCGGTTCGTCAGCGTGCCGCCGTACTCGTCATCACGCCGGTTGGAGACCGGCGAGATGAACGACGAGATCAGGTACCCGTGGGCGGCGTGCAGCTCGATCATGTCGAATCCGGCGCGTGCCGCCATTTCGGTGGCGGCGACGAATTCGGCGGTGATCGTATCCATCTCGGCGCGGTCCATCTGCTTGGGCGTCGCGTTGGCCGGCGACCACGGGATTGCCGACGCCGACAGCGTCGGCCAGTTGCCCTCGGCAAGCGGCGCGTCGGTTTCCTCCCAGCCGAGCTGCGTAGAACCCTTGCGCCCACTATGACCGATCTGGCAGCACAGCTTTGCGGGCGTCTCGGCATGCACGAATGTGGCCAGCCGCCGCCATGCAGCCTCGTGCTCGGCGGCGTACAGGCCGGTGCATCCGGGCGTGATCCGTCCCGCCGGTGACACACACGTCATCTCCGTGTAGACCAAGCCTGCGCCGCCTTTGGCACGTTCGGCGTAGTGCGCGAAATGCCAATCCGTCGGGCATCCGTCGACCGCCTTGTACTGCGCCATCGGCGACACCACGACCCGGTTCACCAGCTCCATCCCCCGCAGTCGGAACGGTGCGAACATCGGCGTACGCCCGGGCGTACCCCCTGCCTGCGCTTGAAACCAATCCTCTGCCGAGCGCAACCACTCGGGATCGCGTAGACGGAGGTTCTCGTGCGAGATGCGCTGCGAGCGAGTGAGTAGTGAGTAGTTGAATTGCACCGGATCCAGATCGAGGTAGCGCTCGCACTGCTCGAACCACTCCAGGCTGTTTCTGGCGGCCGACTGCAGGCGCAGAACCTCGATCCGTCGCTGCTCCTGGTAGCGCTCGAACGCAGCGTCCATCGTCGGCTCGGTGTGCAGGTACTCGGCGAGCGCGATCGCACTGTCGAATGCGAGCCGCGAGCCCGAGCCGATCGAGAAGTGGCCGGTTGCGGCGGCGTCTCCCATCAGCACCACGTTCTCGTGGTGCCAGCGCTCGCAGATTACGCGCGGGAAGTTCATCCACACGGCGGAGCCACGCAGATGGCTGGCGTTCGACATCAACGCGTTGCCGCCGAGGTGAGCCGCGAAGACGTGCTCGCACGTCGCGATGGTTTGCTCCTTCGACATCTGCTCGAAGCCCCACGCATCCCAAGTCCGCTGCGTGCACTCGACAATCACGGTCGCCGTATCGCCATCGAACTGATAGGCGTGGGCCCACATCCAGCCGTGTGCGGTGTGCTCGAAGATGAAGGTGAACGCATCGCCGAACTTCTGGTGCGTGCCCAGCCAGATGAACTTGCACAGGCGCACGTCGACGTCGGGGTGGAAGAATTCTTGGTACTCCTTGCGGACCAGCGAATTGATGCCGTCGCAGGCGACGACCAGGTCATAGTCGTGGCGGTACTCGTCGGCCGACTTGAAGTCGGTCTCGAACCGGAGGTCGACGCCAAGCTCGCGGGCCCGGTCCTGGAGCAACAACAACATCCGCATGCGACCGATGCCGGCGAAACCGTGGCCACCCGAGACGGTTCGCACGCCATCATGGATGACCGCGATGTCATCCCAGTACGAAAAGTGATCGCGGATCGCGGCGGTGCTCTTCGGATCGTTGCGCTCCATGTTGCCGAGCGCGTCATCGGAGAGGACCACGCCCCAGCCGAATGTGTCGTCCGCACGGTTGCGCTCAAACAGCGTGACCTCGTGCGACTGGTCGCGCAGCTTCATCGAGATCGCGAAATACAACCCGGCAGGGCCGCCTCCCAGGCACAGAACTTTCATCGCTCGACCCCCCATGCCCCATTGCTCGGCTTCCCGTCAGTAGTGTGCACCTTCCCCGAAACTATTTCAAGCTCAAACTTATTTGATCATCCGCGAGCGCGATACCCCCGATTCGTCACGCCGGGATCATGCGTTTATCAGTGACCAGTGGAATCTGCCCACCGGGTGACCAAGAGGCATGGAATCCGCGACGAACTTTCAGCGCTTCCGACTGGCACCTCGGGCCTTTGCAGGCGATCACCTCCTAATCACCATCGTCGCCACACACGTACGCGCAACGCATGGTTCACGCCCGCTACGTGCGGCGATCGTCATCGCAACCGCGCGACACGGCCCCGATCGGTCGCGAGCTCGAACACGGTGAAGCGGAGCCCGCCACGGTGGAGGAGGGCCGACGTGGCCACGGATCGTGCCGACCGACCATTCTCCACGCGAAAGCTCCCAGTAGATCGTCGTGCGGTGGTGAGTCGGTCTGTCAGCGGGAGACGATTGGCGCACCGTGGGCTACCTGGGACGACGCGGTCGCATGGTCATCTACCTGCGGTGATACATCTCCGTAGGTCGCGACGGGAAGTGCGTCGGCATCACTGTGGCTGCACCATTGAGCCAGACCGCTGTCGATCGGCTCGACGACCTGGGGTACGGCGTCGCGCTCCCGATCTCCAACGTTGAAGCGCTGCTCGACCACGCACGGGGCTCCGCTGATGCGTAGTGCCGTGTCGCGAATGTGTCACGTGCGCGAGGGACGGTCGCATAACACCTGCTAGTGGCCGGTGCGATGGTGAGTCGGTCTGTAAGCGGGATTTTGTGACACTTGCGTGCCGGTGGCCATCCATCTGTGCGGCCTACCCGAGGGGTGCTCGTGTCTCCACGAGCGGACGGGCCGCCCGTCCCCTCTGCTCGGCCTTGCTCCCGGTGGGGTTTACCGAGCCGCATGAGTCGCCTCATACGCTGGTGCGCTCTTACCGCACCGTTTCACCCTTACCTGTGACCGGTCGCCCGGTCCATCGGCGGTTTGCTCTCTGTTGCACTTGAACCGTCAGGTCGCCCCAACCTGGCTCTCGCCAGCACCTTGCCCTGTGGAGTCCCGACTTTCCTCGACACGGTCGAGCCGTGCCGCGGCCACCCGACCGACTCACCATCGCGCATGGCAGTGTACGTGCCGTGCAAAGCTGGAATTGATGCTGTCGCTGATTCTTGCCGCGACCCACAGTGGGTCAGGAGCCGTGCCGCCGAGCACGCTCCCCGCCGCGTCGGGCGGTTCGGGGACGGGAACAGCGATCGGACCGGGCGTCGGCGAGGTGATCCGAACGGTGTTCGAGAACTTGTCGAACAACGGGTATCAGACCGGCGTCGCCCTGGTGGTTGCCACGATGGCCGTTGTGGCAATGCTCAATCTCGGCGTGCACAAGGCAGTCCTGGTCCCGGTGTCGATCGGAGCGTTCTGGGCCGGTTGGCTCGGTTGGAACACGTTCAGCGGCCAAGACAACGCATTGTTCCCTGGCGATCTCTCGGCGACGAAACTGTGGGATGTGGCCACAGCCAATGACAAAGGGTTCCTGGTGGTGGTGATCGTGGGATGTATCGCGGCAGTGTTCCTGTGGCGCAAGGGGACTGCATTCCCGAGCAGAGTTGCGCTGCTGTTCGGGGCCGTGCTCGGAGCGTCGTTCCTCTACAACCTCGTCGAGGCGTTGCGGTACTCGTAAGAGCGACAGGCAATCATCGCGACTATTCAGCAGGGCTGACCGTTCAGCAGGTTTGGTAGTCGTAGACGAACGTGTTGGCGGCGGGCGACTGCAGTTGAATGCCGAATCGCGTGCCTTCGACGTTCCTGGCGCCGACGACCAGATCGATGCCGGTCAGCCGGCCGAAGGCAGAGGGGATTGCGTACGGAACAGGGAATCCGTCGGCATTCTTCTCGACCGGCTCACCGAAGAACGCCGGGCTGAGCAGCTGTTTCGGGTTGATCACTGCGGCAAGCACCGCGGCGTGGCGGTTTTCCTCCGTGCCGATCCGCATCGTCGCACTTCGCAGCGCACGATCCTGTAACAACCCGACCAGCGACTGGTAGGAAGTCGCCGCCAGCGACTCGAACGCATGGGCGATGTTCATCACGTCGCGATGCAAGTCGTCGCTGTCTTTCAGGGCCGCCAGGATCGGCTGGACGCTGCGATCCATCAGGAACGGATTGGCGCAATTGAACTGTTCACCACCGCTGTTGGTGATCAACCCGCCGACCAACTCGGCATGACCCATGTGGTCGCTCACGAACCGCTCGGCCAGTGCCGATTCGTCGGCCGTCAGCTGGCCGGTCTTCCCGGCCACGTCGTACACCGCAAGTGCCGTGTACTCCAACGACTGCAACGTGCGCAGGAGGACGACATCGGTCACCTCGACCTTGGGCAACGTCGGTGCGGGCGCGGCGTCGCCGAGCAAACCCGGATCGTCGCTCCCTCGGCGGTTGCCGCAGGCAGCCACGATCGCGCCGAGGGACAACACCAGCCCGCCCTGACGGAGCAGCTGACGGCGTGGCAGCGAGGGATTGGGGAACGAACTCATGACGCTGCCTCCGGGCTGATCGGCGTCGCCGCATTCGCGAACTGAGCGTCGAAGTCGTCAGCACGCAACCAGGCGATAACGGCCGCATGCCGCGATTCGATGGCTGCGATCGAGGCGATCGCCCTCGCGATTTCGACGTCGGTGACCTTTGCCAACAGATCGATGTGGGTCGCCGCGGCGACCGACTCGAGGTCGTAGCCGACGACCGAGGGCGTGTCGGTCGAGAACCCGGCCGCAAGGGCGTCGAACACGGCGGTGTTCGGTTGATCGGCAGAGATCCCGGTGATGCCGGCCAAGATCTGGGCGTATGCCTCGTGGTTCTCCCGAATCACCGGGTAGATCTCGTGCCGAGCGCCGGCCGCCAGCGTGACGTCCCAGAGGTCCCGAGCGGCCAATTCGAGCGAGATCGCGAATCGGGCGAGGGCGAGATCGTCGTCGGACAATCCGGTTGATCCAGCAGACGCAGACCGGGTTCCGGCCAAAGCGAGTACCGCTCCGATCGCGCCGGCACCCAGCAGGGTGCGACGTGTGGAACGGTCAGATGCTGCGTGATCCGCAACGGCGGAGTCAGTCACGAGGGAGTGTCCTTTCGGGATGTTCTACTGCGGCGGCTCAGTCTAGAAGTCCAGGGCCGAAAGCTCGGGAATCCACGCAGTAGTTCTACCAATCGCGCGTGCCCAAATCTCTCGATCGAGCGTGCCGTTCGGCTCGACTGCGGCGATCGGCGCCCATGTTGTCGCGGCATCATCGAGGTCGGACCAGATGCCCACCGCGACTCCCGCAAGAAACCCGGCGCCCAACACGGTGGCCTCGACGACCGGTGAGACCTCGACCGGTTTGCCGGTGGTGTTGGCCAGTGCCTGCACGAACGTCGGGTTTTGACTCATCCCTCCGTCGATCCGAAGGGTTGGGATCGACAGACCCGTGTCGGCTTCAGCGGCGGCGACCATGTCGGCGCCGCGGTGGGCGACGCCCTCCAGAACGGCGCGCACGATGTGAGATCGTTGCGTGCCGCGGGTGATCCCGAACAACGACCCTCGCGCTCCGTAGTCCCAGTGAGGTGTCCCGAGTCCGAACAGGGCTGGAACGTACACGACGCCGTCAGCGGTCTCGGACTGGCTGGCCACCTCATGGCTCTCGGCCGCGGTCTCGATCATGCCCATGTCGTCGCGGAGCCAGTCGACATTCGTGCCCGCTGTCAGCATGATCGCCTCGACCCCCCATGTCGTCACGCCGTCGAGCGACCACGCAACGATCGAGAACGTGCCGTTCGGGGATCGATCGCTGATGTCGGGCGGGCGACCAGCGCCGGTGCACACATCGAGCATTCCGCCCGTCCCGAACGTGATCTTGGCGCGTCCCGGCCTGACGCAGCCCTGCCCCACCAGCGAAGCCTGTTGATCGCCAACAAGTGCGGTGATCGGCAGATCGCCCGGCAACGCAGCAGCGATTCCGATCATGCCGGAGCTGTCGACGATCCGGGGGAGCATCTCCAGTGGGACCCCGACCAGTTCACAGATGCGCGCGTCCCAGGTCCGCGATGTTGGCGAGTACAACCCCGTGACCGAGGCGTTGCTGTGGTCGGTGACGTGGAGGGATCCCCCCGACAACGTCCACGCCACCCAGGTGTCGACCGTGCCGAAGCACAGCTCCGAGGCGTCACGCCCAGCGGCGTTCGCCAGAATCGAGCCGATCTTGGTGGCCGACTGATTGGGCGCCAGTCGGAGCCCGTGCTCTGCTCTCGCGGTGATGCACTCGCCCACCGTGCGGAGGTCCTGCCAACCGAGGGCCGGGGCGATCGGGCGTCCGCTCGATCGCTCCCAAACGATCGTGCTGGCTCGCTGGTTGGCGATTCCGACTGCCCGAATCGCTGCACGATCGGTTCGTTCCAGTGCGGCGTTGGCCGCCTCGAGCACGAGTTCTGCCATTCGGGAGGCGTCGAACTCGACCAACCCGGGAAACGGGCTTTCGGGTGGGAACGGTCGGTACTCGACCGACTCGATGCTTCCGTCGGGTTGCACGATCGCAGCCCGAAGTCCCGTCGTGCCGACGTCGACGACCAGGATCATTGTTGCTCCGTTCCGGATGGCCGAAAGCCGCTGGAGCGCAGCCGCGACCCGAGTAGTCCGCCGATCAGCCCGGCACCCGCCACGACCGACAGGTTGAACAGCGAGGCAAACCACTTCACGTCGTTGCCGCGCAGCAACTTGATGATGATGAACGCGGCCTGTGCAAGAACGTAGGTGCCGATCGCTGTGGCAAGTCCGTGCGACAGCGGCAAATCGCGTTGCTGCACCCACGCCGCGCACCCGGCGCCGAGCGTGAACCCGATCACTGCGCCGATCGACATCCAGGTTGCCAACGTCGTGTCGTTCCTGCTGTCGGCCGCCCAGCGGGCAGCGATCGAGAACGGCACCGCAAAGACCAGCGCCACCATCGCACCTGCCTTGAGCGCAGCGAGGTCCCAACGTTGGTTGTTCACGGCCACGATGCTGCCCCGAATGGACTGGGGAGTCCCAACTTGCCCGGATTGAGGATGCCGTTTGGGTCGAGCGTCTGCTTGAGGCTGACCAGCACGTCGTGTGCTGGGCCGAGCGCTTCGACCATGAATCGAGCCCGATTCAGGCCGACGCCGTGGTGGTGGGAGAGGTTGCCGCCGGACGCCAGAACCGCACGCTGCCCCGCGTTCCAGAGCGCGATGTACGTCGATTCGATCTGTTCGGCGGGCGGCCGAGCGGCGAACGTGAAGTACAGACACGCTCCGTCGAGATAGCTGTGGGAGAGATGGCAACTCGCAACCAGCGCATGCGGGACGGCCATCAGCGCCTGCGACGCGGCAGCATGCACGTCGCCGAGCCTGCTCCATGGTGCGGCGACCTCCATCGTGTCGACCACCAGACCCTTACGGCTCAAGGCCTGTAGTGCGGATGTGTCGTTGCGATGTTCGAGCCAGTCGGTCACGAGTTGTTCCTCTGCCCGCTGGCCGAGCGTTCCGGCGACGTCGGCGACGATTGTCATCGTCGCCTCGATCAAGGTCTCGTCGCCCTCATCGAGGACCAGCAACGTGCACATCGTGCCGTCGCCGCTGTGCGAGCGAGCGGATTCGATGCCGTCGTACAGCCGCAGGACGGCGGGGGTCGCACCGCGCCGAATGATCTGGCGTACCGTTTCGAATCCTGTGGCGAGGTCGGGTAATTGATACGCAGCTCGACGTTGGGACTGCGCCAACGGATGAGCCCGCAGCGACACGCTGGTGATCACGCCGAGTGTTCCCTCCGACCCGAGGAAGAGTTGGTTGAGATCGGGCCCGACCGCCGCCGCGGGAGCCCCTCCGGTCCGGATCACCCTTCCGTCGGCCAAGACGACCTCCAGCCCGACGACCATCTCCTCGATTTTTCCGTAGCGCGTCGAGTACTGCCCGGCGCCGCGGCACGCCACCCAACCGCCAACCGTGGCCAACCCAAAGCTCTGCGGGAAGTGACCGACCGTCAACCGGTAGTCGTCGTTGAGGATGCGTTCCATGTCGGGCCCGAACACGCCCGCCTGCACATCGACAACCCCGGAGACTTGATCGACGTCGCCGATCCGATCAAGGCCGGTGAGGTCGAGCAACACGCCACCGTGAACAGGCACGGATCCACCACAAACACCGCTCCTCCCGGCGGACGGCGTGACCGGCACCCGGGCCGCGTTGCACAATGCCAGCACGCCAGAAACCTGCTCGGTGGTCGTCGGCCGGACCAACACCGCCGCACGCCGCGGAACGGAGCCGGCGAGCGCCCAATGCAGCGCCAGCGGCCACCAGTCACGGCTGGCTTCAGCCGCTGCCGTGATGTCGGTTTCGATCTCGCAGATCTCGGCCAGTCGCTCGATCAACACGTCGGCGAGCTCGACCGCGTGGCCAGAGAATCGATTCGCCGTTCCGGTGAGTTCGATCGGTGGTGTCGGACGGGTCATGGGTGAGTGCTTTCTGCCCGCGTGTCCTGTCGAGCGTCAGGCTCGTGGGCGGCTGCAACCTCGGCCGCGCACATTGCCGCATAGCTGGCGACCTGGTCGGCGATGTGATCGTCGGTCCACCCGAGTTCGCGAGCGATCAGACGGGCGACATCAGGGGCGGCCGACAGGCACGCCGATCGATCTTCCAGATGGGCACGTGTGCGGCGACACAGCACGTCGGTGAGCTCTGTCGCCATCTCCCGTCGCACGGCTTGAATCGCCTCTGCCTTGATGTAGCGAAGACCCGGTACGAGAGGATCGGCGAGCGATGGATCGAGCTCGATGAGCGACTTGATCTCACCGAGTTCGGTGCCGTAGCGGCGCGAGAGTCGAACGTCAGGATCGTCGTCGGGAACACGCTGGTAGCCGAGTGACCCGACGAACTTCATCCGGCGGGTCTTGCATCGACCTCGCCGGCCGAGATGGTCGAGCACGACGTCGACGGTGTCTTCCGCCATCTCTCGGTAGGTCGTCAGCTTGCCGCCGACCACGGTGATCAGACCGGATGTCGTCTCGCTGATCTGATGCCTGCGCGACAGATCGGCGGTGCGACTCGACGGCGCGGCCTTGACGAGCGGACGTAATCCGGCCCATGTGCCGGTTACATCGGCGCGGCTGATCGTGGCCGTCAACGTGCGATTGAGTGCGTCGATGACGTAGTCGAGATCATCGTCGTTGGTCTGTGGCGATTCGAGATCGCCGACGAAATCGGTATCGGTCGTGCCCACGTAACAGTGGTCGAACGTGCCATCCGGCTGCTGCCCCCACGGGATCAGGAACAGACTCCGCTTGTCCTTCGGCACCGAGATGATGACGGCGATGTCGTTGCCGACGAGTCGCCACGGGACCGTGATGTGGACGCCCTTGGCAGGTCGCATCAGGCCGGGTGCGCTGGCGTCATCGAGCGCCCGCACATCGTCGGCCCACACGCCGGCGGCGGACACGACCGACCGGGCGCGAATCGTGATCGTCGCCCCGCCGGTGTCGACCAATGCGCCATTGACGCGGCCGGCGGAATCCTTCGTGATCTTCTCGACGCGGCACCGGTTGGCGATGGCGGCCCCGTGGACAGCGGCGGTCCTGGCGATCGCGAGGGTCAGTCGAGCATCGTCGGCGCCAGCGTCGTAGTAGACGAAAGCCGACGAGAGCCGATCGGCCGGCATCGTCGGGCAGTGGGCGAGGGCCTCGACGGCGTTCAGCCGCCGGTGACGCCTTCCGATTCGAATGCCACCCGTGACGTCGTACATCCAGAGTGCCGATCGAAGTGCTTTGGCGATCTTCTTCGAGACCGGGCCGTCTTTCGACAACACCGGGATGAGGAACGGCAGCACCGAGACCAGGTGGCGGGCATTGTTCAGTAGTCGTTGTCGCTCCCGAAGCGCTTGGTAGACGAGTCGGACGTCGCCCTGTTGGAGGTAGCGCAAGCCACCGTGGATCAGCTTGGAACTCTTCGAGGATGTTCCCGAGGCGAAGTCGTAGCGCTCGACGAGAGCGGTTCGAAGCCCGCGTGAGGCGGCGTCGAGGGCGACCCCGACGCCCGTGATCCCGCCGCCGATCACGAGCAGATCGAACTCCTCGGTGGTCAATCGCGCCACCATCTCGTCCCGATCGAACCGCACGTACGGAGCCTACGCGTCGCCGGTTGGCGAATCGGGTGTGCATCAATCTGCATGAATTGCGAACAACCATCTTTTGCGTCTATCCTGTTCGACGTGAGGACGCCGGCCCAACTCGTCGATGCGTTTCGGGCGCAGGGCTTGAAGGTCACGCCCCAACGCCAACTTCTGTTCCGGCTGCTGCACGACAACGATCAGCACCCGTCGGCTGACGTGTTGTTCGCCCGAGCGAGCGAACTGATGCCAGGGATCTCGCTCCGCACGGTGTATCAAACGCTGACGGACCTGACCTCGATGGGCGAGCTCCAGCAGATGACGTTCGACGCCGGGCCGGCTCATTTCGACCCCAATCTGGCGGACCACCAACACGCCGTCTGCGACTCCTGTGGTGCCATCATCGACGTGTACGTCGACGGCGCTGAACAGCTCGCGATCGTCGGACTCGGCGGGTTTCGCCTCGACTCGACGTCGATCGTGTTCCACGGTGCATGCGCCGCATGCGCCGCGACGTAATCCACCATCAACCCCCAACCCACCCATCAAGTACAGGAGAAAGTCAATGTCCGGACTCGACGGCACCAAGACACACGAGAACCTGAAAGAGGCGTTTGCCGGAGAAAGTCAAGCCAACCGCCGCTACCTCTGGTTCGCACAGAAGGCAGACATCGAAGGCTTCCCCGACTCGGCGGCGCTGTTCCGTTCGGTCGCCGAAGGTGAGACGGGCCATGCCCACGGTCACCTCGAGTACCTGGCGGAAGTCGGTGACCCAGCTTCAGGCGAACCGATCGGTGACACCGAGCAGAACTTCAAGGCGTCGATCGCCGGCGAGACCTACGAGTACACGCAGATGTATCCGGGCTTCGCCAAGACCGCCCGCGACGAAGGCTTCGACGAGATCGCCGACTGGTTCGAGACGCTCGCCCGTGCCGAAAAGAGCCATGCGGGACGTTTCGCGCAAGGCCTCGAGTCGATCAGCTGACATCGGACCAGGCGACGGCTCGGCGTTGCCCGCTGTCGCCGGGTCGATTCGGAACATGTCGCGATGACGACCACCTACGACCCGAAGCACGCCTCGTATCTCGACGAGGCCGACGTGCGCAACGAACTGACACGTGTGTACGACCTGTGCCACGGCTGCCGGTTGTGTTTCAAGTTCTGCACCTCCTTTCCGTCGTTGTTCGACATGATCGACGCGCACGACGACCAAGATGCGGGACGCCTGACGCCGGCTCAACAGGACCGCGTGATCGACGAGTGCTTCCAGTGCAAGCTCTGCTACGTCAACTGTCCGTACATCCCCGAACTGCACGAGTGGGCGCTCGATTTCCCCCGGCTGATGTTGCGCGCGGAGGCGATGCGTTACGACACCGGCCAGAAGCCGCTGAGGCAGCGGGTCACCACGCAAGCCATGGCGCGCACCGACTTGATGGGGAGAGCGGCCACCTTGGCGGCGCCGCTCGCCAACAGGATCGTCGCCGCCCCTGGAGGGTCGATCGTGCGCAAGGCGGTTGCCAAGGTGACCGGCGTGTCGTCCGTGCGCCTCTTGCCGCCCTACGCCAAGCAGCGCTTCTCGTCGTGGATGAAGCAGCGCACCTCGACGCTGGCCGCCAAACGGCAAGGCAGGGTCACGGTGTTCCCGACCTGCCTCGTCGAGTACCAGGACGTGGCGCTCGGCAAGGACCTCGTCCGCGTCTACGAGCGCAATGGGATCGAGTGTTCGATCACCCAGGCTGGTTGCTGCGGTGCACCTTGGCTGCACGCCGGTGACCTCAAGCAATTCACCAAGGTGGCCGAGCAGAACGTCAAGACGCTCGCCGCTGAGATCAGGTCGGGAACCAAAATCGTCGTGCCGCAACCGACCTGCGGGTACGTGCTCAAGAAGGACTACATCGACTATGTCGGCGGCCCCGACGCCGAGCTCGTTGCGGCCCAGACGTTCGACGCCGCCGAGTACCTCGTCAAAATCGACAGAGCCGAGGAAACCGAACTCGACACCGAGTTCACGGGTTCGATCCCCGAGAACGTCACCTATCACACCCCCTGCCACCTGCGGGCCCAGAACATCGGGTTCAAGAGCCGCGATCTGATGAAGCTGACCGGCGCCAAGGTGAAACTGGTGCAGCAGTGCTCAGGTATTGACGGGATGTGGGGCTTTCGCGCCGAGAACGAGGCGATCTCGATCCCGATTGCCGGCAAGTTGGCCGAGCAGATCAAGAAGGCGGGAGGCGATGTGGTGACGGGGGACTGCCACCTCGCCAACACGGCGATCACCGAACAGACAGGGGTTGCTCCGATGCACCCGATCTCGTTCATGGCCAGGGCCTACGGCATACCGGAAGACTGAAGACCGCACACCGAAGACCGAAGACAGAAGACGGAAGGCAAGCAATGATGACTACCTCTCGCAAGCTGACCCTCGACGACATCGCCGATGTGCGCGCCTACGAGCGTGAACGCCAAACATTGCGGCCGCAGATGATCGACTTGAAGCGCCGTCGCCGTGTGCACCTCGGCACGATCGTCACGTTCCTGTTCGAGAATCGCGAAACGATGCGGTTTCAGATCCAGGAGATGGCGCGAGTCGAGAAGCTGATCAGCGACGCCGACATCCAGACCGAGCTCGACATCTACAACCCGATGATTCCTGAGGCCGGCCAGCTGTGCGCGACGATGTTCATCGAGTTGACGACCGACGACCAGGTCCGCGAGTGGTTGCCGAAACTCGTCAATGTCGAGCGTTCGGTTCTGTTCGTGCTCGCCAACGGCGATCGCGTGCGAGCCACGCTCGACGCCCAACACGAGCTCGGCCTGACTCGCGACCACGTGACTGCCGCCGTCCACTACCTGCGATGGGACTTCACGCCGGAGCAGGTCGCCGTCTTTCGTGCCGGCCCGGTTCGGCTCGAGATCGATCACCCGGCGTATCTCGAAGCGACCGAACTGGCAGACAACACGATTGCAGCGCTGATCACCGACCTCGCCCCCTAGCCATCCGAACTCCGGCGATCCAAACTCCGGCGATCCGAACTCCGGCGATCCGAACTCCGGCAATCCGAACTTCGGCCATCCGAACTCCGGCAATCCGGACTTTTCGTACATTTTCGACTGGCATTTGTGTGCCCGGCGTTCTAATCTCCATTTCGACGACGAACGCCCAATGGGGGGACCGCGAAAGTGTCGACACACGAACTCGAGTGGAGAATGCTCGGAGCCTGCCGAGGGCTTGATGCGGGCGTCTTCTACCCCGACAACGATGAAGAAGCAGAGATCGCCAAACAGGTCTGCGAGGGATGCGGTGTGCGTCAGACGTGCCTCGAATTCGCCCTGGAGAGCCGCGAGAAGGTGGGCGTGTGGGGCGGCGCTACAGAGCGTGAGCGCCGCCGGATGTTACGACAACGCCGTCGTACCGCGTGACCGCTGGCCGTTAGCCTCGCCGACATGTCGATGATCGATGACCACGGCGGGTGGCCCGCGCTCCTGACGTTGCTGCTCGACCGCCACCACTTGACCAGTGAGCAGGCGAAGGCGGCGATGACGACGATTCTGTCCGGCGACGCGACACCGTCGCAGCTGATCGGATTCGTTGTCGCACTGCGAGCCAAAGGTGAAACCGCCGAGGAGCTGTCGGGCCTGCTCGACGCAGTGCTGGCAGCAGCGGCGATCGTCCCGTTGTCCGAGCAACAACGCAACGCCGCCGTCGACATCGTCGGCACCGGGGGAGACAATTCCCACAGCATCAACGTCTCGACCATGGCGGCGATCGTCACCGCCGCGGCAGGCGTGCCGGTGTGCAAGCACGGTGCCCGTGCGGCGTCGTCGAAGTGTGGGACGGCTGACGTGTTGGAGGCGCTCGGCGTTGCCGTGGCGCTCACACCAGAAGGCGTCAAGCACTGTGTCGACACGGCTGGGATCGGTTTCTGCTTGGCGCCGTCGTTTCATCCGGCGTTTCGATTCGCCGCCCCATCGCGACGCGAGATCGGAATCCCCACCGTTTTCAATCTGCTCGGTCCCATGGCCAACCCGGGTCGGGTGCGGCGACAGGTGATCGGCGTCGCCAATGTGGCATTCGCCGAGCGGATGGTCGAAACACTCAGGTCGCATGGCTCGGTCCGCTCCTGGGTCGTGCACGGTCTGGGGCTCGATGAACTCACGACGACCGGCCCGAGCGAGGTGCTCGAACTCGAAAATGGTGACGTCCGACATCTCAGGGTCGATCCGACCGAGTTCGGCCTCGCTCCCGCCAAGAACTCCGATCTCACGGGAGGAGATCCCGCTGAGAACTCGGCTGCCGTGCGGCGTGTGCTGGCAGCGCAGCCCGGCCCGCATCGAGACATCGTCGTCCTCAATGCGGGCGCCGGTTTGGTCGTCGGTGGCAAGGTCGCAACACTCGCCGAGGGCGTTACGTTGGCCCAGGCGACGATCGACAGCGGTCGGGCGGCTGAAACGCTCGAACGATTCGTCGTCGCTTCGCACGAAGCGGCGGGTTGAGCGCCGATGGCCGATTGGGCCGTGCGGGTGCCGGCCTCGTCGGCCAACCTCGGCCCGGGGTTCGACGTACTGGGTATGGCGTTGACGCTCCACGCCGAGTTCCGTGTCGGGGATCAAGGCCGGGGAGGTCGTGTCGTCGATGAACACCACCCTGCCTCAATTGCCTTTCGGCGACTCGGCGGGACCGGACCGCTCTGGGTCCGGTCCCCGATACCGGTAGGCCGTGGGCTCGGGTTCAGCGGGGCGATGCGGGTCGGTGGTGCGGCGGCAGCTGTGGTGCAACGTCATGGTGCCGACGCGCTCGATGACAGCGAGCCGCGGGCCAGCATCCAGGCAGTCGCCAGCGAACTCGAGGGCCACGCCGACAACGCCGGAGCGTCGCTCCATGGCGGGGTGATCATCGCCGCCGGAGACACCGTCACGCAGGTGCCGCTTGGCTTCGATCCGGCGATCGTCGTCTGGATTCCGGACGTGACGACCTCGACCGACCAGTCGCGGACGCGACTGCCCGAGACAGTGTCTCGCACGGACGCGGTCTTCAACCTCGGCCGTGTGGCGATGCTCATCGCCGCCTTCGCGACCGGCGACGTGTCGTCGCTCCCGGAGGCGACCGCCGATCGGCTCCACCAGGCGGTCCGACTCGAACAGGTCCCGCAATCGGCGGTGGTGATGCGAGTCGGGCTCGAGGCCGGTGCATGGGCGACGTGGCTTTCGGGAAGTGGCCCGACTGTGGCGATGATGTGCGCCGCGGAGCGGGCCGGGGAGATCGCCGGCGCGCTGCCCGCATCCGGCCACACCAAACTGCTTCGAATCGACCATCAGGGTGCACGGGTGACGACGTGATGGAGCTTACGCAGCAAGCGTTTGAGCTCGCCGGCCTGCCAGCCGAGGGAGTTCGTCGGTGGCAACGATCGGGAACCGCCATACGCCGCTGCAACTGACCACCTCGATCCGACCGGCGTGCTGGTCGAAGAATTTGGCGAGACAGATCGCTTCGTCGATGTGGTGCCGGCGAAGAGGCCGGCCGGGAGCAGGCGGCTCGGGTGGGTCGACAGGCAGGGCACGCCCGACCTCACCCGACATCGTGACATCGACGAGGCGGGCCTGGTCGACCGCCCACGTGACTCCATTGCGTCGCACAACCAGACGGTCGGCGTCTCGTAGGGCGACGACGAGTTGGTGGCGCTTGATCGCTCCGAGCAGCGCAGAGAGACGATCCCTGACGAGTGCAGCCTCCTCGTAGCGCTGTGTGGCGGCAAGTTGACCCATACGGGCGGTGAGCTGTTCGACCACGATGCTCGGTTGCCCCGACATCGCTCGGCGGGCGGCATCGACGGCGGCGTCGTACGTGGCTCGATCTGCAGCGCCGGCGCACGGGCACTGCGCGACGCCCAGCTGGGCATACCCGCAGGGAGCAGCCCCCTCAACCGGCTGATGTGACTTTCCCAACGTTGTCGAACAGCGGCGCAACGGCAGCACCGACTGGAGCGCCTCGACGACGAGGTTGGCCATCGCCCGGGACGGAAGCGGTCCGAGGTGCAGCCCACTCGGCGATGGCTCCTTGACGACGGCAAGTCGCGGCCAGATCGTGTCGTCGAGGCGGACGTAGCAGTACTTGTCGGCCCGGGTGCCGGTCTTGTTGTAGCGCGGCAGCATTCGTGAGATCAGCCGCGATTCGACGACTTCGGCCGACAACGGATCGGGCAGTTCGAGGTGCCGTATCTGTTGCATCTCGCGCAACATCGGCCCGATGTGGCGGCGGTC
>JAYVFI010000022.1:0-60374 GCA_043773365.1 Ilumatobacteraceae bacterium
GGTCGGACCAGCGAGATCGATGGTGCCCCGATCGGTGGACATACGCATGCGGACCTGCCCCTGAACGTCTGGTATCTCAGGGCCGCGAGCGACGCGGAACTTACCGAACAGCCCGAGATGGACGTGCCCGACCAGACCGTTCTCCCACCAGTAGAAGAGGTGTTTGCCGAAGGGCTCTATTCGTTCTAGGACGACACCGTCCACGAGGGCTGCATCGCCTTCGAAGCGACCCTGCGGTGAGGAGACTCGCACGAGCCCACCGGTCAGGATCGGGGAGTGGTCCTTGGCAATTCGGTGGATCGTGTGGCCTTCGGGCATGGTGGGCTCGATGGTACGACCCCCGAGTCGCAGCGCGCACTTCCAGCTCCTTCTCGTTGCTGCCCATCGAGTCCTGAACCCATGCTCCAGAAGGGCGATAGTCGGGTCGGCGGTGATGTCCGGCAGCCGGCGGGCGAGAGCGAGGACTACTTGATTCAGCTCAGCGACAACTTTCCTTGCACCCAGCGCCATCAAGCGCAACATTTCTTGTCGCTGAGCAAAACAGGAATTGTCCGACGGAGCGCAGGCGACCTGGAGCCCGGGGCAGCGAGTCCATCCTTCACTTCAAGAGCGTCGGTTTACGACGTCCGTGAGCGAGGCCAGACAGGCAGAGCGGATACGGTGGCTGCGCCGTGAAGTTTCATATCGACGACACTGAATTGGGTAGCTGCGTCAGCTGCGGGTTGTGCCTGCCGCATTGCCCGACGTTCCGCGCGACCGGTGAGGAGGCGTTGTCGCCGCGCGGCCGAATCGACGCGATGCGCTCGGTGCAGCTGCGGGGTACACCGATCGACGACGATTTCGTCGAGTTCATGTCGACGTGTGTTCAGTGCCGGGGATGTGAACCGGCCTGCCCCAGCGGGGTTCCGTTCGGTCGTTTGATCGAAGCAACGCGACAACACCTGGCGGTCGAGCGCAAGATCACGCCGCGTTGGCAGCGGTTCGGGTTCTCGATGCTCGCCCGGCATCGGCTACTGCTGCTCGGTTCGACCGCGCTGGCGGTGCTGCAACGCGCTCGATTGGTCCCGAAACGACTCGGGCTTGCTCGTGTGCCGTTGCGACGCGGTCCGGCGATTGCCGCCACGGGTGGCGATGTGTGGATGTTCACTGGCTGCGTGATGGACGCTTGGCTGCGGGAGACGCATCGGTCGACAGCCGAGGTGTTGACCGCGATGGGGGTTTCGTTCGCGCTGCCCGGTCACGGTGGCGGTTGTTGCGGGGCGCTGCACGTGCACGCCGGTCTTCACGACGAATCGTCTGTGCTGGCTCGCAGCGTGGTCGCTTCGATGCCGGGGTCGGCGCCGGTTCTCGTCAACTCAGCGGGCTGCGGGGCTGCCCTCAAGGACTACGGGCGGCTGCTCGACAACGAAGAAGGGAGGGCGTTCGCGGCCCGAGTGTTCGATGTGCACGAGTGGATCGCAGAACGGATCGACCAGCTCCCTCGATTACGGCAGCGCAACGGCGCCGTGATCGTCCAGGATCCGTGTCATCTCCGCCATGTGCAAAAGGCCCATCTTCCGGTTCGGACCGTGGTCGAACAGTTCGCGACTGTGGTCGAATTGGACGACGATGGCGTCTGCTGCGGCGCGGGTGGCGCGTACTCCACCCTCCAGCCGGCGCTGGCGGGCCGCATCAGGGACCTCAAGATCGAAGCGATCGACAGGGCTCTCGAGCATGCCGAAGCGACCGTTCTGGTGAGCGCCAACCCTGGTTGCACAATGCATCTCCAAGGCTTGCTCGCCGAACGTGGTGTCGCCGTCAAACACCCGATGGATCTGCTCGCTGAGGCGCTGCCGTGAACGAGTTCGGTTCGCTCGCCGACCGGCTCGAGGCGATCATCGAGGACCTCGATGAGTTGGCGTTCGACCGACTTCGAGAAGCCGCTGCCAACGGCGCAACACAGCGCCCGATCGAGGACAAACAGCTGACCAAAGCCCGGAGAGCCGTGGAAAAAGCGGCCCACGTCCTGCGCTCCCTCGATCAATCGCCGAACGCGTGAGGTTGTTGCGCACTATTCCCGCAACAACCTCACGCGTTTGCGGTGGTTTGGGTGGTGAGGGGGGTGAAGCTGTTGATGACGTCGATCAGGGCGCGCAATTCGGCATAGCCATGGCTGTCGAAGCTCATCACGATTCGTTCCAGGTCAAGATTGTCATCCTGACGTTTCTCGACGCCGTAGGGGTCCGTCCGGCGGATCTCGCCGCGCTTGACGAGGTGCTTGAATCGGATGTTCAACGACGCCAGCTGTTCGTCGGTGGGCGCCTGACGCATGCGGATGATCAGATCGTCACCGACGTTGCGGATGCTGTGATAGTTGGCGAAGAAGTTGGTGATCTCGCGCGCAGCCTCGTCGCACGAGTCGGTGATCCGATACAGATTGCGGTCGGTCGCCGAGACCAGTCCTCGAGAGACGAGATGGTCGGCGACGAACTGATCGACGGCCTCCCAATAGGGGTCGCCGGGCGTGTCCAGGAACACGATCGGGACGGGGATTCCCTTGCCTGTTTGTGTCAACGTCAGCAGTTCGAACGTCTCGTCGATCGTGCCGAACCCTCCTGGAAGGCAGATGAACGCAGAGCTCTCCTTGACCAGCATCAGTTTTCTGGTGAAGAAGTACTTCATGCTGACGTGCTTGTCGTCGCCGGCGATGATCGAGTTCGCACCGGACTCGAACGGCAGTCGGATCGACACGCCGATACTGCGTTCGCGCCCCGCGCCCTCCATGCCGGCCTGCATGATTCCCGGGCCCGCCCCGGTGACGACCATCCATCCGGCGTCCGCCAGGATTGCGGCGACCCGTCGGGTTTGCTCGTACAGAGGGTCATCGGGCTTGGTCCGAGCCGATCCGAAGATCGACACCTTGCGGATTCCGCTGTAGGGAGCGAACATCTTGAACGCATCGCGCATCTCGGTGATCGCAGCACTTGCGATCTTGAGGTCGAGCGTGTTCGGCTCATCGGTGATCAACCCGAGCGCTTCCGAAACGAAGTCTTCCGAGATTCGAAAGTCCTTCGAAACTCCGAGCTCTCGGAGCAGCGATGCGACGCGTTCTTCGCCGGAGTTCGATAGACCTTGTTCCATGAAACACCGACTGTACGGCTCCCGCTGGCACGGCGTCGCGATCGGGCTGCTGTCCACGTTCGCGGGTCTCGCCACGGCGGAGCTGATCGTCGGTCTGGTCCGCGGCGCGGCGTCGCCGGTGGTTCCCGTGGGTCAGGAGGTCATCGACCGGGTTCCGAAGCAGGTCAAGGACCTCGCGATCGAGTGGTTCGGCACCGCCGACAAGGCGGTGCTGGTCGTCGGGACGCTGTTGTCGCTGGCCGTGATCGGATCGATCGTCGGCACGCTGGCCGTCAGGGGCCAGCGGATGAACGCCTACGCGGTCACGGCCGTGGTTGGTGTGATCGGCGTGTTCGCGGTGTGGATGCGGCCCGCTCCCGATTTCGGCAAGATGTTGCCGCCGATCGTCGGGACGCTGGCGTCGATCGCCGTCGTCTGGGGCCTGTCGCCGCGAGACCAGCGGTTGCAAGGCGACCTCGCCGGGGCACCCGTTGCGTCGGAGGTTGGTCTCGCTCGTCGTGGTTTCGTGCAAGGCGCTGCCATGGTTGCCGCCGCCTCGGTGCTCGTCGGCGGCGTCGGCCGGGTGCTTAAACGACGGTTCGAAGTCGGGGACGAACGTGCCGCACTGGAGTTGCCGAAACCCGTCGAGGTCGCGCCGATCCTCCCGATCGAGGTCGGTTCGGACAGTTCGGACGAAACGACCACGGCTGCCGGATCGAAGCCGATGGAGCTCGATCTGGATGGCCTCGATCCGTGGTTGACGCCCTCGCAGGACTTCTATCGAATCGACACTGCGATCGTCGTGCCGCAGGTCCCGAAGGATTCGTGGAAGCTACGCGTCTTCGGCATGGTCGACCGCGAGTTGGAGATCAGGTTCGCGGACCTGCTGGAGCGCCCGATGGTCGAGCGGTACATCACGCTGTCGTGCGTGTCGAACGAGATCGGAGGGGATCTCGTCGGCAACGCCAAGTGGCAAGGCGTGCTGCTGAAAGATCTGCTCGACGAGGCGGGAGTTCAGGCCGGAGCGACACAGGTCGTCAGCAGGTCGGTCGATGGTTGGAGCTGCGGCTCGCCGACGTCGGCGATCATGGACGGCCGCGACGCGATGCTCGCCGTGGCCATGAACGGCGAACCCTTGCCGGCCGAGCACGGCTACCCGGTGCGGCTCGTCGTGCCGGGACTGTACGGGTACGTCTCGGCGACCAAGTGGGTGACCGAGATCGAACTGACCCGCTGGGAGGACTTCGATGGCTATTGGATTCCGCGCGGGTGGAGCAAGGAGGGTCCGGTCAAGACGATGGCCAGGATCGATCGTCCCAGGAAGGCGAGCGGTCCGAAATCGAAGGCCGGTGAGCCGGTTGACATCGCCGGGCTGGCGTGGGCCGTTCACCGCGGGATCTCGAAGGTCGAGGTCCAGATCGACGACAGTGAGTGGCGCCAGTGCGACCTGGCCGGGGTTCCCTCGGACGACACGTGGGTGCAATGGGTGTACCGCTGGATGGACGCCTCCGCCGGTAAGCATCGGGTCAGAGCCCGAGCCTACGACGGATCCGGCGAGCCTCAGCCGAGTGAGCCGAAGGGTGTCGCTCCGAACGGAGCGCAGGGCTACCACGAAGTCAGCTTCGAAGTCGACGAGGTCTGATCGTCGGCTTCGAGCATCTCAGCCGGCATGCAACTCGCCGGCTTTGGCCTGAAGTGCCTCGATCAGTTCGTCGAACGACTTCATGAAGGCATCGACTCCTTCTCGTTCGAGCGTGGCGGCGACGTCGTCCATGTCGATTCCCACGTCGCTGAGCGCCTGCCAAATACGGTCGGCGGCGGCGTAGTCCGCGTCGACGGTGCGAGCCAGCTTCCCGTGGTCGTCGAAAGCTTCGAGTGTCGGCTCTGGGAGCGTGTTGACGGTGTACGGGCCGATCAGTGTTTCGACGTAGAGCACATCGGAGTAGTCAGGGTTCTTGGTACCCGTGCTCGCCCACAGCGGGCGCTGCACCCGAGCGCCGCGTGCCGCCAGGGCCTCCCATCGGTCACCACTGAACGATTGCTCGAACGAACGATAGGCGAGCTGGCCCTGCGTAACAGCAGCCTTGCCGCGAAGGGCGAGTGCTTCGTCGGTACCGATTGCTTCGAGCCGACGATCGACCTCGACGTCGACACGGCTGATGAAGAAGCTGGCGACACTGGCGACCTTCGACAGGTCGGCGGTTGGATCCTGGGCGAGCGTTTCGAGGCCGCCGATGTACGCATCGATCACTTCCTGATAGCGGTCGAGACCGAAGATCAAGGTGATGTTGATGCTGTGACCTTCGCTGATCATCTGTCTGATCGGCGCCAGACCCTCCGCCGTGGCCGGGATCTTGACCATCAGGTTGCGGCGATTGAGGCGCTGGTGAAGGCCACGTGCCGCCGTCTCGGTGCCAGGACCGTCGTGTGCCAGACCTGGATCCACTTCGACCGAGACGAATCCGTCGACGCCGTCGGTTTGGTCGTAGACCTTCGAGAACACATCGCAGGCGCCGTGGATGTCGGAGAGCACCAGCGCCCAGTAGTCGTCGATGATCGGATGTGGATCGGCGGCGAGCGCCTTGAACTGCTCGTCGTAGTCGGTCGATCCCTGGATCGCCTTCTGGAAGATCGTCGGGTTCGAAGTGAGTCCGCGAAGGCCACGATCGCGGATCGCCGCGAGTTGGCCAGACGTGAGATAGCTGCGCTTGAGATTGTCGAGCCACGGGCTCTGACCGAATTCTTCAGCAAGCCGGGTGAGACGATTCATGGGGACTCCTCTTCGATCGTTGACGTCACTGTTTTCGAGTGGCTTCATCGAATGTGACGGTTGGTTGGTGTGCAAGATCCGTGAGTCAGCGGGCGAGCGGATCGGCTGGAGATCCAGCGAGTAGCGCAACTGCTCGCTCGACGACATGTGTGACGTTGATGCCGAGTTTGTCGAGAGCGACCGAGCCGGGGGCGCTGGCGCCGAAACGGTCGATCCCGATCGCGTCGTCGGCGTACTTGTGCCAACCCATCGTGATCCCGGCTTCGACCGACAGCACCGGTACGCCATGGAGGAACACGCTCTGCTTGTACCCCTGCGGCTGCTGATCGAAACGATCCCAGCTCGGCATGCTCACGACCCGAACGGAGGCGCCGTTGCCGGCGAGTGCTTCGGCTGCGGAAACGCACAGCGACACCTCGCTGCCGGTCCCGACGAGAATCACATCTGGACGCCCGTCGGCATCGCGGACGATGCCTGCCCCGCGTGCTACCGCAGAGCCGTCGGTGACGACGGTGATGTTCTGACGGCTCAGCACGAGAGCAGTCGGTCCGTCGTGTTCGACCACGTCACGCCACGCAGCAGCGGTCTCGTTGGCATCGGCCGGGCGGATCACGTGAAGCCCGGGGATTGCCCGGAGCGTCGCGACGTGTTCGACCGGTTGGTGTGTGGGACCGTCTTCGCCGACACCAACCGAGTCGTGCGTGAAGACGAAACAGGCCTTGGCCTTCGAAAGCGCGGCAAGTCGAACCGGGGGACGCATGTAGTCGAGGAACACGAAGAACGTGCCGGCCACGGGGATCACGCCGCCGTGCAACGCCATCCCGACGAGCGCTGCGCCCATGGCGTGCTCACGCACCCCGTAATACACCTGGCGACCACCCGGGTTGGCGGTCGTTTGCACGGTTGCGCCCGTGAGCTTCATGCCGGTGTTGCCGGTCAGGTCGGCCGAGCCGGCGACGACCCCCGGAAGTTTGGCCAATGTCGCATTGATCGCAGCCTCGATCGCCTTGCGGGTGGCGACGCTTTCACCTTGGGCGAAGACGGGGAGGTCATCGGCCCATCCGTCGAGGCCCGTCGCCTGCCAGCACGCCTGCCATTCGGCGGACTCTGTCACAACCGAGTTGGCCGAGGCCCAAGCGTCGTGAGCGGCAGCACCGCGATCAGCGGCGTGGGACCGGTAGGCGCCGACGACTTCGGCGGGTGCCCAGAACGGCTCGTTGGGGATGCCCATCACGGCCTTGGTGCGGGCAATGTCGTCGTCGTTGAAGGCCAGGCCGTGGGCCTCGTGGTCGTCGGTGTGATCTGGCGAAGGGAATCCGATGTGTGAGCGCAGAATCAGCAAGCTCGGCTTGTCGGTCATCGCTTTGGCAGCCAAGAGTGCCGCTTCGAGGGCGTCGAGGTCATTGGCGATCTCGCCCAACTCGACCACGTCCCATCCGTAACTTCGGAACCGCCCCGGCACGTCGTCGCTGTAGGCGAGGTCGGTGTCGCCGTCGATCGTGATGTGGTTGTCGTCGTACACGCAGATCAACTTCCCGAGCCCGAGATGCCCGGCCAGCGAGGCAGCCTCGTGCGAGACCCCCTCCATCAAGCAGCCATCACCGGCGATCACGAACGTGTGGTGATCGACGGCTGCGCTGCCGAAACTGCCGGACAGGATTCGTTCGGCGATCGCCATCCCGACCGAGTTGGCGAGTCCCTGACCGAGCGGGCCGGTCGTCACCTCGATCCCAACGGTATGACCGGCCTCAGGGTGACCCGGGGTGACAGAGTCCCACTGTCGGAATTGCTTGAGATCGTCGAGCTCCAACCCGAATCCGGTGAGATACAGCATCGAGTACTGCAGGATCGAGGCGTGCCCGTTGGACAACACGAACCGGTCACGGTCGGGCCATTTGGCGTCGGCCGGGTCGTACTTCATGACCCGACTGAACAGGACGTGAGCGAGCGGCGCGAGCGCCATGGCGGTGCCCTGGTGACCGCTCTTGGCAGCCGCGGGCGCGTCCATCGCCAGCCCACGAATGAGGTTGACGGCCTGTTGATCAAGTTCGGCGGGGAGCGAAGACATCGGCTGTGACACTACCGGCTGAGCCGTGTTCGGCTCAGGTCGGTGTGGCGGGTTCACTCGACCGGAGGGAGCAGCGTGAACGGGACGACGTGCCAGGCGCCCCTGCCGACGCGGCAGTGGGCAAAGATCTGTTTGTAGGCATCGAACGTCAACTCGCCCTTCACCAGGCGGTATGTGAACTTGCCCGGCTCGACCGTGAAGGGACTGACGTTTCGGGCGATCGGTTCGTCGTCCGATTCGGCGTCGAGCGTGTCGCGGAAGATGACCTCGAACACACCCTGACCGGATTCGCCGAGCGGGCAGAAGATCAGCGCAACCAGATGTGGTGAAATCGTGAGTGGGAGGGGATCGGTGGCGGCCATCGAGAACATCGCCCCGGTGAGATCGATCCGCGTCGCCGGCCCCGGAGCTTGGCGGATCTCGAAGTTCTCGACGAACAGTGCTGACACGATCTGCATGGTTTCGAGGGTACCTGTCAACATGGACGTCGTGCAGGCCGATGCCGATCGTTGGGACGCCCGGTACGAAGGCCGTCGAACTGGCGAGCCGGCGCCGCCGAAGGGTTATGACCTGGCCGGGCCTGTTGTCGAAGGTCGTGTGCTCGATGTCGCTTGCGGCCTCGGCGAGCAGAGCATCTGGGCTGCCGAGCGCGGTTTCGATGTCGTCGCCCTCGATGCCTCGCCGGTGGCTATCGAGCGGTTGCGGGAAGCGGCCGACCAGCATCGTGTCGGCGACCGGATCGACGCTCGTGTCGTCGATCTCGATCACGGGCTGCCCAACGACATCGGGCAATTCGAACTGGTGATCTGCCAACGATTTCGGAACCGCGATGTCTATCCGCAACTCGCGTCAGTGACTGCGGCCGGGGGAACGATGCTGGTGACGGTGTTGTCGCAGGTGGGTCGCAACCATGTCGAGATCGGCCCGTTCCATGCGCCCCCCGGTGAACTGCTCGCAGCGTTCGGCGATCTCGACGTCGACATCGTCGCTCACATCGAGCGAGACGGCGAGGCAACCTTGATCGCCCACCGTCGGTAGCACCGCGCTCGGACGTCGGGCGTTCGGTGGCGAATGGGGTTCGAGATCCACACGTTCCGGCCTGCGACGAACTACCTTCCCGGCTGTGTCGCTCGGTCTGCAACGTCGCATTGCGTGGGCGGTCCGGATCGGATTGGTGATTGCGCTGGCGATCACGGTGGCGTTCCCGAATTGGGAACAATTCGACGGGAAGGGGATGGCGTTTCGGGCGCCGTTCTACCTGCTGCCGCTCGTCGTGGTGCCGTTGACGTGGCGGCTGCGAGGGAGCCGCCCGCCGTACCCGAACCTGGTCGACGCCCTCGTCATTGCGCCTTTTCTGGTCGACACGCTCGGCAACGTCTTCAACTTCTACAACAACTACGCATCGACCGACGACGTGTTGCACTTCGTCAATTGGGTGCTGCTGACGGGCGGAATCACGCTCGCCGTCGCCCGCACGGGCATCTCAAAACTGAATGCGTGGGTGCTCGGTTACGCGATCGGAGGGCTGACGATCATCTGGTGGGAGTTCGCCGAGTACCTCGTGCAGGAACTCGGAACGGCAGGACTGGACCTCACCTATGGGGACACGATCGGTGACCTGATGCTGTCGAGCAGCGGTGGAGCGGTGGGTTCGGCACTGGCAATCCGGATCGGCTGGCCGCTCACCGAACGGGCCGGCGGAGCGGGGAGGAGCCAAATCGGCGAAGGGTGTTAGCGTTTGCCCGGCATGTCAACGACCACGGTACGCGAGACGGACGCTGGTCAGCGATCAACACGTGACCAGATCCTCGACGAGGCGTTGGCGTGCTTCGCTCAAGCCGGGTACGAGGGGACCTCGCTCAACGACATCGCCGCCGGGGTCGGCATTCGCCGTCCCAGCCTGCTGCATCATTTCGCCTCGAAAGAGGCGCTCTATCAGGAGGTCTTCGAACGGCTCCTGTCCGACTGGTTCGAACGCCTGGCGGGAGCGATCGGTGCACCCGAGCATGGTTGGGTGAAGGTCGAGCTCGTCCTGCGGGCCGGCTTCCGGTTCTTTGCGGACAACCCGAGCTATGTCCGGATGGTTCGTCGCGAGGCCATCGATGCCGGCCAGCACTTCGCGATCGATATGGCCAGCGTGCTCCGCCCCATGTTCGATCAGGCCGCCAACTACTTCGATCGGGAGATGGAGTCCGGGGCGTTCCGGCGGCAGGACTCGCGCCAACTCCTGATCACCGGTTACGGGGCATTGCTGAGTTACTTCTCCGACGAACCGTTCCTCGAGGGTCTGCTCGATGTGGCGCCGTTGTCCGCCGAGGCGTTGGCCGCTCGAGAGGAACACGTCGTCCAGTTCTTCAGCGCGGCACTACTCCCCTGACACGATTGCCGGATTCGGCACATCCACGGTGGTTACCGTGGTCGTGGCATGACGAACGGCGCAACGCTCTCCGAATCGGACTCGAAGGCATTACTGCGCCCATACGGATTACCGCTGGCCGAGGAACGAGTCGTGTCGACGATCGAGGAGGCGATCAAGGCCTCGACCGAGATCGGCTTTCCGGTGGTCGTCAAGTTGCAGGGCAAGGCGATCGCCCACAAGACCGAACGCGGGCTGGTCAAGCTCAACCTCGGCGACGCTTCGGCGGTCGAACAGGCCGCTGTTGCGCTCCTTGCGGCGGCGCGACCTGACGACGGTGACGTCGGGTTGCTCGTGGCGCCGATGATTCGCGGGAACCGCGAGCTGATCGTAGGGATGCTGCGCGACGCCCAGTTCGGGCCGACGGTGATGCTCGGGGTGGGTGGCGTGATGGCCGAGGCGATCGGGGACGTCGTCTTTCGACCGGCGCCACTCGACCGTGTGACAGCCGCTGAGATGATCGATCAGCTGACGGCACAACGACTGCTCGGCGAGTTCCGCGGGGAAGCAGCCGTCGATCGTTCGGCGCTCGCTTCCTTGCTCGTCGGTCTCGGGCGGCTGGCGGTCGATCGTGCCGACGTCACCAGCGTCGATGTCAATCCGCTGATCGTCGGTCCGTCAGGGGAGTTGGTAGCGGTCGACGCACTTGTGGAGATCGGAGTGGGAACGCCGACACGCCCGACGATGCGACCACGTCCGGGTGACGAGCTGTTCCGTGCGCTGTTCGAACCGAAGGGAGTGCTGATCACCGGAGCATCGTCGCACCCTGGCAAGTTCGGTTTCGTGGCACTTCACAACCTGCTCGCGGCCGGGTACGAGGGCGCTGTCTACGCCACGAATCTTCACGCTGAGCAGGTGCTCGGCATCCAATCCGTCGCCGACATCGCCGAACTTCCGGATGGAGCGATCGATCTGGTGTTCGTGTGCACACCAGCCAGCACGAACCCCGAGATCCTGCGGGCGTGTGCCGACAAAGGAATTCGGGCGGCGTTCCTGACTTCGGCGGGATATGCCGAATCCGGCCAGCAGGGCCGCGCCGACGAACAAGCACTGGTCGAACTCGCCGATCGACTCGGGATCCTGTTGGCCGGTCCGAACGGGCAAGGAGTGGTCTCGACACCGGCCAACCTCTGCGCTCAGATCGTCGCCCCATTCCCGCCGACCGGGCGAATCGGTGTCGCCAGCCAATCAGGGAACTTCGTCTCGAGTTTCCTGAACCTGTCGCGTTCGACCGGGGTGGGGATCAGCCGAGCGGTGTCGGCCGGAAATGCCGCTGCGGTCAGCGTTGCCGACTATCTCGACTTCTACGCGGACGATCCGGCCACCGGTGTCGGTTTGGCATACGTGGAAGGAATCAACGACGGGGAGGGCTTGATGCGCAGGCTCGGGTCCGTGACGGAGCGGATGCCGTTGGTGCTCCTGAAGGGCGGGGCGACGGCCGGCGGTGCTCGTGCCGCGACGAGTCACACCGGTGCCCTGGCAGCCGACGACAAGGTGTTCGACGGAGCCTGTCGGGCGGTTGGGATCACACGCGCGATGAGTGTCGAGGAAGCGTTCGAGGCGGCCGCCACATTTGCGACACAGCCCTTGCCGAGCGGCCCAAGGGTCGTGGTCCTCACCACCGCCGGCGGCTGGGGTGTGGTCACCGCCGATGCGATCGCCCGCGACGGCGATCTCGAACTGCTCGAACTCCCGCCCGACCTCCTGGCCGGGATCGATCAACACCTCCCACCACGTTGGAGTCGAAACAACCCGGTTGACTGCGCGGGGGGAGAAACGCGTGACACGATTCCGATCGTGATGGGATTGATCGCCGGACACCCGTCCGTCGACGCGATCGTGTACATCGGACTCGGGATCCAATCGAACCAGGCCCGAATGATGCGTGAGGGCGGATTCCACCCCGATCACGGCCTCGACCGCATCGTGGAGTATCACGAGCGGCAAGATCGCCGGTTTGCGCAGGCGGCGGCAGACCTGAGCCGGCAGACCGGCAAACCGATTCTGTGCGCGACCGAACTGGCGGTTGCCGACCGTGACAACCCGGGCCCTGCTGCGGTTCGCGAATCAGGCAGGCTGTGCTATTCGAGCGGAGATCGGGCGGTCGTCGCGCTGGGACACATGTACCGGTATGCCCGCCATCAGGAGCGGCGAGCACGATGAGCGCACGACGAGGCGGAGTGGGACCCATCGTCGTCCTCGTCGTGATGGCGTTGCTCCCAGCACTGTTGCTCTGGTCGATCTACCGGTGGTCCGACGGCAAGGCCGCCGACGCG
Source organism: Ilumatobacteraceae bacterium (assembly GCA_043773365.1). Classification (GTDB taxonomy): domain Bacteria; phylum Actinomycetota; class Acidimicrobiia; order Acidimicrobiales; family Ilumatobacteraceae; genus Ilumatobacter. The sequence goes on from JAYVFI010000022.1 coordinate 12,630, forward strand.
GCCGACGCCGTTCCGCCACTCGATTCGATCCCAGGCGGTCCGGCGCCGCTCGACACGGTGGCTCCTCAACCGGCCTTGAGCACCACGTTGCTGTCGCTGCGCCGGTCGGCAGCGCAACTCTCGCTCGACCTCAACATGGCGGCGTTCGAGGCAGCGGTCGTGCCGCTGGTGAACTCGGTCAACGATCGGTCCTGCGTGGCTGTGTCGCTCAACGGGCAGATGGTCGGTGAACGCAACGCGACAACCGTTGTGATCCCGGCCAGCAACCAGAAGCTGATCGTGGCCGCGGCGGCGCTCGAGATCCTCGGGCCGGAGTTCTACTACACGACAAAACTTGTCGGTGCGGCGCCGGTCGGGGGAGTGGTCAACGGAGACGTGTACTTGGTCGGTGGTGGTGATCCGCTCTTGTCAGGGACGTGGTACCCGGGGTCGAACCTCGACCGTTTTGCAGCCTTCAACATCACACCGCTCGATGATCTGGCGGCGTCACTGGCGGCGTCGGGCGTGACGCAAATCGCCGGAGTCGTGCGCGGCGACGGGAGTCGCTACGACGATGAGTTCTATGCCCCCGGTTGGGGCGAGGGCGTACAGGGACTCGAAGCGGGACCGTACGACGCCTTGCTCGTCAACGATTCCCGAGTGCTCGGTGATGATCAACGCGGTTCCGACCCGAGCGAGTCGGGTGCCCGCGAGTTCGTCCGTCTACTGTCCGAAAACGGGATCTCGGTGACCGGAGGATCGGGTACCGGCGTGGCACCACCGGGGGCCAGCGTGCTGGCGACCCTCGACTCCCTGCCGATCGCGGCAGCAATCGAGGAGATGTTGACCAACAGCGACAACAACACCGCCGAACTGATGGTCAAGGAAGTCGGATTGGCGACCGCGGGAGTTGGCACGCGGCAAGCCGGACTGGAGGCGATCGCGGCGACGGTTCAAAGCTGGGGAATCGACACGACCGGGATGGTGCTCACTGACGGAAGTGGGCTCAGTCTGGAGAATCGAATCACGTGCGCGACGTTGATCGGTGTGTTGCAGCACGCCGGTGGAGACAGCGCTGTCGGCCAGGGCCTGGCGATCGCCGGGCAGACGGGGACGCTGGTCGACGTCTTTGGCGAAACGCCGCTGGCAGGCAGGCTGCGTGGCAAGACCGGGACCCTCAACAACGCGCCGTTCGATCAGGATCCGCCCGCCGTCAAGGCGCTGAGCGGCTACCTGCCGGTCGACGGCGGTGGGGCGATCGAGTACGTGTTGATCCTGAACGGGCCGACGATCTCCGATCAGAGTGAGTACCGATCCGTGTGGGGGGAGTTGGTGACAGCGTTGGCGTCCTTCCCTGCCGTTGCCAGCCCGGCGGCACTCGGACCCCGATGACGCCCAAACCCCGGCAGCCGCGGCGTCAGCTGCCGCTCGCCGTCCTGGTCGGATTGGCAGCCGTTCCGGCGGTCCTGATCGGAGGCGCATGGCAGTACGCCGAGGGCAACCTGCCGCCGCCGACCAGCACGACGACCACGACGGTCGCCCCGCCGCCGGCAGCGGAGCTGGTGACCGGCCTGTTGTCGTTCCGGCGTCACCCGACCCCCCTCGCCGACGAGGCGGCGATTGCCGAAGCGGACGCCACCTGGGAGGCCTCGGTCGCACGCCTGACCGCCAAGATCGGGACCGGATCATGCCTTCGCGCGGAAACACCGGACAAGGTCCTGCTCGACATCGGCGATGCGCCGGTGATTCCCGCCAGCAATCAGAAGTTGTTCGTGGCCGCCACGGCGCTCGAGGTGCTCGGACCCGACTATCGGTTCATCACCGAGCTGCAGTCGGTGGCACCGGCGTTCGGCGTGATCCCTGGCGACGTGTACCTGATCGGAGGTGGCGATCCGGTGTTGCGGACCGCCGACGTTCCCGACCCACAGCAGTACCCGACGATCAACGCAACTGCCTTGGAAACGCTCGCCGATCAGATCGTCGTGCTCGGCGTGACGACGATCGACGGCAACGTGGTCGGTGACGGGAGTCGTTACGACGACGAACGCCGGGTGCCGAGCTGGGCCGACGACATCACGAGCGCCGAGGCTGGACCATACGACGCCCTGCTGGTCAACGATGGCCTGATCTCGAACGGCAACTACGGCCTCGATCCCAATCGCTCTGCGGCCGTCAAGTTCCTCGAGCTGCTTCGTGCTCGCGGGATCACCGTGAGCGGCAGCGCCGCAAATTCCGCCAAGCCGGCTGACGCCGACTTCACGACCCTGGCGTTGATCCGATCGCTGCCGCTGACCGATCTGCTTGCCGAGATGCTGCAGACGAGTGACGACAACACCGCCGAAATGATGCTCAAGGAGATCGGTTTCGTGGCAACAGGGCAGGGAACCCGCCAGGCCGGGCTCGACACGATTCGGGCGACGCTGGAGCGGTGGGGTGTGCCAACTGATGGTCTCCTGATGTACGACGGATCAGGACTCAGCCGAGAGAACCGCACCATGTGCAAGACACTGGCGGCACTCGTCGACGCCACGCCCGTGGCTGATCAACTCGTGGCGTTGCTTCCGGTGGGGGGCAGGAGTGGGACGCTCGTCGGCCAGTTCCTGGGCACACCGGCCGAAGCAACGCTGGCCGCCAAGACCGGCACGCTGACCGGCGTCAAGGCGCTGACCGGGGTGCAACCGGCAGGCGATGGCGAGCCGATCGCGTTCTCGCTCGTGCTGAACGGTGTGTTGGACGGGGTGAACGTCGACGAGGAATCGATCTACCAGCCGATTTGGACGCAACTGGTCGAGCTTGTCGACCAGTATCCGATCGTGATCATCCCGCAGCCGGACCGCTTCGCCCCACCCTGATCGGCCCTGCCGGTTCTCGGGGATCGATCTGCCCGATTGCCCAGCCCCGATTGCCCAGCCGGGTTTGACGTAGCGTGGTGACGTGGGGTCGGCGAGATGAGTGTGATGGCGATGTTCCCGTTGGGCTCGGTCCTACTGCCGGGCGGCGTGCTGCCGCTCAAGGTGTTCGAGCCCCGGTATCGCCAGTTGGTGCAGGACATCTTGGCGGACGACCTCCATCCGCCGGAGTTCGGCGTCACGATGATCGAACGCGGCAGTGAGGTCGGCGGTGGCGATCAACGCAGCCTTGTCGGGACCATCGCAAGGATCATCGACATTCAGGTGCTGCCAGGCAACATGTATGGCTTGGCTGCTGTCGGAGTCGAGCGATTCCGAGTCATCGCCTGGTTGCCGGACGATCCGTATCCACTTGCCGACATCGACATCTGGCCCGATGAGAGGGACGCTGCCGACCGTAGCGAGGATGCCTCGCCTCCGAGCGAAACCACCGTCCGGATCGCGTCGATCCATCGCCGGATCCGCACGATCAACCGGGAGATCGAGCAACTCGGTGAGCTGGTGCCACCGCCTGATCAGGAAATCAGCGACGATCCGCGGCTGGCCGTGTACCACCTCGGTTCGCTGGCTCCGCTCGGCCCGGCCGACCGCTACCGGATGTTGACGGCGCCCTCGTTGTCGAGCAGGCTCGACGTGCTCGAATCGGCGTTGGACGACGTCGTGGCCATGCTGGAGTTCAGGAGTTCGTGATAGAAACGGTGACTATGTCCGATGACATGCCACGCACCCGCACTCGCCGTGACCAGGCATCCGTTGGCGAGGTCTTCGAATTCGTCAAGACCTATGCCAAACAGGAAACCGTCGGTCCGCTCAAGGGCGCTGGGCGTTGGCTGGCGTATGGCGCTGCCGGCGCGCTCTCGTTGGGCCTCGGGCTCAGTCTGTTGTTGCTGGGCCTGCTCCGGGTTCTGCAGTCGGAGGGTCCGTGGTCGGCGCAGGGCCGTTGGACCTGGGTCTCGTATCTGATCGTGTTGGTCGTGTGTGCCGCCTTGTTGATCTTCACGATGATGCGGATCGGCAAGACGTTCCTGAACAAAGACTCATCCGTCAAGGAGAACCTGCAATGAGCAAGACCGCGACGCCGACCAAGATCACGCGTGACGATCTCGAGAACAAGCTGCGAGCATTTCAGGGCGATGTGCAGGGCAAGCTCGACGACAAGAAGAGCACGCTGATGGCCGTTGGAGTCGGCGTCGGGGCGATCTTGTTGATCGTGTTCTTCCTGCTCGGCAAGCGGAGCGGCAAGAAGAAGACGACGTTCGTCGAGATCCGGCGCGTCTGAACCATGGCGCTGATCCCACGCGCTTTTCGACCGGCGGTGCTGATTCGTCGAAAGGCGCTCTATCAGGGCGTCTTTGGCCCGAGTCGGCTGTGGAAAGTGATCGCCGCGATCGTGTTCGGTAAGACCACCCTGAAGAAGATCTTCGGGAAGAACGAGCAATTGCTGGGTACGGAACGCTTGACCGGTGGTCAGGCAATTCGGATCGAGTCGATCAAACCGATGACCCGGCGCGATCGTCGACAGGCGCGAAAGGCATCGTGATCGTCCGGCTCCGCCAGCCGCGGCGCGAGATCACCGTCGACGGCGGCAAGACCGTCAACCAGTTGCTGGAGCAACTGGATCTGAATCGGGAGTCTCATCTCGTGATCCGCAACGGCACACTGGTACCTGGAGACGGCCGCCTCGACGACAGTGACACGATCGAGATACGCCCGGTCATCTCCGGAGGCTGAGCATGAACCATTCGAAGTGCCGCGTGTGCCGGCAACCCGCGATCATCGATCTGCCGCGCCACAACGCCAACTTCTGCGCCGAGCACCTCCTCCAACTCTGTCGCCGACAGGTCGAGAAAGCGATCGACGATTTCGAGATGTTGTCGAAGTCGGATCGGATCCTGGTTGCCGTGAGCGGCGGCAAGGATTCCTTGGCTGTGTGGGACATTCTGCTCGAGCTCGGGTATCAGGCGGACGGGTTGTACATCGGACTCGGAATCGGCGAGTACAGCGATGTCAGCGGCGCGTTCGCGCAGGCGTTCGCCGACGAGCGTGGCCTGACGCTGCGTACCATCGATCTGCGCAATGAATACGGCTATGACGTGCCGACCGCGGCACAGGTCACCAAGCGGGTGCCGTGCTCGGCGTGTGGGCTCTCGAAACGTCATCTGTTCGACAAGGCTGCGCTGGACGGCGGCTACGACGTCGTCGTGACCGGCCACAACCTCGACGATGAGGCGGCGGTGCTGTTCGGGAACGCGTTGCGATGGGACGTCGAGTTCCTGGCGAGGCAGGCGCCGGTGTTGCCGGCCAGGGGCGGCTTTCCGAAGAAGGTCAAGCCGCTCGTGCGTCTCACGGAACGCGAGATGGCGGCATGGTGCATCGTGCGTGGCATCGACTACCAGGTCGAGGAGTGTCCGATGGCGCACGGCAACAAGCACCTCGGGTACAAAGAGGCGCTCAATTCGATCGAACGACAATCACCGGGTTCCAAAGCGGCCTTCTACCTGAACTTCGTCGAGCGGATGGGTCCCATTCTGGCTGGGTACACCCATGCAGATGGCGGCGAACTCTCCGAGTGCACGTCGTGTGGCGCCCCCACGACGGGTGAGGTGTGTGCGTTCTGCCGGCTGCAGGACCGAGTTTCGGGCCAGCCGTCGGTTCCGGTCGAACTCGTGCTGGGAAAGCGTGCACGCAAGGCGTACTTGGCCGGCCAGGCCGCAACAACAGGGGAGACGGCGTGAACGAACTTCAGTTCGGCGATCGGGTGATGCTGCTCGATGCGAAGAAACGGCGCTATCTGATCACCCTCAAAGACGGCGGAGAGTTCCACAGCCATTCCGGATTCGTGGTGCATGCGGATGTCGCCGGTCAGTTCGAGGGAGTTGTCGTACGCAGCACGAAAGGTGCCGAATACACGGTGATCCGCCCCACGCTCGAGGATTACGTGATCGAGATGCCCCGCGGGGCACAGGTGATCTATCCGAAGGATCTCGCCACGATCTGCATGTTGTTGGACATCGGGCCGAACATGAAGGTGTTCGAAACCGGGATCGGTTCAGGGGCGCTTTCTACGACGATGATTCGTTGGGGTGCCAGCATCGTCGGCTACGAGATCCGAGAAGACTTCGCCAATCGCGCCAGAGCCAACGTACGAGAGTTCCTCGGCGAAGCAGCGCTCGAACGCTACGAGATCCACATCGCTGACAGCTACGGGGGCATCAACGCGGATCACGGTCCATTCGATCGGGCCGTGCTCGACCTTCCCGAGCCGTGGCAAGTTGTCCCGCACGTCGAGACGGTGCTGCGACCCGGCGGCGTGTTGGTTGCCTACACCCCGTCGATCACGCAGGCTGTCCAGACACGCGAGCAGCTCAAGGGTCGTTGGATCGACGCCCGCACGATCGAGGTCTTGCACCGCGGCTGGCACATCGAAGGCATGTCGGTTCGCCCGGATCACCGGATGGTCGCCCACACGGGCTTTCTGACCGTTGCCAGGTTCCTCGGCCAGGGCCAGAGAACGGTGATGCGCACCGACGAGAAGATCGAACGGATCCGCTGACGCCGGACGCGCAACGGCCCGGCGTTCCGCCGGGCCGTCGTCAGATCGTGTCGGTCGATCAGGGTTCGATGAAGATGCATTCGCCGGGGCATTCCTCGGCGGATTCGATCACGGCATCGAGTTGGCTGTCTGGGAAGTTGGCGAGACCCTCCGCACCCTGCGGGTTGCCCTTGGCAGTGGCGAAGATCTTGCCGGACTCGACCACGTACGCGAGGCCGTCATCGAGCAGCGTGAAGACGTCGGGTGCGATCTCCTCGCACAAACCGTCGCCGGTGCAGAGATCCTGGTCGATCCAGACCTTCATGTGATTTGAGTCTCCTTGGGAGAGGAACAAGTACGAAGCACACGTTAACCCGTGACCCTCTCGGAAACACGAATGTCGACGCGGTTCGCAGTGTGAATCCTCATCAGCGCTCGATCGGTGGGATCGGACGCCAGATTCGACGGTTGATACGACAGAACGACATGAGGCGTGTATGGTCCCGTCAGGACGCTTCACGACCGGGGGAGGTACCTCTGTGGCGGATACCAGACAATCGGGCCAGGATGACAAGGGTGGGAGCGACGCGGACGAGCGCGCCGCACTCGAGGCGCAGTTAGCGCTACTCGGTGAGGAGATCGCACACTTGCGTGGACGCTTGGCCGACACGCCGAATCGACTCCGCTCGTTGGAGGAGCGGCTGCTCGAGACGAAGGGGCAACTCGCCCACAAGACCGCCCAGAACGAGAAGTTGAGCTACACCCTCCGCGAGGCCCGCGAACACATCGCATCGCTTCGTGACGAGGTCGACAAGTTGACCCAGCCGCCGTCGGCATACGGCGTGATCGTCGGCAAGAACGACGATGGAACGGTTGATGTGCTCGCCAGCGGGCGCAAGATGAAAGTGCAATTGCACCCCGGTATCGAGCACGAACTGCTCGATCTCGGTGCCGAAGTCGCGCTCAACGAGAGTTTCAACGTGATCGAGGCGCGCCGGCCCGAAACCACCGGAGAGGTGGTTTCGCTGAAAGAGGTCATGGAAGACGGGATTCGGGCGATAGTGATCGGTCGTGCCGACGAGGAACGGGTGTGCGAACTGGCGAGCGTGCTGCGAGGCACCCGGCTCCGGAATGGCGACACACTCCGGCTCGACCCACGCTCGAACATGCTGTTGGAGAAGCTGCCTCGACCAGAAGTCGAGGATCTGCTGCTCGAAGAGGTTCCTGACATCTCGTACTCCGACATCGGTGGGCTCGACTCGCAAATCGAGGCGATCGCCGACGCCGTGGAACTGCCGTTCCTCCACCAGGAGTTGTTCGCCGAACACCGGCTGCCGGCACCGAAGGGGATCCTGCTCTACGGCCCCCCCGGGTGCGGAAAGACGCTGATCGCGAAGGCGGTCGCCAACAGTCTGGCGAAGAAGGTCGCCGAGACGATGGGCGAGGGCAAAGGCCGCTCGTACTTCATCAACATCAAGGGTCCCGAACTGCTCAACAAGTACGTCGGTGAGACGGAACGGCAGATCCGTTTGGTGTTTCAGCGGGCGCGCGAAAAGAGCGAAGAGGGTTGGCCCGTGATCGTCTTCTTCGACGAGATGGACTCGATGTTCCGGACCAGGGGATCGGGCATCAGCTCCGACATGGAATCGACCATCGTGCCGCAACTACTGGCCGAGATCGACGGCGTCGAAGGTCTCAAGAACGTGATCGTGATCGGAGCGACCAACCGGGAGGATTTGATCGACCCGGCAATCCTGCGGCCGGGCCGGCTCGATGTCAAGATCAAGATCGAACGTCCGACTGCCGACGCCGCCCGTCAGATCTTCGCCCGGTACCTGACCAATGAGATCCCGATCGCGGCGGGAGAACTCGTGCCCGACATGATCGATCGAACCGTGACCGAGATGTACAAGGACGACGAGGCCAATCGGTTCCTCGAGGTGACGTATCAGAACGGCGACAAGGAGATCTTGTACTACAAGGACTTCTCGTCGGGGGCGATGATCGAGAACATCGTGCGCCGAGCCAAGAAACTGGCGATCAAACGTGTGATCGCGGGCGGAGCGAAGGGCGTCTGCACCGACGACTTGATCGCATCGATCAAGCAGGAGTACAAAGAACACGAGGATCTCCCCAACACCACCAACCCCGACGATTGGGCCAAGATCTCCGGCAAGAAGGGCGAACGGATCGTGTTCATCCGGACCCTCGTATCGCCGGCCAAGGCCGACGGCGGGCTCGGCGGCCGGGCGATCGAACGGGTCCAGACCGGCCAGTACCTGTAGCCCGTCCGCACCCCGGTCCCCGCGCCCCGGTCCCCCATCCCGGTCCCCAACGGCAACAAACCCGATTCGGGACCACCGGTGGTGCCGAGCAGCATTTGTTGCTTTTCGGAACCGGAAGCGGAATCGGAACCGGAAGCGGAATCGGAACCGGAACCGGAACGGGAGCCCGACCGTCAGGCGTCGGATGCGCGCCAGGCTTGTTGGATCAGTTCGAGGCTGTGGATCCGATCCTCGACGTCGTAGGTGGCGGCGGTCAGCATCAGTTCGTTGGCTGTGGTTCGGTCGGCCAGATCGCGGAGCCCTGCCACAACGCGTTCAACGTCCCCGATCAGTTGATCGGTCGGCATTCGTCGTGCCGCCTCCGCGTCGGGGTGGTTCGGTGCGTCGTCGGGCGAGACCAGTGGCTGACGCTGGTTGGTCCGAATGCCGTACCGGAGGATCCGGCCAGGGAGGGCAATCCGGTCGGCTGCCTCGTCGGAGTCGGCCGCGAGGGCGCCAACGCCGAGGATCAGATACGGCTCGTCGAGCACCGGCGATGGCATGAAACGGTCGTGGTACAACCGTGCTGCAACCTGGGTACCTCCGGTGTCGAAGTGGTGAGCATAGGCAAACGGGATCCCGAGCATCCCGGCCAGCTGGGCGCTGTAGCCGGACGAGCCGAGCAGCGCCACCACCGGCGTGCTGGAGATCGTCGGGGTCGCTCGAAAACGGTTCCACATGCCCCCCTCGCCGCGCCGGTCGCCGAGCAGCCCCATCACATCGATCACGTCACGAGGAAACTCGTCGACACTCGTCCCCGGATGACGACCGAATGCCGATGCGGTCATCGGATCCGTGCCGGGGGCGCGGCCGATCCCGAGGTCGATCCTGCCCGGATGGAGCGCTTCGAGCAGTGCGAACTGTTCGGCGATCGCGAGGGGGGAGTGGTTCGGCAACATCACGCCGCCCGAGCCGACCCGTATCCGCCGGGTTGCGCCGGCGAGGTGGGCGATCAGGACGGCCGGCGTCGTGCTCGCAACCGTCGCCATGTTGTGATGTTCGGCAACCCAAAAGCGAAGAAGTCCGAGCTCGTCAGCACGTTGCGCGAGCCGAGTCGTGTCGGCCAGCGCGTCGGCACTGGTGCCATCGACACACACGACGGACAGATCGAGCACCGACAACGGGATCATCCGTCCACCGTAGGCTTGCGGTCCATGTACGAGTGGTCCGACGAGCACGAAATGATCCGACAGGCGATGAAGGAGTTCATCGCCAAGGAGATCACACCGATTCGTGAGGACCTCGAACATGGCGACACGCCCCCGTACGCCGTGCTTCGCAAGATGTACTCGACGTTCGGGATCGGGGAACAGGCGGTGGCACAGTTCCGGAAGCGGATCGAACACGAGCGGGCCGTGGCGGCCGGCACGGCGGTCGACTCGGAGAAACCCAGCCGGCACAGCGGCGGTGACGCCGCCCTCTCGTTGATCCCGACGATCGAGCTGTGCCGTCAGTGTCCCGGATTGGTGACAGCGCTCGGTGTGTCCGTCGGGCTGACGGCGTCGGCGATCAACGGGAAGGGAACGATCCCGCAGAAGGAACGCTGGGTTCCCGACCTGTTGACCCTCGACAAGATCGGGGCGTGGGCAATCACCGAGCCGAACTCTGGATCCGATGCGTTCGGATCGATGCTGGCGTCTGCCCGCCGCGATGGCGACGAGTACCTGCTCAACGGCAACAAGACGTTCATCACGAATGGACCGTTTGCCGACACGATCGTGTACATCTGTAAGCTCGACGAGGGCAATCCACCGGAGCGTCGCAAGATCCTCAGTTTCGTGCTCGATTCCGGGATGCCCGGGCTGACCCAGACGAAACCGCTGCGAAAGATGGGTATGCACTCGTCACCGACCGGCGAACTCTTCCTGGCCGACGTTCGAGTTGGTCGTGATCGCCTGATCGGAGAGAGCGAGGATCAGGCCAAAGGCGGGCGGGACGGTGCCAAGGCGACGTTTCAGCAAGAACGCGCAGGAGTCGCCGCGATGGCGCTGGGGATCATCGAAGAATGCCTCGAGCTCAGCGTGGCGTATGCCAAGAGCCGCTTCCAATTCGGTAAGCCGATCGGTGAGTTCCAACTGATCCAGCAGAAGTTGGCAATCATGGAGGTCGCCCGCTTCAACATCCAGAACCTGGTGTTCCGCACGATCGAAATGTCGAACGCGGGAACGTCCATGACGTTTGCGGAGGCGTCGGCGATGAAGCTGTATGCAGCTCAACAGGCCACGGCAGTCGCGCTCGAGGCGGTCCAGTTGCACGGAGGCAACGGCTACATGGCCGAATACCACGTCGAGCAACTCGCTCGCGATGCCAAGGTGCTCCAGATCTACGCAGGTACGGACGAGATCCAAACACGAGCGATCGCCAAGGCACTGCTCGCCAGATAGCGCCGTCCCAGTGATTGTTCTGTGTCCGCCGGGTGGGCGGGACAGATGCGACGGACTTCGTTGTGAGGAACCTCACGGAGGACCGTTACCGGCCGGTCGGTGGTCGATAGGTGGTTCGCACCATCTCGTCGATGCCGACATCGGCGTGATCGACAGGCTCCATGTACAACCGCCCCCAAACGACGTGATCATCTTCGATCCCCAACACGGTCACACCGCGCATCTCGAACGGGGTGCCGTCGACATGAGTTCCCGACCAGCGCCACTCGCCGACCTCGACAGCATCATCGGCTGCGGTGGCCAGCACGAGTTCCGCACGGAAGTCCGGCACTCCCGAAAAGACGCTGCGCCAGTTCTCCCTGACCCTGTCGCGGCCCGTGAACGCCCGACTCGGGTGGGCCGGTTGCGCGCTGTCGTAATTCGCAGCGAACAGTGCCACGAACCCGTCGAGATCGTGTGCATTCAACGTGGAACACATCGTGTCCGAGATCATCCTCATAGACGTCCTCCCACCATGGTCTTTTCGACAACCATCGTACTGCACGCCGCAGGTACGGCGGTCGGACGCGAACGAGGGACTGGTATGTCAGGGGCGGATGATGGCGCTCAGCATGGCCTGGAACTTGGCCTGCGTTTCGGCCAGTTCGGCGAGCGGGTCGCTGTCCGCGACGATCCCGCCTCCAGCCACCAGACGGGCGCTGCGTCGGTCGGCGGAGAACTCGGCGCACCGCAGCGATACCGCCCAGCAGCCGTTCCCGCGACGGTCGACCCAACCAACCGCGCCACCGTACAACACGCGATCGAACCCCTCCACCGATGTGATCAGATCGATCGCCGTTTCCCGCGGGTAGCCGCCGACGGCCGGCGTCGGCTGGAGCGCCCGAACCAACTCGATCACGCTCGGCGTCGGCTTCGACAGGCGTCCCTCGGCGTACGAACCGAGGTGCTGAACGTTGGCAACCTTGACGATCGACGGCTCGGGTGCCCAGTCGAGATAGCTGCAGTACGGGAGCAGCGTGTCGCGCACCATTTCGATCGCGACCCTGTGTTCGATCTGGTTCTTCGGGCTGGCTTGCAGCGCTGCCGCAAGTTGCGCGTCGAGTGCTGGATCTCCCGTCGTTCTGGTCGTGCCTGCGAGTGGGTGGGCACTGACGACGTCGCCTTCGACGGCCACGAGCAGTTCGGGCGAGGCGCCGACGAAGCCGTCGATCGAGAACCGATGACTTGAACCGAAGGTCGCCTTGAGGCGGCGCAAGACGGCGTGGATGTCGATCACCTGATCGGACTCGACGAAGATCGGGCGGGCGATCACTGCCTTGTCCATCCGGCCCGCCCGGACGGCGTCTCTGGCACTCGCTACTGCAGCGAGGTAGTGCTCGATCTCGATCGCGGGTCGGATCGTGAATGCGGCTGCGTTCGGAGGCGGTTCGGCGAGGGGTTCGATCGCGTCGTCGGCATCATCGATTCGTGTGACCGTTGCCGGACGATCGGCATGTTTGGCGATGATCACACGGGGCACGATCATCGTGGCGGGAGCCCCCGGCAGGAACGGGAGTGCGCCGATCGCAATCGGTCCGCGAGCGTCGCCGACATGGTCGTCGTGTTCGATGCCCGCCAGGAACGAGGCGGCCTCGTCGACGGCGACACGGGTCGCCACACCGCGTCCGGCGAACCCGACGCCGTCTCGGACGAACAGGTAACCGTCGCCGCGGGCGACATCGTTGAGGTCGACGTCGATTTCGAGAGGCGTCGTGACGGCGCGCACGTCAGGTCGATGAATCGCGAGTGGCGAGCAATTGTTGCGTCAGCCCGCCGGACAACAGGTGGTGGGTTGCGTCGCTGAACCCGGCACGACGGAGCATCGCCAACATCTCGGGCGGCTCGGGAAGGTAGGCAACGCTCTTGGGAAGGTACCGATAGGCGGCGCCGTCGGAGAGCAACCCGCCGATCCTGGGTACGATCTTTCCGAAGTAGATGTTGTTGCCGAACCGGATCAAGCGGTTCTTCGGAACTCCGACATCGAGCAGGGCGATCCGGCCACCGGGCCGAACGACCCGTGCCAGCTCGCCGAAAAAGGCCGGCAGCTCCAGCAGGTTGCGGAGCGCGAACCCGCAGGTCACCCCATCAACCGAGCCGTCCCTGATCGGTAACCGCAAGATGTCGGCCTGTGAGCGCGGAGCGCCAGAGCGATCGGCCGTCAGCATGCCGAAGCTCAGATCCATCGAAATCGGCAGGTGACCGGCATGGCGCAGATCGATGCACAGGTCACCGGTACCGCTCGCCAGATCGAGGATCAACGAACCTGGCGGCAACCGGAGATCACGGACGGTGCGGCGCCGCCAGCGAACGTCGAGCCTGAAGGTCATCACCCGGTTGACGAGGTCGTAGCGGGGCGCAATCGCATCGAACATCTCGCGCACCGCTCGCTTCTTCTCATCGCCCTCGGGCAGTACCGCCCGGTCCCAACTGCGAGTCGTCGAGCCAGTCATCGCTGGCAGGCTACGGGGGCCGAGTTCGCACTGCTTACCTTGTGGGCGTCAGACTCGCGGCGTGATCGATTTCAGCTTCCCACCCGAGGTGGACGAGGTGCGCCTCAAGGTTCGCGAATTCATGGACACGCGGGTGCGGCCGGAGTGGGAAGCGACCGATCAGACCCAGCGCTCAGAGGTCGTCAAGACGATTGGCAAACTCCGCAAGGAGGCCAAACACGACTGGGGTCTGTGGCTCCCGCACATGCCGGCCGAATGGGGAGGGATGGGGCTCGGCCCGACGGCGATGGCGGCCGTCTCCGCCGAGGCTGCCAAGGTGTCGATCGGGCCGTTCGTGCTCAACGCCCAGGCCCCGGACGAAGGCAACCAACACACACTGCAGCACTGGGGGACCGACGCCCAGAAGGAGCAGTACCTGCGACCGCTGTGCGACGGCTCCGCCCGCTCATGTTTTGCAATGACCGAACCGGAGGTCGCCGGATCCGACCCGACCTTGATCAAGACGTTTGCCTATCAAGACGGTGACGAATGGGTGGTCAACGGTCACAAGTGGTTCATCTCCGGTGCTCGCGGGGCGAAGTTCGCCCTGCTCGTTGCTCGTACAGAGGAGGACCCAGAGATCCCGCAGGCTGCCAACTCCTGCTTCATCGTCGATTTGCCGTCGCCCGGTTGGACGGTCGTGCGTGACATCGAGACGATGTCGGGTGGCCACAACCATTGTGAGATCCTGATCGAAGATCTCCGGGTGCCCGGCGCCAACATGCTCGGCGGCAGGGGACAAGGGCACCTGCTCGGACAGTACCGACTCGGTCCGGCTCGTCTGGCGCACTGCATGCGCTGGATCGGCCAAGCCGAGATCGCCCTCGACATGATGGTCGAGCGGGCGATGAAGCGTTACTCGCACGGTTCGATCCTCGCCGAGAAACAGGGTATCCAGTGGTTGATCGCAGATTCTGCGGTCGAGTTGTACCAGTGCAAGCTGATGGTCCTGCACGCCGCCTACCAGCTCGAACAGGGTATGGATTTCATCGCCGTCGTCTCGATGGCGAAGCACTTCGTCGCCAACAGCCTGTGGAGGATCATCGATCGGGCGATTCAGGTGCACGGTGCGCTCGGTTACTCGACTGACACACCGTTGGCGCACATGCTGCAGCAGGCTCGGTGGGCTCGATTCGCCGACGGCGCCGATGAGATCCACCAGATGCGGATCGCCCAGCGAACGATCGCCGCCTACAACGACACCGGAAGCACCAAGCTGGCGACCGGAAACCTTCCGCTGTAGCGATCTAGATGTACTCGGCCATGAGGTTGGTGACGGCTTGACGTGATGAGGACCTCCCGAGTGATGTGGGGATTGCCGTCTCCACTCACCAAGAGGTCCTCATGTCTCACCGTAACGCTCGGCTCACTCCCTTCGCCCGTCGACTGATCGTCGAACGCGTTCAAGCAGGCCAACCCGTCGCTCACGTCGCGAAGGCGATGGGTGTGTCTCGTCAGTGCGCGCATCGTTGGATCAACCGGTTCAACGAGGCCGGCGACGACGGTCTCGAGGACCGCTCGTCGCGACCGCATCACTGTCCAACCCAGACCGCCCCAGATGTCGAGGAGAAGGTGCTGGCCGCCCGACGCGAGCATCGATCTGGCCCCGACCAGCTGACGTTCGAAGTCGGTGTCCCGGCGCGGACGATCACCCGGATCCTGCGCCGCAACGGGGTCCCGCGGCTGCATGACTGCGACCCGTTGACCGGTGAGCTAATCCGAGCATCCAAGACAACAGCGATCCGTTACGAACGCGACCGACCTGGCGGGCTGGTCCACATGGACGTCAAGAGGCTCGGGCGTATCCCACCTGGCGGCGGCTGGAAAGCACACGGCCGCCAGATGGGCTCCACCAGCCACCGCAAGAAGACCAAGATCGGCTTCGACTACATCCACTCGATCGTCGATGATCACAGCCGTCTCGCGTACTCCGAGATCCACGACGACGAAAAGGGTGAGACCTGCAGTGGATTCTTCGAACGCGCCATCGAGTTCTTCGCCAGCCACGGCATCACCATCGAACGGGTGATGACCGACAACCACTGGAGCTACAAGAACACCGCCAGTCTCGCCGAGCTCATCGACGGCATCGGCGCGACCCACAAGTTCATCCGACCGCACTGCCCCTGGCAGAACGGCAAGGTCGAACGCTTCAACCGCACCCTGCAAACCGAGTGGGCCTACCGGCAAGTCTTCGAGACCAACGACGACCGCTCAGCAGCTCTGCCAGACTTCCTCCACCGCTACAACCACCAACGGCGCCACCACGCACTCGGGGGCCAGCCACCCATCAGCCGACTGTCACCAACCTGACGGCCAAGTACATCTAGATCTGCTCGAATCGACTTGAGAGTCAAGCCAATTCTGGTGACGGCTCGATCATCACCGATCGCCAGCAAGTCGGGCGATCTCGGCGATGTGGTCGGGTGCAATACCGCAGCAGCCTCCGATGATCGTCGCTCCCGCCGTCAGCCAACCGGCGGCGTGAACGCGGTAGGTCTCCGGGTCGACATCGTCGCGGTAATCATTGATTTGCTCGTTGGCCCCGCTGCCATCGTGCGTTGCGTTGAACCGGTTGGCGTAGCCGCCGACCGCCAGCGCCATGGGAGCGACGCCCACGGCAGTAGGGATCGCCCGATCAATCGTCTCCGCCTGACTGCAGTTGAACAGGATCGCGGCGGCACCCAGATCGGATGCGGCGGTGACTGCATCTGCGATCGACTCACCGGATCGGAGAGCGCCGTGTTGACGGTCATCGAGCGTGAACGAGATCCACAACGGTCGGACGCGGTCATCGATGCGGTCGAGCGCTTCCCTGACGGCGTGCGCCTCTGCAATCGAACTCAACGTCTCACCGAGCCAGAGATCGACATGCGGTGACAGACCTTCGACCAGCGGGTCGATGATCCGGGGCGCATCATCACGGTCGAACAAGTCGGGTCGATACGAACCGAAGAGTGGCGGCAGGCCACCAGCTACCCGCACGGGCCGCGATGACGCGTCGGCCGCCGCCCTGGCACACTCGCCGGCGATCACTGCGAGCGCTCCAGCCTCGCCGGCGAAACGATCCTCGCCGATGTGGAACGGCACGATGGCGTAGCTGTTGGTGGTGATCACCTCAGCGCCGGCGTCGATGAAGTTGGTGTGTGCTTGAACGACCCGGTCAGTACCGTCGGTGAGCGCCAGGGCCGACCATTCGGGTTGCCGGAACGGCGCCCCGATGCGACGGAGTTCGCCGCCCATGCCGCCGTCCAAGATGGTGATTGCGTTTTTCACATCGAGCAGTTTGGCACGTTGGGTGCTCGGTAGGCCGAGAAGCCCGGGCTCCAGTGAGGCGTGCCGTCGTGTGTGATCAACAAATCAACAATTCGTAGGGCCGCCGACTGATCAACGGCGCAAGTGTTGCAGCCCGCAGGATCGGATGTTGTCAACACCGCTTCGACGCCACAGCACGGTCCGCGCTCAGCGGGCGCTCAGCAACGAGTTGACGAACTCGTCAAGTTGGGATGGCCGGAGGTAGCTTCACGATGTGAACCCGCCAGGACTGCACGTGGTTCGTCATCACGCCGGTTCACCCGGGCCTCCCGTCATGTTGGTGCACGGCGCCCCGGATCGGAGCAAGAACTTCGCCCACGTGGTGCATCAACTCGGTGATCGAGACGTGACGGTGTACGACCGCCGTGGCTATGGAAAGTCGTTGGCAGCCGGCGAGCACGGCGGCGGATTCCTGCGACACGCCGCCGATCTGATCGAATTGCTCGACGGTCGCCCACATGTCGTCGTCGGTCAGAGCGCCGGCGGAGCGATCGCGATGCTGGCGGCGACGCTGGCACCGGAGTTGTTCGCAGCGCTTGGTGTGTGGGAGCCGCCGATGGTGCCGTGGGACTGGTGGATGGGCCGCGAGGCGTGGGATCGGACGGTCATCTGGGCGTTGTACACCGACACCGAACTGCTCGGCGAGTTCTTCAACCGCGAGATCCTGGGTGACGAACGGTGGGAGCGGCTTCCCGAACGGACACGCCAGCTGCTGCGCGCCGAAGGAGCTGCTTTTCGGGCCGACATGAGCTCACAGTTCGAGCCGTACTTCGAACTGGATCAGCTCAAGGTGCCGCTCGTCGTCGGGTGCGGAACGGCGGCACCCGATCCTCGCTTTCAACAGGCCAACCGTCGGCTTGCCGATCGGATCGGCGCCGAGTGGCTCGTCGTGCCCGGCGCCGACCATTTCGCCCACACCAACCATCCGGAGGCGTGGGTCGAGTTGGTGCGGGCGACGATCGAATTGGCAAACCGCGACCTCGCTGCGACGATAGGCGACTGATGAACGACGCCGTCACGTACCTGCCATCGATGGCCGAACTGCTCGATCTCGAGGAGATCGACCGAGACCTCTACCGAGGCATCAACGAAGTGCCCGACAACGGGCGCCCGACGCTGTTCGGTGGTCAGGTTGCGGCGCAGGCCCTGAAAGCGGCCGGGATGACCGTGCCGGACGGCCGCTCACCGCACTCGATGCACGGTTACTTCCTTCGACCCGGATTGCGCAATCGTCCCGTGATCTTCCGCGTCGAACGCGATCGAGACGGTCGATCGTTCTCCGCTCGGCGAGTCAGCGCCGTTCAAAACGGTGAGGTGATCTTCGATCTCACCGCCTCGTTCCACGTCGATGAGGTCGGGAGCGAGTACTCGATGCCGATCATCGCCAACATGCCCGCCCCCGAGGCGTGCGCGATCGAGGCATTCAGCGACAACTTCCCACTCGCCGAAGTGCGGATCGTGCCTCCGACCAAACCCAACTTGGACGGGGTCCAGCTGAGCCCGACCATGTGGGTCCGGATCCGGGAGTCGCTCGAGGAAGATCGTCTGACGCACTGCTGCGCGCTGGTGTACATGTCGGACATCGGCTCCGGATTCGCGATCGTCGATGTGCCAGGGCTGCCGCAAGGAGGGCCGAGCCTCGATCACGCCGTCTGGTTCCGGGCTCCCGTGAGCGCTGATCGATGGATCCTGCACCACATGTGGCCGCTGATGGCCGGCGGCGCGCGCGGACTGTACGCCGGTTCGATGCACCAGGCCGATGGCACGTTGGGTGCGATGATCACCCAGGAGTCGCTGCTCCGGGCGCCCCGATGATCCGCCCGGCCGTTGAGGGTGACGTGGAGGCGATCTCCCAGGTCGTCAACCGCGCCTACTCCCGGTTCGTGCCACTGATCGGTCGCATCCCGGCACCCATGACTGACGACTACGCGGCGCTGGTGGAACAGGGCTCCGTGACGGTCTCGACGGATCATGACGAGGTCGTCGGGGTGCTGGTGTCTTGGGTCGAGGGCGATTCGTACTACATCGACAACATCGCCGTCGATCCTTCGATGCACGGGTCGGGGATCGGCTCTGGATTGCTCAACCGGGCGTTGGAGCGGGCCGGTGAGTGCGGATGCGATCGGGTGTGGTTGTACACGAACGCAGTCATGCAAGAGAACATCGGCTACTACGAACGCCGCGGCTTCGTCGTCTACGAGCAACGGATCGACGAGGGATACGACCGGATCTTCTTCGAGCGCCGGCTGACACGCTGATCGCCGGATCGATCGATCACCGGATCGATCACCGGATCGATCAGCAGGTCAATCAGGCACGAGTGCTCGCAACGCGTGGTTCAGCCGATCGGCACCCTCACTGAGGAGTTGCTCGTCGAGCATGCTGAACGACGCTCGCACATATTCGCCGGCGGGAGCGCCGGGGTAGAACGACCGTCCATTGGAGACCAGCACGCCTGCGGTGCGACCAGCCTCGACGGCCTGATCAGAGGTGACGCCATCAGGAAGCCCGAGCCAGAGGAAGAACCCACCTGACGGCTCGACCAGCGAGATCAGATCCCTGTCGAGGGCGCCCGCCAGGGTTGCTCGTCTGGTTCTGTAGCGCGCCTGACCGGCCCGCACGATCTCGGCGAACACTCCCGACTGGATCAGCTCGCCGACCAGCATCGACGAGAAGTGGTTGACGCAGCCGCCGGAGTCGAGCAGTCCGCAGTTCGTGATCCGTCGGGTGGTGTCGGCAGAGGCGGTCAGGTAGCCGACGCGGAGCCCAGGGGCGAGCGACTTCGAGAACGAGCCCAATCGGATCACCGTGTCGGGGTCGAGGCTCCACAGCGAGGGGGGCGCGGTCGGGCTGGTGTCTCGATACACATCGTCCTCGATCACGATCGTTCCTGTGCCTGCGGCGGTTTCGAGCAGCGCGCTGGCGCGGTCGGACGGCAGGCACCTCCCGGTCGGGTTGGCGAAGGTCGGGACGAGATAGAGAAACGTCCGCACGCCTTGCTGCTTCGCCCGGGCGGCCTGCTCGGCGAAGTACGCCGGATCAGGGCCGTCTTGATCGCCGGCGAGCCCGACGACGATCAGCCCGTGGTCGGCCAGAATCCGCAACGCCAGGAAGTACGTCGGCTGTTCGACGAACACCGCGTCGCCGGGTCGGGCGAGCAGCGACAGCACTAGATCGAGCCCGCCCGAGCTGCCGGCGGTGATGACGATCCGGTCAGGTGAGACGGGATGGTCGACGGCGCCGAGATGTGCGGCGACTCCGTCGCGCACGAACGCAGCACCGGCCGGCGCCCCGTACGTGAGGGTCTGCCACCCATGAGCGTGAATCATTGCCTGGGCTGCCGCGGCGACCGCATCGCCCGCAAACGTCGACGGATCCGGATGACCCCACGTCAAGTCGATGACACCCTCGGTGTGGCCGTACTGGATGTCACTCCGGTTCGGGTCGCAATGCTCGGACGCGACCGCCAAGAGTTCAGCGCCGGATCGTCGATCGTTGTTCATGCCAGTGTTGGGATTCGACAATCGCATCGTGACTATGATGCCTGATTGATGGTCGCCAATGGGGGCTGAGCATCCACAAAACAAGGGGGAAGTCTGAATGGCTGACGAAGAGAACCTAGAAGCGATCGCCAAAAGCGCGTTCAACCGTCGCAACTTCATCATCGGGAGTTCGGCCGTCGTCGCGCTGGCGGCATGCGGCAGCGACGACGATGCTGCCGACACGTCGAGCGCGGCAGCGTCCGAATCGTCGGCCGGCACCGAGCCATCCGCCTCGAGTTCCGCAGCAGAGGAGTCGTCGTCTTCTTCTGCGCCGGCTACCGACCCGCCCGCTCCGGCCACATCGGGTGGGATTCTGAGGGTCGGTACGCTCGGTGGCGCCAACGACATCCTCGACGGTCAACACATCGTGTCGAAGGCCGACATCGCTCGTCAGGCAACCGGTTGGGAACCGTTGATGAGCTTCAGCCCCGACTACGTCCCGGAGTACACCAACGGGATCGCCAAGGATGTCACGGCCAACGCCGCCGACAACTACACGATCACGTTGAAGGACGGCGTCAAGTTCAGCAACGGGAACCCGGTCACGGCCGACGACGTGATCTACTCGATGACCCGCCTGCTCGACCCCGACTCGGCGCTTTTCGGTGGATCTGCACTGCGACCGGTCCTGGCTGCGGAGGGTCTCACCAAGGTCGACGATGCCACGGTCACGGTCCAGCTGCTGCAGGCTGTGTCGAACTTCAAGGAAGCGCTGTGCGCCTACACAACGTGCATCGTGCCAGTCGGTTACGAGCGCTTCGCAGGCGACGTTTCGAACCAGATCGGTACCGGCCCGTACGTGCTCAAGTCATTCGAGGTCGGCGTTCAGTCGACGCACGTCAAGAACGAAAATTACTGGGAGGCCGGAAAGCCGTCGTTCGACGAAGTCCACATCATCGACTTCGCCGACAACGAGGCGATGATCAATGCGCTGTTGGCCGATCAGATCGACTGCATTGCCGACGTCCCGTCGACGGCGGTCGAGCAGATCTCAGGGACCGACGGCTACAAGATCCTGAATTCCTCTGGTGGCTCGTGGCTGTCGATCGTGATGGCCGTCGACCAGGAGCCGTTCACCGATGTTCGCGTCCGTCAGGCGATGCGCCTGATCGTCGACCGCGAGGCGATGCTCGAGCAGGTCTTCAGCGGGTTCGGGCGGATCGCCAACGACCTCTACGCTCCGCTCGACGCGTGCTACCTCGACAGCGCCCCGCAGCGCGTGCAAGACATCGAGGCCGCCAAGGCCCTGCTCGCCGAGGCCGGAAAGAGCGATCTCGAGATCGACTTCTTCGCACCGAACGACACAGCCGGCCTGCCGGAGATCGTGACGGTGTTCGCGGAACAGGCCAAGGCCGCTGGGATCAAGGTCAATCCGGTGATCCTCGACGGCGGCGCGTATTGGGGCGACGAGTACCTCAAGCGGACGTTCGCCACGGATTACTGGGGAACACGCAACTTCCTTCCACAGGTTGCCGCAGGCAGCTTGAAGAACAGTTCACCGTACCCCGGCGACCACTGGCCCCCGGAGGGCTCGACGTTCAAGGACGACTACAACGCAGCCCTGGCCGAGATCGACGACGCCAAGCGTTGCGAGATCATGACCAAGATGCAACAGGAGCTGTACGACACGGGTGGTCTGATCATTCCGTGTTTCCAGAACACGCTCGACGCCTACAGTGATCGGATCCAAGGCCTCGTCGAGCGAGCGAACACGCTCAACCTCGACCACTACGGCCGCGGCTTCAAGAACCTGTCGTTCAAGGCCTGATACACACCAAGCAGTCGACCGCCACCGACGAGCTCGGTGGCGGTAGACGCTCTCTTGAAGAGTCCCGATGGCGCTCACACTCCTGATCATCCTGAACACGCTGCTCGTCGCCGGCGCGGTGCTCGGTCGCGGTATCACCAAATTCATCTGCAAGCGGCTGTTGATCGGCGAACTCTCGCTGTTGATCATCTCGATGATCATCTTCGGCGCCACGCAACTACTCCCGAGCGATGTTGCTCAAGCCGTGTTGGGCAGAGATGCGACGCCGGAGCGGCTGGCGATCCTCCGGGAGCAGTGGGGCCTCGACCGTCCGATCACGACCCAGTACCTCGACTGGCTCGGAGGAATCATCCGGGGTGACCCCGGCACATCGTTCGTCACCAACGTCCAGATCACCAGTTACCTCAGCGATCGCGTCGTCAACTCGCTGTTCCTGTTGCTGCTGGCAACCTCGATCTCCGTGCCGCTTTCACTGATGATCGGAGGGATGACAGCGCGTCGCCGCGACTCCGTGGTCGACGGGGTCACCACGAACACAATGCTGGTGCTGGCCTCGCTCCCTGAATTCGTCGTCGGGCTGACGCTCGTGATCGTGTTCTCGACCGGTCTCTGGAATTGGTTGCCCGCCGTCGTGCAGCTCGACGCCGGGGCGCGCCCCTGGACCGAGATGAAGCAGATGATCCTTCCAACGATCACGCTCGTCGCCGGCGCCGTCCCATACATCTCGCGTGTCACCCGGATCTCGTTGATCGAAGTGCTCGAGAGTGACTACGTCGAGATGGCCCGCCTGAAAGGCGCCCCCGAGCGAACCGTGTTGTGGCGTCATGCGCTCCCCAACGCGTTGGGCCCGGTGCTCCAGGTGATTGCCCTCAACGTCGCCTACTTCGCGGCCGGTGTGATCCTGGTCGAGTTCTTGTTCAACTACCCGGGGATCGGCGGGGCGATGCGGGCCGGCGTGCGGGCCAACGATGTGCAGGTCGTGCAGTTCCTGGCGATGATTCTCGCCGGTGTGTACGTCATCACGAACCTGCTCGCCGACGTGGGAACGATTCTGGTCACCCCTCGGCTCCGGACGCGTGTCGAATGAGCGCAGTCGCTGCCCCCACGACAACAACCACGATCACGATCGCCGCCGCGCCACCGAGCGTGATGCGGGTTGCCCTGCGGATGTGGCGGACGCGAATCGGCGTGCTGATCGCCACTGGTATGGCGCTGATCGCCGTGTTCGGCCGCTACTTCGCTCCGTACGGTGAACAGGAGTTCGTCGGGAAGGCCCACCAGTGGCCCGGTGAGCTCGACAAGGACACCCTGTTCGGAACCGGTGACCTCGGATACGACGTGTGGAGCAGGTTCCTGTACGGCGGCCGCCCGGTGTTGATCGCGGCCGTGTTGGCAACCGCGCTGGCGCTCGTGATCGGCACGTTGATCGGTCTGTTGGCGGCCTACGACCGAGGCAAGCTCGACGCCGTCCTGATGCGTTTCATGGATGTGATCCTTTCGTTGCCGCAGGTGATCATGGCGCTGGTGCTGATCTCGATCTTCAGCGCCTCGACGAAGCTGATCGTGTTGACGGTCGGCATCACCACCGTGCCGCGCATCGCCCGCGTCGTACGCGGTGCCGCCGTCTCGGTGGTGGAGCGCGACTTCGTGTCGGCGGCGGAGGCGCTCGGCGAATCGCGGTGGAGGATCATCCGCTCGGAATTGTTGCCCAATGTCACCTCCCCGCTGTTGGTCGAGGCCAACCTGCGTCTCACGTTTGCGACCGGTCTGATTGCCGGTCTCGGTTTCCTCGGATTCGTCCCGGATCCGGGCGCCGCCAACTGGGGGCTGATGATCGACGAGCATCGCGGCAAGTTGCGTGGTTGGGACCAGCCGTGGGGGAGCGTGCTCCCGATCATTGCGATCGCCCTCTTGACCGTCGGTACCGGCCTGATCGCCGACGGCATCTCCCGCGCGTCGGCTGGGATCGATCGCGGAAGGGCGCCGGAGTGACGCAAGCACTGACACCCGGACTGACGATCTCATCGCTGCGGATCAACGTCGCCACGACGGGCGACGACATCGTCGACGAAGTCGATCTACAGATCGCTCCGGGCGAAGTGCTCGGGCTCGTCGGGGAATCCGGCTCCGGGAAGACGACGGTCGGTCTGTCGGTCCTCGGTCATGCCCGCAAGGGCGTGGCGATTGCCGGCGGCACGATCACGATCGACGATTCAGGCATGCTGACCCTGAACGATCGTGACCTCAGGACCGCACGCGGCAAGTTGGTCAGTTACGTCCCCCAGGACCCATCCAGCTCGCTCAACCCGGCGCTCCGGATCGAAACACAGCTCCTCGAAGTCATGGAATTCCACGGTTTCGGCGGGTCGACCGAGGCCCGCCGAGCCAGGGCGGTCGAGGTGATGAACGAGGTCCTGTTGCCGTCGATCCCGCAGTTCATGCGGCGCTACCCGCACCAGCTCTCCGGCGGCCAGCAACAACGCGTCGGATTGGCGATGGCGTTCGCGTGCCGGCCCTCGGTGATCGTGCTGGATGAACCGACCACGGGTCTCGACGTCAGCACCCAGGCCCACGTGCTGGCGACCATCAGAGATCTCACTCGACAGCACGGCGTTGCTGCGCTGTACGTCACCCACGACCTGGCGGTAGTCGCCAGCCTCGCCGACCGTGTCGCCGTGATGTACGCCGGGCGAATCGTCGAGCAGGGCCCCACCAGAGCGATCTTCGAGGATCCGCAGCATCCGTACACGCGCTACCTCACTGCGGCCGCCCCCGACATCAGCGGCGAGCATGCGATCGTCGGCCTCGGTGGACGCGCCCCTTCGCCGGGAAAACGTCCCGTGGGATGTGCGTTTGCACTCCGGTGCGAACTGGCGGTCGACGCCTGTCACACCTCCTTCCCGGCAGTCACCGAGGTGGCACTCGGCCATTCGGTCCGCTGTTTCCGGGCGGGGGAGGTGCCGGAGCGGACCCGCCCGCACCGGATCTCGCTCGAAACAGCCAACGTCGATGACGCCGCCCTCGCGCTGCGGAGCGTGAGCGCTTCGTACACACGCCACCAGGTCGTTCACGACGTGTCGTTCGAGGTCGGGCGCGGCGAGTGTGTCGCGTTGGTCGGCGAGTCCGGCTCCGGCAAGTCGACGCTGTCGCGTTCGATCGGCGGTCTGCACCACGAGTGGACCGGCCAGATCGTATTGAACGGCAACCCGCTCGGGAGGTCGTCGCGTGACCGTCCCACCGCCCAGCGCCTGTCGATCCAGTACGTGTTCCAGAATCCATATGGCTCGTTGCACCCCCGCCGCAGTGTCGGTGAGTCGGTCGCGCGACCGTTGCGGATTGCCGGCGCCTCGGCTCAAGAAGCGCGTCAGGCAGTTGCCGAGATGCTCGAGCGGGTATCGCTGACCGCTGCCTACGCCTCGCGTTACCCCGACCAACTGAGTGGCGGGGAGCGTCAGCGCGTAGCGATCGCCCGAGCGCTCGTGAGTCGGCCATCCGTGCTGATCTGTGACGAGGTCACCTCCGCGCTCGACGTGCTGGTGCAGGCCGCCGTGATCGAGTTGCTCGTCGATCTGCAGCGTGATCTCGGTCTGTCGATGCTCTTCGTCACCCACAACCTGCCGCTGGTGCGCTCGTTCGCGCAGAAGGTGGCGGTGATGGCCGACGGCAAGATCATCGAGTTCGGCCCGACCGAGCACGTCCTCGCCAACCCGGATCAGGAGTACACCAAACGCCTGCTCGCCGATACGCCGTCGATCTCGGCGGCCCTTTCGACGATCTGAGGCACTCGATGACGATCAGAACTCCGTTGGGCACGATCCTCGAGCCGGCACGTGAGATCGACGTGATCCACGAGACCGACGTGCTCGTCGTCGGTTCAGGGCCGGCCGGTCTGGCTGCAGCACTGGCCGCCGCCCGGGCGGGGGTCGAGGTCACGCTGGTCGAGCGTTTCGGATGCTTCGGCGGCAACATCACGGCGGTCGGTGTGGAAGGAATGGCGTGGTATCGCCATGAGCAAACGGTCGAGGCCGACGGGATCGGGCGTGAGTTCGAAACCCGGGCGTTGGCGATGGATGCCGCCGTCCCGGAGAGTCAGTCGATGTCGTACGAACTCGATGCGGAGGGCTTCAAACTCGTCGCTGACGCGCTCGTCGAGGAGGCTGGGATCCGCGCGATGCTGCATCGGTCGTTCGTTGCTCCGATGATGGACGGCGACACCGTCACGGGGATCATCACGGAGTCGAAGGCGGGTCGCGAAGCGATCAGGGCCCGCCGCGTGATCGACGCCTCGGGTGATGCCGACGTGGCTCACAGGGCGGGCGCACCGACCCACCTCACCCCCAAAGAGGCCATGATGGCTGCCTCTGTCATGTTCCATCTGTCGGGTGTCGACAAGCGAGCGTTCATCGATGGCATCAAGGACGACCCACAGACCTACAAGGATTGGGCCGGCAACGGTGAGTGGGACATCGAAACGACGGGCAAGGAGGACGACATGTTCTCGCCGTTCCTTCGCAAGCCGTTCGAGAAGGCAATCGCCGATGGCCTGATCCCGGCGTACCTGTCGACGCTGGCCGGTTCGTGGGGAGCAATCCACGACACCGGCGAGCTCACGTACATGAACCTGATCCACATGGCAGGGATCGACGGCACCGATCCCGATGATCTGACACGTGGTGAGATCGAAGGCCGCAAGCAGGCAATGCAAGCGATCAAGGCGCTCAGGGCATACACGCCCGGTTGCTCCGGAGCTCGCCTCCGGAATTTCGGGATGACACTCGGTGTGCGTGATACCCGCAAGATCGATGCCGTCTACAACATGACCGAACACGACGTGCGCGAGCAGGGCCGATTCGACGATTCGATCGGGATCTACCCGGAGTTCATCGACGGTTACGGCATCTTGATCCTGCCCACGACTGGGCGCTACTTCCAGTTGCCGTATCGCAACCTATTGCCGAAAGGCGTTCGCAACCTGTTGGTCGCCGGCCGCTCGTCGGGCGGGGATCGCATCTCGCACGCCTCCACTCGGAACATGTCGTGTTGTGCCGTGCTCGGCCAGGGAGCGGGCATCGCCGCCGCGCTGTCGCTGCACAAGGACTCCGGTCTCGACAGCCCCGACATCTCGGCGATCCAAGCTGAACTCGCCCGACAGGGCGTCCGATTCCGTTAGCGCGGCCAGCGCGCAGTTCGTTCCACGTCGTTCAGATCGAGGTGGTTGCGCATGTACTGGGATCCTCCGTTCGTCGTCGGCGTGAAGTCCCACGGTGTGTATTCGCCGTGGCGGAGCGCTTCGGTCACGAATCGCCGGCGGGCCTGATCATCGAGCACGTCCCGTTCGAGAGCGTCGAGGTCCCACCGTTGCTCCACGCTTGCGCGCATCGCTGACGTCACCCCGCCGAACCCCGGATCGAGAGCGAGATTCCGCAGCTCGTGCGGGTCGGAGCGAAGGTCGTACAGCTGGTCCGGATCGTGTCGGCAGTGGACGAATTTGTACTCACCACGGCGGATCATCACGATCGGCGAGATCGAGCCCTCGGCCATGTACTCCCCGATCACCTCGCGATCCTCGACGGCGCCCTCGCAAAGGCGCACGAGCGATCGACCTGCCGGCGGATCGGTCAGGTCCGACACGTCGGCGCCGATCAGCTCGCAGATCGTCGGGAGCACATCGACGAGCGACACCGGACATTCGACACGGCGAGGCGCAAACTGCTCAGGTGCGTGCACGACGAGCGGGATCCTGGCCGAGCCTTCGAAGAAGTTCATCTTGTACCAGAGGCCGCGCTCGCCGAGCATGTCGCCATGATCGGCAACCAGCAGTACGACGGTGTTGTCGGCGACACCGAGATCTTCGAGTGAGCGGACCAGTCGCTCCGTCCATTCATCGACGTAGCTGATGTTGCCGAGGTAGGCACGTCGAGCTGATCGGACATGTTCGTCGGTGATCGTCACGGTGTGTTCGTTGACTGCCGCCCGCAGCCGTGTCGAGTGCGGGTCGTCGATGACGTCGCTGCGGCCGATCACCGGCATCGGAATCTCGACCCCCCCGTATCGATCCCAATACCGACGACGGGTGACGTAGGGGTCGTGCGGATGGGTGAAGCTGGCGACCAGCAGGAACGGGTCCTGATCGTCGGAGCGGACCAGATCATGCAGTGCACGAACCGCATGGTGACCTGTCTCGTCGTCGAACAGGAGTTGGTTCGTGACCTCGGCGATACCCGCTCCGGTCACGCTGTCCATGTTGTGATACCACCAGTCGATCCGCTCGAGTGGGGCGCGCCAATCCGGTGTCCAACCGAAATCCGCCGGATAGATGTCTGTCGTCCGTCGCGACTCGAAACCATGGAGTTGGTCTGGCCCGACGAAATGCATCTTTCCCGACAGCACCGTTCGATATCCGGCGCGACGAGCGACGTGGGCGAAGGTCGGAATCGTGCTGGCGAGATATGCGGCGTTGTCGTAGCCCTTGGTCGACGAAGGCAGGCGACCGGTCATCATGCAGTAGCGCGCCGGCGTGCACAGCGGGCTGTTGGTGTAGGCGGCGTCGAACGTCACGCCCTCTGTGGCCAACCGGTCGATCGTCGGCGCGATTGCTGGACCGCCGTAGCAACCCAGCATGGACGGCGTGAGTTGGTCGTACATGATCATCAAAATGTTGGGTCGGCGTGCGTTCGTCATCGAGCCGCGAATCTAGGCTGACCACGTGACCAACTCCGAACGTCCGCAACCGCTCGGCGGGAATCAGATGCCACGATTCGGCGGACCGGCGACGATGATGAGGTTGCCGGCCCGCGAGAGCGCCGACGGCCTCGACGTCGCCTTCTATGGCGTGCCCTTCGATGTCGGCACGTCGAACCGACCGGGCGCCCGATTCGGACCGCGTGCGATCCGAGCCGAATCGTGTCTGTTGCGCCCGTATCACATGGCGACAAGGGCTGCGCCGTTCGACAGTTTGACGGTCGCCGACATCGGCGACGTGGCGATCAACACGTTCAACTCGCAGGCATCGATGCCGATCATCACCGACTTCGTCACCCAAGTCGTTGCTCACGGCGCGGTTCCGATCGGGATCGGTGGCGATCACACGATCACGTATCCGATCCTGCAGGCGATCGCCGCCGTGCACGGTCCTGTCGGGATTGTCCACGTCGATGCCCATGCCGATGTCAACGACACGATGTTCGGCGAACGGATCACGCACGGCTCTTGGTTGCGGCGGGCGATCGAGGACGAGCTCGTCGACCCGAGCCGGACTGTTCAGATCGGGCTCCGGGGGACCGGCTACGCCGCCGAGGACTTCGATTGGATCACTTCGATCGGCGGACGCGTGGTACCCGTCGAGGAGTGCTGGTACCGCTCGCTGACGCCACTGATGGGGGAGGTCCGCCGGCAACTCGGTGACGGGCCGAGCTACCTCACGTTCGACATCGACGGCCTCGACCCGTCGTTCGCCCCCGGAACCGGCACGCCCGAAGTCGCCGGGCTGACCTCGGTCCAAGGCGTCGAAATCGTGCGCGGTTGTCGCGGGTTGCAACTCGTCGGCGCCGATCTGGTCGAGGTTGCTCCGATCTACGACGCGTCAGGGAACACGGCGCTGCTCGCCGCCAATCTCCTCTACGAGCAATTGTGCGTTCTGCCAGGAGTGGAGTACCGCCAATGAGCGTTGCCACGAACGGGACCTGCGAGGTCTACTACGAGCAGTTCGGCGATCCAGGATCGCCGACGTTGCTGATGGTGAACGGGCTCGGGAGCCAGTGCATCAACTACGCCGGGGAATGGTGTGCGATGTTCGTCGAGCGTGGATTCCACGTGATCCGCTTCGACAACCGCGACGTCGGTCTGTCGAGCAAGTTCGCTGACGCGCCGGTGGGTCCGAAGGGGGAGGCCTACCTGCTGGCAGACATGGCCGATGACGCGATCGCTGTGCTCGACGCTGCCCACGTGCAGCGCGCCCACATCATGGGCCTGTCGATGGGCGGGGCAATCGTCCAGCAGATCGCCATCGACCATCCCGATCGAGCCCTGACGATGACATCTGTGATGTCGTGGACCGGCGAGCCCGAGTACCGGACCTCCTCACCGGAGGCATGGGCGTTCATGACCCGCCCGCCGGTCACCAATCGTGAGGAACACATCGATAACTGGGTCGGTGGGCTGCGAATCTGGGGCAGCCCTGCCTTCCGAGACGAAGCCCGTTGGCGCGCCAGTGCCGAGCGATCGTTCGAGCGCTGCTTCGAGCCGACCGGGTCGACGCGACAGTTCCTTGCGACGTCCGCCAGCCCGCCACGGGCCGATCGGCTGCGACTGCTCGACGTTCCGACGCTCGTGATCCACGGTGACTGCGACACGTTGATCGGGATCGAAGGCGGTCGTCGTACCGCGGCCTTGATCCCCGGGGCCAGATTCGAAGTGATCGAGGGGATGGGGCACGACTACCCGCCTGAACTCTGGGCCCGCTGGGTCCGACTCGTGGGTGATTTCGCGCTCGGCTGATCGTCCGGCCCAGCAGACTTGACGGTTGTGTCAGGTGTTGTTAGCTTCCGATCAGGGAAACGATGGCGAGGGGGCCACATGAGAGTGTTCGTTGATCCAGAGAAGTGTCGCGGCCATGCGCTGTGCCTGACTCATGCTCCGGAGGCATTCGAGTTCATCGATCTGGAGGATCGCTCGGTCGTCAAGCAGGGTGCCGAGTTGACCGTTCCCGTGGAGGTGTTCCTGGCAGCGGCACGCGAATGCCCCGAGCAAGCAATCATCGTTGAGCTGGACTGAGAGGTTGACAACATGAGCATCACTGACGACGCACCTGCCGGTAAGCACATCATCGACTTCGACCATCACGCACCCAAGTTGCGCGATCACAACACGGAAGTGCTCAACGAGTTGATGCACAACCCATCCGGTTGCCCGATGGGCTGGTCCGATGCCCACGACGGCTTCTGGGCGATCTGGGGCTACGACGCACTGTACGACGCGGTTCAGAATCACGAGCTTTTCCGCTCGGTGCACAGCGTGGAGCTACCGAAGGGTGTTCCGGGAGCGCTCTATGAGGCGCCGTTGATCCCGATCGACATCGACGGACCGATTCAACAGGAATATCGCAAGATGGTGCTGGCATGGTTCAACCCGGGCCATGCCAAGGCGATGGAACCAAGGATCACGGAGATCTGCACCGAGTTGATCGACGCGTTCATCGACCGCGGGGAAGCAGACCTCAGCTACGAGCTGTTCACGGCGCTGCCGGCCCGCGTGACGCTCGAGATGTTGGAGTGGGAGTCCGAGAATTGGCGAGACTGGGTCGATTGGGTGCACGGCCTGATCCACGATTCCGCCCACTATCCGGAGAAGGGGATCGAGGCGATCACCAATCTGTACACCCATATCGGGATGGAGATCGCCAGACGCCGAGAGACCGACGGTGACGACCTGTTCACGAACATGATGCGGACCGAGGTCAACGGTGCGTTGTTGACCGACGAGCAGGTCAGGGACTTCTCGATGCTGGTGTTGCTCGGCGGGATGGATACGACGTCCGGAGTCACCGGCAACAGCATCTTGGTGATCGATCAGGACCCTGCCCTG
Organism: Ilumatobacteraceae bacterium; assembly: GCA_043773365.1. GTDB lineage: Bacteria > Actinomycetota > Acidimicrobiia > Acidimicrobiales > Ilumatobacteraceae > Ilumatobacter. The sequence continues at coordinate 44,493 of JAYVFI010000022.1, forward strand.
CGCCAGCAACTGATCGACGAGATCGACCACATGCCGAAGGCGATCGAGGAGTTCCTCAGGTACTGCGGCCCGGGCGGTGGTCTCTATCGACGGCTCGCCGAGGACGTCGAATTCCACGGTCAGCCGATGAAGAAGGACGATCGGGTGTTGATGATGTTCTGGGCGGCCAACCGCGACCCGAAGATGTTTCCCGACCCCGAAAAGGTCGACATCCACCGCACCAGCAATCGCCACATGGCGTTCGGGATGGGAGCCCATCGGTGCCTCGGCTCCCACCACGCCCGCCTGATGTTCTCGACGATGATGCGCGAGATCTTCACCCGCATTCCCGATTTCCAGGTCCAGTGGGACGGCGTCGAGCGTTTCGAGGACTGCGGCAGCGTGTACGCCGTCCGCCACCTACCGGTCACGTTCACCCCAGGAAAGCGGTCGACGGACCTCTGAACCTGAGCGAACGCCGTCGACGCAATCGCTACAGCCAGTCGCGTTCCTTGAACAACAGGTACAGCGCCGACGACATCACCACGACGAGCACGCTCGAGGCGATCGCGCCCGACTGGTCCCCGTAACCGGGGAACGGCACGTTCATGCCGTAGAAACCGGTGATCAGCGTCGGGACGGCGACGATCGCCGCCCAGCTGGTGACTTTCTTCATCACCTGGTTCTGGCGGTAGTCGCGCAGGCTGAGGTTGGTCTCGACGATCGTGCCGACGAGGTCTCGCAGCGCGTCGGTCGATTCAGTGACCCGGAGAATGTGATCGTAGATGTCCTGGTAGTACGGATACAGATACTCGGCAACCGCTGACTGTTCTCGACGCATCAGACTGCTCACCGCCTCTCGCATCGGTACGACGAGACGATGCAAGCGGACCAGCGCTTGGCGCATCTTGAACCAGTGGCGCTGCTGATTGGGGTCGAGCGGTTGTTCGGCGAAGATCCCCTCGCTGACCTCGTCGTAGTACTGATCGAACAGTTCGATCGCTTCGAAGTAACCGTCGACGATCACATCGAGCAGTCCGTACAGCAGGAAGCTGACGCCGTGCTTGGCGAGGTCGCTCGAGCGGTCCCAACGTTGGGTCACTGGCTCCATCGAGAAGTTGTCGTCCTTGCGAATCGTGATCAGCCAGCGTTGATGGATGATCGCATCGATCTCGGTCACGTCGAGTGTGCTCTCTTCGGGATTGACCCGAACGGCGTGCGATGACAGGAACAGATGTGACTCGTAGTGGTCGAGTTTCGGCCGCTGATGCGGTCCGAGCGCGTCCTCGACCGCCAGTTCGTGGATCCCGAGCTCGCCGGCCAGCTCGTCGAGTTGTTCGATCGACGGCTCGCAGAAATCGACCCACACCATCGTGTTCTCCTGCGCCAGGAAATCCGAAACTTCGGTGATCGGAAAACCCTCCGATTCCATGACACCGTCTCGATACGCCCGGGTATTGGTAGCCGTCATCGGTCTCCTCGTTCGGTCCGCTTGTGAGCGTACCGGTGGGGATCGAGTTGCCTAGGGACCCGCGTGACGTGCCGAGACGCTCATGCCGCCAGCACCATTGTCCAATACAGCGTGCCGTCGCCGGCCTGCGCGTAGGCGACTCCGATGTAGGTGACGTTCGGGTTGAGGATGTTCTCGCGGTGACCGGAACTTCCCATCCACCCGCTGACGACCGAGGCGGCCGACGTATAGCCGGCGGCGACGTTCTCGCCCCACGTGCTCGCAGAAAAGCCGCTACGCGCCAGCCGGGTACCTGCGTTCGATCCGTCGGACCCTGTGTGGGTCATCGTGTTGTGAGAGGCCTGATCGATCGAGTGAGCGACGGCTGCGGAGTTGAGCGCCGCGCCCGACTGCAACGCGGCGAGGCCGGCGGCGACCCGCTCAGCGTTGGCGGCGTCGATCGCAGCGCTCGACACCGATCCGGCCGCCGCCGCCGGTGGCGGTGGCGGTGCCGGCGCGGGTGTCGGTGCGGGTGGCGGTGCTGGAACTGGTTGCGGCGCCGGAGTTGGTTGCGGCGCCGGTGCTGCAGCCGGTGGGGTCGTTGCCGCCGGCGGTGGGACAAGCACTTCGACAGGTGCCGGCGGCGGCGGTGTTGTCGGAGGAATCGTGGCCGCCGGGACCGTGGTCGCCGGAATCGTTGTCGTCGTGGAGGCAATGGTGGTCGCGATCACGAGCACCGCGGTGGACGTCGTCGACGTCGTGCTCGCCGGGGCGGTTGTGCCAGGTGGCTCGATGCGATCCGGTGACGTGATCCCGATCAGCGCACTCGACGATGCTTCCGTCGTGTCCCAGGTTGCTTGCTGAGCCACGATCAGCCCAACCACGCCAATCCCGATCAGGCCGATCACGGCCTGCGACTTGAATCCAGAATTCATGTGCTCCCTCGCCGATCTTGTGCAAAGAAGCCCGCTGGAAACTGTCTATCGCGCGTTTGCCACGATTACCAGTCAGTCGGCGGCGACATAGGTCGCTTCGGTGTTCCAACGCACGGAAGCGATCTGCTCCGGCGTCAGCCAGGTGTGGGTTCCCAACGCCACCTTCACCTTCTGTGTGTTGAACTTGAGAACCTTCAGGACGATCTCGATGATCTGTTCCGGCGAGAACCGATCTCGAACTTGGCGAACCGTCTCGTCATCCAGTTCGTCTGGACGTGTCATCACTGCGTCGGCGATGGCGACAGCGAGTCGATGCTGTTCGGACAAACCATCCGAATTCGGATCCAACGCATGTTCCACGGCTGCTCGATCGATCTCGTTCTGTCTAACAACTGCCAGACGGATCGAGAGTCAAGTGTGGCAGTCATGATGTCTTGCCGCCCGAACTCGCACGACCTCGGTGCACACCGGATCGACCGAACCGAGCGCCAAGACCCGCAGTTGCCAGTCGTCCATCGCCCCCCGCAGTCCGTCATCCATCCTGGCCGCTGAGGCGATACGAGCGCTGATGCTCATACCGCACACTCCGGCAACAGACGACTGATCGCGAGTTGAAATCGTTGGCGTTGTTCGATGACCAGTAACGCGTTGGTGAAGTTCAACAGGCCGTCATCGCCGAGTTGGGTGCGGACTGCCTCGACCACCTCGTCCGTCATCGATGCCACGTCGGTCACGAACTGATCCGTGAAATCGAGACATGCGCGTTCGGTCGGGGTCGCCGATGGCGACTGTGACGACGACACGAACGACGACACGAACGACGACCTGGACGGCGACCTGGATGACGACCTGGATGAGATCGACGCCTGGTCGGATCGGAGCGGTTCGGATCCGAGGAGCACCGTGACTCGCTGGCGGCACAGCTCGAGCACATCGCGGTCGACCGCATCGAGTGCCGATTCGTGCAACCGAGTCAGGGCGGCGAGCAGGCCCGACTGGTCGCTGAGGGCCGACTCGATCACGGCATCCGTCGATCCGGCAGCGTGGCTCATGCGGGTCCCTTCAGGCCCGGATACGGGCGTTGTCCGGATCGTACATCGGTCGCAGCGAGACGGCGGCCGGGTAGACGGTGCCTGCAACGTCGACGGCCCAGTCACCTTCATCGAGCCACGCCCGCGACGCACTGCCAGATGCCTCGACCATCGCCAACCCGACCGCACCTCCCAGCGAGTGGCCGTACGACGCCGCCCGGACATAGCCGACCACGTCCCCGTTCCGAAGCACCGGCTCGGCGTGGTAGAGCAGCGGCTCGGGATCGGTGATCACGACCTGAACGAGCCGCCGCGTCAGCCCGCCAGCCGGCTTCGCCCTCAGCACCGCCTCACGGCCGACGAAGCCGCCCGGCTTGTCGACTGCCATTGCGAAGCCGAATCCGGCCTCGAGTGGTCCATCGGTGTTGTCGATGTCGTGCCCGTAGTCGCGGTAGCCCTTCTCCATCCGGAGGCTGGCGAGCGCTTTCAGGCCGGCATGTCGCAGCCCGAACGTCTCGCCGGCCGCCACGATCAGGTCGTAGACGTGGACGGCTTGTTCGCTCGCAATGAACAGCTCGTAACCGAGTTCGCCGAGGTACGTGATGCGGATGCACAGCACGCGAGCGAACCCGAGATCGATCTCCCGAGCCGTCCGGAATGGAAACGCGTCGTTCGAGAGATCGATCGTGGTGAGGGTCTGCAGCAGCGCCCGCGAATGCGGCCCTTGTATGTTGATCTGTGCGAAACCGCCGGTGACGTCGGTGACGAAGGCGTGCGCATCCCCGATGTGGTTCTTGAGATGCGCCTCCACGTGACGGTGGGCGGTATCGGTGGCGACGACGAAGAACTCTTCGTCGGTCAACTTCGTGACCGTCAGGTCGGCTTCGAGCGTGCCGCGTTCGTTGAGCCACTGGGTATAGGTGATCTGACCCGATGGGCCGTTGACGGAATTCGTCGAGATCCAATCGAGCAAGCAGCCAGCATCCTCGCCCTGCACCCGGAACTTCGACATGAAGCTCATGTCCATCAGGATCACGCCATCGCGACAGGCACGATGCTCGGCCTCCCAGTTCGGCCAGAATGACGGGCGACCCCACGTCAGTTCGCCCGGTTCGGGCGTCTGGTCCAGGCCGGCGTACCAGTCGGCACCCTCCCATCCGCTGACGTCTTTGAAGTAGGCGCCCTGAACGACGAGCCGATCGTGGAGGGGCGATCGCTTGGCGTCGCGGGCGGTCTTCATCGACCGGTTGGGGAAGTGACACTGGTACACCATCCCCAGCGACTCAACGGTCCTGGTCCGTCGGTACTCCGGGTTCGACTGGTAGCGCTGGAGACGATCGGGATGGATTCCGGTGACATCGGCGCCCGGATCGCCGGTCGTGATCCACCGTGCCACGAGTCGCCCAAGTCCACCACCCGTCAGGATCCCGATCGAGTTGAGCCCCGCGGCGACGAAGTATTTGCGGACTTCGGGAGCGGGTCCGACAATCGGCCGGAGGTCGGGCGTGAAGCTCTCGGGGCCGCAGAAGAACGTCCGAATACCGGTTTCCAACGACACAGGGACCCGGCTCATCGCCGCCTCGACGTACGGGCCCATGCGATCCCAATCGGGCTGTAGAGAGGTGAACGACGAGTTGTGGGGGATTCCCTCGACCTTCCAGGGTGCGCAGACCGACTCGAACAGACCGATCATCAGCCCACCGACTTCCTCGCGGTAGTAGCCGAAGTTGGCGGGGTCTTCGATCACTGGCCATGACGGGTCGAGCCCTTCCATCCGCTCGGTGATCAAGTAGTAGTGCTCGGCAGCTTGCAGGGGAATCGCCACGCCGGAGCGTTCTCCGAGTTGACGGGCCCACATACCTGCCGCATTCACCACGAAGTCGCACTCGATCGTGCCGTGATCCGTGACCACTGCATGCACCGCTCCGTTGCGGACAACCACATCTTGAACCGTCACGCCCTGGGCGATGGTGACACCGAACTGGCGAGCGCCTCGCGCCATCGACATGGTCGCATCGACCGGGTTGACCCGGCCGTCTCCAGCAACATAGAAGCCGGCCAGCACGTCGTCGGTGCGGGCCAGCGGGAACAGGTCGGACACCTCTCGTGGAGAGATCTCGTGGACGTCGACACCACACACCCGGTTGAACGCGGCGACTCGTCGGTACTCCTCCAACCTGCCCGACTCGGTTGCCAGCTCGACGAACCCGACCGGCTTGAATCCGGTTGCCAGGCCGGTCTCGGCCTCGAGCCGGGCATACAGATCGCGAGTGTACTTACGCAGTTCCGTCGAGGTCTCTGACGTGGAGCCGAACGTCACCATCAGCCCGGCGGCGTGCCAGGTCGTTCCCGACGTGAGCTGGTCCCGCTCAACCAGGACGGTGTCGACCCAACCCATCTGCCCGAGGTGATAGGCGATCGAGGTGCCGATCACCCCGCCACCGATCACGACCACACGCGCCCGACTCGGCAACACGGAACCACGTTGCGGATCACTCATGCATATCAATCATTCGGGAGGACCTTTCCAGGGTTCATCATGTCGCTCGGATCGAGCGTCGATTTGATGCGTTGCATGAGCGTGAACTTGGTCGAATCGGTCGTGTCGATCATCGCCTCGATTCGCTTCGATCCGACGCCGTGTTCGGCGGAGAAGGAGCCGCCGAGGGTGCGGAGTTGGCGATACAGGACATCCTCGACTGCCGTCGTGAGTGCCGGCGCGAACGGTCCCGGACGATTGAACACGATGTGCAGGTTGCCGTCCGCGAGATGCCCGAAGATGTACGGCTGGAGCCCTGGATCGATCGCCGTCAGACCTGCTTGCACGGTCGTCACGTAGTCGTCGATCTGCGAGAGCGGGACCGAGACGTCGTACGAGGGTGCACCGGGATTCGTGCGATACAAGATGTCGGTGTCCTCGCGCAGTCGCCAGAGTTCGGCGGCCTGACGAGCGGAGGCCGCCACCAAACCGGTCACCGACGGGTGACGGCTCAGTATCTCGTCGAACAGCCGACCGAACGCGTCGAGCAGCAGATCGTCCCGGTTGCCTCCGAGCGAGAGGATCAAGAAGATCGGTTGTTCCAGTTCGATCCCTGCCGCCGCTGCCGACCACCCGACGGCTTCGCTCGTCAAGGTGATGTAGTTCCGCCAGAGCGCCTCGGCGGCGCGGAGGTGGCCGGATTCGGCGTCGAGCGCGGTCCGGATCAGATCGAGCGCAGCTGCCACTGAAGGCAGTGCGAACAGGGCGGTCGCCGTCGCAGGCGGCACCGGGTCGAGTTGGACAACGACTCGAGTCACGACGCCGAGTGTGCCCTCCGCGCCGATCAGCAGGTGCTTGAGGTCATAGCCGGCGGAATTCTTGACGACCTTGGTGAGGTCGGAGAACACGCTGCCATCGGGAAGCACCGCTTCGAGCCCGAGCACTCGGTGGCGCATCACGCCATTCCGGAACGCCATCACGCCACCGGCATTGGTCGAGACCATGCCGCCGATCGTCGCCGAACCCCGGGCAGCGAGGTCGATCCCCGGTTCAAGGCCAACCCGAGCAGCGGCGATCTGGAGCGACTCCAGCGTGCAACCTGCCCCGACCACGGCGACCCGATCGGTCGCATTGATCGGCTCGATCTGGTTGATCCGCAACAGCGACAACACGATCTGACCCGGCGCCGAAGTGCTGCCACCCACCAATCCCGTGCGACCGGCCTGTGGAACCACGGAGATGCCGTGGTCATGGCAGACCCGAACGATCGCTGCGACCTGATCCGTCGATGCCGGCGAGACCACCACACCGGCGCCCAAATTGTCGGCGTGCCAGCCGGGGTCGATCGCCGCCACGTCGTCCCCTACGAGTAGGTAGGCGGCGCCGACGATCGACGCGAGTCGATCTAGGACGGTCGTTGACACGGTGCTGTGCATGCTGGCGACAACTGTATGCAATGATCGCTTCGTGGTGTTTGTCCTGAATGCTTGGTACGTGGCGGCGTGGACTCACGAGGTCGGCGATCAGCCGATTCATCGCGAGATCTGCAGCCAATCGATGGCGTTGTTCCGGAACACCAACGGTGAGATCGGCGCGCTGGCCGATCGGTGTGCGCACCGCGCCTATCCGCTCTCCCAAGGCGCTGTCGTCGGCGATCTGATCCAGTGCGGATACCACGGCTTTTCGTACGACACCGGGGGATTCTGCAAACTGATCCCAGCGCAGGACAAGATCCCGTCTCGGCTCGCCGTCCGGTCGTATCCGGTCGTCGAGAAGGATGGTTGGATCTGGGTCTGGCCAGGGGACCCGGCGCTCGCCGGAGCTGCCGAGGTGCCCGACACGCATTGGATGAACGATCCTGACTGGGCGACCGTGACGCACTCGGTCGGGTTCGACTGCCGGGCGCAGCTGATCCACGACAACCTGCTCGATCTCACCCACGAGACGTTCCTGCACACTTCGACGGTTGGTGACGAGTACATCCCGCGGCACCCGCTCACGGTGACGGAAGACGGCAATGTGGTCACCGCCGACCGGTTCATGCCAGGCGTCGTCGCCCCTCCTCTGTACGCCGCCACGATGGGCACGACCGGTCTCGTCGATCGGTTCCACTGCACGGAGTTCTTCGTTCCGAGTTACCACGTGCTGCATTCCGGGATCACCGGCCAGGGTCGCCCGCGGGAGGAGGGCTACCTCATCAAGGTGCTGAATGCGATCACCCCGATCGATCCCCACACGTCGTGGTACTTCTATGCGTTTTGTCGCAACTTCGCGATCGACGACCACCGGGCCACGGCCGACCTGCAATCAGGTCTCGGCGTCGTGTTGCAGGAGGACGCCGATGCGCTTGCGCTCCAAGAGATCGGGATGCAGGCGCGGCGCTGCGACGAACACGACATCCTGATCAGTCAGGACACGGGTCTGGTCAAGGCCCGCCACCTCACGGATCGGATGCTCGCCGCCGAGGCCCTCGCGGCGGACAGATCGTGATCGATCTGGCGGGCCGGCGACACGTCGAACCAGGATGCGGCGGCGCGGGATGGTCGCCGACCCGCCCGGCCAATCCCTCCTTGGAACCGTGATGTACCGCTTGGCGATTCGGATGGACGAGCACCTGGTCGATCAGGTCGACCGCCTGGTGCCGACCCCGTTTACGAACCGGACCGACGTGCTCCGTGCTGCGATCAACAACCTGTTCGATCACCAGATCGAACTCGCACGTGCGAGTCACCGGGCCGGTGAGGGCAAGCGCGATCCCGACGAACGGTTCCGAGAACTTGTCGCCGATGCCCAACGCCGCCGAGCACAGGAGATGCTCGTCCCGGCGCGACCGACCGATGCGGATCGGGCACGCTCCCGCGAGGAATTCGCCCGGAGGTTCTTCCGCTGAAGGAAGCCCGAGAAGCTGGAGCGACCGGTCATTCGACCACGATCTCGTACTCCTGAATCAGTGGGGGCGAGATCGGAGCGAACGAGAAGGTGATGGTGATCGCTTTGCCCGCAGCATCGGTGCACCTGACCGTCGCCGATCCATGATCGCTGGCGGCGACCTCGTTGATCACGATCGGGGGGCTGATCGAGCAACTCACCGAGTTCCGGCGGCGGGCGTACGAATCATCCCACTGCACGTTGTCTGCGAAGATCGAATCAGCGAGCCGGTCTGTCCAGCCGTTGAACAGGCGAATGAGCTGCCGGCCGGCCTCGTGGAGGGCTGGGTTGACCGGCACCGGGAGTCGAGGCACCAGGCCCTGCTGATTGACGAGATCGAGGACGCAGGCGGTCAACTCGGTCATCGGTGCGTACGTCACGTTGGACAGGGCGACCACGCCGACCCCGCGGCCCGGGAGCCAACGCATGTTCGAGCCGTAGCCAGGAAAGCCCCCGGAATGTGTGACGACCGTCCCAAGATCCGATTCATCGAGAATTCGGAGACCGAGGCCGTATCCGGTTGGTGAACGCACGCCCCGCAGCGACCGAGAACCGACGTATCGCTGGATCATCTGCATCTCCCGCCGCGATGCACGTGCCAAGGGGCCGTCGTCGAGTCCGTCGCGTGCCGGAAACGCATCACTCAGCCACGCCACCCATTTCGCCAGATCAGCGACAGTGCTCCAGATCCCGCCCATCGGCGCGACCAACCCATCACCTGGCGAGGGAATTTCGGCGACGTACCCATCATCGAGCCAACGCAGCGGAGGCGCCCAATCGTCGTGATCCGGTTGCAGCCATGTCGACTGGTGCATCGCCAGTGGGGCGAGGAGCCGTTCGGAGACGATCTCCTGGATCCGTTGACCCGACGCCCGCTGGATCACCCGGCCGAGCACGGCGAAACCGAAGTTCGAATACTCGAATCGCACACCCGTCGGTTGAGCGAACACGGGACCGTCGGAAACGATCCGATCGAATTCGTCGTCGGTCAGATCGAGATGCCGGTCCGCCCACGAGTCGTCCTCGATCAACCCGCTGGTCATCGAGAGCAGATCGCGAATCGTGATGGCAGGGGCGTCGGTCGTCGGGCTCCGTAGTCCGGCCAGTTCCGGCGCATGCAGGTCGATCGGATCGTCGAGCCGAAGTACGCCTTGATCACGCAACATCAGGGTCGCTGCAGCGGAGAAGGACTTCGTCATCGAGGCAATCCGATACACGGTGTGGTCGGTCACGTCTCCCGCCGCACCGGTGGCAGCGAGCGCGTTGTCGAGCAGGATGCCCCACGAAATCGTCGGACAATGATGCTCGAGCGCGTAGTCGCCGACGAGCGCGTCGATCGGGGCCCGGTCGATCCCGGCCGCTGGCAAAGTGCGGGTCGTCGTCATGGCACCACATCATTGTTCGTAACTCGGCTCGTGCGCATAACGTGGAGGTCATGAACGGCCCTGAAATCGTGTTCGGCGTCTTCGTACCTCAGGGATGGAAGATGGAGTTGGTTTCGGTCGACGGAGCCGCCGCCAAATGGCAGACGGCGGTCGGCATTGCCAAACGCGCCGAACAACTCGGCTACGACTCGCTCTGGGTGTACGACCACTTCCACAACGTCCCCCGGCCGGCAGGCGAAGCGGTCTTCGAATGTTGGACCACGATTGCCGCGATCAGCCAACTCACCTCGACGATCCGGCTCGGCCAGATGGTGGGCTGCAACAGCTACCGCAACCCCGGTGTGCTCGCCAAGATCACCTCGACGATCGATGTGATCTCCGGTGGCCGCCTCGATTGGGGGATCGGGGCGGGCTGGTACGAGAACGAATATCGGAGCTACGGCTTCGAGTTTCCGAAGCCCAAGGATCGAATCGGCATGTTGGACGAGACCGTTCAAATCGTCCGCTCGATGTGGACCGAGGCCGAAACCACGTTCGCAGGCCAGTACTACGACATCAAGCGGGCACAGTGCGACCCGAAGCCCTTGCAGCAACCGACGCCGCCGATCTGGATCGGTGGTGGGGGAGAGCAGCTGACACTCCGAGTCGTCGCCAAGTACGCCGATTGTTCGAACTTCGGAGGGATACCGGAAATGTGGGCACACAAGCGCGACGTGTTGCGTAATCACTGCGAATCCGTCGGTCGGGATCCTGATCAGATTCGAATGACGTGGTCGCCGGAGATCTTCATCCGCGCAACCGAGGCAGAGATCGAAGACGCCGGCACCCGAGCGATCTGGGGGCAGTCGGCTGACGATTGGCGTGAGAACAACCTGGTGGGCACGCCGCAACAAGTCGCGGAGAAGATGCACACCTACGTCGGCCTCGGTTGCCGTGGCTTTGTGCCCTGGTGCGCCGACTACCCCGACACCGAAACGCTCGAACGTTTTGCGACAGAGGTCATGCCGGAGTTCCGCTGATGTCCGACTTCGATCCGAACACCCCAGAACTGCTCGCCAACAACGCCGCCTACGCGGCTCAGTTTGCGGCCGGTCATCTCGACGTCGAGCCGCGACGTCATCTGGCGATCATCGCCTGCATGGACTCGCGGATGAACATCTTCGAGATGCTCGGGCTCATGCACGGTGAGGCCCACATCATCCGTAACGCCGGCGGCGTGATCACCGACGATGTGATCCGATCATTGTGCCTGTCGCAACGATTGCTCGGCACGCGAGAGGTGATCCTGTTGCACCACACCGACTGTGGTCTGCAACGCGTGACCGAAGACGACTTCAAGGCCGAGCTGGAAGCGGAGCTCGGTATCAAGCCGGGCTGGTCACTGGAGTCGTTCAACGATCCGTATGTCGACACGATCCAATCGATTCGGCGGCTTCGCATGACCCCGTTCATTCCTCACAAGGATCACATCAGCGGATTCGTGTACGACGTCGATTCAGGGGTTCTCGACGAAGTCTTCGCAGACGATCCGAGCGACCCGATTCACGTGTAGCTGCGGAAGATGATCTCGGCAACGCAACTCGGCTTGCTGGCACCTTCGCACTCGAACGTGAACTCCAAGACGTTTTGAATCCCGCCAGTGATGTCGTCGACCGACAACAGTTTCACGCCGAGCCGCACACTCGAACCGACCATCACCGGTGCAGGAAAGCGGATCTTGTTGGCTCCGTAGTTGATCCCCATCGAGAAGCCGGTGAACTGCACGATCGTCGGGTACAGCGCGGGTCCGAGTGACAAGGTGAGGTAACCGTGCGCGATCGGCCCTCCGAACGGTCCCGTCTTGGCCTTCTCGATGTCGACATGGATCCATTGGAAGTCGCCGGTCGCTTGAGCGAACAGGTTCACACGTTCCTGGGAGATCTCCATGTAATCGCTGTAGCCGAGGTGTTCGCCGACGAGGGCTTTGGCGCCTTCGATGCCGTTGATGACGCGTGGTGACATCGTCCCAGCATGGCACTCCGGCACGAAACAGCACGAATGGTGATACGAATACGGCTCATGGCCGACAGCTTTCGTTCCGGATTGATCGCGTTCGTCGGCCGCCCCAATGTCGGGAAGTCGTCGCTGGTGAACGCCATCTGTGGACGCAAGATCAGCATCGTGTCCGACAAGCCGCAGACCACGCGCCACCGGATCATGGGCGTGTTGACACGCCCTGACGCCCAACTCGTGTTCGTCGATACCCCGGGATTGCACAAACCCGTTTCGGCACTCGGCGAACGGGTCAACGCCACTGCGCTCGAGAGCTCGAAGGACGTCGACGTCCAATGCTTGGTGCTCGATGCCACGATGTCGTTCGGCAAAGGGGACAAATGGGTGGCAGGACACCTGCACCTACCGGAAGCGGTGGTGGTGGTCAACAAGACCGACATCGCCACACAGAAGCAGTTGATCGCGATGCTCGTTGCGATCGGCGAACTCGGCGCCGAGGCCTACTTCCCGGTTTCGGCACTGACCGGCGAAGGCATTGGACCACTCGTCGCCCACCTCACGGAACGGCTCCCCGAAGGCCCGAAGTACTTTCCCGACGATGTATCGACCGACATGCCGGAAGAGCAACGGATCGCCGAACTCGTGCGTGAGCAGTTGCTCGCGGTTACTCGCGACGAGTTGCCGTATTCGATTGCAACCAGGATCGTCGAATGGGAGTGGCCGCGGATCCGTTGCGACATCATCGTCGAGCGCGAGAGCCAGAAGGGCATGGTGATCGGCAAAGGCGGGAGCGTTCTGCGAGAGGTCGGGCACCTCGTGCGGGCCCAGCTTCCAGAAGGTGTGTACCTCGAATTGCGCGTCAAGGTCGACAAGGACTGGCAACGTCGCCCGGCACGTGTGGAGAGATTGGGCTACTAGGTACCTTCGATTTTCGCCCGCCACGGCGGTTGTCAGGGCTCGGTCGGCTCCGGAACGATCGGTGCCACGGTTGTCGTCGTCGATGTGGTCGTGGTCACTACCGGAGTCTCGGACACGGTCGACTTGAAGTCCTCGTAGAACACCGGTGCCCCGACATCGCTGTTGGCCCCGATCGACGGGAGGAAGACGGGAGTCGGTTCACCGTCCAACATGAACAAGACCTGCCCGATCGCACCGTCTGCAGGGGTGACGAACGATGTCAACGTCAAGACGATCTGGGCAATCGCATTTCGCTGCTGAGACTCGTCCATCTGGTCGAAAACGAGCCGGTTGAGTGCCACGCTGGCGGTGCTCCGCTCGACGACGAGATCATCGATCAGTCCAACGCGGACGGCCGTCTGCAGGTTGAATTCGGTGAGGTCGATGGATGGTCGTTCGAGCTCGGCCTGGACCTGTTTGGTCGGAACTCCTTCCGGCAAGTTTCTCGGGAGCAGCTGCAACGACTCGGTGCCGCGAATCACGTAGAACAGCTTCACCTCGACCAACGGAACCGGGGCGACGCTGGTTGTCGTGTCGTCGATTGCCACCGACACCGGTGGTTGGGTCGGCTGGGGAGCCGCTGTCGTGGTCGTCGACGTTGTCTGCGTCAACGCAGGGGAGAGCTCACTCTCCCTGAGCCGGGTGACATCTCGGTCCCCGGACAGCCCACATCCGACGACGCCGATCGAGAGGATCGAGAACGCGATCACTCGCTGCCAATACGTCCGCTGCCAGTTCTTCCGCTGCCGGTTCTTCCGCTGCCAGTTCTTCCGCTGCCGGTTCTTCCGCTGCCAGTTCACAGGGCCTCCGAGGGAAGTCTGACGACGAATCGCGCCCCGCCGCCCGGCCGGTCTTCCACCCACGCCTCACCACCGAGCGCTGCTGCGTGCTCGGCAACCAACGCCAGTCCGAGCCCGGTGCCGATCCGATGCCGCGCTGCGCTCCCTCGTGCGAAACGTTCGAAGATTCGTGTCCGCTCACCGGCGGCGACGCCTGGGCCGGCATCCTCGACGGCCATCTGGATCGATCGTTTGACCGGTGACGGTTCGATCGCGATCCGAATCGGCCCGCCACCGTGGGTCGTCGCGTTCTCCAAGAGGTTCCCGAGAATTCGTTCGAATCGGACGCGGTCGACGAGTGCTCGGCGTTTGGCTCGCCGGTGCACCTCAATCGGCAGCTCGGGGTAGCCGAAGCGCTGTGAGACCCGATCGCACAGCTCGACGAGGTCGACGCTCTCGGGGTTCAGGTCCGTAGCGCCTGAGTCGAGGCGGGCGAGTTCGAGCAGATCGATCACCATGTCGTCGAATCGGCGGACCTGGCTGACAACGACGTCGAGGGCTTGTTGAGTTCGGTCGGGGAGATCAGCCCGCTTGGCGTCGAGGACCTCGATCGCGGCGGTCAGCGCCGTGATCGGAGAACGAAGTTCGTGGCTCACGTCAGATGCGAAACGCGCTTCACGTTCGATCCGTTCCTGGACGGCGTCGGCCATGTCGTTGAACGAACCCGCCAGCCGGTTGAGATCAGGGTCGCGCTCCTCTGTGAGCCGAGCCCCGAGCGCCCCTGATGCAATTTCGCCGGCGGCGTCGGCAACCAGTGACAGGGGACGCAGCAGGCGTCGACTCGTGATCCAACCGAACAGCGCCGCGAACAGGGTGGCAAGAATGGCTCCGACGACGAGGGCGGTCGACAGAACCCGAAGCGTCCGCTCCTGCGTGTCGAGCGGAAACGCTTCGAGGTACCCGACGTCGTAGGCCTTCATGCTGATCCCGACACCGAGCCAGGGATTGCCCTCATCGTCGATGAAGCGCTGACGACCCGATTGTCCGCGTTGCACGGCGGCGACGAGTTGCGGCGGGAAATCGTCGAGAGAAAACGTCGTCCGCGTCCCGACCGGTGGCGTGGTCAGCACAGCGGCATAACCGTCCGCCTCGATGTCGAGCTTGAACAACGTGTCAGAAATCGCCACCTGATCGAGACCGAGCACCTCGTTGACTGCCTCGGCATGTGCAACGGCGTCGGTTTTCACATTGAGCGTCCGTTGGTCGAGCAAGGAGTTGCGGGCGAAGAGATACGTCGCCACGGTCAAGCCGACGCCGCCGAGCAGCGCGACAGCACCGAAGAACAACGTCACCCTGGTACTGAGGCGCAGGGAACGGCGACGAACCATGGTGCGTAGTGTTGCAGCTCTATGTGGCGCCGACTACCGGTCGGAGCGTTGGTGCTCGAGAACCGGGGTGCTCACCGCCGCTGCCGGTGAGGCACCAGGGGGAGGAAGGTACCTCACCGGGGCAGCGTGAACAGCTGTCATCGTGCGCCGTGTGTGTGACGGCATGACGTTCGGATTGTGCGATTTCTGTAACAAACACGACGAACATGGTCATGTTTCGAGTGATAGCAGTGTTCTTGCCGGTTCTTCTCGATTCGGACCCGCCCGTGGCACACTGGAGGTCCGTGAACACGCTGCTCTTCATCGAAGACGACGACGGCATTCGTCTCGCACTCCGACTGGCCCTGGAGGATGAGGGATACGTCGTGCACGAAGCCGCCAACGGCAAGGACGGGCTCACCGCCTTCCGAGCCCATGATGTCGACTTGGTGCTGCTCGACCTGCGTCTGCCCGACATGTCGGGATTCGACGTGTGCCGCTCGCTGCGAGCCGAGAGCATCGTCCCGATCATCATCATCACCGCCCAAACCGACACGTACGACATGGTCGCCGGGCTGGAAGCTGGTGCCGATGACTACG
>JAYVFI010000023.1:0-7894 GCA_043773365.1 Ilumatobacteraceae bacterium
CCACCTGGCCGCTTGCAAGGCGTTCCTGGAGACGTCTGATCCGGACCACGGTGTCGAGCCGTCGAGCACTCATCGCGGATGCCCGAGCAGTACCGCAAGTCTCGCGAACGATTCCTTCGCGGTGCCCCGGTCCTCCACGTGTTGACGCAGGAACTCGTCGATCGCCGGGCGTAAGGCGATCGCACGATCGACCGTCGCATTCGTACCCACGACGTAGGCGCCGATCTCGATCAGGTCGCGCGCCTCTGCGTACGCCGCCATCAACTGGCGCAACTCCCTGGCGAGCGCCTGCTCGTCTCGCGTCGTGACTGCGTTGGCGACACGACTGACCGAGGCGAGGACGTCGATCGCCGGGTAGTGCCCGGCGTGGGCAAGTGCCCGAGTCAACACGACGTGACCGTCGAGGATCGCCCGAGCGGCGTCGGCGATCGGTTCGTTGTGATCGTCTCCGTCCACGAGCACCGTATACAACCCGGTGATCGAACCACGTTCCGAAGTCCCGGCACGTTCGAGCAACTTCGGAAGCATCGAGAACACGCTTGGGGGATATCCGCGCGAGGTCGGCGGCTCACCTGCCGACAATCCGATCTCGCGCTGGGCCATGCAATAGCGCGTCAGCGAGTCCATCATCAGTACCACGTCGTTGCCGCCGTCTCGGAACCATTCGGCGATTCGTGTTGCTGCCGTGGCGGCACGCAGCCGGACCAGTGCCGGCGTGTCGGAGGTGGCAATCACCAGAACCGACTTACGGAGACCCTCCTCGCCGAGTTCACCCTCGACGAACTCGCGGACTTCGCGTCCACGTTCGCCGATCAGCGCAACGACGTTCACGTCGGCCTGCGAGCCACGCGCCACCATGCCCATCAACGTCGACTTGCCGACACCGGATCCGGCGAATACGCCGACCCGCTGGCCCTTGCCCATCGGGGCCAGCGAATCCCAGGCGCGCACGCCGAGTGAGAGCGGCGTGTCGACCCGAGCTCGACGGAGCGGATGCGGCGGGGCACCATCGAGGCTCACCGTCATGAGTCCGGTCAGCGGGGGACCATCGTCGAGTGGGTTACCGAGCGCATCGATGACGCGGCCGAGCAGTTCCAAGCCGACGGGTACCGTCGGGGCGTGCCCACTGCTGATCACGCGGGCTCCCACCCGCAGGCCGCGGAGATCACCGTACGGCATGCACGTGACCTCGTCGCTTCCACAGGCGACGACTTCGGCGGTGAGTCCTGACTCGGCCACGATCACACCCGACCCGAGCGGGAGTTGCAGGCCGGCGACCTCGAAGCACAGACCGACGATCCGCCGGACCGATCCTGAAACCGTCGGGGCGATCGCAAACCTTGCGGCTTCGAGCCTCGACCGGAGCGCCGGATGTCGAATCTCAGTTGTGGAGTGAGTCAGCGTTGGAGAGAGCATCAGTCGTCGATCACCAGCCGTGCTGGTTGCGTTGGCCGATCCGTGGCGCCGGTCGCCCTCCTGGGCTGCAACCGACCGTCCCACGTTTTCGGATTCGCGCCATCAGGTGACGCCGATCAGCCACCTGTGGTTGGTCGTCAGTCGACGAACTCGTCGGCCCCACGCGACAGGACGATCTGTCCGTCCTCTTCGAGGGCGCGGATCGCGCGCACGATGACGCCCTGGGCTTCCTCGACGGTCTTGGTGCGTACCGGGCCGAGCATCGAGATCTCCTCTTCGAGGTTGCTGGCCGCTCGTTCCGACATGTTGTGCTTGATCTTCTCCTTGACTGCCGCACTGACGCCTTTCAGCGCCGGTGCGAGGTCCTTGGATTCGACCTGACGGAGGATCAGCTGGATGGCGCGGTCGTCAAGGGCAACGATGTCTTCGAACACGAACATCTTGGCCCGAATTCGCTCGGCGAGTTCGGATTCCTGACGTTCGAGACCTTCGAAGATCGCCCGCTCCGTGGCGCGATCCGATCGGTTGAGGATCTCGATCAATGTCTGGACGCCGTCGTTTCGTTCGACATTCGCCCGCGCTGCGGCCGGGGAGCCGAATCGCCGTTCGAGAGCTGCCTCCAGTTGAGCGATCACATCTGGGGAGATCTGGTCGAGTCGTGCGATCCGAATCGACACTTCCCGTTGCATCTCCTCCTCCAGGCCACCGAGTACCGCCGATGCCTGATCCGGCGGCAGATGGGCGAGCACCAGCGCGACCGTCTGAGGGTGTTCGCCGGAGAGGAAGTTGATCACTTGCCGCGGATCCACCGAACGCAGGAACGCAAACGGGGCGCGGGCCATCGACGCTTTCAGGCCGGTCATGATCTCGGTCGCCCGTTCTGTGCCGAGCGAGGCCTCGAGGAACTCCCGGGCCCGCTCGGCACCGCCGGTGGCGAGCTGATCGTTGACCTTGGCCATCATCGCGAATTCGATCAGTGAGGCTTCTGCGTCCTCGCGCCGGATCGACTGCGCCTGGAGGATCTCGGACGTCACCCGAGTGACGTCGCGTTCACCCAACATCCGCATGATCTGCGCTGATCGATCACGTCCGAGCTTGAGCAGCACGATCGCAGCCTTCTGGGCGCCCGTGAGGTGATCGAGCGATGGCAACTCGGGAAGTGAACCGCGCCCGGAACCGATCGCCCGCGTGATCGTGTCGGTCACGTCGGGACCTGTTCCTCAGCGAGCCAGCTCTGCAGGATCTGAGCGACATCTTCGGGTTTTCGGTCGGCCAACGCGCTCAATTCATCGAGGGCGGCTCGCGACGCCACCGACACCGAGTTGCCAGAACCCGACTGGGACAACGCCCCGATTGCGCCGTCGTCAGAAGTGCGAGCCGCCCGGATGGCGCCGATGTCGATCGGCGTCGACACCTCGCGGCGTGCTCGGCGAGCGCTTCGATAAGCGAGGAACATGGCAATCAACGCCACGAGGGCGATCGCGCCCGTGCGAATCATCGAGTTGCGAGCTTTGGCGGCGACCACTGATTGTTCGAGCGCAACGGCTTCGTCGACGGCGGTCGCCGCTGAGGTGTCGAACGCCAGTCGCGTGACCATGACCTGGTCGCCACGAGCGGTGTCGACACCCGCCGCGGTCGAAACCATCTGCTCGATCGTGGCCCGCTGCTCCTCCGAGACGGTTGCGTCGTCGACGAGCACCGCGACGTTGAGGCGTTGGACCGATCCGGGCGCTACGGACGTCGATTCCACCGTCCGGTTGACGGCGTACGTCCGTTCGGCATCATCCTTCGAGTAGCTGTTGGCGGCATCGGTGGCAGCGGGCGTGGTGGCAGCCCCATCGGGTCCGAGCACCCCGGTCGAGGCGACCGCGTCTGCCCCGCTGTAGGTCTCGTTGGCGGTCCGCTCGGTCACGACGACGCCCGTGTCTTCGGCTGATGTGTCGAAACGTTCGGAGGTCGATTGTCGTTCTGTCAGGTCCAACTCGGCCTGCACGGTGACGGCGACCTTGTCCATACCCGTCACGCGTCCCACCATCGCCTTGATGCTGGCGGCGATGTCTTGTTCGTACGCGGTCGTGGCGTCGGATCGCGAGCTGCCCGATGCGAGCGAACCGCTTGCCTCGCCGCCCGACGCCAGCACCGTGCCCGAAGCATCGGCGATCGTGACGCCTTCGGGCGTCATGCCCTTGACGGACGACGCCACGAGGTGGACCATCGCGTTGACCTGGTCGGAGTCGATCGGCGAGTTGTCGGCACTCCTCACCAGGACCGACGCCGTCGGCTTGGTCGGCTGATCGACGAACACCGATTCCTCCGGCAGCGCCAGGTGGACGGTGGCCGCTTCGATCCCGTCGATCGCCCGCAGTGTCATCGACAGTTCGCCCTCGAGGGCGCGTTGGTAGTCGATCCGCTGGCGGAACTCCGACGTCGTGATGCCCTGCTTGTCGAGGAGCGCATAGCCCTCTCCAGTCGCCGGCAGCCCTTGGGACGACAGGGCAATTCGCAGGTCATAGACCTGGTCGCGGGGCACCATCACGGTCTTGCCGGCATCCGCCAACTGGTAGTCGACCCCTCGGGAAACCAGTTCGTCGGCCACCAGGCCGGCGTCGCGAGCCTCGAGATCGGTGTACATCGCCGCCATCTCCGGCCCGCTGCCCGAACGGGAGAAGACGAGTGAGCCGGCGATCACGGTGAGACCGGCAGCGCCGATTCCGATCTTCTGGATCGGAGTCATCCGATTGAAGGTGGCGAGGGCGCGATTGCTCGGGGTGGTGGATTCGAACGTAGCCATGATCTAGATCTGCATCCGCATGATGTCGTTGAACGCCTCGACCGCCCGGTTTCGAACCTCGACGGTGAGCTGGGTGAGGATCTGCGCCTCGGTCGAAGCAATCGTGAAGTCATGGATCGCTGCCAGGTCGCCTGTCGCCGCTTGAACGGCGAGATTGTCAGCCTTGGCGTGGCCGTCGGACACGGTGTCGAGGGCGCGTCCGAGTACGTCGGCGAACGAACCGCCGGACGAACTGTTGGCCGCCACCGATGACACCGACTCGGCGAACCGAACCGGTGCAATGGGCATGATCGGTGCAATTGGCATGACTACTTCCCAATCGAAAGCGCGGCCTGATAGGCCTCGCGGGCTCGTTCGAACGTGTTGATGTTGGCTTGGTAACCGCGCTGGGCCAACTGCATGAAGACCATCTGGTCGGAGAGATCGATGTCGGGGCGACGGACCATGCCGTTGGCGTCGGCGAGGGGGTGATTCGGCTCGTACAGGACCCGACCGTTCGGATCCCCGAATGCAGCACCGACGACTCGCACACCGGCTCCGGCTCCGGACGCATCCTCGGCCGACTGAACCATCACGAAGCGCTCTTGAAAGGCCTGCTGGTCGGTCGACGTGACGTTGTCGACGTTGGCGACGTTGTCGGCAACGGCGTCGAGCCACAACTTGTAGGCGTCCATCCCCGAGCGGGCGACTCCGAGCGCTGCGAAGACCGTGCTCATTGCCTCAGCGCCCCGTGATCGCGGTTCGGAGGATGTTGTACTTGCTGTTCAGTCCCTGGATCACCAACTGCTGGCGAAGGACGTTCTCGCTCCCAGACATGATCTGTTCGTCGATGTTCACGTTGTTGCCATTCAATCGAGTTGGTGCCAGCGAGGTCTCGACGCTGACGGCGGAATCTTGCGGACGCCCAGCGTCGACCGCGGCCCGGAGGCTGTCCTCGAAACTGACTTCTCGGGCGAGGTACCCGGGCGTCTCGAGGTTGGCGACGTTGGCGGCGATCACCTGCTGGCGTATCTCCAGGCCGTTGAGCGCAGCGTGGAGTGCGGCCGTCGTGATGTCGGAGATCGGGTTGATCACCACCATGACTGTGCCGATGTCACCGATTACGCACGGAGGTCAGCGCTGGATCATTGCAGCGCGGCGCGCATGCGGGCGACCGCGGTGCTGATCTGGGCGTCGATCCGGCAGGCGCCGACTTCGAGCACGCAGCCGCCAGGTTCGATCGTCGCGTCGGCGACGACCTCGACCGAGCCATTCCACCCTTCGATTCCAGCCGAGATCGACGATCTGGTCGTTTCCAGGTCTTCAGGATGAACGCGGACGATCGGGACGGAACGATCCGGGAGGAGCCGAACACCGCGGGCGATCGCGTCGAGCACCGGTGCCGCCGTCGAACGCAGCTCGTGCCCGATCACCTCTTCTGCCAGCGCGAGGGCCATCGCCACGACATCGCACTCGATCTCGCCAAGGGCAATCGCATCTCGTCGCCCGAGCTGTTCCGAGGCATTCTGAAGGGCCAGCGTCGCTCGTTCGAAGCGGTCACGGGAACGTTCATGATCTGCCATCACCTCGGCAACTTCGTCGGCGGCAAGTTGCATGCCCAGTGCATATCCCTCGGAGAAGCCGGCGTTGCGTTTCTTGCCGATCAGCTCCGCCATTTCGAGCCGGCGCTCCTCGGCGTTGACCGGTGCAAGCGGCGGAGCATGGAAGGCACGCACGCGCTGATCGGCTTGATGAGTTGAGGTTGCGTTGGGGAGTGGCATGAGTCAGTGTCTCGGGGTTGTTCGGTTGCGGGTTGCGTCACGGGCTGCGTCCGAAGCGATCCAGGCGGCGACTACCTTCGCCAGTACCTCAGGTTCGGACTCGAGAAACTCATCGACCACGTTCTCGGCCCACGCCACCCCGATCGACAATCGCTGACGGTCCGTCGGACGTGCGGGCTGTCGAGCAGCTTGCGTCCACGCGTTGGCGGCGACCGAGACGGTCGGGAGTTGCGCCGCTCGACCGGTGATCACGCGCCGCTGTGTCGGCAGCGAATCGGTTGACCGACGGCGACGACGGCGACGCCGAAACGTGATCGTCGGCAACGAGATCGTCATCGCCACGGTCGAGGCACTCAGCACGGCCATCCCGAAGATCAGCAGCACGACCGGAAGATCGACGGCGAACAACGCAACACCCACCGGCTCAGGCCTTCTGGTCGAAGGTGGTCACGAACGAGCCCGCTCCCGCCCTGGGGACGCGTCGGGGTGTGCTCGGTCGAATCGAATCGGAACGCACCCTCACCTGAACGAGCAACGACTCGTTTCGTGCCAACAGACCGTTCGCCCGCTGAGCCAGCGCGGCGGGAACGGGCGGGAGCTGAGGGAGCGCCGCGACGGATGGTGGTAGCGCGTACATGGTGGCGTTTGCGTCGCCATCGAAGTACGCCTCCTGGAGATCCAGGGTCAGCTCGAGCTGATCGAGGGCCACGAGCCAACTCTCGTGCAGTTCGGTCTCGTTCATGCGCGAACCGAGAAACGCTGCATCGCCTCGGTGGCGACAACGCCGTCCGTCGTCGCGTCGGCAATCTCGCTGGTCACGGAGGCACCCGCCCTGAAGGCCGCACCGAGCTCCGCCACGAGCCTGGCCGATTCGCGAACCATGGGTCCGTTCTTGGTCGCATTGGC
Organism: Ilumatobacteraceae bacterium; assembly: GCA_043773365.1. Taxonomy (GTDB): domain Bacteria; phylum Actinomycetota; class Acidimicrobiia; order Acidimicrobiales; family Ilumatobacteraceae; genus Ilumatobacter. Next base: position 6,874 of record JAYVFI010000023.1, read on the forward strand.
GCATGCAAGCAATCGCAGCAGATAGTCGTAGACCGACAGCAGCGCACCAGCATGCTCCCACGCGCCGACGTCGAGCATCGTTGCCATTTCCGAGAGCAGATCTTGAGCGTGACCGAGCGTCGAGTTCGTCTCGAAATGGTCCTGCCGGTCGATCGCCGCCAGCGCGTGGGCGAGATCGCGATCGAGCCGATCGAAACACAGAACGACAATCCTTGGTCCGGACGCAGTCTCGAGGTTGTCGATCGAGTAGCGGCTTCGGACAGCGTTTTGGGTGTACATCTTGGTTGTCTCCTGACAGGGCGAGCGACGTAGGGCTGCAGCACGAGGCGTCGTCGCGGTGGACTGTTCGTCACCCGTCGATTCGCGCCACGAGCTTTGCGCCGCGTCAGATACCGATTGGTCGCGACGGATCGTTCGCTATCGATTATTGGACAGGCTCGCCAGTTGACCGCTGAGCCAGGTGCTCTGGTTCTGGAGCGACCCCAGCAGTGATTGGAGATTCGCCCACTGTCGGCGAAGATTCGTCTCGCGGACCGTCAAGCGATCCTCGAGCCGCGTCATTTGATCGGTGAAGGCCTTGATCCGGTTGTTCTCGGAGTCCTTGGCGGTCGAGAGCACGCCGTTGTCCTCACTTGTCAACAAGGTCGTGACCTCGACGATCCTGGCGGCAATCCCGGGTCGATAGTCGACCGATCCGATCGCGCCGGTCACGCCACCCGCGATGTCGACGGCGAGCCCCGCCGCCGGGCTGTCTGTCAACGCCGTCAGCAACAGCCGACGGCCTGCCCCGATCGCGGTGGTGCCGTCGATCGTGCCTTGCACGTCGATCCCGGTCTGGGCTGCCCACGTGCCGGCGCCCAGCACGTCGACATTGACGCCGAAGTTCCCGGCTGCCCCCCATTGGTTGGCACGGATCCGGAGACCTGCGCCGTCCGCCTCCGCTGAGAGATCGAGCCCCGCCTGCGCAAACGAATCGTTGAGCGCGGCAATGATCTGATTCGCCGACTGACCTGCAGTGACA
>JAYVFI010000024.1:0-32518 GCA_043773365.1 Ilumatobacteraceae bacterium
ACCTCGCCGAGCGGCTCGACGCCACATGCTTCGGCCGCACGTCGAGACATCATGATCAGTGCTGATCCGCCGTCGCTGAGTTGCGAGGCGTTCCCAGCCGTGATCGTTCCTGTCGGATTGAACGCGGGCTTGAGCGCTCCGAGGCTCTCCGCCGTGGTTCCTGGGCGAACACCCTCGTCGTGCTCGATCAGGATCGGCTCGCCTTTGCGCTGCGGGATCGAGACCGGGACGATCTCGTCAGTCAGGCGGCCATCTTTGATCGCGTTCGCGGCCCGCTCATGAGAGCCGGCCGAGACGGCATCCATCTCCTCCCGGCTGATCGAATCGCCGGTGTACCGATCGGTCCCGAGCCCCATCAGGCAAGCATCGAAGGCGCACCAGAGCCCATCTTTGATGATCGCGTCCGCCAACTCGACATTGCCGTACCGGAACCCGGCACGAGCGCCTTCAGCGATGTAGGGGGCGTTGGTCATCGATTCCATCCCGCCGGCAACGACAATGTCGGCCTCGCCGGCCTGGATCATCTGGTCGGCGAGGTAGATCGAATTCAAACCGGAAAGGCACACCTTGTTGATGTTCACAGAGGGCACGCTCATCGGAATCCCGGCCTTGACCGCAGCTTGGCGGGACGGGACCTGGCCTTGGCCGGCCATCAGCACTTGACCCATGATCACATGATCGACCTGGTCGGGGGCGACGCCCGCCCGACGGAGCGCTTCGGCAATTGCCAGGCCGCCGAGATCGGCAGCCGACATCGACGACAAGCCACCGCTCATCTTCCCGATCGGAGTGCGAGCACCAGCGACAATCACGGATCCAGCCATGTCCGAACGCTACTCCGAACCGACCGAGCTGGCCCTGTCGAACGCGACATCGAGCGCAACATGGAACGCAACGCCGAGTTCACTCGGGACGAGCTGGACAACGGTTGTTACCGATGGGTAACATCGTGCGATGGAGGACATCCTGGAAGCGATTCAATCCGGCGCGACGAGCGACGAACTGCAGGCCATTTCGATCCCCGAGTCGTACCGAGCGGCATTCGTCCGGCGCGACGAGACGACGATGTTCGAAGGCCTGCAATCGCACGAGAAAGACCCCACCAAGTCGGTCCACATCGAGCACGTGGCGACACCCGTGTTGGCACCCGACGAGGTGTACCTGGCGGTGATGGCCTCCTCGATCAACTTCAACACGGTTTGGTCGTCGATCTTCGAGCCGTTGCCGACGTTCGGATTCCTTGATCGCCTGGCACGCGAATCGGCGTGGGCGGCGCGTCACGCCCTGCCGTACCACGTGCTCGGATCCGACGCGTCGGGCGTCGTGCTGCGCGTCGGTTCCGCGGTTCGCAACTGGAAGCCGGGCGACCGCGTGACGGTCCACTGCAACCATGTCGACGACCAGGACCCGAGCGCGCACGACGACTCGATGCTCGCCTCGAACCAGAGGATCTGGGGTTTCGAGACGAACTTCGGTGGGCTCGCCGAGCTCTCGGTCGTGAAGGCCAATCAGTTGATGCCGAAACCGACCCACCTGACGTGGGAGGAGGCCGCGGTCAACGCGCTGTGCAACTCGACGTCGTACCGGATGCTCGTCGGCGCGCACGGGGCACGCATGAAACAGGGCGACACCGTGCTGGTCTGGGGAGCGACCGGCGGGATCGGTGGATACGCGATCCAGTACGTCCTCAATGGTGGCGGCACGCCGATCGGCGTGGTGTCGTCGCCCGAACGTGCCGAACTGTTGCGCTCGATGGGTTGCGAAGCCGTGATCGACCGCAACGCAGAGGGTTACCGGTTCTGGTCCGACGAGCACACGCAGGACGAAGCCGAGTGGCGAAGGTTCGGCAAGAAGATTCGTGAGTTGGTCGGCGAGGACCCGGACATCGTGTTCGAACATCCGGGCCGTTCGACGATGGGGGCCTCGGTATTCGCGGTCAAGCGAGGGGGCACTGTCGTCACATGCGCCGCCACGTCCGGTTACATGGTCGAGTTCGACAACCGCCATTTCTGGATGAAACTCAAGCGCCTGCTGTCCTCGCATTTCGCCAACTACGCCGAGGCTTGGGCGGCCAACCGACTGATCGATCAAGGACGTATTCACCCCCTCCTGTCCGACGTCTACCCGCTCGATCGAGTCGGCGAGGCGGCGCGAGCCGTGCATCGCAACGAGGCGGAAGGCAAGCTCGGTGTGCTCTGCCTCGCCCCCGAGGAGGGACTCGGGATCGACGACCCCGAAAAACGCGACCGCATCGGTGAGGCCAAGATCACCCGCTTCCGCAGTCGTTGATCCGAGCTTCTGCCAGTTGCGTCCCCCTTCGGAGAGGGAGCGGGCAGAATGGGGGCATGTTGTTGACAGAGATTGATCATGTCGCGATCGCTGTGCGCGATCTCGATGCGGCCATCGATTACTACGCGCGTGCATTCGGTGCCACGGTGCATCATCGCGAAGTGGTCGAGAGCGACGGCGTCGAGGAAGCGCTCGTGAAGGTTGCCGACAGTTACATTCAACTCACCGCGGCAACCCGAGACGACTCGCCGATCGCCAAGGCGATCGAGAAGCGTGGGGAAGGCCTGCACCACATCGGATATCGAGTCGACAACTGCGCCGAGGCGCTCGCGGCAATGGTCGCCGCCGGCGCCACCCCGATCGACAAGGCGCCACGTCCCGGTAGCCGCGGCACGACCGTCGCGTTCGTGCACCCGAAGGGCAGTTTCGGCACCCTGATCGAACTCGTCCAAGAATGACTTGTCGAATGACTTGTCGAATGAGTTGTCGATGACGGCACGCCCGGCGGCGGTGCTGTGGGACATGGACGGGACTTTGGTCGATACGGAGCCGTACTGGTTCCAGGCCGAACGTGATCTCGTCGAGTCGTACGGTCACGACTGGCCGGATCACCACGCCCACGCCCTGATCGGATTCGACCTGATCGAGTCGGCCAAGTACATCCGCGAACACGGCCACGTACCGCTCGAACCGGAAGACATCGTCGAACGAATGATGTCGGGCGTGATCGAGCAAGTTCGCCGCCGGACAGTTTGGAGACCGGGGGCGCGACGTCTGCTGGCAGCGTTGAACGAGGCAGGTGTCCCGTGCGTGCTGGTCACCATGTCGTGGCGTCAGTTGGTCGAACCGATTCTCGAGGCGTTGCCTCCCGACACCTTTCAAGCCGTGATCGTCGGCGACGAAGTCCCGACCGGGCGTGGCAAGCCGCATCCGGACCCGTACATCATGGGCGCCGCCGCCGTCGGCGTTGACCCCGTCGACTGTGTCGCCATCGAGGACTCACCAACCGGCGTTCGGTCGGCGCTCGGCGCCGGTTGCCGGGTGCTCGGTGTGCCCAACATGAAAGCACTCACGGGTGCCTCGCGGATGACCGTTGTCGATTCGCTGCGAGAGATCGAGATCACCGACCTCGAGCGACTCTTCATCACGAGGTCGGACCGAACGTTCCGACGTCGGCGAACGCTGGTGCTCGGTGGTCTCGTCGTATGCGCGGCGACGGCGATCGGTGCCGCCTTCGTACTGGGCAACGACGACAAGCCGTCCTTGCCGCCGGGCGCCGTCGCGATCGATGCGTGGGCGCCGTACTGGGCGTTGAGCGACAGCCTCCCCGAAGCGAGCGCCCGCCTGAAATCGGTACGGGAGGTGTCTCCGTTCTGGTTCGGGGCGGTGAGCGCGACCGAAATCGTCACCTCCGACGCACTGCCGGCGGAGACCGAGAAGTTCCTCCGGGAGGCCCGCGATGCGGGCGTTTCGATCGTCCCGTCGATCACCGACGACATGCCGGCCGGTGCAATGGCAGCAGTACTCGCCAACCCGAAGACCCGTTCCGAACATGTCGCCGCAATTGCCCTCTTCGCGGCCGACCTCGACGTGGACGGGATCGACCTCGACTACGAACAGTTCGCTTTCGCCGACGGCGAATCGTCCTGGGACACGACCCGCCCGAACTGGGTGTCGTTCGTCGAAGCACTCGCCGCTCGACTGCACAGCGACGGGCGCACCCTGACGGTCAGCATCCCACCGGTCTTCGATTCCGAGGCGACAGGTCGGCGCGGCTATTGGGTCTACGACCATGCGGCGATCGCCGAGTTCGTCGATTCGGTGCGCATCCTGGCCTACGACTACTCGACCGTAGGGTCGGAACCAGGCCCGATCGCACCGCTCGAATGGGTACACGAGGTCGTTGCCGGTGTCTCGTCGGTGGTGCCAGACGCATACCATCGCAAACTCGTGCTGGGCGTCCCTTCGTACGGGGCCAATTGGGTGGTGTCGACACGCGGAACGTGCCCGCCATCCGCGGAGGGCTTCACCAACGTCACGGCCCGCACCGTCAGCGAACTGGCGTTGAAACGCGCCGGCGTGCCGCGGTTCGACGGTGTGACCGGCGAGTGGTCGTTCAACTACGACTTGCAGGTCAGCGAGGGCGCCGTGTCGTGCATCCAGTCTCGGCGCGTGCAGTGGGTCGACGCCGAGGGCGTCGCCGCTCGAACCTCGATCGGACGCGCCGCCGGATGGGGTGGCGTCTCGCTGTGGGCGCTCGGCTACGAGGACGAAGCCGTCTGGCGAGCGCTGGTCGCCGCCGCCCACAGCCCATTGACCAGTTGATCAGGGCGGTCGCGTGCCGGATCCGGCGAGGCATCGCGATCAACATTTGCGAAACGCCGCCGCTTCGGGCGGATTGCATGTCACACTGGCCCACATGCCGCATCCGAAACGAAACATGGCGGGACCGACCGCAGGGCTGATCGTCGGACTGATGATGCTCGGCGCGTGCGGATCCGACGGCACAACCAAGTCATCGGCGGAACAACCGAGGCAGGCTGACGCGGCGACCACGACCGATGCCACCACCGACACTACGAACGGGTCAGAAACGTCGGTGTCCGGATCCGCGTCCGAAGCAACAAGCCAATCCGACGCTTCCGGTTCGGGGTCGGCAACACCCGCCCCAGGAATCACACAGGGTGACGAGCCTCAGGCTCCCTTGCCCGCAGATGACGGATGTTCGGCTGACAACTCCCCCACGACGCCCGACAACGCCGACGGCCCGGCACCGGCGATCCCGATTCGACCGGAGTCGGTCGGCAACCTGCTCCCCGATCTCGCTCTGCGAAGGATCAACTGTGCCGGGGGTTGGGTCAACCTGAAGAACGAGTTGCCGTCACCACTGCCACTGCTGGTGTGGTTCTGGGCCCCGCATTGACCCGTTTGTCGTCGGGAAGCCCCCGAGGTCGAGCAGTTCGCTCGAGAGCACGCTGACACGGTACGAGTGATCGGACTCGGCACGCAGGACGACGGCGATGACGCGGTCGACTTCGTCACCTCACGCGACGTGTATTCGTTCCCGATGTATTGGGATGAGACATTCGAGAGTTGGGCAGTGTTCGGCATCACCAGTCAGCCGGCGGCGGCGTTGCTGTCACCTTCAGGCGAGGTACTCGGCGGCTGGCAGGGAATGTTCCCGATCGACGAAGTGCTCGATCTCGTTGCGCAGTTCTAGGCCGCATCGATCAGTCGGCGCAGATCAAAGCGATCGACGAGCTGATCGGCAAGATCGTGTCGCGTGTGATCGACAGGATCGGCACGGTCGAGACCGAGCGCCCGCCGAAGGTCCGGGTGATCGGTCAGCGGGCGGATCTTGAGGTCGTCCCGACCCGATCGATGTTGGAGTTCGGTGACTTCGTACGAACCGGTGTCGTCGAGTTGCCGGTCGTCGAGTTGCCGGTCGTCGAGTTGCTGGTCGTCGAGTTGCTGGTCGTCGAGTTTCTTGTAGAGGAATCGTTTCAGCATGGTCCTTGCTCCTTTGCGAGTATCAGGCCGAGGCCCGTGAGGTCGTGCAATCTGCTCGGCGACTGAAGCAGGCCGCGATCGGTGAGTGTTCGTTCGAATCGATCGACGCCGGTCCCCGTAGCGGGAATCCGATCAACACCACTCTGGGCGAAGAACGCCTGGACTACAGACTCCAACTGACGCTGGTCGGCATCGCATCCGCTTCCCGATGCTTGTGTGTTCAGGCCGGTGAACGCCAGAACCGCGGCACTCACGAAGACCGCCAGCAGCGTGACGGCGATGATCAACTCCATCACGGTGAATCCGTTGTCTCGCTGAGATCGTTCGTGCTCCATCGGTACGCCTTCCTTCCAGTTCTGCATGTCGATTCCTTGACTTGATTTTGCACGAACTTGACTCGTTTGCGCGTCAAGAGGCGAGGAAGAAATCAAGCCGCCGTCAACCCACGGCGGGCCACCGCGCACCGTGCGTGGTGGACCTTGACGAGAGCCAGACGAACCGAACGAAAACAGCGTCGGGGTCATACCCGATGCGAGCGCTCAGGTGTACGGAGTACGCTAGACGTTCCTGATATCCACGCAGCTCGGCGACTGACCGGCTGCCGGGGCCACCCGTTCACCAACACCCCATTCACACCCACACCCCATTCACCCACACCCCATTCACAAGGAGCACGTCATGACTGTTCGACTCGGCGATACCGCACCCGATTTCACGGCGCCCACCACGCAGGGTGAGATCAGCTTCCACGAGTGGCTCGGTGACTCGTGGGGGGTCCTGTTCAGTCACCCGAAGGACTTCACGCCTGTCTGCACGACGGAACTCGGCTACGTCGCTTCGATCAAGTCGGAGTTCGACAAGCGCAACGTCAAGGTGATCGGTCTCTCGGTCGATTCGGTCGAATCACATCACCGCTGGGAAGACGACATCGAAGAGACCCAGGGCACTGCCGTCAACTTCCCGATGATCGGCGACCCGGACCACACCGTCTCCGACCTGTACGACATGATCCACCCGAATGCCAACGACACGTTGACGGTGCGTTCCGTGTTCGTGATCGGACCGGACAAGAAGGTCAAGCTGACGCTGACCTACCCGGCATCGACCGGCCGGAACTTCGACGAGATCCTGCGTGTGATCGACTCACTCCAACTGACTGCCTATTCCAAAGTCGCCACCCCGGCCAACTGGAAAGACGGTGAAGACGTGATCATCGTTCCGGCACTCTCGAACGAGGATGCCAAGCAGCTGTTCCCCAACGGCTGGAACGAGATCAAGCCCTACCTGCGGGTCACCAAGCAACCCGGCAAGTAACCCCGGCAGATCGACCGGCGAGGGCAACAGCCCAGCGCAACAGAAAGAGGCCGTATCGATCGGCGATCCGCCGATCGATACGGCCTTTCCGCCGCCGCCCTGTATTCCAGGTGTTCCCACCCCATCCCGCTGTCGTCATTCGACACGATTCCTCGGGCCAACACTACGCAGTACTGCGTGTTAGACTGAGAAATATCTCGTTGACCGAGAGGACACCGTGTTGGACAATCAACTTGGCATGTTCGACGTACTACCGGCACCTGAGCGCGAGGCGTTGTTGAAACACGCCCGTCCCGTGCAGTTCCCGAAATCGAGCTACCTCTATCACCAAGGTCAAAGCGGCGAGTCGATGTACGTCGTCACGTCGGGCAGGGTCGGGATCTGGACCGGAGGTGAGCGCGGACGCCCGACGCTCGTCAACACGGTCGGGCCGTCGGAGGTGCTCGGCGAGATGGCCATCCTCGGGAGCGAACACACCAGAATCGCAACGATCCAGGCGCTCACCGACGTGCGTGCGATCCAGCTCGACGGTCGCGACATCCGCTCGGTGCTCGACCGGCGGCCGCGAACATATCTGCTGTTCATCGACGTCCTCATCCGGAGGGTTCAACAGCTGACAACTCAGCTCGGCGAGTTCGCGGAGTTGGACGGAACGACGAGGGTCTACCGGCAGTTGTGCGCGCTCGCCGATACCGGGGAGGGCGGGAGTCCCTCGACCACACTGCCGGTGGCCCAACACCACCTCGCCTCACTCGCCGGGGTCAGTCTGCGGCTCGCCAGCGATGTACTCACATCGGCCCGCCAGGCCGGCCTGATTCGGACAGGGCGCGGCGAAATCGTGATTCTCGACCTGCCAGAAGTGCGCCGCCGCGCCGGCCTCGCCAGTCGGGCGCTTTGATTCAGACCCGCACAGCGACGGCGATGAGGCGATCGGCGACCTCGCTCCAGCCGCCGATCGCGACTTGGGAGTCCGGCGATGCCCCGTCGAGTCCGGTCAGAACGCGTTCACCGTAAGCGCCCAGGACCACATCGGTCAGTGCGTGCAACGTGTCCGCCAGATCTGAGCGACGCCGGAGCGCTTCCTCACCGGTCGCCGCGGCAGCCCCGGCAATCGCCGCGATCGCTCGGTCCCAGTAGCTGACATCTTGCATCTGCTCGACGGCGCGCACATCAGCCAGGGCCTGTGCTCGATCACCGATCATCATCGACGCCGTAGCGCGGGCGGCCAGCGCGAACGGGGAGCGCTCGACATCGACGTCGAGTAGCTTGGTCAACGCCGCCTCGGGCTCACCGGCGATCAGCCAGCCGAACGCCAGCACGACGCGGCCCTCGTCGATGTTGGCTCCCGTCGTATCGAGCCGGCTCACGGCTTCCGTCGCCAGCTCGGCGGCACGCCTGCCCTGGCCGAGATGCATCGCGGCACCCGCCGCAGCGATCGCAGGATAGGCCATCTCCCCGAACGCGTCGGAGAGCACGAGGATCTCCTCGACCGATCGATCCACGTCACCGAGCCGACCGAGGCCGGCGTAGCTGCGATTGAGCGTGCTCAACGATTGGATGATTCCGAACCGGTCGTCGATCTTGCGGAACCCTGCCAGCGACCGCTCTGCCAAGACTCGCGCCTGCTCGATGTCACCCGCCCACAGCCGAATGCTGGCCTGCAGGTTGAGCATCATCGACGCGCCCCATTCGTCGCCGTGGGTGCGGGCCTCGTCCAACACACTGGCCGCCAGTTGTTCTGCCTGTTCGGTGCGACGACTGAAGTGATACACGAACGCCAACAGCCCGCCCGACCAGTTCTTGCCGGCTGGGTCATCGAGCTTCTCGAACGTGTCGATTGCCTGTGTCAGCCGCCGCTCCGATTCGGCGTGGTCACCGGACAGGAATGACACCCATGCTCGGTTCTGCTGCACCCACGCCTGGCCGCGGGCGTTACCGGTCTTCTGGAACGCCGCGTCTGCCTCGCCGAGGAACCAATCGGCTTCCGTCAGCGAACCACCGAAGATCTCCGCAAATCCGCGCGCCCGCAGTGATTCGGCGAGATGGACGGTGTCGTCCAACTCGCGGAACTCCGCCACTGCCAGCCCCAGTTCACGTCGTGCAGCGACCAGGTCACCTTCCATTTGTTCAACCGTGCCACGCAGCCGATGCACCTCGCCATGGGTCACCCGATCACCGGACTCGTCCGACAGGGCGAGCAATTCGTTGAGTACTTTTCGGGCCTGCGGCAGCTGGTGGGCATCGACCAAACCCTCGGCGAGCAACAGCAGCAACCCGCGCCGGGCGTCGGACCCACTTTCGACCAGGGCTAATCCGCGTTCGACCAGTTGCAGTCCGCGGTGGTGCGCTCCCTGCAAATACCAGCGTTTGGCGGCGCGTGACAGCAAGTCGACCGCCTCGTCTCGAATCCCGTCCGGCACTCCGGGGACCGGGCCGAGCTCAGCGACGATGTCGGCTGCTGCAGCAGCATGGTGGGCGCGCCGATCGATCATCGACTCGTCGTTTGCGGCCAGGAACCGAGAGACACCTGCATGGCGTTGCGCCCGCGATTGCTTCGTCAACGTGCTATAGGCAACCTCCCGAACAACATCGCTCCGGAACTGCCACTTCGAGCCGTCGCGAATGAGCAGGCCGCTCGACTCGAGCGAACGCAGGTCGTCGGCATCGAAGTCCTGACCGATCTCCGCTGCGAACTCACGCAGGGAAGCCGTGCGGCCCTCGTTGCCGATGATCGCGGCGTTGTCGAGAATCGCCCGTTCACCAGGCGTGAGCTGGTCGAGACGAGACGCGATCAATGCCCGCAACGTCCCGGGCAGTTCTGCATCGCCGGCCCCGGTCGAGGCGGCCGCCAACCGCGACAGCTCGATCAGGAAGAGCGGATTGCCGCCGCTCCTGGCGTAGACCCGCCGCACGACCTCTGCGGACAGTTCACGTCCAGCAGCTTCGGCAACGAGGGCTTCGGACTCGACTTCACTCAGCGGTCCGAGCGGCAGGTGCAACGTCAACGCAGGGTCGACCGGCGGTGGCCATTCGTCGGCATCGTCCTCGTTCGGGCGGTAGGTCGTGATGATCAGCACCGGAAGACCGGTCAGGCTTCTGGCGACAGACTCGAGCAGTTCCAGCAGCATCGGCGCCGCCCACTGCAGGTCATCGATCCACACGACGACGGGGGCGATCTCAGCCCGGCGCCGCAGGCCGCCGACGATCCCATTGAACACCGCGTCGCGTGTGGCCGCAGGGCCGACGTCGTCGAGCGATGACGGCTGTTCCAACAGGTGCAGCACGACTTCGACGAGCCGATCGAACTCCTGCGTCCCGACCTTGAGTTCTGCGAACGGAGTCAACCGACGAATCACTCGCCGGCGCGCCTCTTCAGCCGTCGAACCACGATCGAGGCCGAGCCGTTCGAGGATTCCCCCGGCGATCGGCCACCAGACGTTGGACTCGCCGTACGGGGCGCAGCTACCTTCTACGACGAGCGTGTCGGGGTCAGCCTCGATCAACGGCGTGACCACTTCGTGGACGAGCCGCGATTTTCCGATTCCCGGCTCGCCGGCGACGGCCACGATTGCGCTCCGACCGGAACGCACGATCGACGTGACGGCTCGCAACATGCCCAACTCGACGTCTCGACCAACGAACCCGACATCGGACTGCCAACGTCGGGTGACAACGGCCGTATCGAGCGCAACCGCCTGCCACACCTGCGTGAACTGTTCACGACCACGCAGCTGCACGTCCTCATAGGGCTGGAACTTCAACGCCGGCGAACACAGGTCCTTGGTTGCCTCACCGACCAGCACCGCACCGGGAGGAGCGAGACCCTGCAGGCGAGATGCGGTGTTGACGACATCACCGATCGCCGTGTAGTCCGACCCGGCGACGGTGCCGACCAACACCTCGCCGGTATTGATTCCGATCCGCATCCGAACCGCATCGGCCGGATGTTCGTCCCGAAACGCGCGCAGGGTGGCTTGCATCGCGAGACCGGCCCGGACGGCGCGGTCTGCGTCGTCCTCGTGCGCGACCGGGGCGCCGAACAGTGCGATGATCGCATCGCCGAGCAACTTGTCGACGACGCCTCCATGCGATTCGACGTCGGCAACCAGTCGATGAAAAGCGGCGTCCACCAGACGCTTGACCTGTTCGGGATCGCGCTGTTCCGACAGCGTCGTGAAGCCCACGATGTCAGCGAACAGGACGGTGACGATTCGTCGTTCTTCGTCACCGAGGCGCTCGTTGACGGGGACGACGGAGTACCCGCACGAGGGGCAGAACCGGGCTCCGTCAGGCACCGGACGTGAGCACGAAGGGCACGTCATCAGGAGCCCGATCGTAGCCTTGCCCAACCATCGAGAACGGTCCGATTCCCGAACGGTGCCCGCCGGTGGTTCGGCGCGTGACAAGGATCATGCCGAAATCGAATGGCGGCGAAGAAAAGATGGCGTAGAAAGTAGGGATGCACAACACCGAACTCACGATTGCTGCGGGCTCGATCGACGCTCGCAAGACGTACGGCGACGGTGACGCCGCCGTTCACGCCCTTGACGGCGTCACGATCTCGTTCGAAGCGGGTCGGTTCACGGCGATCATGGGCCCCTCGGGTTCGGGGAAGTCGACGTTGCTGCACTGCCTCGCCGGTCTCGACGACCTCAGCTCCGGGAGCGCCTCGATCGGGGGAACCGATCTGGCCACGCTCGATGACAAGCGGCTCACGGAACTCCGTCGCACCCAGGTCGGGTTCATCTTCCAGGCGTACAACCTGATCCCGACCCTCACGGCCGAGGAGAACATCTTGCTCCCGTTGATGCTCGGTGGCGACTCGCCGGACTCGGCATGGTTCGAGCAGGTCGTGCAAACAGTCGGTTTGGGAGACCGGCTCGAACATCGACCGAGCGAGCTGTCCGGCGGGCAACAGCAGCGTGTCGCCGTGGCGCGGGCGATGGTGAGCCGGCCCACGATCATCTTCGCCGACGAGCCGACCGGCAACCTCGACTCCAACGCCGGCGGCGAGATCCTCCGGTTCATGCGCCAAGCCGTGGATCAACACCGGCAGACGATCGTGATGGTGACCCACGATCCGTACGCCGCAGCGCACGCCGACCGAGTCGTGTTCCTCGCAGACGGCAAGGTGGTCGAGGAACTCTCTGACCCGACTGCTGCATCGATCATCGATCACATGAAGCGAATCGGTAGTTGAGATGATCGGAACGCTCGTCAAACGGTCCATGCGTGCCCGGATGGGACGCAACGTGTTCATCGGTCTGGCCATCATGCTCGGCGTGTCGTTCGTGGCCGGGTCATTCGTGCTCGCCGACAGCCTGAAGGCAACGTTCGACAACCTCTTCACCTCACTGAACGCAAATGTGGATCTCGAGGTCCGTCGAACACTGGCCGTTGACGTGACCGATGCGCAACGCGATCCCGTACCGGCCGAGCTTCTCGACCAGATCGGGGCAGTCGAGGGTGTCGACGTCGCCGAGGGTCAGATCCAACGGTTTGCGCAGTTGCTGGACAAGGATGGAGAACCCGTCGACACGCAGGGAGCGCCGGCGTTCGGAAACTCCTGGTCGGGATCCAACGGGACGTCGAGCGTTGTGATCAAGGATGGTCGCGAGCCGACAGCGGCGGGAGAGGTCGCGATCGACAAGGCAACCGCCAAGAAGGTCGGATACGAAGTCGGCGATCGAATCGCGATCGTGTTCGACAAAGGCCAGGAGACGTTCGAGATCGTCGGTCTCGTCGGCCTGGACAATGCCGACGGATTCGGCGGGGCGACAATTGCGATATTCGAGGCTGAAACCGCCAAAGACGTCCTCGATTGGGGCGGCCAATACGACGTCATCGACCTCACGGTCACGGAGGGATACGACATCGCCGAGGTTCAGGCCGCGATCGAAGAGGTGCTCCCCGCAAGAACCGAAGTCGTCACCGGCAAACAGGTCGGCGAAGAAATCGCCGACGGAATCAACGAAATCATCGGCGTGTTCGGCCGAGGACTCCAGATCTTCGCTTTTGTCACTGCTTTCGTGAGCGCATTCATCATCAACAACGTGTTCGGGATCACGATCGGTCAGCGACTTCGCGAACTCGCGTTGCTGCGAGCGGTCGGTGCCGATCGCCAACAGATTCGACGACTGGTGATCGTCGAGGCATTGGTGATCTCGGTGATCGCGACGGTGGCAGGCCTCTTCGGCGGACTGCTCGTCGCCAAACTGCTGATCAAGTTGTTCGAGGCTGCCGGTGCCGGCTTCCCGCCGACACCGCTGATCATGAATCCGCTCGGGATCATCGTCGCGATCCTCGTCGGGATCGGCGTCACGATGCTCTCGGTACTGATTCCGGCCTACCGAGCCGCACGAATTCCGCCGGTCGCTGCGATGCGACCAGAAATCGGGTTCTCCGCACTCAGTTCAAGGGCACGACTCGTCACGGGCCTCACCGTCACCTGCGTGGGGGCGGTGATGGTTCTCATCGGGCTTCTCGTACGGCCGTTCGGGACCCGTGGCTTGTTGGGATTCGCGGGCGGCGGCACGCTCGCGTTCTTCCTGGGCACCAGCAGCCTGTCGGCAGCTGTCGCACGGCCAGTCGCCGGGATCATCGGTGCCCCGATCCAGAAGCTGTTCAAGGTTCCAGGGAGACTTGCGACCGACAACGCGCGACGCTCTCCGCGTCGGACTGCCCGAACGGCCTCGGCATTGATGATTGGTGTCGCACTCGTCACCGCCGCAGCCGTCTTTGCCTCCTCGCTGCGCGACACGTTCGCTCGGATTCTCGATAACGCTGTAACCGCCGACTACATCTTGACCGATGAGTCATTCCTCGGGTTACCGACCGGGGTCGTCGAACACCTCGAGAAGATTCCCGAGTTGTCTGCCGTATCACCGTTCCGTTTCATGTTCGCGACGGTTGATGGGATCGTCGACGGGCCTGACGAACAGATCACTGCTGTCGAGCCGACAGCCTTCCCGCTACTGGCCGACCTCGACGTCATCGACGGCGATTTCCAGGGGCTCGTCGACGCGGACGGCGTGATGCTGCTCGACGAGAAGGCCAAGGAACTCGGGGTTGGCGTCGGTGACAAGATCGACATCACGTATCAGAACGATGAAGCCGGCACGCTCGTCGTCAGCGGAATCTTCTCCGACGATTCACTGGGCTCGAAGTGGTACATCTCGATCGACACGTTCGAGTCGGTCAGCGATCAAGCGCCGCGCGATCAATTCGTGCTTGCTCGACTCGCCGATGGCGCCGATCCCGACGTCGTCCGACCGATCATCAAGGCCGCAGTGGAAGAGTTCCCGCAGGCCAAGGTCGAGAGCAACGCCGAGTTCCGGGCCTCACAAGAGGCCCAGATCAACCAACTGCTGGCGATCATCACCGGGCTGCTGAGCATGGCGATGATCATCGCGGTGATCGGCATCGCGATCGCTCTGGCGCTCTCGGTGTTCGAACGGACACGTGAGATCGGGCTGCTTCGAGCAGTAGGCATGAGTCGTCGACAACTTCGGCGGGCAATCAGGTGGGAGGCCGTGATCGTGTCGGTCTTCGGCGCAGTTGTCGGCGTGGTCGCCGGGTTGTTCCTCGGAGTGGTCGGCTCATATGCGACGCCCAACAGTGTGATTGACGGCATCACGCTTCCGATTTCGATCATCGTGACCATCGTCGTCGCAGCGATCCTTGCCGGCATGCTCTCGGCTTGGTGGCCCGCCCGCCGGGCTTCGAGAATGGACGTACTCGAGGCGATCGCCACGGAATGACCGGCGGGCGTCGGATCGAGCAGAATGATCGAATGAGTCACGATCTCTCGGCATTGTCGGACGAGGTCCTCGGGTTCCTCCGGGAACGCCACCTCGCCACGCTGACGACACTGCGCGCTGATCGCTCGCCCCACGTCGTCCCGGTCGGCTTCGGCTACGACCCCTCCGAGCGCCTCGTCCGGATCATCACGTTTGCCGGATCCCAGAAGGCCAAGAACGTCGCACACGGCGGCCGAGCAGCCGTGTCACAAGTGGATGGCGGTCGCTGGCTCACGTTGGAAGGTAACGCGCGGCTGGTGTCCGACCGCGCCGGGATCGAGGCAGCCATCGCCGCCTACGCCGCCCGCTACCGGACACCGAGCGAGCGCCCGGATCGGGTTGCGATCGAGATCAACGTCGACCGCGTGATGGGCCGAGCGTGACGCGTCGCCCAGCTCAGTCCGCGTCGTGGGTCCGCCACGGAAGGTCATTGAGGAACATCGACGCCGCAGGGTGAGGGTCGATGTGGCGATCGATCACGACGTTGCGACGATCGAGCCGGACTTGACAGCCGGGGCACCAGTACAGCATCCGACCGGCGCGTCCGACCGGGCGCGACTCGATCGTCTCGTGACAGCGCAGGCACCCCTGACCGATCCGACCGTACACGGCAAGCCCACCCGGCGTGAGGTTGGTCGTGGAGCGACGGATCCGCCCGTGATTCGCCCTGGTCATCTTGGCGGCGGTGTTGACGATCAACATCGCGTCCTGCTGCGTGAGGTCGGCGACATGGGCCCACGGGCTCAGCTCCGCCGCCCACAACACCTCGCAGCAGTAGACGTTGCCGACACCTTGCATGACGTGCTGGTCGACCATCACGTCACGAAGCCGAGCCTCCGGATGCGGGTACGACAGCAACAGATCGACCGCTTCGGCGATGTCGCTCGAGGCGAGTCCGAGGTCGGGGCCGAGCCGGCCACTACCAGGGTGTCGCTGCGGATTCGAGTTTCGATAGGTCTCGACGGAGGGTGCGTTGAAACACACCGCCACCCATTCGTCGGTCTCGATCGAAGCCCGCAACTGCTCCCACGAACGACGCCACGGCGCACCCGGCCGATAGACGTGCCATTCGCTCGAACCCTTGAGGTGCGTGTCGAGCACCAGCCCGTCGTCCCAGGTCACTTCGAGATGTTTGCCATGGGTCTCGACCCGCTCGACCATGCGACCCGCTTGCGGAACGGGGCCGACAAGACGGGGTGCGTCGAAGCGCATCATCGGCCTGCCGACGAGGGCCGTCCTCATGGCGCTTGCGGTGCGTCCAATATCGGCAACTAGCATCGGAAATCCAGCCTACGCCGACTCAATTCA
This sequence comes from Ilumatobacteraceae bacterium, assembly GCA_043773365.1. Taxonomy (GTDB): domain Bacteria; phylum Actinomycetota; class Acidimicrobiia; order Acidimicrobiales; family Ilumatobacteraceae; genus Ilumatobacter. The sequence goes on from JAYVFI010000024.1 coordinate 16,221, forward strand.
GGGGTGGGGGATGCTCTCCCGTTACGAGGCTGAGCGTGCTACGGGAGTTGACCGACGTGTGCCAGCGCCAACCGCAGCAGTCGATCCTGACCGCCGGTCATCTGCGAGATCACATCCTGACTGACTGCCTCGGCCGGCGTGAACCATGACAGATCGAGCGCCTCCTGGGTCGGTTCGCATTCGCCGTCGACGGGGACGACGTAGACGAGGCTGACGGCATGCTGTCGCGGGTCCTGAAAGCCGCTGATCTCGGCTTCGGGGAAGTACTCGGCAACCATGAACGGGGCCGGGTTGACCGGCACTCTCGGGAGCGCGAAGGGACCGAGATCCTTCTCACAGTGACGCAGCAGCGCGTCACGAATCCGCTCGCCGAACAGGACGCGACCACTGACGATCAGCCGGCTGATCGATCCGTCGGAGGCGACCCGCAGGAGTAGCCCGACCTGGGTGACGTTGCCGACGCTGTCGACCCGCACCGGGACGGCTTCGACATAGACGATCGGGACCCTGGCACGCACGGTTCCGAGATCGTCGGCGGACAACCAGTTCGTATCTGTCAAGGTGTCGATGTCACTCACACCGCTCATCATCCCAGATCACGCGATCAATCGCCCGATTCCGGAGTCGCCAGCAGACAGAATGCGAGCGTGGAACTCGCGACGATGACGTGGACGGAGGTCGATGATCACATCCTTATCGTGCCGGTCGGCTCGTGTGAACAACATGGCCCGCACCTGCCGTTGGAGACCGACACGATCATCGCCACGACCCTCGCCCGTGCGATCGTCGGATCGCGTCGTGATGCGGTGCTGGCGCCGGCGTTGACGATCACGGCGAGCGGCGAACATCGAGGGTTCGCCGGCACGTTGTCGATCGGTACCGACGCGCTCGTTTCCGTGATCGTCGAGTTGGCTCGTTCGGCCGATTGGGCGAGTGGTGTCGTGTTCGTGAACGGCCACGGCGGGAACACGACCGCCCTCCGGCGCGCCGGCGAGGTGTTCGCGTCCGAAGCGCGCAAGGTGCTGATCTGGTCGCCGTCGATCACTGATGGCGATCCGCACGCAGGCCGCACCGAGACGTCGATGATGCTGGCGATTTCGCCAGAGCTCGTGCGGATGGATCACGCCGGCGCCGGTCCCACGCCGACGTTGCGTGCGCTAGTGGAACACGGGGTTCGTCCACTCAGTCCGACCGGCGTGCTCGGCGATCCCACCACCGCCACCGCCGACGAGGGAATCCGGCTGCTGGCGGATCTGACTGATCAACTCGAACGGGCAGTCACCGACTGGATCGAACGGGCGTGACAGCATCTATCCGATATCAGCTCGATTCGAGCACGCAACGCCACGGCACCGTGGTGATCGGAGGCTCACCGCTCAAGCTGTTCCGGCTCACGCCGGCAGGGGCGGCGCTCGTCGCCCGGATCGCGATCGGTGCTGCCGTGCCCGCCTCGACGCTCGTCGATTCGCTCGTCAACGCCGGAGCGATCCATCCGAAACCCGAGCAGCCGACCTGGACGGAGGCCGACGTGACGATCGTCGTGCCATCTCGCGGCCAGCCCGATCGCGTCCCTCCGGGGGCGATCGTGGTCGACGACGGATCGGACCCGCCGGTCGCCGGAGCGACCGTTCGGCTCGATGTCAATCAGGGCCCCGGTGCCGCCCGCAACGCAGGTCTCGCACTCGTGACGACCCGGTTGGTGGCGTTCGTCGACGCCGATGTCGAGTTGCCCGATGGTTGGATGCAACCGTTGCTCGTCCACTTCGACGACGCGCGTGTCGGCTTGGTCGCTCCGCGGGTGACCACCTTGCCAGCCGGGACGGCGATCGCCGACTACGAACACGACCACAGCCCGCTCGACCTCGGACCGGAGCCGGCCCGGATTCGGGCCGGCTCGCGTGTCAGCTACGTTCCCGCCGCCGCTCTGGTTTGTCGCACCGAGGCGATCCGTTCGATCGGCGGATTCGACGCCGGTTTGCGATTCGGAGAAGACGTCGACCTCGTGTGGCGGCTCGACACCGCCGGTTGGAGATGTCGATACGAACCGGCCGCCGTCGTCCACCACGCGCCACGGAGCACGTGGGGTGGATGGGTTCGACAACGCATCAGTTACGGGTCGTCAGCGGCACCGCTGGCGAAACGCCACCACGGGGCACTCGCGCCGGTACGGATGAGTCCGTGGAGCGTGGCGACGTGGTCGCTGGCGATGACCCGGCGACCGTGGCTTGGCACGATCACCGGCGTCGGTTCTGCGGCGGCGCTGATCAAGAAACTGCCTGATCTGCCGCCCGCAGTTGCGTTCCGGCTCGCCGGGCTGGGCAACTTCTACGCCGGCGAGCAACTCGCCAATGCGATTCGGCGGGTGTGGTGGCCGCTTCTGGCGATTGTCGCACTCCGATCCAGGATTGCTGGGCGGATGCTGCTGGCAGCGACGATCTCGGCCAAGCGTCCGTTGCGGCTCGTCGACGACTTGGCGTACTCGATCGGGGTGTGGAAGGGAATCATCACGGAACGAACGATCGCTCCGCTGCTGCCGCAGATCAGTTCGTGGCCGGGACGTGGGCAACGCTCGCCCGAAGTCGAGCACTGATGTCATTGCAGTCGTCGCATCCCCAGATCCGGTTGTACACGATGCAACCGAGACAGATCGCCAAAAACGCTTCGAGTGACGCGGCACCGATCAGGCCGAGCACCAACCCATAGGTCACGGCCGACGCGCCGAGCAACCAGGCCAGCGCCGCCCCAGCGGTGAACAACAGGCCGATCCCCTGAGCGAACCGCTTCGGTGGGCCGGGCACGAATCGGTCCGCTCGGCCGAGACGCGGCGTGGCGATCCGTGTCACGAATTGACCCAGCGGGCTCAACGTCGGGCCGGTCAGCACACGCGCCAGGAACCCGTACACCAGTGGGACAAGGATCCAGCCCTCGCGGAACACGAGGAACGCAACCGATTGGACGATCACGCCGGCTGCGACGAGACGGGCCGAGGTCTCATTGACCGGATCAGGGAAGCTGAACAGCTTGCGCACGCCAGGAAGCATATCCTGATAAATCCGATCTATCTACTCGGGTATTCCCGGCACGCCGCCGAAACCGGCTCCGATTCAACTACCGTCCCACGAGTGACGATCCGCCTGACGGTCAACCGAACCCGTTGGTGGGATCATGCCGCGGACGTCGCCTCCGCGGTCGAGGGGTTGGTTCCCGTCGTCAAAGGCAATGGCTATGGATTCGGCCGCGCCGGCCTCGCGATCGTCGCTGTCAAACTCAGCCCGATCATCGCCGTCGGCACGATTCATGAACTCGAGGGCTTGCCGGCCGAAGCGATTCCCGTCGTGCTCACGCCGACACTGACGGCGCCCCTGTCGACCGAACCGATCCTGACAGTCTCGAACGGTGCCCATCTTGGCGCGCTCGCCGGCTGGCGAGGCCGCGTGATCATCAAACTGGCGAGCGACATGCAGCGCTACGGGAACGGCATCGAACTCGTCGAACAGGCGCAACGGGCAGGGCTGCGAACGATCGGCGTCTCGATCCATCCGCCGCTGGCCGGCAACGAGCGGGACCACCTCGATCAGGTGCTTCGCTGGCTTCCCGAGATCGACCCGTCGCTCGACGTGTGGGTCAGCCATCTCTTCCCGAGCACGTACGAATCGCTGCCCACCACGCACCGCTACAAACTGCGGGTCGGCACGTATCTTTGGCACGGCGACCGCGAGGCGCTCAAACTCGAAGCCGACGTGCTCGAGACCCGTCAGGTCATCGCCGGCACGAAGGCGGGATACCGGCTCAACAAGACCGATGCTGACGGCACGCTCGTGATGATCGGCGCAGGCTCGGCGAATGGCGTCGCCACGCTGGACGACGGTCGCAGCCCATTTCATTTCGCCCGCCGCCGAATCTCGCTCATCGAACCACCACACATGCACACTTCGATGGGGTTCGTACCGATCGGTGAATCGACGCCGGCGATCGGAGACTGGGTCGATCTGCAACGACCGCTGACGATGACCGCCGTCGACGAGTTGCGATGGATCTGAGTTCTCGGCAACCCGGACCCGACGTCACCCGCGCCCTCGCGATGGCCGGCGTGATCACGATGAACTACCACGGCTACCTGATCATCAAAGGCGCCCGCCGAGATGGCGGTTGGGCATACGACTTCTTCGACCCGTGGACCGGGCCGCTCTCGACTCGATTCGCGGCCACGTTCGTCCTGGTGGCGGGAATCGGCGTGACGCTGCTCACGAGATCATCGCTGGGCAATCGGTCGGCGATCGTCGACATGCGATGGAAGCTGATCCGGCGCGGCCTGTTGCTGTACGGCTTCGGCCTGTTCTTCGACTTCGTCTGGAACGGAACGATCCTGCCGTTCTACGGGGCGATGTTGATCATCGCCGCGGCGCTGTTCACCATGCGGATCCGGTGGCTGCTGTGCATCGGTTCGGCGGCCGCCGTTGCCGGTTGGGGAATCCACTGGTGGCTGTACGAGCGCACCCTCGATGGTCTCGCCACCGACTTCATCGATCGGCCAGGGCACCGATCCCCGAGGGGCCTGCTGCTCAACGCTTTCGTCAACGGCACCCACCCACTCCTGCCCTGGCTGGCCTTCTTCTGCACAGGGATCGTCGTCGGCCGATTGTTGGCACATGCGTGGTGGCGACCGGCAGTTGCCGCGACCGGCCTTGTGTTGTTCGGCGCCGCAACGATTGTCGCCTCACTCGGCCAGGGGGCCCGCTCCTCGCTCGTGCTCAGCAACGACCCGTTCGACCGCGGCATCGTCTACGTCGCCAGCGCGCTCGGCACTGCGTTGCTGACGTTCACGGCGATCACATGGGTTGCCGATCGCTTCGTCGACAGCCGCCCGATCGACGCGTTGCGACGAGCCGGGCAGATGTCCCTCACGCTCTACGTCGCCCACGCGTTGGTGTTCGATCTGTTGGTCAACTGGCTCGACCTGATTCAGCCCGGAGGCCTCCGAACGGCGTTGACGATGGCGGCCGCCTACTGGCTGATCGCGACTGCCGGAGCCGTCGCCTACCAGCACCGCTACGGGCGAGGGCCGACCGAACGGTTGTACCGTCGACTCGCCGGCTGACACGGAATGTGTTGTGGGGCCTTCAGAACAGTTCGCTGAACGTCGAGCAACGCTGCGGGTCACCGGTCTGGAAGCCGCGCTGGAACCACTCGACTCGCTGGGCCGACGAGCCGTGCGTCCATGATTCCGGATCAACCCGGCCTTGTGTCTGTTGCTGGATCCTGTCGTCGCCGACGGCCGCTGCCGCATTCAGCGCCTCCTCGACCTCTTTCGGATCCTCGAACAGGGCTCGATCGGCGGCATCACGGGCCCATGCCCCGGCGAAACAGTCGGCCTGCAACTCGAGTGCCACCGAGTACTGGTTGGCCCGGTCGGGGTCGGCCTGCTGCGCCTCGTGCATCTGGGCGTTCAACCCCAGCAGGTTCTGGATGTGATGGCCGTATTCATGGGCGACGATGTATTGCGACGCCAGGTCACCAACTGCCCCGAACTGGTTCTGGAGCGTGACCAAGAAGTCGAGATCGAAGTACACGAGATTGTCGATCGGGCAGTAGAACGGGCCGGTCTGCGACGAGGCCTGACCGCAACCGGTGTTCGTCGACCCGCTGAAGAAGACTGTCTTGGTTTCTTGATACGCGACATTGAACGAGAGCGGGAGCTGGTCGGTCCAGTACTGAGCGACGTCGTCGGTGGCGCCGCAGATGATCGCCTCGAGTTCGGAGTCGCACACCCCGGCACCCCCGCCCGTCGCTTGGTCGCCACCTTGCGTCGCAGGTGACAGGCCACTGCCACCACCGAGACCACCGCCCATCAACTTCGGGAGGATGAAAACGGCGGCCAGCACCAGCAGCGTCATCAGCCCACCGCCACCCTTCAGCAACCCGCCGAGTCCGCCACCGGGGAGGGGCAACCCACCGCCGCCGCCGCCGCCGCCGAGACCACCCCTGAGGAGACCTCCCAGCCCTCCTCCGCCGCCGCCTTGGCCCCGACGGTCGTCGATCCGGCTGGAGTTACTCGAACGAATCTTCGTCATGTCGCCAGTCTCTCAGATTCGGTCGCCGGGCAACACGTCATCGGACGCCGCGGCGCAGTCCGCGAATCCCGATCGCGCCGGCGCCGATCAGGGCGCCCCGGTCGCCGAGACGGACCGGCGTGACCCGGGCGGCAACACCGAGACCGACCCTGGCGACGGCGTCGATCTCCTCCTGTGCGGCGTTGAAGAACGTGGCCGCGAACCCCAGCGCCACATCTCCACCGACGACGACCAGGTCGAGATCCATCGCCGAACACACCATTCCGGCGGCGCGACCGACCAGACGGCCGGTCCTGCGCATGATGTCGTAGGTCGGTTGGGTCGGGGAGCGCCCGGTGATCGTTTCGATCGCCAGCCCTGAGGCCTCGGCATCGAGGCACCCACGCGCGCCACACACGCACCGACGCCCACCCGGTTCGACGATGACGTGACCGACCTGACCGGCATTTCCGGTCACACCTTCGAGCAGTTCGCCGTCGATCACGATCCCACCACCGATCGTGCCGGAGACGGCGATCACACAGAAACTGTCGACGCCTTTGGCGGCTCCCCGCCATCCCTCGGCGAGTGCCAATGCCTTGGCGCTGAGGCCGCCGAACACTGCGAGCCCCGTCAGGTCATGCAAGTGCTGGCGGAGCTCGAAGTTCCGCCACGACGAAATCGTGACCGGTGAAACCATCTCGCAGTTCCGCTCGATCGGACCATCGCAGCCGACGCCGATCGCTCGGACACGGACCCGGTGCTGGTCGCGGGCCTGGCTGAGTTGTTCGTTGACGACGCCCGCCAGCGCGGCGAAATGCGACTGCGGCCCGACGTCTCGTTCTACCGCGATGTGAGAACGATCGAGCAGGTCGCCACGCGCTGTGACCAGCCCGGCGGAGAGCCCAGAACCTCCGATGTCGACCGCCAGGATCACGTCTCTACGGGGATCGGTCGAGAGGGACATGTCGGCTGCACATTACCGCTGCGAGCCTCCCAGCCCCTGTCCGTTGACGTTCCGGCGTGGCGACGCTTGCAGCGACGCTCGAAGAACACCTGACGGTGAGCTGTCGATGATGGGTAACATCGTCGGTTGGATGGCGGTGTCCACCCCAATCACCATGCACCGATTCGGCCGGCTCCCTGCTGCCGTCACCATCGCTCCGATTGTTGCGGCGGTGTTGGCGCTCACGATGACTGGTGGCTTCGCGCCCGCTCACGCCTCGAGCGGCGCCGATCCGAGCACGACCGAGACGTCGGTACCTCCATCAACAACGACCACCACCACGCTGCCGGAATCCACCACCAGCACGACGACGACGACCACGACCACCACCACGACCACCACCACGACCACCGTTCCGGTCACCGGGTGCTCACCGCCGACCACCACGACCACCCTCCCGGGTGCGACCACGACGACCACCACCACCACGCAGCCGGAATCCACCACCAGCACGACGACGACGACCACGACCACGCTTCCACCGTGCCCGACGACGACCGCCCCCGCGTCCGACACGGTCCCCGAGCCGCAGGAGCCGGACGAGGCGCCGCTGAACGTCAAGATCCCCAAGAACTTCGGTGACATCCTCACGACGATTCGGCTCGTCGAGTCGAGCAACAACTACAAGGTCCCACCCAATCGAGGCGGCGCTTCCGGCGCTTATCAGTACATCGATTCGACGTGGAACAACTTCAAGGGCTATCCGAAGGCCTACCTCGCGCCACCCGAAGTGCAAGATGAGCGGGCGCTGATCGATGTCTTCTCGATATTGACGACGTGGAAGAACGACGTCTCGATGATCCCGGTGATCTGGTATTTCCCTCGTGCCGCCAAGAACCCGGTGCTGATGGACCAGGTCCCGTTGCCGGGCTCGGGCAACCGGCTCACCGTGCGCGAATACCAGTTCCGATGGTTGGGCGTGCTCGAGTACCTGATCGGGGCACCGCTCGCGTTTCGGCTGTCGTTACTCCCCCCCGAACTCCGATTCCTGGGCGGCATTCCTCCGGAACTGATCTACAACGGGCTGGCGTTGTCGCAAGTTGCATTTCCTGTGCTCGGGAGGGCCACTCTGGCGCCACCCGCACCGTGCCTCCTCGACGAGTGCGACGCCGGCGTGGCGGCGATCGTGTACGGCCAGAAGATGCAACCGATCATGTCGGCGGTCGACGGGGTCGTGACGGCAGTCGATCGCGGCAATCTGATCACGGGAGCGATCTCGGTGACCGTGACAGACCCGGCGGGACGAACGTTCCACTACGAAGGATTCAACGACGACACACCCTCCACGTCGGACGGAGCGGCGCCTGACCACTATCGATTGACGGCGCTCGCCCGAGTCGGTACCTCCGTTCGTGCAGGTCAGATCCTCGGTTTCATGGGCGATACCGATCCGATGCCTTCCCTGGAGAATCTCGGCGTCGATGGCGACGCCGCCGTGTGGCCGCACCTACGACTGACGATCCGAGACGCCGACGGCACGATGCTGAACGCTGACCAACTGCTTGCCGCGGCACAGTTCCGTCAGGCCTGCCACGTGGGGATCGGCCCGTGGTCGGCACCTGCCGATCCCGCCGTTTCGGAACTCGACCTCGACGACCTCGACGTTTCGGCGAGTGTCTACGGCGGCTGGACGATTCACGGCGACGGCACCGTCACGGCGAAGGGGAAGTCGGCCCTGATCCTTCCGCCGACCGATTGCACCTGGACCCCTCCAGAACCGTTCGGGGCCGGAGCGGGTGGCGCCAAGACACCGCTCGCCTGGCTCAACCCGATCGAAGTGCCACCCGTCTACTGGGTGACCGGCGCAATCACCGGCGATCCGTTCACACCCTCCTCGCCTCTTCGACGAGGTTGATCTGATACAGCACCTCGTCGAGCGCATCGGCGGCGGTGATCGCGCTGAAGCGTTGCGGATGCTCGGCCGTGCAGCAACTCGGCACGGGTGACAGGACCGTCCACGGCCGAGCGTGGCAGAACTGCACGACGCTGTATCGCTCGCCTTCGTAACCCGGCGCAGCAACGACGCGATGCCAACCGATCGGGATCATCCCGTTCGTCAGGCGTTCCAACATGATGCCGGTGTTGATGATCACGAGACCGTGCGGGGCGACGGCATCGACCCAATCTCCATCGACGCGGACCTGCAATCCGGGTGCGGTGGCGCGTGGGAGCGCGGTGATCAAGTTGATGTCGCCGTGGGCGCCTGCCCACACGTGACCGCCACCTGGAACCTCGCGCATCGACGGGTACCGAATCGCCCGGGTCAGGGTCGGACTGTCGACGACCATGTCGTCGAAGAACGTTTCGTGGCAATCGATCCCCTCGGCGATCACGCGCAGGAAGCGACGTTGCAGGTCGGCGACCGCATAGTGGAAGCGGTACAACACGTCGGTGATCCCCGGCACGGCTGATTCGGGCAACACCTGATCGGGATAGGCGGTCGGGAACTTGCGCTTGAGCGGATGACCGGCGGCAAGCGGCGCGGCCCAATTGAGCATCTCCTTCCAGTCGGGCAGGTCGCTCGACGCGGCAGTCTCGACGAGCAGGCCGGTGTACCCGGTTTGGCCGTGGGCACCGGGAACGTTGAAACGTTGCTTCGTCTCCTGATCGTTCGAGAAGAACTGCTCGAGCATTCCGTACGCAGTGTCGATCAGATCCTCCGACACATCGTGATGGGTGTACACGAACCCGGTCGCCAGGCTGCGAGTGACCCCGTCGACCACCGCCCTGCGAGCGGCGCCCGTGCTGTTCTCGAATGCCAGCAGATCAACCTCGAGGATCTCACTCATGCCACGAATCGTACGACGTCTCGCCATGTTCGCCGGATGCGTCGACTACCTGTTCCTGCCGCGCGGGCACTACACCCGCACGGAAGATCTGGAGCGGTACTTCGCCGGCATGTCACTGCTCGGTCAGGAGTTCTTCGAGCTCGGCGTCGAGGCGGACGCCGTAGTCCCTGCTGCGTTCCTCGTCGGCCTGTCCGACGACGTCACTCCCCTCGAGGCCGCTACCGCAGCCGACAGCCTCGTGCCCGGATGGCAAGAGGACCCGGCCGTGCTCGCCGACCTCGACACAGGTCGCCACGGTGCGTCACATCGCTGAGGGAACGCCGCCCGGGGCGAAGACGGCAGGGATGCCTCCAGTGTGAATGAAGATCACGTCGCTGCCACTCGGCCAGCGGTTGGCTTCGGCGTTGCCGACCAGGCCGGCGAAACCCTTGCCGCTGTAGGTCCGGTCGAGGATCCAGCCGCCGTGGCGGGCGGCCCAGCGGATCGCCGCGTCGCCTGCCTTCGAGGGAACCGCGTACTCCTCGCCGAGCCAGTGCGGATCGAGTCGGACATCACCGCGCTCGACGAGACGGCGTTCGCCGCCGACCAACTCGACCGTGTCGCGTGCCAACTCGACGACGTCGGGCATCCCCAGGTTGACACCCTTGGCAACACCGATCGCCAGGATTTCCGGCACCTCGTGGCCCTTCGCTCGCCACAGCGCCCGACCGGCGACGAGACCGGCATGCGTGCCACCACTCGACGACGTGTGCACGATCGCCGCCGGCTTGATGCCGAGCGCGGCGGACTGCTCCATGATCTCCACCAAGGCGACGGCGTACCCGACCGCCCCGACCGCCGACGACCCACCGATCGAGATTGCATACGGCGCCGCACCGGCGGCTCGCAGCTCATCGCTGACAGCCTCACGGGCGATCTCCAACTCGCCCCAATGGCTCTCCGCCGCGCCGGTGTAGTGCATCTGTGCCCCGAACAGGACCGACAGCAACTGGTTCCCTGACGCCACCGCCGGTTTGCCGCCCGACAGCACGAGATGGACTTCGAGGCCCAACACCGCACCGGCGGCGGCCGTCATCCGGCAATGGTTCGACTGCGAGGCCCCGACAGTGACCAACGAACGGGCGCCGATCTTGATCGCGTCACCGCACAGGAACTCCAACTTGCGGGCTTTGTTGCCGCCCATCCCGAGCCCGGTCAGATCGTCACGCTTGACCCACAACCTCACGTCCCCCGGCAATCTCGGGCCGCGTTCGAGCGGCGTGGGCAAGGTTGCGAGCCTGGCTCGCGGTAGATGACCGAACACGTACGGCATGATAGGCACGGTGAGCGTGACGACGGATTGGAACCCGATCCTGCGAGGGGAGTTCGACAAGCCGTACTGGAAGGACCTGCAACAGTTCGTCGCCGCCGAGCGCGCCAGCGGCGCGGTGTTCCCGTCGCACGACGCCGTGTTCGCGGCGCTCCACCTCACCGCCTACGCCGACACCCGAGTGATGATCCTCGGCCAGGACCCGTATCACGGCCCCGGTCAGGCGCACGGCCTGTGCTTCTCCGTGCAACGCGGGGTACGCACGCCACCGTCGCTGGTCAACATCCACAAGGAACTCCATGACGACGTCGGCGCGGCGATCCCCGCCCACGGCAACCTCGAAGCGTGGGCACGCCAGGGCGTGCTGCTCCTGAACGCCACGCTCACCGTGCGGGCCGGCCAGGCGGCTTCGCATCAGGGCAAGGGCTGGGAGACGTTCACCGACGCCGTGCTCGCCGCCGTCGCCGCCAAGACCGACCACGTCGTGTTCATCCTGTGGGGCAGCTATGCCCGCAAGAAGCGCTCCCTGATCGACGCCACGCGTCACACGATCATCGAATCTGCACACCCATCCCCGCTCTCTGCTCACAACGGGTTCTTCGGCACGAAGCCATTCAGTCGCACCAACGCCGCCCTGCTGGCACACGGCCAAACACCGATTGACTGGACCCTCTGATGGAGACACGCTGATGGGTTGGCAGAGCAGCGGTCGACTTCGGCCGTATCGCGACCGATCGAGACCGGTTGATGTCGCCCTCGAAACATGGGAGGGGTACTCGCGGCACCGGACGGGACGGAATGCCTCGCTGCTGGCGTACATGGGGATGTTGACCATCTTCCCGCTCCTGCTCGGGGCGACGACGATCCTCGGGTTCGTGCTCCAAAGCCGCCCCAAGCTTCGACAGAGCATCGTCGACTCGGCGCTCAGCAAGATCCCTGTCGTCGGCGCCCAGATCGAGGCCGACGCCGGCAACATCACCGGGAACTGGTGGGCCCTCGTGATCGGACTCGGTGGGGCACTGTGGGGCTCGATGCGGGCCTTTCTCGCCTTTCAGACCGCACTCGACGACATCTGGGAAGTCACGTCGGGCCGCGACAACTATCTCGTGCAACGTCTCCGAGCGATGATCGGGATCGGGATCTTCGGCTCGGCCCAGATCGTGTCGGTCGTGATCGCCGCGTTCGTCGGTCAGGCCGGACTCCCACGCACCGGTCAGTTCCTCCTGACGTTCGGCGGCTTGGCGTGGAACGTCGCCGCATTGGCGTTCATGTACCGGTACCTCACGGTCAAACACATGTCATGGCGTGTGATCTGGCCAGGCACCGTGTTCTCGGGGGTGCTCTACACCGTGCTCCAGGTGGCGGGGACGAACATCATGGCCAACAAGTTCAAGAACGCCCAAGAGGTCTACGGCGCGTTCGGAGGCCTGCTCGCCCTCGCCGGATGGATCAGCTTGCACGGCCTGATCGCGTTGGTCGGCGCCGAACTGAACGCCGCGCTGGTGCGCTTGCACGAGCGCGTCGGCCCGACCGCTCCACGATCGGCGGAAGCGGTCATCAAGACGTACGAGAACGATTGACGACCGCGACCACACCCGTACTTTTCAACCTCGATTGCTTCATCGTGCGTTAACAATCGTCCGGGTCGGCGACCGAGCGGGTACTGCGATACTGGACCTGTGGTTCAAGACACCAGCACTTCGCTCGAACCGGCAACGACAACGACGTTCATCCGACCGCTGACCGACTTCCTCCGCAAGGAGGCCAGCGCCGGGGTGCTGCTCGTGCTCGCTGCGCTGGCAGCGATCATCTGGGCCAACTCCCCGTGGTCCCAGAGCTACTTCGACCTGTGGGACACCAACGCCGTGATCGGCTTCGGTGACTGGCATCTCGAGCTCAGCTTCCAAGAGTGGATCAACGATCTGGCGATGGTGCTGTTCTTCTTCGTTGCCGGACTCGAGATCAAGCGCGAGATGACGCAGGGCGAGCTGCGCGACCCGCGGGCAGCGGCGCTCCCGATCATCGCTGCGCTCGGCGGCATGATCGTGCCGGCGATCATCTTCACGATCTTCAACGCCGGCGGCGATGGGTCGAAGGGCTGGGGCATCCCGATGGCGACGGATATCGCAATCGTGACCGGCGTCGTCGTGATGCTCGGTTCGCGTGCACCATCTTGGATGAAGCTGTTCCTGCTGGCGCTGGCGATCGCCGACGACATCGGAGCAATCATCGTGATCGCGATCTTCTATTCCGACGGAGTCTCGTTCGGGTGGTTGGCCACGGCGATCGCTTCGGTGATCGTCGCCTGGTTGCTCCGCAGTCATGTGTCGTTCGTCGGCGTGTACCTCGTGTTGGGTGCGATCTGTTGGTTGGCACTCCACAACGGCAACGTCCACCCGACGCTGGCCGGGGTGGCATTCGGCATGATCGCCCCGGTCACGCCGCGACGACAGACGGAACTGGTCGACGCAGACGACCTCGCACGCCAGCCGACCGTCCAGAACGCGCGGCGAGTTGCCGAGCAGGCGAAACAAACCGTTTCGGTCGTCGAGTGGCTCGAGTACAAGCTCCATCCGTCCTCGGCATTCCTGATCGTTCCTGTGTTCGCGTTGGCGAACGCAGGCATCCACATCCCTTCCGAGTCGATCGGTGACGCCCTGTCGAGCGAGGTCACCTGGGGGGTGATCCTCGGTCTGGTGGTGGGCAAGACGATCGGGATCACCTGTGCCACGCTGCTCGCGGTTGCGCTCAAGATCGGGCGGCTCCCGGCCAACGTGACCAAACGCTACGTGCTCGGGGCGGGCGCACTCGGAGGGATCGGATTCACCGTTTCGCTGTTCGTCACGGACCTCTCGTTCGGGAGCAACCAGAAGGCCGCCGACGACGCCCGGCTTGGCGTTCTGCTGGGCTCGTTGCTGGCGGCGCTGATCGGCGCCGCAATCGTGATCCCGGGCCGGGTCAGCGATGAATAGGCACTTGTTCGTCTACGGCACGCTGCGACCTGGCGACGTGCGCTGGCCGATCCTGGAACCGTTCGTCGCCGATGGCGGCGTCGACGACGCCGTGGCCGGTGTGATTTACGACACCGGCGTCGGGTATCCGGCGGCGGTCTTCGGCGGCGAAGACATCATCACGGGGCGGACCTACTGCCTACGCCTCGAGACCCTCGATCAAGCCTTGGCGGCGCTCGATGCGGAGGAGTGCAGCGTCGCAGGCGGTTACCACCGTGTCGAGTTGATCACCGAAACCGGCGTCACCGCCTGGGCCTACCAGTACGGCGACGGGTTGACGCTGATCCCGATCCCGACGGGAGACTGGCTCAGCCGCTGATACGCGACGCATGCGTGTTGAGCAATTCGGCAACAGCAACGGTCAGCCGGCGGGCGGTGGGAACATGCAGGTACTCGTTCGGGCCGTGGGCGTTGGCGTCGGGTCCGAGCACACCCGTGATCACGAACTGGGCGTCCGGGAAGCGCGCTCCGAGCATCCCCATGAACGGGATCGAGCCGCCTTCTCCGAACATCCGCACCGACCGGCCGAACGCCGCCCGCGATGCCTGTTCGAGTGCTGCACCCAACCAAGGCGCCATCTCCGGAGCGTTCCATCCAGGGCCGGAATGGACGTCGGAAAAGCTGACCTTCGCTCCGTACGGTGGGTCGACGGTGAGCACGCGCTGCATTTCCGCTTGCACGATCGCCGGGTCGGCGGTCGGCGGGATCCGCAGCGAGAGCATCAACGACGTGCTCGGGCGAAGCACGTTGCCCGCCCGATTGGGTGGCGGGAAACCGGCCGCGCCGACCACACTCAAAGCGGCTCGCCATGTTCGAGCAAGCAACTGATCGGCGGGGTCGTCCGTCGTCGGGCCGGCCCCGGCGACGAACGGATAGTGGTCGGCGATGGCGCCGATCTCGTCGGCGGTGGCATGAGCCTGATCGAACCTTTCCTCCGGAATCCGGATCTCGCACGACTTCAACAACACCGTGCCGGTGGCCTCGTCCTCGATCCGGGACAGCAGCGCCCGGGCGATCCGGAAGCTCGACGGCACCATCCCTGAAGCGTCGCCGGAATGCAGACCTTCGGTCACGATGTCGACCGTGAGCACCCCGCTGACGAGGCCACGCAATGACGTCGTGACCCACATCCGTTCGTAATCGATGCAACCCGAGTCGAGGCACACCACCAGGCTCGGTGTTCCGATCCGATCGGCGAGCGCCTCCACGTACGCCGGGAGATCGGGCGATCCGGATTCCTCGCTGGCTTCGATCAGGACGACACAACGAGTGTGCGCTCCGCCCGCGAACTGGACCGACTCGATCGCCGCCAAACTGGCGAACGTCGAATAGCCGTCGTCGGCACCGCCACGGCCGTACAGACGATCGCCTTCCAGCACCGGCGTCCACGGGCCGAGGCCCTCGCGCCAACCTTCCATCTCGGGTTGCTTGTCGAGGTGGCCGTAGAGCAGCACGGTATCGGACGTGTCCGCCTTGGTTGCCGGGATGTCAAAGAAGATCACAGGCGTGCGGCCTTCGATGCGCACCACTTCGAGCGTCAGCCCCGCGACCTTGCGGCCTTCGACCCAGGCTGCGGCGTCGCGCACCACGCGGTCGATGAGGCCGTGTTCCGCCCACGCGGCATCGAACATCGGGCTCTTGGCAGGCACGGCGATGTAGTCGGTCAGCGCGGGCACGATGCGCTCGTCCCAGGCCTGGTCGGCGTAGGCGGTGATGCCCGCTATGGCGCTGGCTTCGTGGGTGCGGGTGAGTGCGTTCATGGGTGCATTCATGGATCCTCCTCAAGGGGTGGCAAGGCGCTGGAGCCACTGCGTCAGATGGCCCAGCACCTGGGCACGTTCGGGCTCGTTGAAGATTTCGTGGAACAGATCAGGATACGCCTGCGCAGAGACCGCCGCAGAGGGCGCTGCTGCAACGAAGGCGGCGCTGCCGCCTGGCGCCACGCAGCGGTCCGCACCGGCCCACAGCAGCAGCGTCGGCACGCGCCAAGCCGGCGCGCGGGCCAGAACTTGGGCGCCCTCGTCGAGCATGAAGCGCACCAGACGCGGCGTCACGCGGTCGTGCACCAGCGGGTCCTTGCTGTAGGCCTGCACCACCGCCGGGTCGCGGCTGATCCAGGCCGGCTTCAAGCCG
>JAYVFI010000025.1:0-12855 GCA_043773365.1 Ilumatobacteraceae bacterium
GACGGGTGTGATGGCGAGTGTGTCGGTGGCCAGGCTGAGGTTGAAGTTGCCGTTGATCGCGTTGTAGTCGCCTGGTTCGGTGGCGGTTCCGTCGGTGGATGTGACGAGCAGTGCGCAGGCCGGGTTGCCGGCGTTGGTCCGCGAGATCGTGGTTGTTCCTGGTGAGCCTTCGGTGACGGTGGCGTCGGCGATGCTGATCACACTGTCCACTGAGGGAGCATCGTCGTCGGTGATCGTGCCGATCCCAGATGTGTCTCCGATCGTCACTGACGTCGGATTGGTCAATGACAGGACGAGTGTCTCGTCGCTCTCGTCGGCGAGGTCCCCGTTCGCCAGCACGGTGACCGTGGCGGTCGATGCTCCGGCGGTGAACGAGACGACTTGATCGGTGATCGACGTGTAGTCGCCGCCGGGGGTCGCGTCTCCGCCACCGGTCGATACCTCGACGGTCTCGTTGCCGTCGGCGGCGCCATCGAGTGTGAGCGTGAAGGTCATCGCCGTCGTTCCCGAGTCCCCTTCGTTCACCGTCGGATTCGACACGGACGTGATCGACCGAGCCGCATCGTCGTCGTCGACGATCACGACGGTCCTGGTCGGCGTCGCCGATGTGATCGTCCAGCCGGCAGGCGGGCTGTTGGTCGCAATGTCGAGTTCGAACTCGAACGTCTCGTTGCCTTCGTCGAGGCCGTCCGCCAGGACGTTGGTCGCAACCGGAGACGGAAGGGACTGACCGGAGATCGGGATGGTGGTTTCGTTCGCCGGGATCGTGAGCGTGTTGTTGAACGTGCCGTTGAAGTCGCTGTTGGCGGTGGCGACACCGACGACGTCAGGATCGCCGACATGTGGGTTGGCACCCCAAGCGATCGTGAATTCGGGGTGGATCGCGGGGGTGATGTGCAGTTCGGCGACGACCTCGACCGGCCCCGCGCTTTCGTCGACGAGCAGCGAACCGGGGTCGAAACTCACATCAACCTCGTCGAGTGCGCCGGTGTTGATGTCGAAGCTGTCGATGTCGAGCCCGATCATCGGCAGTTCCACACCGGTCGGCGGCGAACCGAAGTACTGGAGCGGAAGCCCGTTGTTGCCGAGGTCGGAGACCGCCGTCCAGAGCGTGCAGGTGTCGCTCGGGGCGGGTTGCAGGAACGAGATCTGGCTCAGCGCGTATTGAACCTCGTACATCGAGCCGATCCCGGCGAACAGGTGTGTCGGGTCGGTCGGGTCGTTGGTGGCGAGCTGGGTCGTCGTCAACCCAGGTGCAATCGCGTCGATCCCGGTCAGCAAGGCGGTCACGCCGTCCTTGGCCTCCTGTGGCAGGTTGGTGAAGTCGAAGAAGTCCCTGACGAGACTCTGGATGTCGTTGTTGTTGATCTGAAACGTCCCGCCGCGGAAGTGAAATCCGTTGACGTTGTCGACCGTCGGAACGCCACAGTTGAGATATCCGATCAGCAGCATGCTCGTGCCGTCACCGTCCTGGAGCGGATCCTCTGCCACCGGTGGGTTGGCTTGGGCGCCGTCGACGTCCTCGTCGTTGTCTGGATCCGTGAGGCTGAATTCCGTGCCCGTGAACGGAGGGCTGACCGCTGGATCAGCGGTTGGGATCTTCAGCTCCACCCCGGCTTGAGCCTGCTTGTCGGCCGGGGCGGTGATGTCCGGAAACGCGTTCACATTGAGAACGCGCACTTCGATCGAAGTGTTGGCCGTGTCGTTGTCGGTGGTCGGCTCGGGGAGGTTGTCATCACTGTTGCCTGGCACAAGGACGATGTTGATCGTCTCGCCGTTGGAACCCTCGTAGTAGTAACCGGGATCTGGCGTGTACACGAGGTCGGCGAGGATCGCGTTGAGGTCGTCGGGTTCACCGTTGATTCCAAGCGTGAACGAACCGGCGGCGACTTGGTAGTCGTTGTCGATCCGGACGTTGTTGGCGAGCATGTAGACGGTGCCGCCATTCCCGTCACCATTCGGTATCGCGTTGATCGGGCCGAGTGAAAGTCGGCCGTGGCTGACCGGGCCGATCTGAATCCGCGAGCAGTCGTCGATGTCGTACGGAATCTGGGTCAAGTCGCAAAGGGCGGCTCCGGTGAGGGTGTCGACAGTGATCGTGCGGACGTCCTGCGAGATCGGGTCGGTCGACCCGTCGAACTCCAACGTGCCGACCTTCACGCCGACGAACTGTGCGATCCCGTTTGGCAGTGTGACGCCGGCCGGCGTCATGTAGAGCCGCTCGGGCGCCGCCGTGAAGGAGGCCGCTTCCGCAACGTCGGCGAGCGGCGGCGCGAGCACCAACCCACCGGACACGAGCGCCGCTGCGAGCACGAGATGGCTTGCCTTGCGGCCCAGACTTGCGTACATGGATTGCCCCGATCCGTGAGTTCCCCGCTGGATCTGGAGGCTCCGCCACCCCCAGATCCAGTACTCGACGATCCAACCATCAAATCATGCCGCGCGCAATCCCGAAACAGTCCCAATCTGGTCCGAGCTCATGACCGGCGTTGGACCATTGCGACAATTTCCTGGCCGACCCGCTCGGTTGCCTGCTGCAGACGGCGGAAGTAGGCCGACCGGCTCAGATTGAGGTTGCGGGCAATCGCTTCGTGCGGCGCCGACTCTCCGAGATAGGCGGCCTCGACGATGGTCCGGGCGAGTTGATCATCACGATGATCGCCGAAGACGGAGAGGGCTTCCGACAGCAGACCCCGCAACCTTTGCAGTCGCTCGGAGGGTGACTCGCCGAGGAAGCTGGGGCCGTGTGTGAGACCACCCGGCTCGCGCAGCAGGCGGATCAGACGCCCAGGGTCGAGTTCGGACGGCTCGGCCGGAGGTACGGCGCCGGTCTCGCGATAGATCCAGTCACGTTGGTTGCCGACCAAACCGCCCGGTCCGAAATCGACGATGTGGCACTCGAGTGAGACGCCGAGATCTCTGAAGTCCAGCTCGGGAACATGTTTGGCGTCGAGCGCTCTGGCGAACGCGCCGGCGGCTGGAATCTCTGGAGCGATCGGCAGGAATCCGTAGCGGGGATTGGCGACACCCGTCGAGAACAGACCGCCGGCACCGAGCAGTGACGTGATCTCGCCCATCTCGCCGGTCAGGTCGACTGCTTCACGCCACAGCACGGCGCTCGTCGTGAGCAGCTGATCGCGGGCGTATCGGAGCCAAGGTCCGAGCATCGGATCGCGCTCGGCCGCAGCGGGTGCGTTGCCAGGCGACACTGCCACGTAGTACCCACCGACCAGCCCGTCGCGATCACGGGCGACGCCACAGCATTCTGGATGCTGATCGAAGAACACGCGAGTCGTTCCCCACCAGGCGCCCATCCCGACCGCGGTGAGGATCGCGCCGATCGAGTCGGCGTCGCCCGGTCGAATCGAGTCGATCCGATAGCGGCTGCCGCCGGTCGACGAGAAGCCCCACCGAACGGTCGGGTCGACAACCAGGTGCTGCAGCTCGGTCGAGAGGCTGTACTGACCGGCGACGGCCCGACGATGGAGATGATCGGCGATCCGTCGACGGAGGACCGCCTCACCATTCGGGTCGCGGTCCCGTAACTGGTCGCGGACCGCCTCGGCGACGAGCGCGTGCAGCGTCAACCCGTCGATCAGCGGCTCGCTGAAGGAACGGTCGGCAAGCCACTTGAAGCTGTCGTGTGGATCGCCGTCCGCGAGTACGTCTTCGAGCAGTTCGGGTGTCGTGACCCGGGCTATCGCGGCGACACTGAGAATCCTGTATCGGCTGGCGTCGACCTCGTCGCCGAGCAGTCGTTGCGCGAGTTCTGAAGCGGTCGAACTCGGTCCGGCCTCTGCACCGACGACGAGCGCGAGTGGGGAGCCGTGGCTGCGCCCGACCAGTTCGGCGATGTCGTCATCGTCGACAACGCCGTGGCCGCGGACCAACGCGAACGCGTCGACCGGAGTGAGCGCACCCAGTTCGATCGTGTGGACAACAGTCTCCCAGCCGCCGTCGTACCACCCTCGCGATGGATGCTGGCGTGATGCGAACACGACGATCGTGGTGTCGGGCAGATCGGGGATGACCTGATCTCGCAGATGACTGTCGAGTGAGCCGATCAGTTCGTACGAATCGAACACCACGAGCGAAGGAGACGTCTCGGCCAGTCGTCCCAAACTGGCGTCGACCTCTGTCGGGAACGGCGGGAGGTCGCGACCGTCGAGCCAGATCGTGTCGAAACCCTTCGCTGCAGCGCGACGTGAGACCTCACGGAGCAACGCACTCTTGCCGATCCCGCCCGGTCCGACGACGTGAATGACGCGATGGGGCGACTGTTCGGTGAGGACCGCGTCGAAGTAGGCCAACTCTTGTTGCCGAGCAACGAACAACTCACGGTCCCGCCCTGCAATCCGGTGACGGATCGTTGCCATTCTCCGTGAATCTAACGCGCCGAGTCGTGGTGAAGCAGGTGAAATCGCACTCGGCTGGGATTCTGAGTGGGAGCGATGTGCAACAGTGATCGACGTGGGTGAAGCGTTCATCGTCGACTTCGTGAGGACTCCGTTCGGCCGATATGGCGGTGCGCTCGCCTCGGTACGCGCTGACGATCTGGCCGCCGTGCCGATCTCGGCCCTGATGGTTCGCCAACCCGGTGTCGACTGGGGCGCGCTCGACGATGTCTACTACGGATCGACGAACCAGGCCGGCGAGGACAATCGCAATGTGGCTCGAATGGCCCTCCTGTTGGCAGGTTTGCCCGACACGGTGCCGGGCGTGACGGTCAACCGGCTGTGCGGCTCGGGGATGGAGTCGGTGGTACAGGCCGCCCGCGCGATCTCGATCGGTGAAGCAGATCTCGTGATTGCCGGCGGGGTCGAGTCGATGTCGCGTGCGCCGTTCGTGATTCCGAAAGCCGAGGCCGCCTACCCGACGACGGCAGAGATCGCCAGCACCACACTCGGCTGGCGGCTCGTCAATCCGAAGATGGCGGCGATGGGTCACACCGAGGCGCTCGGAATCACCGCTGAGAACGTCGCCGACGACCACTCGATCACTCGAGAGGACCAAGACTGCTTCGCCTTGCGGTCGCAGCAGCGAGCTGCTGCCGCTGAGGCCGTCGGCGTCTTCGCGAACGAGATCGTTCCCGTGACCATCGACGGGCGCAGGGGCCCGACGGTGGTCGACGTCGATGAACATCCTCGAAGCGACACCACGATCGAATCGTTGGCGAAACTGCGGCCAGCCTTTCGCCCTGAGGGAACCGTCACGGCCGGAAACTCGAGCGGGATCAACGACGGTTCCGCGGCACTGCTGGTCGCCTCGGAGCGAGCCGTCCGGCGATACGGTCTGACGCCGCTGGCCCGTTACCACGGGGCCGCGTCGGTCGGCGTCGCCCCGAGGGTGATGGGGATCGGCCCCGTCCCCGCCGTGGCCAAGCTGTTGGCTTCAAAGGGGATTTCGGTTGGTGACGTCGACGTGATCGAACTCAACGAAGCGTTCGCCAGCCAGGCCTTGGCCTGCCTGCGGCGATTCGGGCTTGGCGACGATGCCGAACACGTCAATCCGAACGGAGGGGCGATCGCCCTCGGTCACCCGACCGGGGCGTCAGGCGCTCGATTGGTCGGCACGGCCGTGCGCGAAATGTGCCGTCGCGAGGCGAACTCGGCGTTGGCGACGATGTGCATCGGCGTCGGCCAGGGAATCGCCTCACTCTGGATGCGTGCCTAGCTCGGCCTACGCCGAGCGCTCAGACGGTCGATCTGCTCGCGATCAGTCCGGGCCAGGCAGCGCGTCGACTGTGAAGCGCGCTCGGGCGATACTGCCAGCTCGATCGACGTGGACCGGATCGAAGAACCAGTTGAGGTGCGCCTCGGCGTAGCTGTACCAATCGATCACTTCGAGGTCGTGGTCGACGGCAGCATGACGGTCCAACTGCGCGTTGAACACGGCGGTTGCCTTCGGGAAGTTGAACGCCACGGCCGGATCGTGGTGGTAGTCGAGATTGACCCAGAACACCAGCGCACCGGGTGTCAGTGCGGCAAGCATCTCTTCGATCAACGCGTCGGCTGTGGCCGGTTCACCTGCGCCGTAGACCAAGTCGTTCGAGCCGAGCGCGATCACCCAGCAGTCGGCCTCGCCCCACGTCAGCCGAGCTGACCGAGCGGCTCTGACCCCGCTGTAAGGCTCTCGCACGGTGGAAGGGATCCTGCGAGTGTGGTGGGCGTCGATGAGACCGATCAGTCCTGCGTCCCGGAGGTCGGCGACGAGCCACGGCCGGGCATTGTCCATCAGCGAGTCGCCGATCACGATCACGCGGTGGCAACCACGCGGTGGCGGCAACGTGTCGGTCGACTGGAATTGCTGACCGCGTCGGGCTGCTTCACCTACGACGGCGCCACCGTCGATCGCGCTCCGCACGACTGCCGCCACGGCATCGGTGACGCCCACCTGCTGCAGGATCAGGACTCCGCTGACGACGAGCAGACAGCAAGTAGCACGACCTCGCCGCCCGTTGTGGTCCACCCGCTCCATCGTAGGTGGTCTGGTGCGTCACGAATCAGCCGACGGACGAGAACCGGCTGAAGCCTTCGCTCGCCAGGAAGCCGTCAGCTTTGGCGCTGGGGCATTCCGACGAGATCACACCGATCGTCTGCATCACCGTGCTGTAGTCGGAGAGCCGGACATCCATCATCGTCAGTTGCTGGTCGATCAGGGCTTGGATGTACGCGATCGCTCCATCGCAATCAGCGGGACCGTCACCGGATGTGGAATCGGTCGGCACCAGTTGGTCAATTGCGGTGAGCCAACCGACCGTGCCGGGAGCGTCCTCGGCGGCGACCTCGAGGATCGCCGCCGAGGATGCATCATCGTCGGCGAAGTCGTACTGATCGCACCCGGCTGCTGATTCACGTTCGTCGAGCCGCGTGAACTCCGGCTGGAGGCCGTCGGCGAGGTCCTGGAAGTCGCCCATCGTTGCGGAGGTCCAGTCGATCACGCTCACCGTCGGCTCGATCAGGATCAGGAACTCGCTCATCAATGCGACGCATTCCGATGGCATCTCCGACAGGTTGTTGACGACGATCGTGTCGTCGGCGGGCTCGGTGACCGCCGCCGCGTCAGTTGTCGGCACGGCGGCAGTCGTCGTTGTCGCGGTGGGCTTGATCGTGGACGTGGTCGTTGTCGCCGGCGTCGACTCGGTCGAGGCGGCAGTGTTCACGTCGGCCGATGTCGAGGACGCCGCCTCGTCGTTCGCACTCCCGCAGGCCGAGAGTGCCAAGACCCCCGCAATCAGACCGATCATCCGCTTCATCGCAACACCTCTCCGTTGTGGGAGCGCTTTACCGTATCCGTGAACTCGAACCGGGCTACGCGCATACGATTTCTGCATGCTCGATTCCGTCGTCGCTGCAGCCGCCCGTGAACTGCTCGACATGCGTCGGTCGCAGCGAATCGAAGTGGATTTGCCGGTTGGCTGCCGGCCAGCGACGATGGACGAGGCATATCGCATCCAGGGAGAAGTGGTACGCGGTCTGCTGCCCGAAGGTGGGCGGGTGATCGGCTACAAGGCGGCCTGTACGAGCACGATCGCCCAGGCTGCGCTTCGAATCGACCACCCGGTGTTCGGTCGGCTGCTGTCGCACAGTTCACACGCCAGTGGTGTCTTGCTCAGCGCCGCCGCGTTCGTGCATCGAGTCGTCGAGGCGGAGTTCGCCTTCCGAATCCGTCACGACGTCGAGACCGTGACAGGGGGACACGATGTGGAGTCGATCCGAGACTGCATCGACGCCGTGATTCCGTCGATCGAGATCGTCGACTATCGCTATCAGTCGTGGACGATCGGGGCGGCGCAGGTTGCTGCCGACAACGCGATCCACGGATGCTGGATCTCCGGATCGCCGGTCACCGACTGGCAACACCTCGACCTCGCGACCTGCCGGGTCGGCGTCACCCGGAATGGAGAACTGGTGACGACGGGATCGGGCGCGGCGGTGTTGGGCCATCCCTTGGCGGTGATGGCGTGGATCGCCAACGAACTCCCGAGGGACGGCGTAGCGCTGCGTGCCGGCGACGTGGTGACCACCGGCGTCACGACAGACGTCTTCGAAGCTGTCGCCGGTGACCACATCGAAGCGCGCTTCGAGCATCTCGGGTCTGTGGCAGTCGGCTTCACGGAGTGACGCCGCCAGTTTCAAGAAAAGTGGGCCGACCTGGTTGCGCCAGCCGAACAACCCCGGACCGTTCGCAAGGTGAGCGCGGAGGACGACAACGAGATGGAACGTCTCGCGTCCCTGCATCGAACCGGCCTGCTCGACTCGAGACCGGAGGCTGCCTGCGACGCGATCGTCCATCTGGCGAGCGAGATCATGGGATCTCCGATCGCGCTCGTGTCGCTGGTCGATCACGACCGTCAGTGGTTCAAGGCCAAGCTCGGCCTCGACGTGGATGAGACTCCACGCGACGTCGCCTTCTGCCACCATGCCATCCGAAACCCGTTCGAGCCCCTCGTCGTCGAGGATGCGCTCGCCGATCCTCGCTTCGCCAACAACCCACTGGTTCTCGGCGATCCGAGCATCCGCTTCTACGCCGGATTCCCGATCCTCGATGACGACGGGTTAGCGCTCGGCACGCTCTGCGTCATCGATCGCGAGCCGAGGACCGTCAGTCCGGAGCAGTCGAGTCGGCTTGCCGCGCTGGCGACGATTGCTCAAGAGTTGATTCGCTTGCGTGTCACCGCCCAGGAACTCGATTACTCGCGGAGTCGAGCGATCCTGTTCGAGCGCGGTTTCGACGCAGCCGGAAACGGGCTCCAACTGGTCAACCCGGATGGCCAGATCCTTCGAACCAACCAGGCGTTCGCCGACATGCTCGGTGTCAGCATCGCCGACATCGTTGGTCACCGGTGGTCCGAGTTCAGCCACCCGGATGTCTTGGCACCTGACCCGACGTTGGAAATTCGATTCGAATCGGGCGAGATCTCGACCCACAGCGAGGTGGGGCAGTACGTCCACGCCGACGGATCGAAGGTGTGGGCGATGGTTCACGTCGTTCCTGTCTGGCTCGGTGAGGCCCGCGAACGCGTCAACTACGTGCAGGTCACCGACATCTCGGAAACGGTTCATGCTCAGCATCTCGCCGAGCGGGCGATCGCCGAGCTCGAGCAGTCGGAACGACGGCTCTCCTCGCTGCTCGAACCCGCCCCCGATCCGGTGCTGTTGATCGCCATGGATGGGACGATCGAGGCCGTCAACCCGGCGGCAACTCGCTTGCTGGCCAGGGATGGTGAATCGCTGGTCGGAACGAATGTGTCGATGTTGCAGCTCGACCCCGATCTCTACGAGCAGGTGGGCGCGTTGATCCGGGGGGGCGTTGTCCTCCGGCGAGCGCGGCGAGCTCGATCACCTGTGGTTCGAGCCGACGGTAGGCCCGCCGGGCTGGTACCGGCTCCGAGCGCTCCCTGTCACCGACGGTGGCTCCACGATCCGGAGCGTGTTCATCAACGCCGTCAACATCACGGAGGCGTTCGAGAACGAGATGCGCCTGGCTGCGCTCACCCTCACGGACCAACTCACCGGAGCCGCCAACCGAACGGCGCTCCATGATCGTCTCGAGCTGGCACTGACTCGTGTCGATCAAGGTGTTTCGGCGGGCGTCGCGATCGCCGTGATCGACGTCGACCACTTCAAGACGATCAACGACACACACGGGCACGAAGCCGGCGACCAAGCGTTGATCGCCGTCGTCGAATCGCTCAGGTCGAGCGTGCGAGGTCACGACATCGTGGCACGAATCGGAGGGGATGAGTTCGTCGTGCTGTTCGACGACGTCGACCAACGGCAGGTCGAGAACTTGCTCGCGCCTCGACTCGCAGCGCAGATGCTGCGAGTCACCGTGGCATGCGGCGACGAGCAGATCACCGTGACCGCAAGCGTCGGCGTGTCGCACGCCTCGGCCCGGCCGATCGGCTGGGAACTGATCGCACGCGCTGATGCAGCGCTGCTCCACGCCAAGCGGAACGGACGCAACAGCGTGTGGATCGACGTCGGGACACCGACGGCACTGACGTCTTGCGCGGATCAGGGGCGGGCCCACGACCTGGATCCGGTGCTCACTCGCCGCTAGACACCGGTCAGGGAAGCGGTCGACAGATGCGACTCAATTGTCGAACCTCGGGCACGGTTCGTCGGGGAAGCAGTAGCGGACCTCGCTGAGCACCTCGTCGTCCACTCCGCTGCGCAGGTCCAAGCGGTGAACAGTGTCATGACCGCGACAGGAGACCCGTTGTATTGTCGGGGTCCATGGCGTCGCCGTCCCTGGAGCTCCATGTTTTCAGGTCGGAGTGGGCGGCGGAAGTCTCGTCGTGGGCGGCGTCGAGCAGTGAGGTTCTCGCCTGGTGCTCCGGCACAGAGGTACCGGTTCCGGCGACCACGATCGCGGCGTGGAGCGACGACAGCGATGTCGACGCCTTTGGCCTGTTCGACAGCGACCAGCTCGTCGCGTACGGGGAGGTCTGGGTCGA
Source organism: Ilumatobacteraceae bacterium (assembly GCA_043773365.1). Taxonomy (GTDB): domain Bacteria; phylum Actinomycetota; class Acidimicrobiia; order Acidimicrobiales; family Ilumatobacteraceae; genus Ilumatobacter. The sequence goes on from JAYVFI010000025.1 coordinate 10,463, forward strand.
TCACGACGAAGCCGAGACCGAGCTGGCTCGGATCATCGTTGCGCCAGGGCGCCGCGACTCCGGCATGGGCCGTGAGCTCACGCGATTGCTGGCTGCGCGGGCACGCTCGGTCCACCCCGACGTCTACCTGCGGGTGCGACGGGACAACGAAGCCGCCGTTCGGTGCTACGCGGCGGCTGGTTTCGTGCCGCTCGGGGCACCGGACCAGGAACGCTTCAACATCGGCCAGCCGGTCGAATACACCTGGATGCGTCTGGACGATGGCGGCCTGGCGCCCGACCCTGCAGGAGCCGTACCTTCTCGCGATACGCCTTGACCACGACATCGACCTGAACTCAGTGCTCAAAACGCCTGCTCAGAGCCCTCACCGAAGGTCTGAGACGACTGAGGGTGGAGACGAGGGGAATCGAACCCCTGACATCTACCTTGCAAAGGCGAATCGAGCCCTTGGTTAGCAATGGCGTTCGCTCCAACATATGCTCTGAACTGGTCTTTTGTGTCCACCCAGTCCGCTCCCGTCCGTACGGTGTTGATCAGTCTGTGCACCTGGTGTGCACCTGGCTCGATAAACTGAGCCGGTGGCATCGATCGTAGAGAAGCGACTGAGCGATGGCTCGAGGGCGTACCTCGTGCGTTTTCGCACCGCAGATGGTCATCAGCGATCGAAGCAATTCAAACGTAAGCGCGAGGCCGACGCCTACGTGAGCCTGGTCGAGGTGGACCGGATGAGCGGTGCGCTCATCGACCCGAGGCTCGGTCGGATCACCGTCGGTGAATGGTGGGATCAATGGTGGCCCACGGTCACCAACCTTCGTGCCAGCACTCGGGCTCGTGACGCCCAGTTCTACAAGTCGCACATCCGCCCGGCGTTCGGCGACACGCCGCTCAACAAGCTCGACCGCACATCATTGCGCTCGTGGGTGGCGCAGCTCGGGTCGCCGAGTGGCAGCAATCTCGCGCCAGCCACGATCCACAAGGTCGTCCAGGTTCTCAACAAGGCCATCAACGCCGCCTTCGAGGATCGATTGATCCCGCACAACCCGTTGGCGAAGCTGCCGCTGCCGAGGATCGAGCATCAGGAGATGCGCTTCTTGAACTCGGACGAGCTGTGGCGGCTCACAGATTCGATCGACGCTCGTTACCGAGCGTTCGTGCTCATCGCCGGCTTCGGCGGTCTCCGCCTTGGGGAGCTGCTTGGCCTTCGGTGGGCACGCATCGACCTCGACGGCCAACGTATCCGTGTCACTGAGACGCTTGTCGATGTCGAAGCACGCATCCACTTCGGACCGCCGAAGACGAAAGCAGGTATTCGCTCAGTGCCGATTCCGTCCTTTGTTTGTGAGGCCCTTGCCGCGCTCGGGGCAGACGACACGGATTCCGACGACCTCGTGTTCCAATCGCCCGAGGGTCACCCCGTTCGGCCAGCGCTCTTCCGACGCAGGTTCTGGGAGCCTGCCGTCCGGCGCGCGGGGCTCGCCCCCCTGAGAATCCATGACCTTCGCCATACCGCCGTCTCGCTGTGGATCGCCGATGGCGCGCACCCAAAGCAAGTCGCCGCCCTCGCCGGCCACTCGTCCGTGTCTGTCGTCCTCGACCGCTACGGTCATCTCTACCCGGCACACGACGACGACCTGATCGTGCGGCTAGAACGGCGGCGACGCTGAGCTGACACCGACTCGGACTTCGCGGCGAAGCGTGAGTTGTCAGCGCTGCACTTCGTATAGGCCCACGATCAGTTCGTAGCCGTCAGGGAGTGTCTCGAACTCGAGCGCGAAGCTTGCATCGTCGGGATCGGCGTCGCAACATCGACGATGCTGACCGTGTCGCGTCCAGAGGCGTCCAGGAATCCCGACCCGGTCGAGACCTTCGAGCAAAGGTGCGGGCTCACCCGGGAAGAGAACGTGCTGTTGGCGATCGGCGCCTGGTTCGCGCGATCGGGCACGCCGAACGGCCGCCCAGCGACTGCTGAGATCATGATGCCCTATCGTCGACATCGTTCTACTGCTCAATTGAGGAGCGGTTCGGCGACGCGCCGGACGCGCCGAGCCGTGCGCCATGATCGCAGCCGCGACGCCGTCGTTCGGGGTCGAATGTTCTCCGACGCCGTCACAAACGGCGCTGCGCGTCCGACTTCGGCACATCGATGACGCTCCAGAGATGGGTGATCTGAGCATTGTCGGCGTGATGTTCTCGGACACCGCCGCAGACGGCGATGCGCGTCCGACTCCGGCACTTATCCCACGCGCTTCGGGCCGCGTTCGGAGCGATAGTGGACGAGCGAAAGTCGGACGTCGCGTTGCGATCGTCCGGTGCGGCAGGACCGGCACATTGCGGATGCGGCGCAGACACCAGAGTCGAGCGACGTCGGCGGGACGAATTCGGACATCGCGATG
>JAYVFI010000026.1:0-28163 GCA_043773365.1 Ilumatobacteraceae bacterium
GCTACCCCAACCCAGGTGGCTACCCCAACCCAGGTGGCTACCCCAACCCAGGTGGCTACCCCAACCCAGGCGGCTACCCCAACCCAGGCGGCTACCCCAACCCAGGTGGCTACCCCAACCCAGGTGGCTACCCCAACCCAGGTGGCTACCCCAACCCGGGCGGCGGGTGTTGCGAACCGGTCTGTGGTCCTGGTTCTGGGCAGTTCCTTGCCCCCCGCTTCTCCTCGGCGCGCCCGTCGCTGATGCCATCCCAAGACGAACGGTCACGACGCAAGCCGGTGGGGACTTCGTGCAAGGTCCTCGTGGTCGATACCGGCGTGTTCCCAGCGATCGCACCGTCGAATCCAGTGATCTCCCCGGCAGCACTCGCGGCACAGACGGCGCTCGCCAATGTCAACAGCGGATCCGACTCCGACCCCTGGGATGCGGACACGAACCATGTGCTCGACCCATTCGCAGGACACGGAACGTTCATCGCCGGCCTGATCGCCAATCTCGCCCCCGGCGCAGACATCACGGTGGAGCGAGGGCTGACGTCCTTCGGTGACACCGATGACGTGCTGATCGCCCGCACATTGACAGAACGGTTCGACGTTGCCGGCGACGATCCGCCGTACGACATCGTGAGCATGTCGTTCGGCGGTTTCTGCGAGAACGACGACCCACCGATCGCCCTCTCACGAGCGATCGCATCAATCCAGGCTCGATACCGAACTGCTGATGATCTCAACGATCCGCCGGATCTGATCAGGGAGCGAGTCGTCTTCGTCGCTTCGGCAGGCAACGATGGATCTTGCCGGCCGACCTGGCCGGCGTCGTTCGAGAACGTGATCGCAGTCGGCGCACTGGGTCCGAGCGGCCCTGCTTCGTTCACGAACTATGGGCCGTGGGTCGACGCTTGTGCACCGGGGGTCGACATCGTCAGCACGTTCTATGACCTCACGGACGAGGCCGAATACGACGGCGGAGACTTCGATGGTTGGGCAACGTGGAGCGGCACGTCTTTTTCGGCGCCGATCGTGGCCGCATCGATTGCATGGGAGTGGATGTGTCGCGCCGGCGATGGCCGTCCCGGCGACGCCGCAGCTTGGCTGCTGGATCGACCGGGTCACTTCCGTTACCCGTGGCTCGGCACGGTCGTCAATCCGTACTGATCACGCCGACGCAACACAGCGGCACGGATTGCGTCGGCCATCCACGCCCGTTGGCGGCTTTCTGAACTAGCCGATGATCCAGGGGGTGACGATCTTCCCGGTGGGCAAATCGACCTCGATCCGGACCGGGAGCTCTGGCGCATCGACAACAAGCTCACCGAGATCGTCGGTGCGCTCCTCCATGGATCCGTCGGCGGTGACCACACGACACAGCACCGACAGCGGCGGCTCGATCATCACGACCAGCGACAGCGGCGTGAGGTGCACCCGCACGACCGCTCCGTCGGCTCCGTAACGGAAGGAACGACGCTCGGTCGAAGTGCCGCGCACACCGATCAACTCATCGCTTGCCGAATCGAACAGCAACTCAGCGAGCTCAGCATCGACGCCTCGCCAGGAGAACGCCGAGCAAGCGGCAGTGGTCATGGCCGCGGGAATCGGATCGAGACCGTGTTCGAAGGCTTCGCTGACTCGCGCCAGCAGATCATCGAATCCAGTATCACCGTTCACTTTTCACCTCCGGGTTGAGGGTCGAGCAACGACTTCATCTTCTCCAGGCAGCGCCGACGAGACGGGCCGAGAGACCCGATCGGGCGCCCCAACTGCTCACTGGCCTCGTCATACGGAACCGGCGGGTCGGCAAGCACCAGCACCGCAATGATCTCACGGCAAGCCTGATCAAGTCGAGAGAATGCTGCCCGTGTCGAGCGACGCTGCTCGTCGAGGACCAATGCCTTCGAATGCTCACCGTCATCGTCGATCAGTGTGTCGATCAGCCCACCGGCGCCGGCACCCGACCACGATTCATTCAACGACACGTCCTGACGGCCGCGCTGACGCAGGATCTGGCGGACCTCGTTGCACGCCGTCGTGGCTAACCAACCGGGCAACTTCTCTGGTTCGCGAATCGTGTCGAGCCGCTCCGCCAAACGCAGCCAAGTAGCAGCGAAAGCGTCATCGCGGACCTCGCGGTCGTAGGTCATCATGTTGACCGACTTCCAGACCACGCGCTGCAATCGCTCGACGAGCGCATTCCAGGCAGCTTGATGACCAGCAAGCGCTCCTGCGACCAATTGAGTGATCGGTTCGTCGGCCGAGTATCGGTGCTCCATGGCCATCTCGTTGACTCTATGCGGCAACCCTGTATTGGCAGCGCTACCGGTCTCATGTCCCAAAGAGACGCTTCCTCGCGCGCTGATACAACAAATCCGGCAACAGCCTCTCAATCGGCGTTCAGCACAGCGCGACCAATGCCTCGACGGTGTTGAGGTTGCGCGCCGTGGCGGTCACGTGAAATGCCCGTTCGAGAACGTCGCCCGTCAGCTTCGAGCGGCCTGATCCGTTTGGATAGGTCGTATAGATCTCACGACCGATCACACTCCATCGGTCCGGGAGATACCTCACGGGATCGAGCGCGGCGGTACGAGAGAGATCCGGCTCGGCCGACAAGAATTGGACGTGGAGGAACTTCGCCGCGATCGAGCCGCCGGCATCGGGATGCCGCCCGGCGACCTCGATCAGTTGTTGCCGTGTTCGTGCGACGACTGGAACTGCCAGACGGTGTCTCATCGACAGCGCATCGCTGAGCGTGGCGACGAGCAACGGCTCGTCATCGAGATCTGCATCGAACACGACATTCCCGCTTTGGATGTATGTCGCCACATTCGTGTGGCCCAGCGAGGCGACCGTCGCTCGCAGGTCGGCCATCGCCAACCGGTTGCCGCCGCCGACGTTGACACCCCGCAACAACGCAACCCACCGGGTCACGAGAGCGCCCGCATCACATGATCCAGCGCGGACTCATAGAGGCGGGCTCGCTCGCTCGGGTCGATGTGTTCGCTGTTGACCAGTTCGAGCATCACGTATCCGTGCACGGTGGCAAACACGTGATAGGCCTGCGCTTCGACGTCGGTGTCGGCGGGCACGACCTTTCGAACCGCCTCGATCAGGAGCGCGAACGACTCGGTGCCCCGTTCGAGAGCCGGCTGGCTCGGCACGAAGTCGGGCACCGCCCGGCCGAACATGACGAGGTACTGGGTCGGATGGGTGAGCGCCCACTGTCGATAGCGGCGACCGGCCTCACGGAGATCGCCGGCTTCATAGGCCGGCGAGAGCGCCCGATCGAACGAATCGAAGCCGTCGACGAAAATCGCCTCGACGAGCCCCTGCTTGCCGCCGAAGTACGTGTAGACGCCCGTCGTCGAGCATCCGGCCTCTTCGGTGACGCTGCGGACCGTGAACGATTCGGCGCCGTCGCGGCGTAACACCGTGAGGGCCGCCTCGAGCAGCACGGCGCGCATGTTCGGGGTTGACAACACATCCGTCACGTAACTAAGTTACACCAGTAACTAAGTTACGTCACGCCCTCGCACGCCTGTAGAAGGAGTCCTGATGTCCGCCACCGAAAAAACTGAGACAGCAACCCGGACAGATCTCAATCTGTACCTCTCGGGCAACTACGCGCCGGTCGTCGAGGAGGTGACGGCGTTCGACCTGGCGGTCGAGGGTACGTTGCCCACCGAACTCAGTGGCCGCTACCTGCGCAACGGCCCGAACCCCGCCGGCGAGGTCGACCCGCTCACCCACCATTGGTTCATCGGTGACGGGATGGTCCACGGGATCCGGCTCCGCGACGGAAAAGCCGAGTGGTATCGCAATCGCTACGTGGGGTCGGCGGCGATCAGTGCCATGCGCGGGCAACCCGACATTCCCGGGAACAACTGGAGCAACTACCCGATCGGGCCGAACACAAATGTCGGCGGGTTCGCCGGCACGACCTGGGCGATGGTCGAGGCAGGCGGCTGTCCCGTCGAGCTCACCTACGAACTGGACACGATCGGCAGGAACGACTTCAACGGCACGCTGCCAGGAGGATTCACCGCTCATCCAAAAGTTGATCCGGAGAGCGGCGAGATGCACGCCATGGTCTACGCCTGGCAGCAGTGGATGGATCACGTGCAGTACGTCGTGGTCGGCACCGACGGCATGGTCCGCCACACGGTGGACATCCCGCTGCCGGGGATGACGATGCTCCACGACATGTCGCTGACGGGCCGTTTTGCCGTGGTGTACGACCAACCGTGCACGGTCGATTTCGACCTCGCCTTCGCCGGCAGATTCCCGTTTCGATGGAGCCCCGACTACGGCAACCGCGTCGGCCTGCTGCCCAGAGACGGCGCGGCAACCGACATCGTGTGGATCGACGTGCCGATCGGCTACGCGTTCCATCCGATGAACTCCTACGACACACCGGACGGTCGAGTCATCATCGACTTGTGCGTGTATGACCAGATGTTCAAGAACGACGTCCTCGGTCCGTTCGGCGACGACGGGCTGGCTCGACTCGAACGTTGGGAACTCGACCCCACCGCCCGAACGGTCTCGGTCACGGTGATCGATGAGCGGCCGAGCGAGTTCCCGCGTCACCGTGGCTCGCTGACCGCCAGGCCGTACCGCTACGGCTACGCCTCCTCGCCGTCGAACGATCCGTCAGTCGGGTGGCCGACATTGAAGTACGACCTGGAAACGGGTGCCCGCCAGACGTTCGACCATGGCCCTGGCCGCGCCGCTGGTGAGCCGGTATTCGTCGCCAAGCAGGACGGCGTCGACGAGGACGACGGTTGGCTGATCACATATGTCCACGATCTCGGCCAGCAAACCGCCGAGTTCGTCGTCATGGATGCGCAGGATTTCGCTCGGACCGACTACATCGCCCGCGTGCCGCTCCCGCAACGGATTCCGTTCGGGTTCCACGGCAACTGGGTCAGCGATCGCTCGGTACCACCAAGTCACTGACGAGTTGCGATGGAACATCCTCGCACCGAGGACGAAAGCCTCTGACACCGCTGCCGCGCCCCGATCAATGTGGTGATAACAGCATCGATCACAGGGAGCACCACCATGAAGAAGCATCTAGCCATCGCTGCCGCCGGCCTATTGCTCGCTTCGGCGTGTTCGGATTCCTCCGATTCAAAAGCGGACCTCAAAGTTCGCGTGTCGGAATGGATCTTCGAACCGTCTGCCAAGACTGTCAAGTCCGGCGACGTAACCATCGCGGTCAACAACGTCGGTACGAAGGAACACGAACTGGTCGTGATCAAAGGATCCGATCCGGCAGCCTTCGAGAAGAAGGCCGACGGCAGCGTCGATGAGGAGAAGCTCGCCGAGGCCGACAAGCGCGGCGAGGTCGAAGGGGTGCTGGCGGGGTCCGACAAGAGCGCCACGCTGGCACTCGAACCCGGCAACTACGTGATCTTCTGCAACTTGGTCGATGCCGACGGCACGAGTCATTTCGCCAAGGGCATGGTGTCGACGCTCACCGTCGACTGACGACCCGGCGCCGAGCCGCCGATCAACGCCCGCGGATCAGTGCCGGCAATTGCTCCGCACCGACCAGGTCCCTGAACGCCCTGGCGCTGTAACCGGTCACCACGCAGTTCGTACGGGCCCGTGCGGTGGCGGAACGACGGAGCCCGAACAACGGCCCCATTTCCCCGAAGTGGTCGCCCGTCGAGAGCGTGGCGAGCAGCACTTCTCCATCAGGCGTGTCGCGCGTGATCTCGACCTCTCCGTCGTCGATCGTGTAGATCAGGTCACTCGGATCACCCTGGCGAAACAACTCGGCGCCTGGCGCAATCGTGATCTGGCGCGGTTGCATCTCTTCGATCGGCAGGAAGTTCGGCCGCATCTCGATGATCTGATCAGCGAGTGCCAGCATTCGATCATCGTGGGTCGACACCACCACCACGCGCCCTCCGTCGGTGAGCCGACGAATCAGTCGTAAGACGCCCTCGACCTGCACGTAATCGAGATGAGCGGTCGGTTCGTCGGCGAGCACCAGCGGTGGGTTCAACGCCAAGGCCCTGGCGATCGCCACCCGTTGTTGTTGCCCACCACTCAGGCTGTTCGGCCGATGCGTCAAACGGTCCCCGAGTCCGACACCTTGCAGTAACTCGACGGCCTTCGACTTGGCCGCCGCCGCCTTCACACCCGCCGAACGCATCGGCACGGCCACGTTCTCGACGCTCGTCAGACTTGGCACCAAGTTGAAGGCTTGGAACACGACACCAACGCCGTGGCGTCGATAGTCGGTCAGCCCTGCACCAGTCAGTGAGGTGATCTCCGCGTCACCGTAGGTGATCGTGCCGGAGGTCGGTTTGAGAATCGCCGAGAGGCACGACAACATCGTCGTCTTGCCGCAACCGGAGGGGCCGAGCAGCAACGCCAACGTGCCGGCCTTCACCGTGACGCTCATGTTGTCGAGCGGCCGAACGGTGTAATCGCCATTCGAGAACTCGACGGTGAGATCCTTGATCTCCAGATCAGCCGGCTCGGTCACGATTCAGCCTCCGAACGCCAAGGCGGGTTCGACCGTGGCGGTCTTGCGTAATGCGATCAGGCTCGCCAGCAGCCCCACCGCCACAGTGACGACCGGCAGCATCAGGAAACCGGAGGTCGGGATCTCGATGTTCATCGGGAAGATCGGCGCCAGCAGCACGGCAAGTATCGCCGCCAGCACCGCTGCTGCCAGCGACAGCACGATCGCTTGGAGGGCGAGCCCCGCCCCGATCGCAGCCGTTGACGTGCCGGTCGCCTTGAACACCGCAAAGTCTCTGGTGCGTTCCATCGCCTGCAAATAGAGCACCGATCCGATGATCGTCGCAGCGACGATCCACAACAGCACTTTCATCAGGCGAATCGAAGCGAGCGCGTTTTCGAGCGGGCGCAACACGTCTTGTCTGACCTCGTCACGGGTCATCAGGCGTAACCCTTCGGGAGTCGCGGACGGAGCGGTGGCGTACAGGAACGCCGTCGCCAACGGCTGTCCCCGGACGCCGATCTGTTGGGCGTCGGCGAGCGAGATGTACACGGTCGGCAACCCGGCAAACAGGCGTTGACCGGAAACGGAGCCGGTGATCTCGAATGTCAAGCCGCCGAGCGACAGTTGCGACCCGACCTCGGCACCGACCAGCGCTTCGTCAACGACTGCTTGACCGGGGCCGACACCGTCAGATCCAACCGGCGATCGGCCGAGCACCACGACATCGAGCACATCGCCCGCCACGAGCACTGTTTGACGAAGCACCATCATCGGCTCGGCACCAATACCGCCTGCCTCGATCGGAACGGGGTTGAAGGATGTGAACGGACCCGAGGCTTGATCAGACACCGCCCACGCCTCACCGCCCACCGCGTCGAGTGTGCGAGCAACCTCCCGAGAGAACGACTCGGCCAGCCCGGTCATGATCAAGCTCATCGCGAACACCAACCCGACACCGGCCATCGCGATCACGAACCGCTTACGTCGCCATTGGAGGTCGCGGAGCGCCGCTCTGATCACGAGTCAGCCCGATGACGAGCCGCCAGCCACTGCTCGATTTGAGGTCGGGCAGCATCGTATCCGCGCTGCATCACATGGTTCATCCTGTCGAACTCCAGCAAACCGATCCCGTCCATCTCGAGTTCAAGGTACAAGTCAGCGGTACCGTCTGCCTTCATCGCGCGACGTCGACGCTCGGAACCCGTGATCATCGTGCGAACCAGCACCGACCCGACACCGGGATAGCTCGAGTCGGCCGATTGACCACTTCCTCGGCCACGCTGCGCGAACTTCCGAAGTGCACGCCACCCGGAGACATACATTCCATAATTCTCGCTCGTACGTGGCCCGTGCTGAGGTGCCACGTCGATCGCAATCACGGTGCCGATCGACGGGTCGGAACGCATGATGTCGGCCGGAACGTTGTTCAAAACACCGCCGTCGACCAGCAGATCGTCACCCATCGGCACCGGCGGCAGCAGGCCGGGGATGGCGATGCTGGCGCGAACGGCAGCAACCAGATCACCGCGTCGATGGACTTCGCTGCGAGATTTGGTCAGGTTGGTCGACACGCAGTAGAGCGGGACCCAGAGGTCCTCGATGTCATATCCACCCAACGATTTCGTCAGATTGGTGGTGATTCGTTTCGCTTTGAGCAGCGACACGATCGGCACGGTGTAGTCGAGCAACCGGTCGAACTGGTTGGCGCAAGCGGCGACCAATTCATCGTGATCCTCGTACAACGCCGCGCCGGCGGCGAAGATCGAACCCATCGACGACCCGCCGAGTCGGTCGATCGGAACGCCAAGTTCGCGCAGCGCCCTGATCACCCCGACGTGGGCGAAACCGCGCGCGCCGCCACCGCCCAGCACGAGACCGTATCCCACACCACCCGAGAGCCTCGCCAGCCGTTCGAGATCCGTCGCGCGGCCAGGCCGAAGATGGTGGACTTGACTGAACTGTTCACGGGGCAGCCGAGGGTCGACCCGAGTTCCCCGGGTTGCTGTGGCGGGTTCGACGAGGATCAGCCATCGCTGCACGAGCGTGTCGGCGGACACGTCCCGTGACCTCTCGACGGATTTGACATCCGTCTTCGTCGGGTTCGCCGGACAGAACACGAGCACGACGTCAGCACGCTGAATCGCTCGACGGGTCCAGGCCGACTGATCGGCGTCGGTCACGAACACGACGAAGTCGTGCCCGGCTTCGAACTCGTTGAGGAACTGCGAGAGCCGAACATCACCGAGGTCGGTCTGTCGCGATTGCGCGATCGTGGGTCGCGCCAGCTCGAGATCGATCGAGTCGCTCGACAACACGCCGCAACAACCGAACGGTCGCAGTGCGTCAGCGATCGAATGGCCGACCTGCAGCGGGTCGAGATCGGCGGTCATCACGACTGCGACCGAACGGCACGACGATCTCGGCTCGGTCAGGTGAGCCGTCGAACGCGCCACAATCCGCCGCACGACGTTCAACATCAGGGGCGGGTGGTCGATCAGCAACTGCTCGAACACGTCGATCGAGAACCGCGCCAGCGTCGAGTCGCGAAGCGCGATCACCGTCGCTGTCCGCGGGCTCTGTTGGATCACGGCGACCTCACCGACGATCTCGGCCCGCCCGATCTCCCCGAGGACCGATCGTTCACCGGCAACGCCACTCTTTGAAGCCTGCAATCGCCCTGCCAACACGAGGTAGACCGCGTCAGGTTGATCACCCTCTGCGAACAGCTGTTGCCCAGCTGCCACGTCGACCCACTCGGCAGCTGCCAGCATCGCCGGAACCAGACCGGCTGACTGAGCTCCGAACAACTCGATCACGATCCGGCCGGTTTGGACGGCGAGCAGACGAACTCGAGCGCGATCCGAAACGCGTTGTGACTCCTCCGGCCGAGCAGCAAGCCACGCCTCCAACTCAGATGGCGTGACGGCAATCACCTCGACATCGCCGAGTGCTGTCAATGACGCCGATCGCGTCATTCCACTGAGGGCGGCCACTTCGCCGATCAACTCACCGGTTGTGCACACGCCGACCTCGACCATTCCGCCGAGCGTCTCGATCGAAACCGCACACTCACCCGATCGAACGAGGAACACGTCGTCAGACGGGTCACCCTGTCGGACGAGGACCTCGCCTGGCAACAACCGCCGTAACCTGCCGGCAGCGAAGAGTGACTCCAGTGTCGACTCGCGGTGGGGGACGCTGCGGTCTACCTGCTCCCTCATCGCAGAATCCTCCCCCGGCGTCGAATCCCGAGCGACTATAGACCGAACGCCGATTCAGGAGCGCTTACGGTGTCATCTTTCGTCGAGACACGAACAGCGCCGACGTGCCGGCAACCAGTGCGACCAGTGCCAGCCCGGACGTGGTTCGAGTCGATCTACCCGTCGGAGGAAGCGTGCCGGTCACCGATGCCGTTGTTGGAGGCGTGGTCGTGGTAGTCGTCGCCGGCGGTGCGGCCTGCGCACAGGTCGGCTTGGTGAACGTGTCGGTGTCGAGCGTCACCTCACCGTTTCGGGCGAGGGCCCGACCGTGGACCGTCACGCCGGTACCCACGGCGATCGAGGTGAGCGCCAGTATGTTCCCGGTGAAGACAGAGCCGGTCCCCAACGTGGCGGAGCTGCCGACCTGCCAGAAGACGTTGCATTCCTGGGCCCCGTTGATCAGCGAAATCGTGCTCGCCGAGGCGGTGATCAGCGTCGAATCCGTTTGGAAGATGAACACGGCGTTGACGTCACCCTGCCCGTCCAGAACCAGCGGTCCGCTCAGCAACAGGGCCGACTTGCTGGGCCCGGAGTACACGCCCGGGATGAGTTGCAGGTTTGCCAGTTCGGACGTGATCGTTGCGTCGACGGGGCGAGCGGCGGCATCGACGTACGCCGCGGTCAGGTCGGACTGGGCCTGCTGGGCGACGGCGTTGGTCGTGTCCGTCGTTCCTGGAGCGAGCACGAGCCCGGGAGGAAACCCGGTGATCGATGAACCAGGCCACAACCCGAGACTGTTGTCGAGGACGCTGTTGCCGATGTTGGTGACCGTCGTCCCCGCCAGTACTGCGTAGTTGGCTGATGTCGCCAACTGGACCGTGGGCACGATCGCAGCAGATGCGGTAGTTCCCATTCCGAACAGCGTGACCACCGCGGTCGTGAGGATCGCGGCACTCGGCCGGCGGCGACGGAACGTGCCCGGGCGGCGACCAGTTGACCTGGCGTCCACGCTGCTCTGATGCGAATCATTGATCGCAGTTGTCGAATTCATGGTCGGTTGGCTCCTCGCGGACCGGAGGTGTCGCTCGACTCGCCAATCCTCTGCAGAACCTGCGGCAATCGACACCATCGAGCCCTCACCGATGATGTTCGGATCACGACCAGATGTCCCCGCCCATACCCGATTGGTTCCGATCCGAAACCAAAACCCCGAACTCGGTCTCGCGAAACTCGGAGCGCGTTTCGGAGCGCGTTGAGGTACCGATCAGCCGTGCGGCCGCCGCGCCCTCATCCAGGCTTGAAAGCCTCCCACCAAGTCGGTCGCGCGATGCAGTCCGAGGTCCTGGAGCGTGGCGGCAGCAAGGCTGGAGCCGTAACCCTCGTTGCAGACGATCACGATCCGCGTCTCGGGCCCGATCACTTCCGGCAGGTGGTGCTCGCAGGTGAAGTCGAGTCGCCATTCGAGCACGTTGCGGTCGATCACGACCGCACCGGGCAAATCACCATCCCGGCTACGTTGTTCGACCGGACGGATGTCGACGATCAGTACCCCGTTGGCCTGCTCCGCTTCGAGTTGCTCGGGCTGGAGTCGGTCGAGCCTTGCGCGTGCGTGGTCGAGGATCTCGCCGATCGAACGCCGTTCGCAAATCGTCTCATCCACTGTCGGTTTGTCGGTCACGGCAGGTCGTTCCGGGTAGGTCGTTCCAGGTTGGTCGTTCCGGGTAGGTCGTTCCGGGCAGGTCATCAAGGTGTGCCCGAGGCAGTGGGAATCGTTCGGCCGAGTGTCTCCAGGAGACGGGTTTGCGGGTCGACCGAGCCTGGTCGTTTGGTTTCCGATCCGAACATACCACTCGCCCGGAGCTGTGCGAGTTGTGGGTTGATCACGTCCCAGCACGCCGCCACGAGGTCGGCGGCCAGCGTCGGCGGTTGCGCCGTTGCGACGGCGACGTCCCAGCCGTGGATCAGTACGTCGACGAAGCGGTGACCGGCGTAGACCGATCCCGGAACCGGTCCGTACGACACCGCACATGGCGCGTCGAGGGCTCCGGGCGCATCGAAGGCGCTTGCTGCGGCGTCAGCGGATTGGTCGTAGGCGTCGAGCGGCGACGTTCCGAGATGGTCGCCGTCGAGTCGGTCTCCGATCTCGTCGATCGTGTGACCGGTTGCGAGTTCGGCGGCCCAGAGATTGCCGACCACGATGTGGTTGACGAGCGCTCGGACGTCCCACTCGTCGCATGGTGTCGGGGCGTTCCATTTGTCGGAGGCGATCCCGGCAACGAACGCTCGGGTCGATCCCAGCGCCCGACGATGCAACGCCGCGATCGACGGGTGTTGGACCGCCGCTGTTTGCACCATCACCGTTCACCCCTTGACGTCGCAGGATCACATCGATCGTGTCCACGAACTTGCTCGGCAACCGCCCTGTACCTCCCCCAGGTCGCTACACTAACTTACTAGTAGGTCAGTAGTCAATGAGGCAGGCCGAACGATAGATCGGCGATGGGGATGCAATGACGATGGGGATGCAATGACGACAACGATTACCGACTCTGTTCGTCGCTTCAGGGACGCGGACACGCCACAGAAGATTCTCGATGTTGCCGAGCGCCTCGTGCAGACGCGGGGATTCAACGGCTTCAGCTACGCCGACATCGCGGTTGAACTGCAGATCACCAAAGCCGCCCTGCACTATCATTTTCCGAACAAGGCCGAGCTCGGCCGAGCGCTCGTCGCGCGCTACACCGACCGATTTGCCGACGCCCTTGCCAGGGCCGACGATTCGGGCCTCGATCCCCTGGGCAGGCTCGCCACCTATGCCCAGATCTACATTGAAGTGCTTCGTCGCGGACGGATGTGTCTGTGCGGGATGTTGGCGGCCGAGTACCAGACCCTGCCGATGCCGGTCAAGCATGCAGTGATGGAATTCTTCGAACGCAACGAGACCTGGCTGGCCGACCTGCTCGAATCCGGTCTCCGCGATCAGTCGCTGCGCTTTGGCGGGACGCCGCAGCAGATGGCGCGATTCGTCGTGAGCGAGCTCGAGGGAGCGATGCTGCTGGCTCGTCTCCACGACGATCCCGAACTGTTCGAAGCGGCCGTGCGGAGACTCCTCGAGGGGGTGACGCCGTCGATCGCAGTGCCGGCGGTGGCACCGCGAAGGCGACGCTGACCCTCGACTCGGTCAAGACTCTTGACTCTGCGGTTGGGTGGGAGAAAGCTGTGTAGCTGCGCACACCGCGTCCGATCATCACATCGATCTGCGAGGAGGTCTGAGATGTTCATCCAAGTTATCGAGAGCACCACTTCCGATCCTGAGGCACTCCACCGGAGGCTGGAGATCTGGGAACGAGACCTGATGCCGGGTGCAACGGGATACGAGGGTTCGACCGGAGGGGTGACCGAGGCAGGCGACTGCATCCTGATCGCCCGCTTCGAGAGCGAGCAGGCAGCCCGACGCAACAGCGCTCGCCCGGAACAGAGCGCTTGGTGGGAGGAGACCGCGCGCTGCTTCGACGGCCCGGTTCGATTCCACGAATCGACCGATGTGCAGGTGATGCGCGCCGGCGGCTCCGATGATGCCCACTTCGTGCAGGTGATGGAAGGTCACGTGAGCGACGCCAAACGGGCCCACGAGATCGAACAGGAGTCAGAGGGGGCGCTGAGTCAGGCACGACCCGACCTGATCGGAACGATCACGGCCTACTTCGACGACGGCGAGTTCACCTCCGTGGCGTACTTCACCTCAGAGGAGGAAGCCCGCCGAAACGAACACGCAGAGATGCCGCCGGAGATGGCGGCCGCGTTTTCCGAATGGGAGTCGGTGATGAAGATCGATCGCTTCCTCGATCTCACCGAACCGTGGATGGTCAGCGCTCGAAGCCGATAAACCTCGCCGCGCACTATCCGGCGGCACCTCAGCGAACAAGCAATCAACCATCAAGGAGTCAGAGATGAATCGACGACTGGCAGTTCTCGTCGCCGCGGCCGGAATCACCGCAAGCGTGGCGGTCGGCTTTGGCCCCGGTGGAGGGGTGGGGACGGCCGCAGGTGGCGGAACCAGACAGATCCCGAGCGGTGGAACGACGAGCATCAGGGCGACGGACGACGGATCCGACGCCCTTCAGCAGCCGGAACTCGAGCAGGGTGCCGCCGAGTCCGGGGGCGCCGGCAGTTTCAACCGGCCGCGGCCGGGGTTCAAGAACGGCAAGTTCCCGAAGCGACCGCTCGACGCTCCCACCGTGGCCGGTGCCCCGATGGCCGGATCGAACCCCGAGCTGGCGCTGAGTTTCGACGGTCTCAACCACCGCCAGCAGCGGCTCGCCAACGGCGGCAACCAGTTCTCGTTGGAGCCGCCCGACCAGGCGTTGTGCGTCGGCAATGGCTACACCGTCGAGTCGACCAACAGCGTGCTGCGGGTCTTCAGTTCCGCCTCCGGTGCCGCATTGACAGGGGTGCAGGACCTGAACACGTTCTTCGGGTACGCGGCGGCGATCAATCGCACCACCGGCGCGTTCGGGCCCAATGTGATCGACCCCGTCTGCCACTACGACCCGGACAACAACCGCTTCATCGTGGCCATCACGACGCTGCACCGCGTCGGCACCACAAGCGCGTTCAGCGGCAGGAACACGATCGACGTCGCCGTCTCCAACACCGGTGACCCGACGGGCGCGTGGACGCTGTACTACGTGCCGGCCCAGAACGACGGGACCGAAGGTACGCCCAACCACGGCTGCACCACCGACGGCACCACACCCGGCCCGTGCTTCCAGGACTACCCGCACATCGGGGCCGACAAGAACGGCGTCTACATCACGACCAACGAGTACGACCTGTTCGGCCCGAAGTACAGCGCAGCGCAAATCTTCGCCTTCTCGAAGGCGCAACTCGCCGCCCATCCATCCTCGATCAATGTCACGCTGGTCGAGAACCTGAATGTCGACGGATCGCCGGGGTTCACCGTGTGGCCGGCGACCTCACCCGCGGGGCAGTATTCCAGCGAGCGAAACGGCACTGAGTACTTGCTGAGCACGATCGCAGGGGACGGCTCCGAGTCGGGCAACCCCACCGGTACGGCTCGCCGGATCGGCCTGTGGGCGCTGACCAACACCAAGTCGTTGGACTCCACCTCACCTGCGCTCGGCATCACTAGCCGGCTGATCAACAGCGAGACCTACGTGTTCCCACCGACTGCCGAGCAGAAGCCGGGTGAAACCCCGCTGCGGGAGTGCATCAACGACCGGATCACGCCGACCGTCTTCGGACCGGGCTGCTGGCAGCTGTTCTTCAATCCCCCGGCACCCGCCAACAACGAGGTCCAATCTCGCCTCGACGCTGGTGACAGCAGGATGCAACAGACCTGGTACGCGAATGGTGTCCTCTGGGGCGCCAGCAACACCGCCGTATGGGTCAACGGTGAACTGAAGGCGGGCATCGCTTGGTTCGCCGTCGCTCCCAAGATCAACGGGGCGGGCAAGGTCGAAGGCCAGATCGAGAAGCAGGGATACCTCGCCCTGGCAGACAACAACCTGACCTATCCGGCAATCGCGATCGGGGCCAACGGCAAGGGTGTGATTGCCTTCACCGTCGTCGGTGAGACCAACTACCCGAGTGCCGGATACGCCCTGATCGACGGCGCCGGCAACGTCGGCCCGATCCACATTGCTGCTGCGGGCCTCGGCCCATCCGACGGATTCACCAGTTACAAAGCGTTCGTGGGTGATCCACCTCGGACCCGCTGGGGTGACTACGGAGCGGCGGTCACGGACGGCACGTCGATCTGGATTGCCTCGGAGTACATCGCCCAGACGTGCACCTACGCGCAGTACTACCCCGCACCGCCGAGCCCTGCCGGCTTCGGATCATGCGGGGGCACACGCACCTCGCTGGCCAACTGGGCAACCCGGATCACCAAGCTCAACCCATAAACCCCCGTTTGTGTCAGCAACAACGACCCCCGAGGTCGTTGTTGCTGACACGACCTGCTTGACACGGGAGTGGGTTGGTGGTATCTATTTATCTAGCTAACTAGATGAATAGGACTTGGACCGATGTTTGGAAATGACGGCAGCCATGATTGCGTTGCGACTCGATCCGACGTCGGGCGTCGCCACCTATCTCCAGGTGGTGAACCAGATTCGCCAGGCAATGCAGTTGGGCGTACTGCAAAAGGGAGACCAGCTGCCGACCGTGAAAGATGTCGTCGCTGAGCTGGCGATCAATCCCAACACCGTCTTGAAGGCGTATCGCGAACTCGAACACGAGGGGCTCGTGTCGGGTCGCCCGGGCGTTGGGACGTTCGTGATTCGGACGCTCGCGGCGCCGACTCGGCAGGTCCAGAATCGGCTTCGCAGTGATCTGACGCGTTGGATCGAACAGGCCCGTGATGCCGGTCTCGACATCGACACGATGATCGGTCTGCTCCGCGAGGTCAGCGACCGCATCGACCGGGAGGCCGTGGCATGAACGTGATCGAGACCGTCGGCGTCGGCCGTCACTTCGGTCGGTGCTGGGCGCTGCGTTCCCTCGACCTCGCCATCCCGGAGGGCTCCGTCGTCGGGTTGGTCGGGCCGAACGGCGCTGGCAAGTCGACGTTGTTGCATCTCGTGGCTGGACTGATCGAGCCGACCGAAGGAACGATCTCCGTGCTCGATGGGCGGCCAGGAAGCGTCGCGGTGCTTCCGGAACTTGCCTTCGTTGCTCAGGACGCGCCGCTTCCGCGGCGGGCCCGACTCGGTCAACTCGTGAGCATGACGAGAGCGATGAACGTTCGATGGGACGATCAGATTGTTCAAGATCGGTGCGACGAGCTCGGGTTGCGCGACGACCAGCGGATCACCACTTTGTCAGGAGGGCAGCGGGCACAGCTTGCGCTCGCGCTGGCACTGGCCAAACGACCACGACTGCTCGTGCTCGACGAACCGGTCGCCAGTTTGGATCCACTCGCCCGCCGAGCGTTCCTGCAGGCATTGATGGCCGCCGTCGCCGAACGCGAACTGACGGTGGTGTTCTCGACCCACTTGCTCGACGATCTCGAACGCGTCTGCGACTACCTCGTGGTGCTCGGCGAGGGCACGTTGCGGCTCGCCGATCCGATCGACGAGATCCTGCAGGACCACACCGTTCTCGTTGGCCCCACCGACCGCCCGCTGCCCTCCGGTGCCAGGCCGGTCGGGCCGACGGCTGCGACTCGTCAACACCAGCAACTCGTGCTACTGGATCAGGCCGTCTTCGATCCGGTCTGGCACCAACTCACGCCGACACTCGAGGAGATCGTTATGGCACACCTCGCACACGAGCCCGCCCAGCCGCGTCGACTCGAGGTCGTGTGATGTTCGCAGTCTCGGTTCGCAGGTTTCGCTCCGAGGCCCTTTCGGTTGCCGCCGCTCTGTGCGCCGTCGGCTTGCTGGCGATCGTCACCGGCGCCCGGATGAACAACGTGTATCACGACACTGGTCTCTCCAGCTGTCTGTCGCTCGGCCGGCGTTCCGACTGTCAGCCTCTGATCGACCGGTTCGGCGACCGCTTCCAATCGCTCCAGATCCTGATCGTCCCACTCGTCCTGCTCCCTGCACTGCTCGGGGCGTTCATCGGCGCGCCATTGGTCGCTCGCGAGGTCGAGGCCGGCACCCATCGATTTCTGTGGACCCAAGGCGTCACTCGTCGGCGATGGTTCTTGACATCGAGTGCGGTCGCAGCCGCCCTGGCGGTGATCGCCGGCGCCATGTACGTCGCGATCGCGGCCGTGTGGCTCGACACGACTAATCGAGTCACCGACGAACGCTTCAGCACGCTGTACGACTTCCAAGGCATCATCCCGATCGCTGCTGCTGTGTTCGCCGTATGTGTCGGCATCGCCTGCGGGGCAGCCTTCCGCCGCACCGTGCCGGCGATGGTTGCGACCGTCGCAATCTTCATTGCGGCGCGGCTTGGCACGGCGATGATCGTTCGCCCACGGCTTGCGACGCCGCTCACGTTGGACGTGCCGTACACGCGAGTCGATCCGCTTGCTGGGAGTGGAGCGTGGGAGCTCTCCAACCGCACGGTCGATGCGGCCGGTGTCGTCCTCGGAAGTAACGGGTCGCTCGACCTGACCGGCATGGCCGGTCGCTGCCCTGGAATCAGCGCTACGCCCGGCGAGCAACTTCCCGACTTCAGCATCGTCGAGCGGTGCCTCGCCGAGCTCCACGTTCGAACGCTGATCCGCTACCAGCCAGGAGACCGCTTCTGGTCATTCCAGATCTTCGAATCGGCTGTGCTTCTCGGACTCGCCTTCGTGTCCCTGGCGATCGCCAACACCGCCCTCAACCGCCGAGCAACGTGACTGCGCCGTACTGCTCGAGAACGCGACCGATCAGGCGACGCAGAACTCGTTGCCCTCGGGGTCGAGCATCACGATGTGCCCAAGGTGCTCACCGTCCCACTCTTCGCGCACCACATTGGCGCCGGCGGACGTCAGCGCTGCGACCTTGGCGCGGATCAGCACCTCCCGGTCGGCCATGTCCCATGGTGGCTCCCCCGCCACGCGGACATCGATGTGCATCCGATTCTTGCCGGTCTTGCCCTCCCGGACTCGGAGGAAACCGATTGCAGGCCCGTTGCCATCGGGGTCGACGATCGAAGCGCCGTCCGGGTCGTCGTATCCCGGCTCGGGCACGTAGCCGAGGGCGAAGGCCCAGAAATCGGCGACGAGGCGCGGATCGTCGGCGTCACAGCCCAGCGTCCAATGTGTCGCCACCCGACCACGTTACGCCGTCGCACAAATCGCCGCATCCGCGCCGGGCGGCCGCATCCGCGCCCGGCAGCCCGCCTGCAAGACGATTGGTCTTGCCGTGCGGCGAGGAACGAATCAACCAGCGTTGTCGGCGGTCACGTCGAGGGGGTACACGAAACTCTGGTCGACCGCCTCGAGCGTCATCGTGGTGCCTCGGTTCGGCGGCCCGGTGAAGCCGATCAGTGCCTCGCCGACTTCCCCGGGGTTGAGTCTGGCCAACCCGCGAATGCTGTAGCAGGTCGGGTTGTACCGGTCGCCCGCGACAACGAGAAAATAGAACGGATAGTGGTTGCCCGAACTCGGGGCCAACCTCGTTGCCCGGGTGTTGACGATGATGTCTTGTTCGTCAGTTCCGCCGTCGCGACGAAATCCGCCGACGACCTCGAAGATCCACTCCGCACCGGAGGTCGGCTGGGTCGGCTCGGCGGTCATGCCCATGTCGATCCAGTCGGGCGGCTGCGGGCTGGGGCAGTCCGGCAATTCGGCGGTGTAGGGGTCGAAGTCGGTTGTCGGCGCCTTCGCGGTCGTCGCCTCCAGATCGGAGTTGGCGTCGCCGCCCGACAGCGAGACCGCTACCGCCAACGCGAGCACGGCGACGGAGGCGACGCCAGTGACCAGCAGCCACCACTTGTGGGATTCGCTTCCCGGACTGCCGGGCAGGGCCCGAACGAGGCGTTCGATGTCACTTTGCCATGTTTCGTCGTGAAGAGCGATCGCCTGGCGGAGTGCAAGTTGGCGCAACTCCGGAGGGAGTTGCTCGGCGGTCGGCATCAGCGCACCGCCGACGAGAACCGGGATCGTCGGCGTCGCCATTGACAGTGCCTTGGCCAATTCGCGGCGCACGTAGTCATCGGTGTTGGTGAGCCGGGGTTGCCCATGGGCATCGACGGCGGAGATCCATCCAGGCCCGATCACGGCGATCGAGGCGTCGCACTGCCTGAGGGCCGAGTCGATGGCGTCGTCGAACCGATCACCAGGGGCGATCGCGACCACGTCTTGGAAGATGTTGTCGTCACCGAACCGGGCTGCCAGCGCGTCTCGGAGACGGCCCGCTCGCGGCCCGGAGTCATCACGCCGGTAGCTGAGAAACACGCGCACGTTGCCCTCCCTTCCACCACCACGAACCGCCGCAATCGTACCCCGACCCTCGGCCGCGTCCGATCGGTCCTCACGATCCGAGTCTTGCTCCGGGTACTCGTCGCACGACCTAGCGGTCTGTCGGGACTGACCACGTGACAGCTGGGGGATCGACGCGGGCACAGCGGGGGCCACCGTTGTCGTCTGTCAGATCGACCGTTGCGGTAAGGCGACCCGCGTGGTCTGCCAATGCGATGAGTTCCGGATCGATCCGATCAAGCATCAGTTTGGCCCGTCGGAACATCTCGAAGCCGTTCGCCGGGTCGACATCGCCCCAGGTCAGATAGATGAAGCGCTCGCCCCGCTTTCCTTGGACCGCGGGTCCGCGGAAGTCGAGCAGACCGTCCTTGCGGATCACGTCGACATCGAACTCCCAGCGCGCCTGGACAGCATCGGCTCGAACCAGCTGAGTCGGATCTCGTCGGATCTGAACGCCGACATGAACGTTCTCCATGATGGAGCCGTCGGGACGACAGAACGCACGACCTGGAAAGTTGATACCGGTGATCAGCACTCGCATCGAATCATCATGACCGGTTGAGCCACCGGTTTCGGCGTGCTACCCAAGCCGCGGCTGCCCGAACGTCTGCTTCGGGTGGAGCTGACGAGCGTCCGTGACGCCGCCCGCGTCCCATTCGGCCAGAGTGTTCGTGTGACTGCCATCGACCTCGAGCCGGCGACAGCTGATGACGAGTGCTGATGCTCCGGCAAATTCGTCTCGGGAGGCCGGACTGGAACACGGCTAACCGACGCCGGGGGCTCGTTCGCCGCTCGATGACAACAGTGTCGGGATCAAAGCCGCCAGTTGGTCTTGGGTCCAGGGTCCGTCCTCGCGGCGCTTGGCGATCGTGTCGACCACCGCCGGATGGGAATACACGCCGACCGTCGTCCCGCCCACGTCGAATACCTTCCCGGTGATCGCCGCTCCCGCAGCGGATGCCAGAAAGATCACGATGGCGGGGACGAATTCCGGCGGCGGGGCTTCTTCCCCGACGCCAGGTGGCACGTAGCCACGCGAGGCCACCCGCTCCATCCATTGGGCGCCTTCGATGACACGGTGGGGTGTCCCGGCGTTGGGTGTGATGGCGTTGACGGTCACACCGTGTCGCCAATACTCCCCCGCCAGTGCATAGGTGAATCCGAGCAGCGCCGCCTTGGCCGTCGAGTAGGCGGCGAACCCGACACCTCCGAAGGCCGACGCCGACGATGTGTTGATCACCCGGCCATAGGACTGCTCGGCCATGATCGGCAGGGCATGCTTGCAGATGTTGAACGCCCCCTTCACATGAACCGCAATCTGTTCGTCCCACTGCTGCTCATCCATCTCGTCGAACAACACACCGTGGAACACGCTGGCGTTGTTGACGACGATGTCGAGACCTCCAAAGGCGCTCACCGCGCTACTCACGATCGAGGCGGCGGAGTCGTAGCCCGCCACCGATCCGTAGTCGGCCACCGCCTCGCCACCAGCGGCACGAATCTCGGCGACGACGGCGTCGGCTGGTTCAGGGGACGAGCCGGACCCGTCGAGCGAAACGCCGGGATCGTTGACAACAACCTTGGCGCCCTCGGCCGCCATCGCCAACGCGTGAGCGCGACCGATCCCGCCACCGCTGCCGGTGATCAGCGCCACTCGCCTTTCCAACACGCCACCCATGTCCCCCACGCTACGCACCGAGCGCATCGGCGGCGGTCCCGAGCTCAATCGCCGGGCGCACGACCTTGGCGACGAGCAGCGCAGTGTCGTCGACGACCCCGTTCGGCCTTCTCTCGACCAGCATCGCGCGCACGGCGGTCGTGATGCTCGACGGTTCCTCGCCTGATTGCATGACCACGGCCGCGAAGTCATCGACGCCGACCGCGAGGTCGACAGGAGCGTCGGTCACGCCGTCGGTGTACAAGACGATCGTGTCGCCTGGTTGCATCACGGCTTGCGATGTGTGCAGTGTCGGGGTGATCAGTCCGAGCAGCGTTCCGGGGAGGCCGAGTTGTTCAATCGTTCCGTCTCGTCGACGAAGGAGTGGCGGCGGGTGGCCGCCGAGCGCGATGCTCACGTGGACGGCGCCGCTCGGGTCTCGCTCGAGGAATGCGAAGCACACGGTGCAGTAATTGTTGCCGTCGAACTCTTGCAGCGCGAGGTGGACATCCTCCAAGACCTGAGTCGGTGAGGTGGTATGTCGCGCTACCGCGCGTGCTGTGTGACGTGCAACGGCGGTCAGCGCGGCGGCTTCGGCGCCCTTACCGCACACGTCACCGATCATGATCGCCCATCGATCATCGTGCACCCGGAGGATGTCGTAGAAGTCACCGCCGACATCGCTGCCAGTATCGGCAGTCCAGTAGCGGGCATCCAGCTCCAGCCAATCCGGCCCCGAGATCTTCGCTGGGAGCAGGCTTTTCTGCAGGGTGTCAGCGATGTTGCGCTGCTGCTCGTAGAGGCGAGCACGCTCCAGTGCTCCGGTGCATCGGCTGGCGATATTCTGCAGCAGATCGAGCTCGGTGTCGCTGATCTCGTGGGCCTCGTTCCATGCGTAGTACAGCCCTCCCACGACTCTCCCCCGGAGGATGAGCGGGACCGCAATAGCGGCCGAGCCCGAACGCGGTCCCGTCACCATGCGCGGATACCGCTGCTGCATCTCACGCTGGTTGGACAGCACGACGAGCTGCCGGGTTCGTATCGCATCAGGTATCGGCGCCACCGACGAGGGGTGGAGTACTTTCCACGGGTCGAGTTCGTGTGCCTCATAACCGATCTGCGCCTCGAGTTCGTAGGTGCCATCGACAGCGGCGAGATAGAGGAGCGCCCGATCGGCCGACACCTGCGCTGACCCCGCCCGTACCACCGTTGCACCGATGTCCGTGACCGTGGATGCCTCCGCCAGCGCCGCCGTCAACTGTTGCAAGCCTTGGAGCGCTCGCCGCCCAGCCTGCTGGCGCCGGAACAGGATCGCATTGTTGAGCGCTGCTCCGATGCTGCCGGCGATGTCTTCGGCGAGCAACAGGTCAGCCGGCGTGAACGCGGGACGTGCGGATGTCCGAACGAGTTGCAAGGCACCCAACGTGCCGATCCCGCCCACGAGCGGGACGATGATCAGGGAGCGCAGTTCCAGACCAATCGCCAAATCGCGCAGTTCGGGATCCGGCACGGCGGCTTCGAAGAATGCCTCATCGATCACCGCTACGTACTGAGACGTTTGGGTTCTGATGACTTCGGAGACACCGTACGGCGCATCTGGATCGTACGGAAATCGCTCCTGGAGTTGCCTCGCATACTTCACCATCTCCGGATCGGAATGGGCAACGCTGATCAGCGGATCTTCCCTGGGGCAATCCATCGACACGACGACCACGCACCAGTCAGCGAGCTGGGGCACCGCTGCCGAGGTGATCCGGTCGATCACCTCACCGGTATCGAGCGACTCCACGAGCGCCCGGTTGGTTCGATCGAGGTACTCGAACCGGTCCCGAGCGCGGGTTTCGATGTCGATCAGGCGCTTTCGTTCATCGACGTTCAGCGCGAGTCCAATCGCGCCGATGACTTCACCTGCTTCGTCGGTGGTGACTTCGCCGACACCCTGGATCCAATGAACCGACCCGTCCGGCCACACGCATCGGTGATCGAAACCGAACACCCCCTTGGCCGTCAACCCGGAATGCAACTCGGACAGCACGCTCTCACGGTCGTCCGGATGAATCAGTTCGACCCAGCTCTCGAAAGTTCCATCGAATTCGCCGACCTGCACGCCGAACAGCGCGTGAACGTCGGCATCCCAGTCGACCGAGTCAGCGAGTTGATCCCAATGCCAGGCGCCGACTCTGCCGACGTGCATCGCACGGCTGATGCGAGCCGTTTGGGTCGCCGCTTGGGCGATCGCCCGATCGCGACGTTCTCGTTTGGCGGCGACAAACACTCCGATCAACCAGCATGCGCCGATGATGACGAGCTGGACGAGCAGTGCTTCGATGGACAATGAACCGGACAATGAACCGGAGTATGAACTGAGCACACCCTCCACAGTCGCCACGCCGAACGCGGTCGCACCGACCACGAGCGTGTTGCGCCACGTTCCCGCAGCTGCGACAAGAATCGGAACAGCGAAGACGGCGAGTGGATGTTGGGTCCGTTCGGCGATGGACGGATAGGCGATTGCGATGACAACGAGGATTGCCGCGGCGGCAGCGATCGGTCGTGACGCTCGCCAGTCGACGCTCCAGGGCAGGTGCGATCTGCCGATCGGACCTCGCATCGACGCATCGTCCCATAGATCAGCAACCGACACATCGTCGGGACGACGACGCCTCATGCGCCGGGGTGCCGACCCTCTTGGTCGGCACCCGGCGCAAGTACCTGCTGGATCAGAGGACACCGTGCCGCTTGTTGGTCGCACGATAGATCAGCAGGGCGACGACCGAACCGATCACCGATCCGATCAAACCCGAAGCTTGCAGAGCGCCTTCGCTGAAGTCCTCGCCGAAAAGCGCCCAACCGAGGAATCCACCGACGAAGGATCCGACGATGCCGAGCAACAAGGTGGCGCCGACCGACATCGGATCCCGCCCCGGCACGAGGGCACGAGCGATGAATCCGGCGAGGAGGCCGATGACCAGGAGGAAGAGAATGAAACCGAGCATGTGGTTACTCCTATTCGTTTGGGGCACAGAGCTGCGCCGTGGTGCCCGAGCGTTACCCCTCCGAACAGTCAGCCAAACCAACGGGCCAGCGGACGCGCCAGGTGACCGGCAGGAGCGGCACGTGGTGCTCTCGTACGTATTTCGCCGCGCTCAACCATCTCTTTTCTGAGGTCGGGAAATCACCTGACTTGGAGCAAGGAGGTCTCGTATGCCCACAGAAGCAAACCAGGTATTCATGTTTCCGCCACCCTGCCTCGTGCCCGTGGCCGAGGCGTTGCCTCATCTCGGTGGGCTCCGGTTGGTGCCGTTCGTCGGCGACGTACCGGATGAGACCGAGCCGTTCGAACCAGATGTGCTGGAACACGACTTCGATGACCGGATCGCAACCCAGATGTTGGAGCGGACCCTCAACACGGATGTCGTGCGTAAACGATTGGGCGGCACGCGGTGGGCGGCAATCGGCGTGAGCCAGTACGGCGAACGAACGAAAGACGAGCCGCGTTGGTATCTCGCCGTTGCGTACGACTACTTGCGCAACGTCGCCGTCGAGATTCGCATCGATGAGAACGGCGAGGTGACAGATGTGGCCGACGCCGTCTATCAGCCGCCCGCAAGCGAGGCCGAACTCAGTCGCGCCGTCGAGCTTGCCCGATCGGACGGCCGATTGGCCGACGCCGATCTCGACCAACTGACGGTTCACACCATGCTGCTGGACGCTGACGTGAGCAACGGCGTCGCGGTAGACGCGCATGTCCGGATTGTCGAGGTCCTGTTCGCATGCCGGCACGAACGACTTCCTCGATATCGAGCCTGGGTCGACCTGAGCACCGACCGAGTCGTTCGGGCGGGCCGAGCAGAAGGTTGCTGCAACTGCGAGGAAAAGGAGAACGAGCGATGAGCGAATCAGGATTCATCACATGGCCCAGCCAGGCCAACCCGATCTGGCAATTCGCGTACACGTTGGCCGATTCTCCTGACCAAGAGGGAATTGCAATCACGCAAGCCACCTATCTCGGCCACCAGGTCTTCTACAAGGCCAGCCTCCCTTCACTGCGGGTGCAATACAACGGCAACGCCTGCGGGCCGTACAAGGACCCCCTTCACTACAACAACGCCCACCCGCTCGTCGGCTCGAAACGTGTCAAGACCTACACGGTGGTCAGCGGGTCTTCGTACGGGATCGCCGTCGAGGCGTTCCACACGATCGGTAGCTACAAGTTGACCGAGCGCTACACGTTCTGGGTCGACGGACGCGTGACGCCTCGGTTGTACAGCGCCGGGCTCCAGTGCAACACGGATCATCGCCACCACGCCTACTGGCGTTTCGACTTCGACATCGACGGCGCCGCCAACGACACGGTTTTCGAGTACAACACGTCAACGCCGGACCTGGGATGGGGAAGGGGCTGGCACGTCAAGCAAACGGAGACCAGCCGGGTGAAGAATCTCGCCACACAGCGCAGCTGGGCGGTGATGGACATGGCGTCGCAGCGCGGTTACCACGTCCTTCCGGGCAGTACCGACGGGTTCGCCGATTCGTTCTCCGACCGCGATCTGTGGATCATGCGATATCACCCGGGCGAGGACAAGCACGGTAACCAAGGCTCCTCCACAGCCGACGGTCTCGCCTCGTACCTCACTGGCGAGCCGATCCAGAGCGCCGATGTCGTGGTCTGGTATTGCGCTCATCTCGGTCATCACGCTGAAGTGGAACACGCCGACGAGTACCACGCCTGCGGCCCCACCCTCGTGCCGTTCAGGTGGTCCTAGAAGCACGGCTGCCGGGTCGATCTGACCGATCCGGCAGCCCCGCCAAACTCGTGCTCCCCGTGATGCGAAGCTCGGGTCTGACCCGATGCCGTTCTCGACGTCAACGGAGTCGCACCCAGCCACGGCAAGGATTCCGATTGGAACCACGTGAATGCCACCGACATCCGCGTCCGGCTCCCAAAGGCTCAGGTCATCGCGTCGGCGACGACGCACCCAACTCCGTTCAGCGATAATCGGTCAGTCGCCCGACTCGCCGGCAGTAACATTGTCAGCCAGGGAGGGTGACAATGGCTCTCAAGCGACTCTTCATCGCCACAGCCCGTTCGAGCGCCGGGGCGTGTTCCGATCTCGCCGGCGATCTGGTGGCGCTCGGCTACTCGGTCAGTTTCGACAATCAGCTGCCCGATGGGGAGCGCTGGTGGGCGCGCACGCTCGACGCGGTCCACGCTGCTGACGGGTTTGTGTACGCGCTGACCCGCGCGTCGGTCGACTCGTCGGCCTGCCAGGAGCAGATGCAATACGCGTTCGGACTCGGCAAGCCGGTGCTGCCCGTCCTGCTCGACGACGATCTATCGGACGTCGATCTCCCGACCAACCTCGGCGCGATCCAACACGTCGACTACCGGGCGAGGTCGTCGGCCGCGATGGCCGACCTGTTCTCCGCGCTGCGTGGCCTGAACGCGACCGCCAACGCTCCGACCGGCGTCGTACCCCCGGAGTGCCCGCCGGATTATCACCTCGACATTGCCGAACGACTGGCGTCCCCCGTCCACCTCACACGCGCCGAGCAGGAGACGATTTTCGAGCGACTCGAGAGGTACGTCGACTCGGGTTTCGGACAAGTCGAGCTCGGGCCGTTGTTGCGCGGCCTGCGAGAACGGCGCCTCGACCTGGCGGCTGCCAGCGGCGCGCGTCTCGGCGCCCTCGAACAGCGACTTGCGGCGCGCAGCTCAACGCCCTCAATCGCGATTGGCGGGGTGCCCGACCACGCCACGTCCGATGTTCCCGACGGCGACCCGCCGGTGCGCAGTCTGTTCATGAGCTACAGCCGCGACGATCGCGCCGTGGTCGACCAGCTCGTCAACGATGTCCGCCGACTCGGGTTCACGGTGTGGATCGACCAGAATCTGCCTGGCGGCAAGCGGTGGTGGGATCAGGTTTTGCTCAACATCCGGGACATGGACGTGTTCGCGTTCGCGATCAGCTCGCATTCGTTGGCGTCGCGCGCCTGCATCGCCGAACTCGGTTATGCACGCGGGCTCGGCAAGCCGATCGTCGGGATCAAGATCGCGCCGGATCTGGCCGGTTCCGATACAACACCGGTGCAGGACATCAACTCCGTTTCGTATGCGTCCGGCGACAAGCCCGCACTCGCCGGGATCACCCGGCTGCTGACCGCGCTCGATCGCACCGAGTTACCGGCGCAGCTTCCGGAATCACCGGACGTGCCCGCCACCTACACGTTCGACGTCCAGAATCAGTTGCGGTCGACGAACGAGCTCGATCCGGAGGAACAGGCCACGCTCGTCTCCCAGATCAAGCGCTACTCGGCCGAGGGTGTACTGGCGAGCGACGTCCATCGACTCATCACGATCTTCCGCAACCGACAGGACGTGACGATCCGCACGCTCAGCGAGCTCGATGAACTGGAGCAGGAGCTCCAACCGAGTTTGGTCGCGCAGCATGAGGCACAAGCGGTCGGATCGATCGACTCGTCGACTGCGACGGTCGAGACATACACCGCGTCCGCAGACGAGTTGGCCGCTGTCGAGCGTGAGACCGTTGCCGATCCACCACCACCACCTCCACCACCCCCTCCCGCGCCACGTCAGCACCGCCGCACTGGCTTGTTGATCGCAGTCGGCGTGGTCGTCCTGGTGGGCGGTGCCGCCGCGGCAGTGGCATTGACGACCAGCGGTGGGGGTGGAGGCGGGGGCGGAGCCAATCCGACCGTTCCGCGTCGACCACCGATCGAGACCGAGTCGAGTGTCGAGACGCTCGCACCACAGCCGGATCCCACGGTCGCTCCCACAACGGTCCCCACCTTCGTCGGCGTGTTCGGCGACGCCCAGGTGGACTGGGCAGTCAACGGGATCGCCCATACGGCGACAATCCACACCGAAGGCGGCACCGGAACCGCCGAGGTCACGAATGCGATGGGCACGTGGGTGACCGAG
>JAYVFI010000027.1:0-13574 GCA_043773365.1 Ilumatobacteraceae bacterium
CAGCATGCGTCCCGGCGTGTCGGGCTGTTCGGTGCCGCACAACGCGAGGGGTCTGGAGATCGCAGGTGTTTTCATCGCTTTCACCTTTTGCACGAATTATTGGATGCGTTACAAGTAAAGGCGTGAAGGGTGAAGGGGCAGATACCCTTCTTCTCCTACCAATGTAGAAGGCTTTGACCGAGGGACTCACCCCTTCACCCTGTCACTCATTCACAAGACCTTTTCAGTCGATGGATCGATGAGAACCGCGCGGTTCATGTCGATCGACAATTCGATCTTCTGGTTGATCCCGGTGGCATCGTGCGCCTGCAGTTCCGCGGTCACATCGGTGCCGCCGAGTTTGAACGTGACGTAAGTGCGCGAGCCAGTCGGCTGCAGCAATTCGATGGTCGCGGTATGGCGGGCCAGTCCGCTGCGCGACTCGCCAGGATGCGCGCGGTTCATGTGCTCGGGACGCAAGCCGAGAATGACAGTCTGGTCGCGGCGGTCCGCGAGTGTCGCTGCTCGGGCGGGTGGCAGCGGCAAAGTGGGGCCATTGTCCAGCCTGACCGCGAGTCCGCCGCCTTCACCCACGAGTCGCCCATCGAGGAAATTCATCGACGGCGAACCGAGAAAACCGGCGACGTACTTGGTGGCGGGCCGCTCGAACAACTCCAGCGGCGCCCCGGCCTGCTCGATGACGCCGTCGCGCAGCAGCACGATGCGATCGGCCATGGTCATCGCTTCGATCTGATCATGGGTGACGTAGATCATGGTCTTGCCGAGTTCCTGGTGCAGGCGCTTGATCTCCCCGCGCATTTCGTCGCGCAGTTGTGCGTCGAGGTTCGACAACGGTTCATCGAACAGGTAAAGGCGCGCGTTGCGCACGATCGCGCGGCCGATGGCGACGCGCTGCAGTTGCCCGCCGGAAAGCTGGCGCGGATAGCGGTCGAGCAGGTGGGTGATGCCGAGCATGTTCGCAGCTTCCTTCACCTTGGGCTCGATCTGATCCTTGGGTGTCTTGCGGGAGCGCAGCCCAAAAGCGATGTTGTCGAACACCTTCATGTACGGATACAGCGCGTAGTTCTGGAACACCATCGCGATGTCGCGATCTTTCGGTTCGACGTTGTTGACCACTCTGTCGCCGATCCGCATCTCACCGCCGCTGATCTCCTCGAGACCAGCGATCATCCGTAGTGCCGTCGACTTACCACATCCGGACGGCCCGACGAGCACCAGGAATTCACCGTCCTCGATGTCGAGGCTGAGGTCGTGAATCGCATGGTAGCCGTTCTCATAGATCTTGTTGATCTTGTCGAGCACCACTGTTGCCATAACTGCACTTACCCCCAGGAATCCGTCGCACGTGTTGTACGCGGGAGTGTAGATCAGATCAACCGGGCCACACACCAGTCCGTCGCTGTCGGCGTCCGATGGCGGGTCGGAACGGGCGGTAGCCTCGGTTGACGTGAATCAGGTCAAAACCCGTCTCCAGTCGCTCGGTCTGCTCGACCGGGCATTCGCCAACGCTCCCGACGAGGTGCTCGACGCCGCCGTCGAGCGTCTGACCGAGGAGCACCGCGAGGCGGTCGATTCCCTCGTCGACGGTGCGGCCTCGGCCACGACGATTCGCGCTGCGATCGTCAAGGGTCGTCTCGACGGAACGATGGAGAGCCTCGCCCTGGTGCTGACCGACGCCTGCCTCGCCGATTGCATCGAGCAGCTCGGCGAGCACTCCAACCATCCGACCACTGAGCAGCTCCGAGAGGTGACACCAGGTCTGGTCGAACGCCACGGTCTGCCGATCACACAGTTGATGCTCGCCTCGACCGTCGCCGGCGAAGCCCCGGCGGCCGCCATCATTCGCGACCTGCTCAAGCACGACGACCTGATCAAGCTGCCGCCGGCCCAGCCGAAACCGATGAGCGCAATTGTTGAGGCACCTGCCGTCGATCCCGCCGAACGCGAAGCGATCAAAGCCAAGCGCAACGAACTTCGCAAGAAGAAGCAGGAGGCCGCCAAGGCCAGCCGCGAGCAGGCCGCCAAGGCCCGCCACCGCTCCTGACGAACGCGTGAGGTTGTTGCGCAAATAGTCCGCAACAACCTCACGCGTTCGTTGGGTGGTTGGAGTTGGGTGGCTGGGAGTTGGGTGGTTGGGAGTTGGCTCGGACTCGGAACTCGTGGTCGAGCAGCCAGGCCTTGACATTCAGGCCTCCGGCGAAACCGGTCAGGTGACCGTTGCTCCCGACGACCCGATGGCATGGCACGACGATCGGAATCGGGTTCTTACCATTTGCGGCACCGACCGCTCGCGCCATCTTCTTGTCGCCGATCGACGCTGCCTGTTCTCCGTAACTGAGCGTCTCGCCGAACGGAATCTGACGCAGAACCTGCCAGGCTTGCCGCTGGAATTCGGAGCCGGACGGCTCGAGAGGCAGATCGAACTCCGTCCTGGCACCATCGAAGTACTCGGTCAACTGGTTCCGTGCACGATCGAGCACTGCATGTTTACCGAGCCCAGCGGTGGCGACTGGTTGCTCCCCAATTACGCGTTCGACCGGGTTCCTGGCATCCGGTTCGTGCTGATCGCTCTCGGTGTCCCACATGATGGCGACGACGGCGTCGTCGTTGGCGACGATCGTCAACGTCCCGATCGGGGACGGCATGGCAGTTCGGTACAGCATTCGGGGCTCCTTCATCGTGTTGATTGTGCTCATAGTGTTGCCCAGAGATGGTGCATGGCGTAGGTCCGCCAAGGTCGCCAGCGTTCAGGGTCGACGTCGGACGCGCCGAGTGCGGTCAGGGCGTGCCGGACGCCGAGGTCGGTGTCGAGGAAGACGTCGGGATCCCCGAGTCCGCGCATCACGACGTACTTGGCGGTCCACGGCCCGATGCCACGAACCGAGACGAGCCGATCGATGATCTCGGTGCGATCGATCCCCGTGTCGAGCACGAGATCGCCAGAGGCGACCAGGCCGGCAACTTCGGACATCGTGCGTGCGCGTGCGGTCGGCATCGGCAGGTCACCGGGATCGGCGATCGCCAGGCGCTCCATCGACGGGAACAATCGTGTCACGTGCGGGTGGTCGATCGAGAGCGGTTCAGCAATGCCGGCCGCAATCCTGCCCAGCACGGTTCTGGCACCGGCCACACTGACCTGTTGCCCCACGATCGCCCGCACCAGCGTTTCGGTGGTGTCGACACTGCCGGCGACTCGCAACCCCGGCGTCTGCGCGACCAACTGCGTCAACAAGGGGTCGCCACTCAAGCTGGCGTCGATCGCGACCGGATCAGCATCGAGATCGAGCAGGCGGCGGACGCGACCGACGGCGGGGGCGAGATCGCGCCAGTCCGCCAATTGGAAGGTGGCGTTGACGTGATCGGCGACGATGCGAGCCGTGACGACCCCATGCCCGTGTGGAAGCGACAAGGTACGCGTGTACACGTCGCCGTCGAAATGCTCGACGCCCGGCACGGCGCGGGCTCCGAGAAACGCCAACAACTGCGTTCCCGCGAACGGTTGGCGAGCGGCAAGCCGAACCGACACGGTGCCTGCCTCACGCGCCGACGTTCCGCGGTTGGCTCCCCGACGCAACTCGCCCGGCGCGGACGCGAACACCTCACGAACGGTGTCGTTGAACTGCCTCACGCTGCCGAACCCGGCGGCGTATGCGATGTGGGTCATCTCGAGGTCGGTGGTTTCGATCAGGATCCGTGCGGTCTGGGCTCGCTGCGCACGCGCCAGCGCGAGCGGTCCAGCACCCAACTCATCGGTCAGCAGGCGGTGCAACTGGCGGCTGCTGTAGCTCAATCGTCGTGCCAAACCTTCGACGCCATCTCGATCGACCACGCCGTCCGCGATCAATCGCATCGCGCGTGCCACGAGGTCACCACGCAGGTCCCATTCGGGTGAACCGGGGGCAGCGTCCGGGCGACACCGTTTGCACGCACGGAACCCGCGCTGTTGGGCTGCTGCCGCGGAGCGATAGAAGTCGACGTTGGTCCGTTTCGGGGTAACGGCCGGGCAGCTCGGCCGGCAATAGATCCCGGTCGTGCGGACCGCCACGTAGAACCACCCGTCGAATCGGGCGTCACGACTTTGCGCTGCCCGGTAACACCGGTCGGCGTCGAGTGCGAGTGTGTCGATCACAGAACCCATCATGCCCGATCGTACGCTGGGTCACTAGCGGAAATCGGACAGCGCCGTTCAGGCCATGGGGAGGCTGCTGACGTCGACCGAGACATCGAGACGTTGCGTCGTGGCGGGTCCGATCATCACGCCCCTGACAGGGGTCACGTCGGCGTAGTCACGCCCCCAGGCAACGGTGACGTGTCGGTTGACGGGCATCTGGTCGTTGGTCGGGTCGAAATCGATCCAACCGGCATGCGGCGTCCACACCGAGCACCAGGCGTGCGATGCGTCAGCTCCGACGAGCCGTTGCGTCCCTGGAGGCGGCTCCGTCTCGATGTAGCCGCTGACGTAACGCGCCGCCAGCCCGACCGTGCGAAGGCACCCGATCGCGAGATGGGCGAAGTCCTGACAGACACCGCGCTGCGTCAGCAGGACATCGGCCAACGGCGTCGAGACGTCGCTGAACTCCGGATCGAACTCGAAGGTCGTGTTGATCTCGTGGCACAGGCCGGCGATCGCCTCGGTGACCGGGCGGCCAGGGACGAACGAGCGATCTGCGATCGCCTGCAGCGACGCCCGAACCGCCGAGGGATCGATGAACGTCGACGCCGACCGGAAGAAACCGACGTCCAAGGCACCGGCGCCTTCCAGCGTGTCGAGCCGGGTCGCCACCAACTCCCACGGCGTATCGTCGAACGTGATCGAGCGCTGGTCGACATCCACGACGCTCGTCGCTTCGATCGTCATCGCGCGGTGGGGCTCGTGGACGCCGAACTGGTGCACGAGATTGCCGAACGCATCGATGTACGAGTCCATCTCTGACGGAACGGGATCAACGACCACGTCCGATTCGATCACACGTTGCCATTCCGTCGGGCGCGGCACGAGGCATGCGATCGTGTACCCGTCGGTCATCTCGGCCCCGTACCGATAGGCGGTCTGGTGGTGGACCCGGTAGCGCCTCGTCGTCACGTCGCCGCCCCCATCGGGCGCAGCATGATCGGTGCGACCGGCGACGAGAACCATCGTTCGACGACTTTCGCGCCGGCGTCGAGCACGACGCCTCGCATGACGGGGAGCAACTCGGCGAGCGGCAACGCCAACGCTTCCCGAGCGGCGGCCGCCAGTTCCAAGCCGACGTCCCAGCCGCCCTCGTGGACGTGGCGGGTCAACTGCTCAATCGACGCTTTGAGCGAGCGAGGATTGGTTTCGTCGTGAATCAGGAGCGCGATCGCAGCCGACATCTCGACGTCACTGCGATGCCGGCGGCGATATGCGACGAGGCTCTCGTTGGCTGCCAGCAGCACCTCGATCGCCCCCGCTTCGACCTCGGGTGAGTCGTTCTCCGACTGACCAACAGCGGCGTCGACCAAATCGAGCACCACCAGGCAACGTTCCAGACGCCGCCCGGTGTCACCGATCCTCCATGCGGGACCGCGCACGGTGCTCTCGTGCCACATGCCGGCGAAGGCGGCGAAGTCGGCGAGCACGGCATCGAGATCGTCGACGCCGGCGTCGCCGCGCTGCAAACCGGTCCGAAGTTGGGCCAGATGGGCGAGCACTCGGCCGGTCGTCACCGACAGGTACTCGCGTACGGTGGTCGCTTCCGTCAGCAGCGACCCGATCTCGAGGGCAACCGCATTCGAGAGCGCTCCGAGTTCGCGCTGGAGTCCGTCCAACGACACGGTCGACGCCAGCTCGGTCCACGCGTCGTGGCGAACGGCGTGGGTGATCCGGATCATCCGGCTCGTCCAGGCACCTCCGTGCATCGAAACCAGACCAGGGTCCTGCTGCAACCGAGCCGACACGACTCGCGCCGTGCGAGCCATCGCTTCGGCTCGTTCCGCAGCTCGGTTGGTCCAGTACAGGGCGTCAGCGGCGCGGGTCGGCAACGACCGCCCGAAATCGACCTGCGGCAGATGCGGACCAACCGCCGGAGCAACGCTTCGCCCGAGTACCCACACGTCCTTGGCGGCGCAGGCCGTCGGAATCGTCGGATCGTCTCCCGGGGCGAGAACACGGCCGATCCCACCGGGCATCACCGTGGCAGAGATCCCGTCGTGCACGGCGAACAGTCGAACCACGACCGGAGCACCACCGAGGGCATGACCGCCGAGCCCCGGCGGGACCGGCACGTGAGCGAGCGGCGGATCGGCGTGCGGGAGTCGCGACAGCAACTGTCGGAGCGGGTGGACGGTGTCGATCGCAGCGTCGATGAACGCCACCACCTCTTCGGCTTCGACGACACCTGACCCGTGCGCATTGGACAGCGCCACCCCACCGGATCGGACCGCCTGTAGCAACCCTGGCACACCGACCGACCCGTGGGCGCCGACCTCCAGCGGGTCGATCGTGGCATCCTCCATGCGCCGATAGAGCACATCAACGGGCTCGAGTCCGTCGAGTGTCCTGAGCCACACCTTGCGCTGGCGGACAACGAGATCGGCCCCTTCGACGAGGTGCACACCGAGCTGGACGGCGAGATACGAATGATCGACGTAGGACGGATGATCGAGTCCGCCGGAGAACAACACGATGCGGGGGCTGTCGACCCGCGACACGGACGCCAACCCGCTGCGGATCGACCCGGTGAACGAGGCGATCGGAGCGATTTCGTGGGAGCTGATCACGTCCGGCATCACGCGTGCCATCACCGAACGATTCAACAACGCATATCCGAGACCGGGTGGAGCGTCGGTGAGGTCCTGGACCAGATACCAGGCGCCGTCGGCGCCGAGTGTCACGTCCGCGGCGTACGTCGTCAGCCATCGATGCGGTGGTGCTCCTCCGGCATTGATTCGGTACCGATCCGTGGCCGCCAACACTTCCGCCGGCACGACTCGTTGGCGAATCAGATTTTGCGGTCCGTAGAGGTCGGAGAGCACCGCTTCCAGCGCTTCCATTCGTTCCACGACCGCAGCCGCCAACCACCGGAACGTCGACTCTTCGAGCACGATTGGAATTGGATCGATCCGCCATGGTCGACTCTCGATCGAGGCCGCCCGACCGTCACCTCGGACGGGCAGGTCGTGGACGAGGTGTCCGGCTCCATCCGCCTCCAGCAGCCGATCGGCGCGTGCCTGACGTTCAACGAGGCGCTCCGGATCAAGCACCGCAGCCCGCATCTCCCCTGACGGTGACATCAAACGACCGATCGATTCGCTCGCATCCTCAATCATCGCGTCATCCTGCCTGACGCTCACCACGCTGCCAGGTATCGATCGTGGATTGCCCGATCGAGTGCGGCGATCGCATCCTGCAGGCGATCCATCGCTGCGTCGAGTTCGACACCGTCGGACGTGATCGGATGACAATCCGACACGATCGCCTCGGTGCTGTTGAGCACAGCGATCACATCGTGTGCCGATGGGAGCCCCGCCAGGACTCCCCTGATCTCCTCGAGGCATCCCTGCACCGACCGCGGAAATGCCGCATCGAAGAGCAGGAATCGGACGACTGCCTCCCCTTCGACCGGGCCACGGGTGGCGCGTTGGTACATCTGGAGCGCCGACAATGATCGAAGCACACCCATCCACTGGACTTCCTCGCCGACCGTTCCGACACCGAACGACTGCAACTGCAACAGCGCCGCAGCGCGCACGCCGAGCACGCGAGTCGTCATGTCGGCACGCTCGACCAGCCGGCCGAGCCGGAACATCCTGTACGAGTTGGCCCGCGTCATCGTGGAGTCGACCACTCCATCCAGGCGCCGGCTCTCGTCCACGACTCGGGCCAGAAATCGATCGCGTCCTTGCCGACCCACCGCGTCGTGAGCTGTCGAGTCGACGAAGTGCGAGAGGCTGTTGACGACCTGCCACGCCTCGCGCGGGATCACCTCGCGTGTCGTCCGCAGGTTCTCGCGTGCCAGCGCCACGCAACCCACGATGCTCCCAGGATTCCCGCGATCGGCGATCAAGTGCTGCATGACGGTGATTTCACCAGCCACATCATCGACGGTCGCAACCAGCACCGCTTCGCTGCCGGCGATCGCCGCCAGCGGTTCCCACCGGAGCATCACGTCGCCGGGGAAGTCGACGACGAGTTCATGGTACGCCCGCACGATGCGGGCCGTGTCTTCGGCCCGCTCGACATACCGAGCCGCCCAGTAGAGGCGATCTGCGACACGCGCCAGCAGTGCCACCTCAGAACCCGCCGTTCGATCCGATGCCGGTGAACGAGCCGTCGACGACCCAGGTG
This sequence comes from Ilumatobacteraceae bacterium, assembly GCA_043773365.1. Classification (GTDB taxonomy): domain Bacteria; phylum Actinomycetota; class Acidimicrobiia; order Acidimicrobiales; family Ilumatobacteraceae; genus Ilumatobacter. The sequence continues at coordinate 8,309 of JAYVFI010000027.1, forward strand.
TCTTTGCTGCCACCACCCTGCGACGAGTTGACCACGAGCGACCCCGCCGGCAACGCCACGCGAGTCAAACCACCCGGCGTCACGTAACTCGTCGCCCCGGTCAACACGAATGGGCGAAGATCGACATGCCTCGATTCGATCGCCCGTCCATTCGGTGAGTGAGGCGATGCGACCAGGGTGGGTACCGTCGACAGCGACAGGATCGGTTGCGCCACCCAGTTGCGTGGATCGGCATTGATCGCCGCAATCGCGTCGTCGAGTTGATCCCTGGTCGCCCGGTTCCCGATCACGATCCCGTATCCACCACTCTCGTTGGCGGGTTTGACGACCAGGTCGCCGATGTTGGTGATCACGAACCGACGTTCGTCGTCGTACATCGTTCGATAGGTCGGCACGTTCGGGAGTAGCGGCTCCTCGCCGAGGTAGTAGCGAATCAGGTCGGGCACCCACGCGTACACGACCTTGTCGTCGGCGACGCCCGCCCCGGGGGCGTTCGCCATCCCGACGTTGCCGGCCTTCCAGGCCCGCATCAGCCCGGCTACACCGAGTGCCGAGTCGGGCCAGAAGGCTTCCGGATCGAGGAACAGATCGTCGATTCGGCGATAGATCACATGAACCCGCTCCAAACCGGCAATCGTCTTCATGTACACGCAATCGTCGTCGCCGACGACGAGATCGACGCCTTCGACGAGTTCGGCACCCATCCGCTGGGCCAGGAACGAATGCTCGAAATATGCCGAGTTGAAAACACCGGGTGTCAACACGGCGATCTGCGGCGCAGTGATGCCATCCGGCGCGAGCGAGATCAACAGACGTTGTAACTCGTCGGTGTAGCCGTCGACGGGGCGGATCTGCTGTTGCTTGAACAATTCGGAGAACGCCCGTTTCGTGATCGCCCGATTCTCGATCACATAGCTCACGCCAGACGGCACGCGAAGGTTGTCCTCCAACACGTACATCACGCCGTCATCGTCGCGGACGAGATCTGTGCCGGAGATGTGCGCCCAGACGCCGTGCTTCGGTCGGACGCCTCGGCATTGCGGCCTGAAGTTGGCGGAGGCGTCGAGCAGTTCGGCCGGGAACACACCGTCGGCGATCGCCCGCTGGTCATTGTAGATGTCGTCGATGAACCGATTCAGGGCGATGAGGCGTTGCGAGAGGCCACGGCTGATCCGATCCCATTCCTGCCCGGGGATGACGCGAGGAATGATGTCGAACGGCCACGCACGATCGATGTTCTCGCCATCGGAATACACCGTGAACGTGATCCCCATCGTCAAGATGTCGAGATCGGCGGCTTGTTGTCGTTCGATCAACGCTGCCACGCCTTCGGAGTCGATCAGTTCCATCAACGCCGCCGCGACCGGCCGCGGTTCGCCGGTCCTCGTCAGCAGTTCATCCATTCATTGCGACGATAGGTCACCACGAACGCCCCAATGCGCGGCTCGGGGAATGTTCACACGCCGGTTACAGAGCGATCGAATATTCTGGGCGTCGCCGACGGTTGAGCAAGGGCGAGCGTCAGGCTGGTGACGGCTCCTTCGGGAGACCGAGCACGCGCTCGCCGACGATGTTCCGTTGGATCTGGCTCGTGCCGCCCCAGATCGTTTCGGAGCGCGAGAAGAAGAACGCCGACATCATCGGACTGACGGGATATCCATCGCGACGCTTGTCGCGTTGCACGCCCGGCCAGCCACCATCGAAGCCGGCGTCGATCAGCATCGAGTCGGCACCCCAGATGTCGAGCGCTAGTTCCATCGCTGCCTGATGCATCTCCGACCAGAACATCTTGTTCGTCGCCCCGAGCACCACGGAGCCGACGTCCTTCGAACCCGTCAGCGCCGATGACAGGTTGCGCAAGCCGTTGATCCGAAGGATCTGGATCTTCGTGTAGTACCGCATCAAGCGCTGGCGGACATCGGCATCGTGGATCTTGCCGTTCGACTCGGCGGCCTCGCGGAGCAGCCGGAATTCCTCTTGGAAGCGGCGATAGCCGGTCGTCGCCGACTGTCCGCGTTCAAAGGCCAACGTCGAGTTGGCGACCTTCCAGCCATTGTTGACGCCACCGACCACATTGTCCTTAGGGCAGCGCGCATCGGTGAAGAACACCTCGCAGAATTCGGCGGTGCCGTCGGGTTGGGTGATCCCTCGCACCTCGACACCCGGCTGCTTCATCGGAACGAGCAGATAACTGATGCCTTTGTGCTTCGGGCTGCTCGGGTCGGTTCGCGTCAACAAGAAGCAATAGTCGGCGTGGTGGCCCTGGGTGGTCCACACCTTTTGCCCGTTGATCACCCACTCGTCGCCGTCGAGTTCGGCAACGGTCTTCAAGCTCGCCAGGTCGGAACCCGAATTCGGTTCCGAGAAGCCCTGACACCAACGAATCTGGCCGCTCAGAATGCCTGGCAGGAACGCCCGTTTTTGTTCCTCGGTGCCCCACTGGAGCAGCGTCGGACCGACCAGCGTGTCGCCGAAGAAATCACCGCGCATCGGCGCTTTCGCCCGAGCAAACTCCTCGGCCAACACAACACTCTGCATCGTCGTGAGACCCTTGCCGCCGTACTCCTGCGGCCACGTGGCACAGATCCACCCGCCTTCGAACAACTTGTGCGGCCACTCGACGTTGAAGCGTTGGCGGTCTTGCTCGCACATTTCGAAGTCGTCATCGAACCAGCCGGCGGGAAGATTCGCTTCGAGCCAGGCGCGGATCGTGGCTCGGAAATCCTCTGCTTCTGGCGGATAGGTCAAGTCCATCCCCCTATCCTGCCGCAAGACTTGACCCGCCGGTCAAGTCATCCGGTCACGTCATCCGGTCAAGTCATCCGGTCAAGTCATCCGGTCACGTCAGCCGGTCACGTCATCCGGTCACGTCGAGCTCGCACCGAAGTCGCATCGGGTCGGTTCACCGTCCGTTCACACGTCACACACGTTCGTGTCACCTCAACGGTGTTCGATGATCCACGTGACACGGCCCGCTCCTGCAAACTCCGTCGCCGACCCCCCGGTCGATGTTTCTCGCCCCCTCGAGATCCTGACACCGCAGGAACGGGCCGTGTACCAAGCCCTCGTACGTCACGCCGGCAGAGTCCTCAATCGAGCCGAGTTGGCACGGCTGGCGGGCATCGCCGACCTCAGTACCCGCCGATGCGATTCGCTGATCGTCGGCATCCGCCGCACGGTGGGTGCCGATCGGGTCCGCACCGTGCGTCGACGGGGCTGGATGCTCGTCGACCACTAGCCACAGCGAGCGCGAGCCGGATGATGCCGCCGCGCCGACCGTGACGGCATCGTCGCGCGCCTCCTCTCATCATGCCTCCTCTCATCACACCTCCTCTCATCACACCTCCCCTCATCACGCCTCCCCTCATCACGCCTTGGCCCATCGGGCAGGCATCACACGAACTGGCCACGCGATCGAAACACTCGGGCGACCTCGGTGAAATCTGAGCTTCCTACAGTTCGGCCTCGTTCCGCCCGGCAACGTCGCCGACGGACGCCCCTACCTATTCCGTCAACTCCTCAGGAGGAACCCGTGCGCAAACGAGCGCTACGAATCCTTGGTGTCACCGCGGCTCTCACCGGACTCGTGTCCGTCGTGCCGTCGGTGGTCCATGCCCAAGATGCCGACCCCGTCGTGGTGCTCGGTCAACAGATCAACCTGTTGTGGATCATCATCGGCGCAGCGCTGGTGATCTTCATGCAGGCCGGCTTCGCACTCGTCGAAACCGGCTTCTGCCGAGCCAAACATGCCACCCACGTCGTGACGACGAACTTCGCCATCTTCGGACTCGGGTTCATCGGTTTCTTCTTCGTCGGCTTCCCGCTCGCGTTCGGCGGCTTCAGCTACGGCACCGCCGCCGACTCGTGGTCGTTCGGCCTGTACGAGGCAGTCGGTGGCCCACTGATCGGCAGCGGCAACAAGGTCTTCCTCTGGGAGGGAGGCTGGGCACTCTCCGGAGACGGCATCACCGCTCCGCTGATCGGCTTCTTCCTGTACATGGTGGCCTTCATGGATACCGTCGCCACGATCCCGACCGGATCGATGGCCGAGCGCTGGAAGTGGGGCAGCTTCACGATTTGGGGCCTGTTCTGCGGCGCCATCTACTACCCGTTGTTCGCAGCGTGGACATGGGGCGGCGGCTGGCTCGGCAAGGTGTGGGACACGATGGATCTCGGTGTCGGATACGTCGACTTCGCCGGCTCCGGCGTCGTCCACGCAGTCGGCGGTGTCGCCGCGCTGGCCGGGGCGATGGTGCTCGGACCCAGGATCGGCAAGTTCGACAAGGACGGCAACCCACGAGCAATGCCCGGGCACCACATCCCGATGGCAATGCTCGGAACGTTCATCTTGCTGTTCGGCTGGTTCGGCTTCAACGCCGCCTCGACGTTTGCCGCCACCGATGTGCAGTTCGCGGTGGTTGCCACCAACACCGCGATCGCCGGAGCATTTGGTGCGATCACGGCGATGCTGTGGATCACGAAACGGACCGGCAAGCCTGACCCGGGCATGATGGCCAACGGGATGCTCGCCGGACTGGTGGCGATCACCGCCCCCTGCGCTTTCATCGCCCCTTGGGCGGCGGCCGTGATCGGCGTGATCGCCGGCGTGCTCGTGATCGAATCGGTGTTCTTCGTGGAGCGCAAGCTCAAGCTCGACGACCCGGTCGGCGCCATCTCGGTCCACGGGGTCAACGGCATCTTCGGTGTGCTGGCGGTCGGGATCTTCGCCAACGGCAGCTACGGCAACGGTTGGAACGGAGCAGTCGACGCAAACGGAGCGGCGATCCCGCTGGAGGGCATCATCAAGGGCGAATGGGGCCAGTTCGGCGCCCAGTTGCTCGGCGCGGTCGTGATCTGCACCGTGATCTTCGGCGTCGCCTACGGCTTCTTCAAGGGCCAGGACATCATCTCCAAGAAACTCGGCAAGGGCGGGATCCGCTCGGCCGAAGAGGACGAAATCGTAGGACTCGACCTGCCTGAGATGGGTGTTCAGGCCTACCCCGAGTTCGTGAAGAACTGAGAAGGACGAGACCATGAAACTCATCACAGCAATCATCAAGCCGTTCAAACTCGACGACGTCAAGGACGCCCTCAAAGCGGGCGGGGTGACAGGCATGACCGTTACGGAAGTCCGAGGTTTCGGACGTCAGGGCGGACATACCGAGACCTACCGTGGCGCCGAGTACAAGATCGACTTCGTGCCGAAGGTCAGTGTCGAAGTCGTCGTCGACGATGCGGTGGTCGACGTGGTGGTCGAGACGATCGC
>JAYVFI010000028.1:0-89639 GCA_043773365.1 Ilumatobacteraceae bacterium
GCTACCGAAGTCACTGTCAACCAGCAACCGAAGTCGCGTCCCAAAACTGTCACCCACCTACCGGCGCCACAACGTCAAGCATGAACCGGAACTGCACAACGTTTGGGCCGGCGGCCACGGCTTCAACTCGATGTACCTCGGAAAGCGAAAGGCCCAGTCACTCCCGCTGACGGGTCATGACCAGGCCTCTCCTGCGAGCGGATGACGAGATTCGAACTCGCGACCCTCACCTTGGCAAGGTGATGCTCTACCAGCTGAGCCACATCCGCAATAGCGACGACAAGATTATCAATCATTCCGGCGGATCGGACATCGCCGCCGCCGAAATGGCTTCGATCCTGGCGTTGAAAGCGATTCCGGCCAAGGCAACCAGGACAACGGTGGCGCCGAGCACCTGCACCGGCGACATCGATTGGCCGAGCCACAGCCACGCCCCGACACCGGACACCACGGGACTCGCCAAGGTCAACAACGACGACACGGTGAGTCGCAGGTGCCGCGACGCCCAGGTCATCAACCCGTGCCCGAGCAACCCCGGGCCGATCACCATTCCCGCCACGTACAGCCAGTCCCTACCGGCGACGGCACCGAGGTCGTCGCTGACGAGCAGGCACGGGGGGATCACCACCAGCGATGCGATCGTGGAGACGCAAGCCAGCAACGTCCACGAGTGCAAACCGCGGTCCCGCAAGCGCTTCATCCGCAGGAAATACGCCGTCCAGAGTCCGACGTTCATGATCGCCAGCGTGTCTCCGACGAGGGACGCATCAGCAGTCTTTCCGGCGCCGATCACGACGATCACGACACCGAACACGGCAACCACGGCGGCGATGATCTGACGAATTCGGACATGTTCGTGATAGACGAACTTGGCGATCACGACCACGAGTACGGGCATCGTGTTCCCGATCAAGGTCGCATTGGCGATGCTCGTGTGCAACACCGCCGCGAACCCGATGATCATCGAGATCCCGAACATCACGCCGGACGCGACTGCGGCGGCGATCAGGTCGCGTGTGAACCGACCGCCGAGCAGGAGTGCCACGATCACCAGGAGCGGTGTGCCGAAGGCGAACCGGTACACCACGACCGTCGGCGTGGACACGCCCATCGCTCGCACGAACTGCGGTCCGAGCCCCCACACGAACACCGCAACGGAGGCCGCAATCAGACCACGTTCTTCATTGGTGCGTTGAGGCGCAACCTCGACGGTGAGGGTCACGACGGTCGTTGGTCGGGCGGGCGCAAATCGATCCGCAGCGTCAAGATGCCGTCGTCGACCGATGCTTCAGCATCACCGATGATTGCGTAATCCTGGAAATCCAGCTTTGCCTGAGTGATGAACTGTTGACGTTCCTCACCCGCCACGGGCGGCAACGGGCGGTGCTTCACGGCGGCCGCGCGTTCCCGAAAGCGGGCGATCATCGCATCCGTGTCAAGCGCTGCCATGCCGAGATCGTACCGGTCAGTCGGCGTCGACCGGGTTGATACCCGGGAAGGTCGCCCGACCCAGTTCGGCCTCCAGCTCGGCCATCGCTGCGGCAACCAGCGACGGGTCCATCTCGCGATCAGGAAGATCGTCCAGCCGCGGACGGTTCAACCCTGTCGGGGTCGGGGCCAGCCCTGGGTCGACCTCGAAATTGCTGCGCATGCCCCGCTCGACCGTCGACGATGGATCGCCGGCAGCCACTGCTGCGTCCGTCCCGCCGGCATGATCGTCGTGATCGTCGCGAACGTCGCGAACGCCGTCGTCGTGGAGGTCGTCGAAACCCGTTCCCGCCGGGCCAAGATCGAACGCTTCGTCGATGTCGGGCGGTGCGACACTCGGGGCCAACGGTTGCGAACCCTCCGGCCGCAACTCATCGAGTCGTCGGCGTTGCCACACAGGATCGCCGCGTCGCCATTTACGTGCGGACATCGCTTCGAGCGGCGCCAGCAACTCCGGATCAGGTCGAGTCGTCCTGAACAGCCACACCGCGACCATCAACAACGTCAACCCGAGCACCGTGATGAGGGCAATGATGGCGGTCATCGTTCGACTGCCCTCCGGGTCGCCGGCGGCAACCAACGCAGCAAGTTGGTGGGTAACGGTGGTTGTCTGCACGCTGCCCACCAGTCTGGCACCTCGAACGCCAGATCAATCCGTCAATCGCGAAGTGATCGGTCCGATTCCGTCGATCGAATGCGGTCGATCCGTGCCCATTCAACGTCATCGCCCAAAGGCGTCAGGCCAGCGCATCGAGGAAGCGTGCGACCGGCTCACCAACCTGTTCGAAATCGATCAGGAAGCCGTCGTGCCCGTGCGGTGACTCGATCTCGATGAATTCGGCACTCGCCCCACCGGTCGACAGCAGCTCGGCGGTGTGGCGTTGCTGATACGAGGGATACAAGATGTCACTACTCACGCCGATCGTGAGGCTCGGCATCGTGGCTCGCCTCATCGCTGACTGCAGCGTGCCGCGGCTGCGGCTGACATCGTGGAGATCCATCGCCTTGCTGATGATCAGGTAGCTGTTGGCGTCGAACCGGCGGACCAGCTTGTCGCCGTGATACTGGAGGTAACGCTCGACTTCGAACTCCTGCCACAGGCCGAATGTGTCGCCGACCGTGGCGCGGTCGGTCAGGTTGCGGCCGAACCGGTCGGTGAACGCGTTGTCGCTCCGGAAGGTGACCTGAGCGACTTGGCGGGCGACGCCGAGCCCCTCGACCGGGCCGTCTCCCGGCATTGCGTCGTAGTAGTCACCGCCGCGCCACTTCGGGTCGAGTCGAATCGCGCGACGGCCGATCACGCCCCACGCGATCTGTTGAGCGCTGGCCTGCATGCAACTCGCGATCGGAATGATCGAGCGGACGTGCTTGGGGAACGTGACCGCCCACTCGAGCACCTGCATGCCACCCATTGAGCCGCCGATCACGGAGGCCCACTTGTCGACCCCCAGGTGACGCATGATGTGCGCTTGGGCGCGCACCATGTCGCGCGTCGTGACGACGGGGAATCGGGATCCGTACGGCTTGCCGTCGTCCGGGTGCGGTGATGCCGGACCGGTCGAGCCCTGGCAACCTCCGATCACGTTGACGCACACCACGAACCAACGATCGGTGTCGATGTACTTGCCAGGTCCGATCACTTCGTCCCACCATCCCGGTGCCGGGTGGCCTGTGCCGGCTCGTCCTGCCGCATGCGCATCACCTGTCCATGCGTGACAGATCAACACGGCGTTCGAGGCCTCGGCGTCGAGGGTCCCCCACGTCTCGTAGGCCTGCGTCATGTCGGTCAGCACGGCGCCGCTCTCGAGCGCGAACTTGTGGCCTTGGGCAAGCGTGTAGAAACGACGATGACCGGCCGGGTCGCCGTCACGCCATGCCCCGGTTACCGGGAGCGGATCGCTCGCCATCAAGTTCCCTTTCACTCGGCCCGTCACCCGGCGCGTCAACTCTTTCGCATCGCAAGCGGCGGAATCGCCGGTTTGCCGGACGAGCCGGCCACATTTCTCGCTCCAGGTCACGCTGGAATCGAGATAGGCACCTTGGGGGCGTTGCCCAGGTTGCCGGGCCCGGTCGAAACCGAGCCGCTCTTGATGCAACCAGCAAGTTATCAGCACCGATCGCATCATCACGCTCCCGATTTCGGATCCGACGACCAGACCTGCAAACTCATCCGGACGACACCAACCATCCCTGAGAGCGTTGATCCGTGAGGTACGGTCTTGCCAATGCGAGTACTCGTCGTTGGATCTGGCGGTGTCGGGTCGGCCTTCGTGGCAATCGCTTCGCACCGAGAAGCGTTCCACCACATCACCGTGGCCGACATCGATTTCGAGAAGGCCGAGGCAGCGGTAGCGACTGCCGTCAACACCGAGGATGGCAGGATCGAGGCGGCGGTCGTCGACGCGTCCAGCGAAGATGCGGTCGCCGCGCTGGCCAGGCAGTGCCGGGCCGATGTGATCCTCAACGCGTGCGACCCGCGCTTCAACCCTGCCATCTTCGAAGGGGCGTTCGCCGCCAACTGCCACTATGTCGACATGGCGATGCACATGTCGTCGCCGCATCCGACCGAGCCGTATTCGAAGACCGGTCGACGGCTCGGAGACGCTCAATTCGCCCAACATCCCGTCTGGAAGAACCGCAACCTGATGGCGCTCGTGGGGATGGGTGTCGAGCCCGGGTTCTCCGATGTCGCCGCCCGCTATGCGGCCGATCACCTGTTCTCGAAGATCGATGAGATCGGGGTGCGCGATGGGGCCGATCTGGTCGTCGACGGGTACGACTTCGCCCCGACCTTCTCGATCTGGACGACGATCGAGGAGTGCCTCAATCCGCCGGTGATCTACGAGCGCGAGCGCGGCTGGTACACGACTCCCCCGTTCAGCGAACCGGAGATCTTCACGTTTCCGGAAGGAATCGGGCCGCTCCAGTGCGTCAACGTGGAGCACGAGGAAGTGATCTTGATCCCGCGCTGGATCGACGTCGAGCGGGTCACGTTCAAGTACGGGCTGGGCGACGAGTTCATCAATGTCTTGAAGACCCTGCAAAAGCTCGAGCTGGTCTCGACCGACCCGGTCGAGGTGCGTGGCGTCAAGGTCTCACCACGCGATGTCGTCGCCGCCGCGCTCCCCGACCCCGCCGACCTGGGCGACAAGATGCACGGCCGAACGTGTGCGGGGACCTGGGTGACCGGACTCGGCATGGACGGCCAACCGCGTGAGGTCTACCTCTACCACATCGTCGACAACGCCTGGTCGATGAAGGAATTCGGCCACCAGGCGGTCGTCTGGCAGACGGCCGTGATGCCCGCCGTAGCGATCGAACTGATGGCGACCGGGCAGTGGTCGGCGAAAGGTGTCGTCGGCCCGGAAGCGTTACCGTCGGAACCCTTCCTGGAACTGCTCGATCAGCACGGCATGGAGTGGGAATGGCAGGAGTACCGAGACCGCAAGCCGGTCAACGACATCTTGCCGGCCAGAACCGACCTGCCCGAGGCGACGATCACCTGACCGTTCGCCTCACGTCGGTCCTGTCGTGGCCAACCCCGCCAGTTTGCGGGCGTACGCCAGGGCGTGATCGAGCGAGTCGGTGAACGCTTCGCCTTTCCAGGCGATGTCGAAGGCGGTCCCGTGATCGACCGAGGTGCGGATGATCGGCAAGCCGAGCGTCACGTTGACACCCGTATCGAACGCCAACAACTTCATCGGGGCATGCCCTTGATCGTGGTACATCACCACGATCGCGTCATAACGCTGGCGATGGACCGCCTGGTAGAAGACCGTGTCAGCCGGATGTGGACCGCTCGCTTCGATCCCTTCCTCCAATGCCGACGCGATCGCCGGGGCGATGTGTTCGGTGTCTTCAGTGCCGAACAGACCGTGCTCCCCGGCATGCGGATTGAGCCCGCACACGGCGATCCGCGGCGCAGCCAGAAATCCTCGGAGCGCACCGTCGGTCAGCCGAATCACGTCCAACACCCGATCGCGGTGAACTCGCTCGATGGCTTCACGCAAAGAGCAGTGGGTACTCACGTGGGTCACGGCGATCGTTCCGTTCGTGAGCATCATCGTCACGGATCGAGCCCCACACCGCTCAGCGATGAACTCGGTGTGACCGACGAACCGCGGATCGGTCAGCTGGGTCGCTTCCTTGTTGATCGGCATCGTGACGATCCCGCTGACCTCGCCAGCCAATGCAGCATCGGTCGCAGCCGCGACGTATGCACGTGCAGCCGCACCTGCCGCAGCGTCGAGTTGACCGGGTCGGTGATCGGTGGCCGACAATGCCCCGAGGTCGTACACCGAGAGCGAACCAGCGCAGGCCTGTTCCGGATGTGACACGACCTCGATGTCGATGTCGAGACCGAGCAGGTCGGCACCGTGCCGCAGAATTGCGGCGTCGCCGTACACCACGACGTCGCCGTCGAGCAGCGCTCCTTGAGCCGCCCGCCGCAGCACGAGCTCCGGGCCGACTCCCGAGGCGTCGCCCATCGTGATCGCCATCGGTCCGTGCCGCGAGTTCATCACTGCAGTGTGCTCCACAACAGTTCGGTCAATCCATCTCGTGCGCCGAAACCGCCTGCCCGGGTGATCACGGGAACATCGATCCCGGCGACGGTGGCGATCGCTGTGCCGGGGGCGACGGATCCGTGAACGGTCACATCGGCGCCGTCCACGATCGCAGCGGCAGTGTCACCGCCGATCACGACCAGAGCACCGAACCCGCCACTTTGCAGGAGGGTCGCAGCTCGGAGCGCCAACTCGTGCGCGACACCGACCGTGATGTGATCGGCAACAGCGTCCGCATGATCCGGCGAGACGACGAACACGTGCGCGCCGCCACGACTTCGGGCGTCAGCGATCTGGGCCCGCGCCACCGGATGCAAGCTGCCGCACACGACGAGGACGGGCCCTGCAACTCGACGCCGGCTCGGGTTTCCCACACCCATGCGACCCTCGTCGAGGCGGACTGCGGCGAGCCCGATCACCGCCGAGGTGCCCGCCAGCAGGACGTCGGGGCGTTGCGCCCATCGACTGACGATCGCTGCGATCATGGCGTCGGTGTCGGCATCAGCAACGGCGAATCCGCGAGGGTCCGACATCCATTGGCTCACGGAGTTCGAGTCGGTCAGTTCGACGACCTCCCTGCAGCCGGCCGACTGCAACATGTCACACGGCCTCGATGACGTGACCGGTCGGCGGGCATCGACTCCGGCGTTTCCTTCGTGCACCGGTCGACCGTGCTCCAACACGATTCCTCCGACGCACGTCCGTCCGAACGCAGGGAGGGCTGGGATCAGCAGCACGGGACGTCCGCTGGCGGCGTGTCTCCCGTTCAGTTCGGCAGCCCAGTTTCCCCGCAGCGTCGAGTCGATCTTGTGGGCGGCGATGTCTGAATCCGTGACGCCCGCCGCCCGCCCCCTGGCCTCGTCAGCGGGCAGGTGGCGAGAGCCCAGATCGATCACGGCGAGCTGTGTGCCCTCAGAAGGCTGAGCCGGCCACGCAAGAACTCTGACCGCCCCTGCGCCATGATCGGCGATCGCTGCTGCCGTCTCGAACGCACCCGTTCGGTCATCGGCAGCAACGACGAATCTCATGGCAACTTGCAGGCGGGCGTGCCGCCCGGGAGCCTGTATGGGTACTTGGCGACGAGGCGATAGACGAGCCCACAGGCGTCACGCAGCCCTGGGATCCTGATCACCCGGGCGAGTTGTGCCCAACCGCCTCCCGAACTGCGCATTGCCGCGATTACGGGCCGTTCAGCAGAAGCGACTTCACCGTCGACGGCGACCCACTGCACGGCTCGAACGTTCACCCCAACCTTCACCCCAATCTTCACCACGGCAACGAGCCGATCACTGGCTGGGCGAGTCGCAGGCGGTGCTCGAAATCGTCCTCGTACGGCATGAAGCCGTTGCGATCGGGATACAGCATCTGGACCATCGGGAAGGGGTCTCCTCGGTACCACGCGGTTGCGGTCACGAACCGTGCTTCGTGCGCCGAAAGATCGACCGGGGCGAACAGACAGCGCAAGTCGTTGTCGAGCAACCCGACCAGTTCGACACCGGTCGGGATCTCGGTTCCACCTCGCAAGGCGTCGATCACGAGCCCGATCAACCCGTTCGAGGCCGACGGCGTGAGTCCGAAGACACAGATCTCCGGAAATCCGATCAGACCTGGTACCCCGATCGTGTAGGCGTAGGCCGGGCTGGGCGGCTCGGTGTCGGATCGTGGGGCGACCGGCTCGAGCGCCCAGCCGTTGGTCTCGATCATCCACTCGATCTTCTCGGCGTGGGGGATGTGGAAGTCGGGTAACTCCATCGACTCATCATGTCAGCCGATACCGTCGGGCGAGCATGTATCGATTCCTGTTCCGGCCGAAGTGGCTCGGATTTCACCTGCTCGTGGTCGTCGGCATGGTGGCGATGGTCAACCTCGGTCTGTGGCAGCTGAGGCGGCTCGACCAGCGTCAGGCGTTCAATGCCGGCGTCGAGGCCCGCTACGACGCCGTGCCGCTCCCCCTCGATGAGGTGCTGGGGTCGGTCAGTGACCCGGAAGACGCCGAATGGCAGCCGGTCACGGCCTCGGGGGTGTACCTCCCGGATGAGCAGTTCCTGGTCGTCAACCGATCGCAGAACGGCAGAGCCGGGGACGACGTGGTGACGCCACTCCAGCTCGCCGATCGGCGGATCCTGCTCGTCAACAGGGGTTTCGTCGGACTCGACGCCGTCGTCCCTGACCCGCCGCGTGGCGATGTCACGGTCGTCGGCCGACTCCATCCATCACGCCAACGACAACACATCGAAATCGCCGACCCCGAATCAGGCGATCTCACCGAGGTCCAGCGGATCGACATCCCTCGACTGCAACCCCAACTCCCTGGGCCTGCGGTACCGATCTACATCGATCTCATGTCTTCTCGACCGCCCGAACCGGCTGGCGGGCCCGAGCCGGTGATCGCACCGGAGCTCGGTGAGGGACCCCACCTGTCGTACGCCGTGCAGTGGTTCATCTTCACGATCTGCGTCGGCGTGGGATGGGTGCTCGCCGTCCGGCGTTCGATCCGGACTCGGCGACCGACGCCCACCACCTGACACGCACGTTCGTCGCCCTGATCACCGATGCGGCGCCCGCCAGCCGGCCACGAGTCGTTCCGCCTGCGTGATCACGCTCATGTACGGATTCACCGCCGGGACCTGAGGGAACAGCGAGGCGTCGCACACGAGCAGGCCTTGGTAGCCGTTGATACAACCCTCCTGGTCGGTCACCACGCCGATCCGGCAGGTCGAGGAGTAGTGGTGATATGCGCTGAGGTTGTGCTCGAACCAGGCCCGAATCCCGTCGGGCTCGGCCAACGAGGAAACCGGCGTTCCCGAGTCATCGAGGTACAGCTTGCGGGTCACCGCCCGGAACGCAGGGTGTTCGAGCAGAGACAGCGTTTCCCGCACGGCACTGGTCAGACGATCCAGATCGGACTGCTCGACGAGATGCTCCAATCTCACCTTCGGCGGGCCATCGAGATCAGGCAACGTCACGCTGCCCACCGTCTCGACATCCATCAGTGCAGTCAACACGGCACCGACGCCGCCGTCGGGTAACACGCGATCAGGCAGGAAGTTGAGCGGCAGCACCTGGCGCCCGGGTCGATCGAGGACCGTCGCGAACATCGGTATGTCGTTCGGATCGACAGGATCGGCGAGCTCGACCAGGATCGCAACAGCAGCATGGTTCTGAAGCCCCTCGCCGATGCCGGGTGTGTCGATCTCCGATCGGAGCAGGAGTTCCGGTGTACCGATCGCCCCTGCGCTGACAACCACCTGATCGGCCGGCACGTGGATTCCGGAACCGGTGATCACGCCGACCGCCCGGCGTGACTCGACGACGATCTCCCGAACCTCGGTGTTCGTCATCACTCGCAGGTTTGGGCGGGCGCCCAACCCGCGGAGGTAGGCATCGGCGGCGGTGATCCGACGTTCGCCCTTCCGCGTGAACTCGAGCAAGCGGGCATCCCCGCAGCTCGCCAGCAACGCCCCACCCAGTGGTCCGAGCCGGGTCGGGTCGGCGGCGGTGATCGGGAGTCGGTGCGTGACCTCCGGATGGTCGCGATCGGGTGACGCCAAGGTGCCATTGATCAACGAGGTGCCACCGAGGCCGAAACCACGCGGCACGGCGCTTCCCGGGTGGACCAGATCGGGGCGCTGGTGAAGCGGACCGACATCGTGCTCCGCAGGGACTGGACCGTGGTCGGGTCCGGCCTCGATCAGCGTCACGTCGTTGGCCGGGTCCTCACTCAGGCGTGACGCCACCACACAACCGGCCGAACCGCCTCCGACCACGACCCAGCGCAGCACGTCAGCCTCAGACTCGAGTCGTCTCGGCCGGCAGGCCGGCGAGGTGGGCGGCATCGTTGTATCGCACGAGGCGCCATCGACCGGGGCGACCGTCGACGAACTCGGTGAGTGACGTGTTCAGCGTGAACAGCTCGAACCCGCCGGTCATCGGTAGACCGAGTAGGTACCGAAACGCCACATCGACCACGCCTCCGTGACACGACACGACGACTGTGTCTCCCTGATGTTGTCGAAGCACTCCGCTCAGCGTCGAGCCGACCCGGTGATGGAACTCTGCGACGGTCTCACCGCCGGGGAACGTGACAGCGTGACGATCGCTCTCCCAGTCAGGCATCCCGTACCGCTCCACGAATTCGTCGAATGTCAATCCGTCGCATTCGGGACCCGGATCGTGCTCGCCGAAGCCGGCATCGATCTCGGTCTTGAGACCCAGCGACGGCGCAATGATGGCAGCCGTTTCGATCGCTCTCGGGTAGGCGCTCGTGTACAGGTGCGCCGCCTCGCTGAGCTCACCCGTGTCGGCAAGCCGGTCACGCAGCCGCTCCGCCTGCCGACGGCCCAAATCGGAGAGACCGGAGCACGCCGACGGTCCGCCGATCACCCGGCGAACGGTGACATCCGACTCACCGTGACGGATCAGGATCAGTCTGGTCATCGCTTCGTGCCGGAGGCGCGGACGATCGCATCGAATTCGGCCTCTGTCAACGGAACGATCGAGAGCCGGTTGCCCTTCGCGAGTAGGCGGCAGTTGTCGAGCTCGGGCATCTCGCGCATCTCGTCGATCGACACATACCGTTTGAGCTTCCTGACCGGCGCCACGGTCACCCAATCCCAACGCGGCTCCGACGGTTTCGAGTTCGGGTCGAAGTACTTCGAGCTCGGGTCGAACTGCGTCGGATCCGGCTCTGCCTCTTTGACGATCTTGCAGATTCCTGCCGCGCCGGGGGGCTTGGCATTCGAGTGGTAGAAGATCGCCTCGTCGCCCTTTTTCATCGCCCGCATGAAGTTGCGGGCCTGATAGTTGCGGACGCCGTCCCAGCCCTCGCGCTTGTGCGCAACCAGATCGTCGTAGCCGAACACGTCGGGCTCGGATTTGAACAGCCATTTCGCCACGACACGACGATAGGGCACGAGCCGCTCGGCGAGCGCCTTGTTCGTACGCAGAAGTAGTAGGACCGGCAACCTCGCTGACATTTCGTTCAAACCACCGGACCGGCCCGCGCGACCTCCTAACTTGCCTTGAGTGGTCTCCCGGCACCGTCTGACGATCCGTTCGAACGATCCGGACCCGCGGGCAGCCGGAATCGCAGCATCGGCTTCCCATCTGGGCCTGCCACTGGAACGCCCCGGCGATGTCGACATCGCTGATCTGGTCTTCGTCGAAGGTGACCTCGACGAGGCGTCGCTCGCCGCTCTCAGCCGGTTTCTCGTCGATCCTCTCCTGCAACATGGCTCCTGGGACTGCCCGACGACGGTCGGAACGGAGGTCACCTACCTCCCCGGCGTGACCGATGGCGCGGCGGCGACGTTGCGGCATGCCGCCAGCACGTTGGGCCTCGACGTCACCGGCGCGGCAACCGGTCGGCGGGTCGAGTTCGGAGATTCCGTCTCGGTCGATCAAGCCGACACGTTGGTCAAGCGAATCGTCGCCAACCCGGTGATCGAACGCTGGTCGACCGGCTTGATCGAGCCGACCTTCCACGCCGGCGGCGCCGGTTCGGGCGTTGCCGAGTCGATCCCGATCTCTGGCTGCTCGCTCGACGAGTTGGTGGCGCTCGGGCACCTGCGCAAGCTGGCACTCGACCCTGAGGAACTGCTCGTGATCCAGGCCCACTACGCCGCCCTCGAGCGCGAGCCGACCGACATCGAGCTGGAAACGTTGGCGCAAACGTGGAGCGAGCACTGCGCTCACAAGACGTTCCGGGCACAGATCACGGCCGACGACGGCGTCGAACGGGCATCACTGATCGGGATGCTGCGACACTGCACCGACGCGATCGACGCCCGATTCGTCAAGTCCGCATTCGTCGGAAACGCCGGGATCATCGGGTTTCACGATGACGTGACGATCGCCCTGAAGGCCGAAACGCACAATCACCCATCGGCGGTCGAGCCGTTCGGTGGCGCCAACACAGGCGTCGGTGGCGTGATTCGCGATGTGCTCGGAATCGCCCACAAGCCGATCGCCGTCACCAACATCTTGTGTTTCGGTCATCCGGACACGGCGCTCGAAGCGGTTCCGGACGGGGCGTTGCATCCGCTCCGGATCCGAGAGGGCGTGATCGACGGGGTCGCCGATTACGGCAACAAGATCGGGCTGCCGACCGTCGCGGGGGCGATCCTGTACGACCCCGGTTACACCACCAATCCGCTGGTGTTCGCCGGCTGCGTAGGCGCCGCCAAGGGCTGGAAGATGCATTCAGGTCCATTTCCCGGAGATCGCGTGGTCGTGCTCGGAGGGCGGACCGGCCGGGACGGGATCCGCGGGGCGACATTTTCATCGCTGACGATGGATGCCACGACCGGTGAGGTCGCCGGGGCCAGCGTCCAGATCGGTGATCCGGTCGTCGAAAAGTTGTTGATCGACGTCCTGGTCGGTGCTGAAGATCTGTTCACGGCGATCACCGACTGTGGCGCCGGAGGATTGTCCTCTGCCGTTGGCGAGATGGGCGAGCATGTCGGCGCCGACGTCGAGCTCAATTTCGTACCACTCAAGTACCCCGGCCTGGAACCGTGGGAGATCTGGTTGTCAGAGGCCCAGGAGCGGATGGTGATTGCCGTCGCCCCCGACAAGTTGCCGGCAATCCAAGCTCGGTGCAGTTACTACGGCGTCGAGTTGGCGGACATCGGGTCGTTCACCGGGGATGGCGTGCTCGTGGTCCGATCCGCCGGGGTGCCCGTGCTGGTGATGAAGACGGAGTTCTTGCACAACGGTCGTCCCCAGCGACAGATGACGGCAGCGATGCCGCGACCGAATCGAACCGAGCCGATCGGCCGCATGGTCGGCGATCCTCGTGACACGTTGCTGCGCTTGCTGGCGCATCGCAACATCGCCTCGAAGGCGAGCACGATTCACCGATACGACCACGAGATCATGGGCGCGACCGTGGTCCGCCCGCTCGTCGGCCAGATGTCCGATGCGCCGGCCGACGGCGTCGTGCTGGCCGACCCGACGGGTTCGATCGGGATCGCGATCGGAATCGGCGTCAACCCCTGGCACGGAATCCACGACGCCGAGGCGATGGCATATTCGGTCGTCGACGAAGCGATCCGCAACGTCGTCGCCGTCGGGGCCGACCCCGATCAGGTCGCGCTGCTCGACAACTTCTCGTGGGGCGACCCGCGACGACCATCCACACTGGGCGAACTCGTTGCCGCTGTCGACGGTTGCTGCGCCGCCGCGCTCGCATACCGAGCCCCGTTCGTCTCCGGCAAGGATTCACTCAACAACGAGTACGTGGGCAGCGATGGCGAACGGCACTCGGTGCCGCCGACCCTGGTGATCACCGCCGTCGCCCACGTTCCCGACGCGGACCGATGTGTCACCCCGGATCTCAAGCAGGCAGGCAATCTGATCGTGCTGCTGGGCTTCACCAAACCTGAGTTCGCAGGCAGTCATCTGGATCTCGTGCTCGGGGCGCCGAGCGAGGTCGGTGTCGTCCCGACACCGGATCCGACCGCGATGAGCCGATACCGGCGGCTCCATCGGGCGATCCTGAGCGGCAGCGTGCAGGCCTGCCACGATGTCAGCGAAGGTGGACTGGCGGTCGCGTTGGCAGAGATGTGCATCGGTGGGCGGCTCGGCATCGAGATCGAGGGATTGCCTTCCGACGACGTCGCCACCGCATTGTTCTCGGAGTCCGCAAGTCGCCACCTGATCGAAATCAGCCCCGATCACGTCTCCGACTGGATCGGCTCGAACCAGGACCATTTGAATGACGACGCGCTGGTGCTCGGCACCGTGATCGACGAGGCGGTGCTGTCGATCCCTGGACTCGCACCGATCGACGTCCAGGAGCTCGTCGACGCGTTCAACCGTGTCGACACCGCGGCAGGACTGTGATGAGCGCTCCCCTCGCCCTCGTCATCGCCGGCCCGGGCACGAATCGGGACCACGATGCCGTGCTTGCGCTCGAACTGGCAGGTGCGACGCCCAGAATCGTGTTGGCGACGGAGCTCGTCGCCAACCCCGATCTGCTGATGGCTGCCCGCCTGGCGGTCGTCGCCGGCGGGTTCAGCTACGGCGACGCGCTCGGTGCCGGCCGCATGTTGGCGCTCGATCTGGTCGTGGGGGTCGGGGATGCGCTGCGCGAGTTCGTTGCCCTCGGCCGCCCGTTGATCGGGATCTGCAACGGATTCCAGGTCCTGACCCGCACGAATCTGCTGCCCGGCGCGCTCGGGCACAACGCGCAAGGGCACTTCGATTGCCGCTGGGTGGTGCTCGATGCCGAGCCCGGATCACGGTGTCTCTGGACACAGGCCATCACGGAACCGATTCACTGTCCGATCGCCCACGGCGAGGGCCGATTCGTGCATCCCGACCCAGCATCGTTGGCCGCCGGCGGGCAAGTCGCGTTGCGCTATCGAAGCACCAACCCGAACGGATCGGTCGCCGATATCGCCGGTGTGTGCAACGAGGCGGGCAACGTGCTTGGATTGATGCCACACCCCGAGAATCATGTGATCGCACGGCAACACCCGCACCACCGTCGCCGAGATCAGCCATCCAATCAGAAGCCGTCCAATCTGGGTCTCCAGATCTTTCGAAATGGCGTTGCCGCCGCAAGCGAGATGTGAGATGAGAACCAGCCTGTTCGATCCGTTCGTCGACATCGACCTTCCGCTCCCCGATCGACGCGACGGCAAGGTGCGAGCATCCTGGTCGTGCGGTGAACAGCAACGCCTGATCGTCACGACGGATCGGCTGTCGGCATTCGACCGTGTACTGGCAGGTGTGCCGTACAAGGGCCAGGTGCTGAACGAGCTGTCTGCATGGTGGTTCGAACGCACATCCGACATCGTCGACAATCACCTGATCGACGTTCCCGATCCGAATGCGTTGCTGGCGCGCGAGGCCAGGCCGCTGCCCGTCGAGGTTGTGGTGCGGGGCCACATCACGGGCGTGACCGACACCTCGCTGTGGGCGATGTACTCGCACGGCACACGCACGATGTACGGCTACGAATTCCCCGACGGTCTCGTCAAGAACACCGCACTCCCGCACCACATCGTGACCCCGACCACCAAGGCCGAACACGGCGGGCACGATCAACCGTTGAGCTGTGCCGATGTCGTCGATCGAGAGCTCCTCCCGAAAGCGTTGTGGGATCGAGTGATCAGCGTCGCGCTGGCGATCTTCGCCCGAGGCGTCGGGATCGGCGAACAAGCCGGTTTGATCCTCGCCGATACGAAATACGAGTTCGGGTTGACCGCCGACGACGATCTGATCCTGATCGACGAAGTGCACACACCCGACTCGTCGCGTTGGTGGGTGGCGGAGAGCTACGACGCACGCTTGGCCGCCGGGCAGGAACCGGAAAGCCTCGACAAGGAGGTCGTACGGCGGGCATTCGCCGACATCGGGTACAAGGGCGACGGGCCGATCCCGAGCCTCCCCGATACCGTCTGGGCGGCAACGACCGCTCGTTACATCGTCGCCTTTGAACGCCTCACCGGCACGCCGTTCGTGCCCGGGGCGTATCCGATTGCCGAGCGGCTCATCGAGAATCTGACGAAAGCAGGCTTGCTGTGAATTCAGTGCCAGTCCGGATCAGCCGTCGTGACGACCGACGATTCAGTGACGATCACCCTGACGAGGAATGTGGGGTGATCGGTATCTCGACCCCGCACGGCGACGGCGTCGCCGAACTGACCTTCTTCGGCTTGTTCGCACTTCAACATCGCGGTCAGGAGGCCGCCGGAATCGCGGTCAGTGACGGCCAACGAGTCCGGATGCACAAGGACGAGGGCCTCGTGGCAACCGTGTTCACACCCGCCGCAATGGCGCCGCTCACCGGCTATCACTCAATCGGTCACACCAGATACTCGACGACCGGTTCCAACGCCCTGCGCAACATCCAACCGTTCCTCGTCGAGACGATGCACGGCCCCCTGGCGGTCGCCCACAACGGCAATCTGGTCAATGCGGCCGCGCTGCGGGACGAGCTGCTCGGACGCGGTTTCGGATTGACGGCGACCAGCGACACCGAGGTGATGGCGCTGATGCTCGCCGCCGCCGGTGGCCGAACGTGGGAGGAACGCCTCGAGCGCACGCTGCCGGCTTGGAAGGGCGCCTATTCGTTGGTGATCCTGGCCGGCGATCGCGTCGTCGCAGCGCGCGATCCGTGGGGTTTCAGACCGCTCTCGGTCGGGCGTCTGCCGCACGGTGGCTACGCCGTGGCCAGTGAGACCTGTGCCCTCACGACGCTCGGTTGCGCGGAGATCAATGAGGTCGAGCCCGGCGAATTGATCACCTTGCGCGGTGCCGAGATGCACCGCCACCAGGTGCTCGCACCCGCAGTCGCGACCGCCCATTGCACGTTCGAGTTCGTCTACTTCTCGCGCCCCGACTCGGTGTGGGATGGACACAACGTCCACCATGTTCGCCAGCGACTCGGCGTCGAGCTGGCCCGCGAATCCGGGGTGCCCGCCGACGTCGTGATCCCCGTTCCCGACTCCTCGATCCCGGCCGCGATCGGATATGCCAAGGAAAGCGGGATCCCGTACAACGATGGGCTGATCAAGAACCGCTACATCGGGCGCACGTTCATCGAGCCGACACAGGAGATCCGCGATCGGGGTGTTGCCCTCAAATTCAACGCACTGGCCGAGAACCTGACCGGCAAACGCGTGATCATGATCGACGACTCGCTCGTGCGCGGCACCACCGCCGGACCGCTCGTCAAGCTGGTACGTGACGCCGGCGCAACCGAAGTACATCTTCGAATCACCTGTCCACCGATCACGCACGCCTGCCACTTCGGCGTCGACATGGGTCACGACGGCGATCTCATGGCTTCGTTGCGGACACTCGAGGAAATGCGCGAATTGATCGGCGCTGACAGTCTCGCGTTCCTCTCGCTCGATGGAATGATGAGCGCGGTCGGCTCCGAGAGCGGGTACTGCAACGCCTGCTTCACCGGGAGGTATCCGATTCCCGTTCACGACGCACAGGCCAAGCTGTCCTTCGAAGGAGCGTTGGCCTGATGCGTGTTCTCGTGATCGGCGGTGGCGGACGCGAGCAGGCGATCGCCTGGGCGTGCGAGCAACACGGTCACACGGTCACGCTGGCGTCCGAACTCGGTGACGTCACCTGCGACGACGTCGATCTCGTGATTCCCGGCCCCGAATCGGTACTCGTGAGCGGCGCCGCCGACGAGTGCCACTTTCGCAAGATCCCATGTTTCGGCCCGACCTCGAAACAGGCCAGGATCGAATCGTCGAAGGGTTACAGCCGCCACCTGGCCACCTCGCTCGGCGTACCGGGGCCCGATTATCAACGCTTCGACGAACTCGACGTCGATGGGGCGTTGACGTGGTGGCGTTCGTTCGGCAAGCCGATCGTTGTCAAGCAGGACGGTCTCGCCGCCGGCAAGGGCGTAACCGTCCCCACGAACGACGCGGAGACGGAACGAGCGATCAGGGAGACCGCCAATCTCGGGCCGTTCGTGCTGGAGGAACGGCTGAGCGGTCCGGAGTGCTCGCTGCTCGCGTTGTGCGACGGCACCCGCGCCGTTGCCCTGCCACTCGCCCAAGATCACAAACGCATCGGGGAAGGCGACACGGGACCGAACACGGGCGGAATGGGCGCCTACGCACCGGCTCCGGTGACGTATGTCCCCGACGATCTGGTGCGGACCTTCGTCAAACCGATCATCGACTACTACGCCTCGTCAGGAACCCCGTACGTGGGTGTGCTCTACGCCGGTCTGATGCTGACCGCCGAGGGTCCGCGACTGATCGAGTACAACTGTCGCTTCGGCGACCCGGAGGCGCAAGCCGTGCTCCCGCTGCTGGAGTCCGATCTTGCCGAACTCGCCCTGGCATGCACCAAGGGCGACCTCACGATTCGACAGGTTCTCGTCCGCAAGGGCGCATCGTGCACCGTTGTCGCGGCCGCACCCGGTTACCCGGGGAACCCCAACAAGGGCGCCGTGATCGAAGTCGAGGGTTTCTCCACGATTGCGTGGGCCAACCGTTCCACGATCGTTCCCGAGGCGATCCTGTTTCCGGCGGCGGTCGCCGACGGACGCACGAACGGCGGGCGCGTGCTCTCGGTCACCGGACTCGGAGACGATCTGGCGGCCGCCCGATCGGCCGCCTATCGCGGCATGGACGGGATCAAATTCCCCAACATGCAGGTCCGCCGTGACATCGGGTGGCGAGCACCCGGGGCGATGCTCACCTCCTACGCCGCGACTGGCGTCGATATCGATGAGGGCAACCGTGCCGTGAGCAAGATGAAGGGTGCCGTCGAACGGACCCTCGGCGCTGACGTGCTGCGCGGGGTCGGCAGCTTCGGTGGGGTCATCTCTGCTCGTCGGCTGCTCGAGATGAAGGACCCGGTGCTCGTGGCATCGGCCGACGGGGTCGGAACCAAGGTCGAACTGGCCGCCCGGCTCGGCAAGTACCGCGGCGTCGGCGCCGACATCGTCAATCACTGCATCGACGATGTGCTCGTGCAATCGGCGCGCCCGATGTTCTTCCTCGACTACATCGCCGCCAGCAAGCTCGACGCCGACCTCGTCGCTGAGGTGGTGACCGGCATGGCAGAGGCATGCGAGGCGGCCGGTTGCGCGCTGCTCGGCGGCGAGACCGCTGAGATGCCTGGGGTGTACGCGCCAGGAGCCTTCGATATCGCCGGCACGCTGATCGGGTACGCGGAGCGTAGTGAGTTGCTCCCGCGTGACGATGTCGCACCGGGCGACACCTTGATCGGCGTCCGTTCCAGCGGGCCGCACACGAACGGTTTTTCGTTCCTGCGGAAACTGTTCGATTGGGTGCCGATGGACGTCACGCCGCCCGGGTTCGAGACCACGCTCGGAGACGCCCTGCTGGAGCCGCACCGCTCGTACCTCAACGTGCTCGGCCCAGCGATCGACAGCGGTCTCGTCAAGGCCCTCGCCCACATCACAGGGGGCGGACTTCCCGAGAACCTTCCTCGCGTGCTTCCCGACGGCGTCGACGCGGAAATCACACTCGGCTCCTGGCCGAGGTCGCCGCTGTTCGAACTGATCGGTGAACTCGCAACCGGAGTCGACCAACATGAACTCCACCGAATGCTCAACATGGGGATCGGCATGGTGATCGTATGCGCCCCGGGCGATACCGAAAAGGTTCAAGCCCTGATCGACGAAGACACCTGGATCGTCGGAGGTCTCGTCAAAGGTCACGCAGGCACACGCCGGGTCCACCTCCTGTCAGTCGTCTGACTCAGCGGTCTGGTTGTGGCTGTGCCTTGACCACATCGTCCGTGCTTCGGGACGGCAGCCGACAAACATGTAGCTTCACGACCGATGCTCTCGGTGTTCGTCACGCACAATCGAGAAGACCGTGATGCGTATTTCGGACGCGCGCTGCCCGAGTTGGAGGCAATCGCACGGGTCGTGTCCAACCCGCTCGATCGCGACCTGAGGACCAGCGAGTTGATCGAAGCAGCCTGCGAGTGTGAGATCATCGTCGCCCACCGGTCGACACCGGGCGATGCCGAGCTCTTCACTGCACTCCCTGCCCTCCTCGCCTTCTTGCGCTGTGCCGTCGACATCAGCACGATCGACGTCGGTGCGGCGTCCTCGTCGGGCGTGTTGGTCGGTCACGCCGACAAGAGTTTCGTCACGTCGACTGCCGAGTTGGCGCTCGCTCTGATGCTCGACGTTGCCCGTCACATCAGTGATTCCACCCTCGATTACCGCAATGGGGTCCAGCCCGCCCAGCGATCAGGGTTCCAGATCAGCGGCAAGACCGCCGGCGTGATCGGGTTCGGGGCGATCGGGTCCTACCTCTCACAGCTCCTGCGAAGCGTGGGGATGACCGTGGTCGTCAATGATCCGGTCACCGACGCGACTCGTGCCGGATTCGAGCAGGTCGGCTTGCAGGAACTGCTCACGCGATCCGACGTCGTGTTCCCGCTTGCACAGGCGCGTCCCGAAACCGAGAACCTGATCGATGCCACCGCACTGGCGACGATGCGCCCCGGATCGATGCTCGTGAACGTGTCGCGAGGCGAGCTGCTCGACGAAGACGCCGTTGCGGCAGCGCTCGACTCGGGTCATCTCGCAGGGTTGGGTATCGACGTCGGGCGGGCTGCAGACCAATGTCCATCCCCCGGCATCGCTTCCCGACCTGGCGTGGTGGCGACGCCCCACCTGGGAGGCCTGACACCTGAGAACGCCGATGCCCAAGCGCTCAGTTCGGTCGAACAGGTCACCGCCATCATCAACGGAGAGATGCCGCCCCGCGTCGTCAATCCAGAGCGGGCCGATCGCCTGCTGGCGTGGTGGGACGCCAACCCGCAATCCACACGCTTCGAACCTCGAGGACGACCATGAACACTGCCTACGCCTCCTACCCGTCGCTCGTCGGAAGAACGGTGTTCATCACCGGTGGCGCCGACGGAATCGGGAGCGCCCTCGTCGAGCAGTTCGCCGGCCAGGGCAGCAAGGTCGCCTTCGTCGACAAGAACGTCGAGTACGCCCACGCCACCATCGAACGCTGCGTGAAGGCAGGCGCGGCACACGCGCCCCGCTTCTACGAAGTCGATCTGATCGACATCGATGCATTGCGGACCGCCTGTGCGGCGGCAGTCCGCGAGCTCGAAGGCGTGACCGTGCTCGTCAACAACGCCGGCAATGACGACCGCCACGACTGGCGCGACGTCACACCCGAGTACTTCGACAATCGGATCAACACCAATCTGCGGCACTACTTTTTCGCGATCCAGGCACTGGCGCCACAGATGGTCGCAGCGGGCGCCGGGTCGATCATCAACATCGGATCGAGCAGCTACATGATGCAAGAAGACATGTTCCCTGGCTACGCGATCGCCAAGTCCGGGGTCGAAGGAATCACTCGCACGATGGCACGCACGTTCGGACCGGACGGGGTGCGGGTCAACACCGTGCTCCCGGGTTGGGTGCCGACCGAGCGCCAGCTCGCCAAGTGGTGGTCACCCGAGGCGGAAGCCGGCACGATGCGCGACCAGGCGATCAAGCGTCGGATCATGCCCGCCGAGTTCGCCCAAATCGTGCTGTTCCTCGCCGCCGACGATGGCGGCGCCTGCACCGCCCAGCAATTCCTGGTCGACGGCGGCCGTCTCTGACGACATCGTGATGCCAACATCGGTACGGTTGGCTCATGTCCGACGTCTTCCATCTCGATCTGACCCGCGACATGCTCCGCGGCGCGACGCTGGCGATCCTGCCTGGCGACCCCGGACGGGTCGCCAAGATCGCCGGTCATCTCGATGGTCCGATCCCGCTCGCAGCTCATCGCGAGTTCACCAGCTACCTCGGTTGGATCGACGGCACGCCGCTGATCGTGTGTTCGACCGGCATCGGCGGTCCGTCGACCTCGATCGCCGTCGAGGAACTGGCACAACTCGGTGTTCGTACGTTTCTTCGTGTCGGCACGACCGGCGCGATCCAACCGCACATCAACGTCGGCGACGTGATCGTCACCACGGGAGCGGTCAGGCTCGACGGAGCCAGTTTGCACTTCGCCCCGCTGGAGTACCCGGCTGTCGCACACCACGACTGCACGACGGCGCTGGTCACCGCAGCGCGGGAGGCCGGGTTCGAACCGCACGTCGGCATCACGGCGTCATCCGACACGTTCTATCCCGGTCAAGAGCGCTACGACACGGCGTCCGGTTACGTCCTGCGACGTCTTCAGGGGAGCACCGATGAGTGGCGGGCGTTGCACGTCCTCAACTACGAGATGGAGAGCGCCACGCTGTTCACGATGTGTGCCGCCAATGGTTGGCGAGCGGGCTGTGTGGCCGGTGTGTTGGTCAATCGAACCAAGCAGGAGATCCCCGACGAGACCGTTACCGCCGGCGTCGAACCGGCCGCGATCAGCGTCGTGATCGCGGCGGCCGCCCTTCTCCTGAACAACGGATAGCTCATCGACACGTCGATCAGTCGATGTACTCGACGCCCATCTCGATCAACCTCTGCCGCAGCCCGTAGAAATCGAGGCCGAGCTCACCCGCCGCCAGGCGGCTCCGCGACTCGGCCTCCTTGGTGAGGCGCCGGGCCGACTGCTCGAGCGCCCAGGCAGCATCGGCCCGTTCGACCACCACGACGCCATCGTCATCGGCACAGATGATGTCACCAGGATTGACCGTGACGTTGCCGAGCACGACCGGGACATTGACCGAGCCGGGCGTGTTCTTGACGGTCCCCTGGCAGGAAACATGGCGGCTCCACACCGGGAAGCCCATCTGGCGCAGTTCCGACGTGTCACGCACACCGGCGTCGATCACCAACCCGCGCACACCGCGCGCCATCAGCGATGTCGCCAACAACTCGCCGAACATCCCGTGCGAGGACTCGGACGTGTTCGTGACAACCAGGACGTCACCCGCCTGGCACACCTCGACGGCAGCATGAATCATGATGTTGTCGCCTGGGTGGCTCGACACCGTGACTGCCGAGCCGGCGATCCGGGCATCGTGTTGGATCGGGCGAAGGTGCGGACCGGCGAAGCCGAACCGCCCGATTGCCTCGTGGACCGTTGCCGTTCCGGCCGCGCCCAGCTCGTCGATCACCGCCTGGTCCGCACGCTGGATGGTTCGTCGCACGATGTATCCGTTCACTCCGGGCTCCCGTCGACTCGTTTGATCCAGGTTCTCAGACGCGGAAACACCCGCAACACATTGGTCTCGAACACCTGACGACGCTGCTCATCGGTGATTGGCGTGGCGTCGACGTATCGTTTCGTGTCATCCCAATGATGACCGGTCGAGGCGTCGACCCCACGCACCGCGCCGACCATCTCCGATGCGAACAGAATCTGTTCTGTGGGAACCACTTCGAACAACAGATCGATCCCTGGTTGGTGATACACGCAGGTGTCGAACCAAATCTGTTGCATCAACGCCTCGAAGTCCCAACCCTGGTCCTGGGCGATGCCCCGGAAGCGACCCCAGTGGTACGGCACCGCTCCCCCGCCATGCGGGATGATCAGACGCAGGCTCGGGAAATCTCGTAGGAACCCCGACGTCAGCGCCTGCATGAAGGCTGTCGTGTCGGCCCCGAGGTAGTGCGAACCCGTCGTATGGAAGTGTTCGTTGCAGGTGGCGCTGACGTGCACCATGGCCGGCACGTCCAGTTCGCAGATCGCCTCCCAGAGCGGCCACCACGCCCGGTCGAAGAGCGGCGGACCGTTCCAGAAACCTCCGCTCGGATCCGGATTCACGTTGCACCCGACAAAACCGAGTGTCTCCACGCAGCGGCGCAGCTCGCGAACCGATCCGTCGAGCGACACACCCGGCGATTGCGGGAGCTGAGCGGCCGGAGCGAAGTTCGACGGGTAGAGCTCGCACACGCGAGCGATCAGCTCGTTCTGGTGTTCGGTCCAGAACCGTGACGTGTGCTGATTCCCGACATGGTGACCCATCCAACTCGCCCGCGGAGAAAAGATCGTGAGATCGGTTCCACGCTCACGCTGCAGCTTCAGTTGAGCG
Organism: Ilumatobacteraceae bacterium; assembly: GCA_043773365.1. Taxonomy (GTDB): domain Bacteria; phylum Actinomycetota; class Acidimicrobiia; order Acidimicrobiales; family Ilumatobacteraceae; genus Ilumatobacter. The sequence goes on from JAYVFI010000028.1 coordinate 23,520, forward strand.
TTCTCGAGGCTGTCGCGGATCTCGTCGTCGCTGACCGCGACAACACCCTTCTCGCCGGCAAACGACGGATCGGCGCTGACCGCCGCCACCTGGGCGTCACGCCATGCTCCGACGCCAGGCGGCGTGGTCGTGTAGTGCCCGTGGCAATCGACGATCACACGGTCACTCCGTTGGCCGCCAGGAACGCCAACGTGCGTTCCAGAGCGAGTGCGGCCGCATCGGCCCCATACGACGCCCGTGCATCGCAACTGAACCCGTGCTGCGCCTGGCCGTAGACGTGGACCTTTACGTCAGGGTGCGCTTCGGCGACCTCGTTGACGTACTCGAGCGGAATCCCCTGATCGAGCTCACCGAAATGGAGCATCGTCGGTGCGACCGGGTGACGGTCGATCAGGTCGTGGATCTGCCCCCCGTAGTAGGCAACGGCTGCGGCAACCGGCAGTTCATGGGCAGCCAACCAGGCGAGGCTCCCTCCGAAGCAATACCCGATGGCAGCAACCGGCCCGGTCGAGGCAACGTGCTCAACCGCGGCGGCGATATCGCGCATCGCCGGTTCCCATCGAACCGCCATCGCCAGTTCGCGACCACGTTCGATACCTGGAGCGTCGTATCCCAGTTCGACTTCCGGCTCGACTCGGTCGAACAGCGCCGGTGCGATTGCGTGATAACCGAGTGCGGCATACCGATCGACGACGGATCTGATGTGCTCGTTGACACCGAAGATCTCCTGAATGATCACCACCGCAGCAGTCGCCCCGACGGGGTGCACCTCGTAGGCATCGAATCGATTGCCGTCACTCGCTGTCAGCTGAATCATCCCGAAATCATCCCCCATCGCGGTCAGCTTGTCATACTGGCCAAATGAGGACGCAGGTCGCAATCATCGGCGCCGGACCAGCCGGCACCTTGCTCGCACACCTGCTCCACCGGCAAGGGATCGACAGCGTGGTGATCGAGCGCCAGCGTCGTGACCACGTGTTGTCCCGGATCCGCGCCGGCGTGCTCGAATGGGGCACCGTCAACGTGTTACGTGAGGCCGGGCTCGGGACGCGGATGGACGCCGAGGGTCATGTGCACAGCGGCACCGGCATCGCCTACGGCGGTCAACACCTCTTTTTCGTCGACATCGAGAAGCACGCCAACTCGCGCTTCATGGCGTACGGCCAGACGATGATCCAAGAAGACCTGTACCTGGCCGCCGACGCGGCAGGACTGCAGATCGAGTTCGAAGTCGACGATGTGATGATCCACGACGTGATCACGGCCACGCCCTTCGTGACCTACGCCCGCCACGACGCCAGATACCGGATCGACTGCGACTACGTCGTCGGTTGTGACGGATTCCACGGACCGAGCAGGGCGGCGATCCCGGCGTCGCTGCTGCGGACCTACGAGAAGGCGTATCCGTTCGGCTGGCTCGGCATCCTGTCCGAAACGCCACCGCTCGACCACCTCGTGTACTGCAACAGCCAACGCGGCTTCGCTCTGGCGTCACAGCGCAACCCGATGTTGAGTCGGTATTACGTGCAGTGTCCGCTCGACGACACCGTCGAGCAGTGGCCCGACGATCGTTTCTGGGAGGAGTTGCTGACGCGATTCCCGCGTGCGGTCTCCTCGCAGATCGTGACGGGGCCCTCGATCGAGAAATCGATCGCCCCGTTGCGCAGTTTCGTGGCCGAGCCGATGCGTCACGGCAGCCTGCTGCTCGCCGGAGATGCCGCTCACATCGTGCCGCCGACCGGCGCCAAGGGCCTCAATCTGGCGGTCTCCGACGTGTTCTACGCCTCTCGAGCGATCGCCCAGCACTACGCCGAAGGCGACGACCACTATCTCGACAGCTATTCCGCGATGGCGCTGCGCAGGGTGTGGAGCGCGGTCCGGTTCTCCTGGTGGATGACCAACCTGTTGCACCGCTTCCCCGGCCACGACGACATCGACCAGCGCCTGCAGGAGGCGGAACTGGCTTATCTGGCGTCGTCGGAACGCGCCCAAGCGGCGATGTGCGAGCAGTACGCCGGCCTGGCGTTGGAATCGTGAACCGGCACGATCATCGAGCATCTGACCACCGGTGATAATTTGCGGCCGAGATCACTCCCTTGTTGCCGACGCCCCCCGGTCGGTTGACCGAAGTCACCTGAGAGGGCCGGCAATGTCATCGATCAACCCACCGTTCCGAGCCGATCACGTCGGCAGCCTGCTGCGGCCTCCGGCGATCCACGAGGCCCGCGCCCAGTTTCGATCCGGCCCACTCGACAGCTCAGCGCTGCGAGCGATCGAGGACCGCGAGATCGCTGCGATGATTCCGAAGCTGGCTGACACGGGGATCCACAGCATCACCGACGGGGAGTTCCGACGCGAATGGTTTCACCTCGACTTCCTCGAACAACTGGGCGGCGTGACGATCGAGGGAATGATCGCGTCGACATCGGATTCCGAGGCGACGGTCCATCAGGCGCCACCCCGGATCACGGTGACCGGAAAACTCACCCACGATCATCCGATCCAAGTCGCCGACTACGAGTTCGTTGCCGCCAACACCACCGGCGACGGTGTTGCCAAGGTCACGATTCCTTCTCCCACGATGACCCACTTCCGAGGTGGCCGCGGCGGGATCGACATCAACTCCTACCCCGAGCTCGACCAATTCTTCGAAGACCTCGCCCAGGTCTATCGCGACGAGATCGCCGCCCTCTATGCCGCCGGCTGCCGTTACATCCAACTCGACGACACCAACCTCGCCTACCTTTGCGACCCCGGGATGCGCCAGGGCGCGATCGATCGGGGCGATGACCCGAACGAGTTGCCCAGGACCTACGCGGCACTGATCAACGAGTCGTTGAAGGGTCGCCCAGGTGATCTGACGGTCGGGATCCACCTGTGTCGCGGGAACTTCCGAAGCACCCACTTCGCGAGTGGCGGATACGAACCGGTCGCCGAGGTGCTGTTCTCGGAACTCGACGTCGATGCGTACTTCCTCGAGTACGACGACGAACGTTCCGGCGACTTCGCTCCGCTGCGCTTCGTTCCCGACAACAAGACCGTTGTACTCGGTCTCGTGACCTCCAAGTTCCCCGAGCTGGAGCCTGCAGGCGAACTGGCGGCCCGCATCGATGAGGCCTCCCAGTTCGTCGCCCTCGACCAGTTGTGCCTGAGCCCGCAATGCGGGTTCTCCTCGACGATCCACGGCAACGTGATGACCCAGGACCAGCAATGGGCCAAGCTGCGCCACGTCGTCGATGTCGCCGATCAGGTTTGGCGATGACCCCGGATACGACCCGCTCAACTGACAGTACTCAACCGGCGGCAATCAACCGGCAGTGATGGAGACGGGCGCTCCGCCCTGTGCGGCGCTCGACAACGCCCCGTCGATCACCCGTTGCACCGCGAGCCCCGTGTCGAAGTCGGGCTCCATCGGGGCACGCCTTGCGATCGCATCGATCCAACCCCGAGTCATCGCGTCGGTGGTTCGAAAGACGTCTCGATAGGTGTTGTGGACGGTGTCGCGGCGGACACCCTTCCAGATCGATTCCGGGATCGGCATCACCCGTGGAGGGCCGGCCTCGCCGCGCCGTAGCCCACGGACCTCCTGCACGGTGTCCCAGTCGCAGGTGGCGTGGATCGTTCCCTGGTCACCGTGGATCTCGAGATGGTGGGTTTGTCCGAACGGCGTGCCTTCCCAGCACACGGTGCTGACGTGCAGAACGCCGTAAGCGCCGGACTCGTACCGGACGGTGAGCACGGCGCTGTCTTCCAACTGCTCGTACGGTTGGCCGTCGGGACGGGCTGCATGATCGACGAAGCTCGAGGCGACCGCCGAGACCGACACTTCGGACTCGCCGAGCAACCAGCGCGCCAGGTGGACCCAGTGGGAGCCGAGATCACCGATCACGCCGGCTCCGGCGACATCGCCGTCGAACCTCCACGAGTATGCCGCGTCGAGTCCGTATCCGGTGTAGTAGCGGATGTTGACGTGATAGGGGCGGCCGACGAAACCTTCGTCGATCAGCTGCTTCACGTACTGATTCACGGGCATGTAGTGGTACGTGAACGGGACGAGCGTGATCGCCCCCGTTTCGGTCGCACGTGCTGCCATCGCCGCCGCCTGAGCGGTGTCGAGCGCCAGTGGCTTCTCGCACAGCACGTGCAGTCCATGATCCAGCGCCGCCATCGTGAGCTCGTAGTGCGTGTCGTTCGCTGTGGCCACGATCACCGCATCGAGTTCGAGCTGGTCGAGCATGGCGATCGGATCGGTGAACCATTGATCGATCCCCCAGCGTTGCGCGAAGTCAGCGGTCGTGGTGGGGTTCCGGCCGCATGCACCGACCACTGCGGCTTCCGCGCAGTCGATCAGCGGCGGCATGTACATCGCGTCTGCCCACCAGCTCGTACCGAAGATCGCAACCCGGACGGTCAAGACTTCAGCTCCAGGTAACGGAACCCTCGATGTTGCGCGGGATCTCCACGAACGTGCGGCCAGGCTGGAGCGCGAGCGGGACCAACTCGTCGACGTTGTTGAAGAACGTGAACGGGTCGATCGTCTGGAATCGCAACCAGACACCGGTTCGGACCGTGCCACCGGTGAAGATGACGACCGGATTCGAGCCGAGGGTGCCCGCCTCGGGCGACCGCGCATCGACGAAACTCGGTTGGTAGTCGGCCAGGTACATCACCAAATTGTCGGCCCACACCTGACCGGACGATTCGGTGTTGTGGGCGCTCCCGTTCTGCCAACGGAAATAGCGGTCGGTCTCCGGGTCGTATTCCCAATGAACCTTGATGCCCCCCATCTTGACATCGATCATGCTGGCCGGATCGCCGGCGACATCTTCGTCAGGCGCCAGGTACCGGAACACAACGGGCGGGATTTCGGCATCGGCCGGAGCCTGCGCCCACAACGCGTCGGTGCTCGAGAACAGGTTGTGTGGCGCGCCGTTGCGACCGGATCGACGATAGTAACCGTCGGAGTGCTGGGCACTCAGGTCGATCAGGGGCGAGTGTTCGATCTGATACGTCACGCCGGCGTTGCCGCCGCTCCACGCGAACAGCGGGCGATGAAACGCGGTCAGAATGTTGACGTCTTGCGTTCGGCCCGACCGGATCGGCCCGAGCGGACCAGTGCCCGTACCCTGCGAGTGGAAGACAGCAGCGAAACGAGTGATCTCACCCTCGACGATCTCTTCGAACACGATGTCGGCTTCGTTCAAACCTGCTTGAGGCCTCGCCTCGGAGTTGTTCGGGATCTTGACGGCCAGCGCCGGCCGATTCGGGATTTCCGATACATCGTCGATCGGCTCGCCGGTCAACGGCATCCGCAACACGTCGACGGGAATCGTCGACGGCGGCACGGGAGGGAGCGTCGTGGTCGTCGTCGAGGTCGTCGAAGTGGTCGTGCTCGTGGTGCTCGACGTCGTCGCCACGGTCTGCGGCACCGTCGACTGGGCGGTCTCGCCATCCCCGCCGGAACAGGCGCTCAGCCCGATCGCGGCAACGGCGATTACAACTCTTGTCTGGTTTCGAATCACAGTTCTCTCAGTAATGCGATGCGCTCGTCGAGCGGGGGGTGGGTGTCGAACATGCTATGTGAGCGCCGCAGACGACCGGCGTCGCCCACGCCGCTCATCGGCTGTTCGATCCACAAGTGTGCCGTAGCGGTGGACGCAGAATGCGTCACCGTCGTGTCGGCCCGGAGTTTTTCGAGCGCCGAGATCAAACCCGGCGGGTATCGGGTCATCTGGCAGGCGCTGACATCGGCCAACGTTTCACGCTGTCGGGAGATCGCTGCCTGCATCGCCTTCGCAGCCAGCGGGGCGAGGATCAGCAGGATGAAGCCGAGGATTGCGAGCGGGTTCCCGCTGTCGCCGCGGTCGCCATCTCGGCGAACACGGCCGCCATTCCACCACATCGTTCGAATCGCGATATCGCTCAACAGCGCTACCGCGCCGACCAAGGTGACGGCCAGCGTCGAGACGAGGATGTCGTAGTTGCGGATGTGACTCAATTCATGGGCAACGACGCCTTCCAACTCGACCCGGTTCATCTTCTCGAGCAGGCCCGTCGTCACGGCGATCGAGGCGTGTTTGGGATTGCGCCCGGTGGCGAATGCGTTCGGGGCCGAATCGTGCACGATGTAGACGCCCGGTTTGGGCAGGCCAGAGGCGATGCACAAACCTTCGACGACGTTGTGGAGCCGAGCGTATTCGGGACCCTCTGCCGGTTTTGCCCGGCTGACCGCCAGTGCGATCTTGTCGGCCTTCCAGTAGGACAGGAAGGCGATCAGGGCGGCCACGATCAAGGCCAGGATCGTGGCGATCAGCCCGCCACCGATCACCGCCCCGAAGGCGGTTCCGACGAGCGTCAGGACGACCACGAAACCGGCGATGAGCAGGACGCTACGACGTTTGTTCGATTTGATCAGTTCGTACATGGAGGGGGTCGACGAACGATCAGAATTCGACGGACGGCGCCGTACGGGCAGCCTCGTCGGCTTCGAAGTACTCACGACGCTCGAACTTGAGTGCCCTGGCGAAGTACATCGTCGGGAATTGCTGGAGCTTGTTGTTGTACCCCAACACGCTGTCGTTGTAGAACTGTCGGGCGTAGGCGACCCTGCCCTCGGTGGCCGACAACTCTTCCTGGAGCGCCAGGAAGTTGGTGTTGGCTTTCAGGTCCGGGTAGGCCTCACCGAGCGCGAACAACTGGCGCAAGCTGCCGGTCAACTGCCCTTCCGCAGCAGCCTGGGCACCCGGCGTCGACGGCGCCGCCACGGCCGCATTGCGTGCCCTGATGACCGCATCGAGCGTCTCTTTTTCGTGAGCGGCATAGCCCTTGACGGTTTCGACGAGATTGGGAATCAGGTCGAGACGACGCTTGAGCTGTACGTCGATTTGCGACCAGGCATTCTCGATCTGGTTCCGCCGCCGGATCAATCCGTTGTAGGCCACAATCAAGAACAGCACCAGTGCGACCACGACGATCAGCAAAATGATGAAGATCCACATGTCACCGAGTCTACGTTGCAAGTCGGTGGTAGATGCCGATGTACTCGGCGGCGAGCCGAGTCATCGCGAACTGATCGGCCCGATTCGAGCCGTTGAGGACCAACGTTCGCGCAAGTGTCGTGTCGGCCAGCACGCGTCGAATCCCCGCCGCCAGCGCGGCGGCGTCGCCTGGCGGCACCAACACCGCGTCGAGTCCGTCGGTGGCGACGTTCCGGTACCCATCGATCCCGCTGGCGATCACCGGCGTGGCAGCGGCCATCGCCTCGATCAGTACGACGCCGAATGACTCGCCGCGCAGCGACGGTGCGCAGAAGATCGACGCCCCCCGCATCCGCGCCATCTTCTCCGCCTCGGAGATCCGTCCCAACCATTCGAGTCGGTCGTCGCCGCCGTACTCGATCCTGAGCCGATTCGTGTCAGGACCATCACCGGCAATCCAACAAGACACGTCCGCGTCGAGCAGGCGAAACGCCGCCAACAGCACCTCCAGGCCTTTGCGCTCCTCGTGCCGTCCGAGAAAGAAGACCGCCGGGCGATGGTGGCAGCGCGGCTCGACCGCCCGAATCTCGTTCGTTTCGACCCCGTTGAACAGCACTTGGTAGTCGCCGCCGAGGTAACCCTGTACGAGCGCCAAGGCATCTTTCGACACGACGACGCGATGATCGATCCGATCCGCCAAGCGGCGCAGGGCGGGCGCCAGGATTCGATAGCTCGTCGAACGGCCGGCGGCGTGGAAGGTTCCGACGGTGGGCGCGGTGTGCAACGTCACGGTCGTGATTGCTGGGCCGGGCGCCAGCGGTTCATGGACGTGGAGCACGTCGAATGCCTCGTCGCGAAGCACACGCAACGTCCGCATCACGGCCGAAGGGTCGGGCGCCAGCGGTGCGATCGACCCGTTGGCGGCGGTCGGAAGGCTGTCGCCGAGCGGTGTCACGAACGGTTCTGGTGGCGGTCCGTCACACGGCCCCAGCACGCGAACCTCGTAGCCCTCCCTGCGAAGTTGGCGAGCCAGGCCGAGCACCTGTGCCTGCACGCCCCCCGGGATCGACAGGCTGTACGGGCAGACCATGCCGATGCGGAGGCTCACGGCCGTGAACGGTACCTGATCACCCAGTTGGCGAGTGGCCGTCGGCGAGTAGGCAGTCGGCTAGTGGGCGCCGACGGTGTGGGCGTGCCCGAACCGACGCGCCAAGTCGGTCGACTCGAGCGGCCGCGACAACAGATAACCCTGCCCCAGATCACACCCGAATCGGCGCAACTCCTTGAGTTGTGCGGTCGTCTCGATCCCTTCAGCCACCGTCATCAGATCCAGCGAGTCGGCCATTTGCAGGATCGTCCTCGCCAATGTGTTGCCGCGCGGATCGTGACCGAACTCCTCGATCGCCGTCCGATCGATCTTGATCAGGTCAACCGGGTGGCGCTGGAGGTTGCTGAGCGAGCAGTGCCCGGACCCGAAGTCGTCGATCGCAAACCGGAAGCCCTCCTCGCGCAGTCTTCGGAGGGTTTCGACCGCCCGATCACCCTCATCCACGAGGACCGACTCCGTGACCTCGAGCATCACGGTCCGAGGGTCCAGCCGATATGCGTCGACGAGTTCCACGAATCGATCGACGAAGTCCGGCTGGCGGATCTGAACTGCCGACACGTTCATGCTGAGGAACAGCCCGACTTCGGGCCTCCACGACGCCGCCTGGCGCAATCCCTCCTCGATCACCCAATACCCCATCGGAACGATCAAACCCGACCGCTCGGCGATGGGAATGAACTCGCTTGCGGGAATATCGCCGTGAGTCGGGTGATGCCAGCGAATCAGTGCCTCCGCACCGGTGACCTGACCGGTCTTCAGATCGACGAACGGCATGAAGACGAGCCGGAATTCGTTGTTCTCGAGTGCGTCACCGAGTTCGCCTCGGTATTCCAGGTGTTTCGTCGCCATCAGACGCATCGCCGGGTCGAAGATCCGAATCTGACCCTTGCCGGCGCGCTTCGCCTCGTACATCGCGATGTCGGCATCACGCAGCAGGCTCGTGGTGCTCATGCCGTGCATGGCCACGGCAACACCGACGCTGGCCAGCACAGCGACGTCGTAGCCGGCGATCGTGACCGGCTCTCGAAGGCTGTCGAGCAGGCGCTCGGCGACGTCGATCGCCCGATCGATGCCACCGCGATCTTCCAACAGCACGGCGAACTCGTCGCCACCCAAGCGGGCCGCCGTGTCGCCCGTGCCGGCTGCCCGCCTGACTCGGTCGGCGACGTTCTTCAGCAGTTGGTCGCCGACGCCGTGACCGAGGGCGTCGTTGACGGACTTGAAATCGTCCAGATCGACGAACAGGACGACAACAGGATCGGTCGCCGGGCGGGTGACCCGCAGTGCGTGATCCATACGGTCGAGAAAGAGGGCTCGATTCGCCAAGCCGGTCAGCTCGTCGTGGAACGCTCGGTGGCTGAGCTGGCGCTCGAGATTGCGTTGTTCGGTGACGTCTCGGAACGTGGCGACCATTCCGTCGACGGCCGCCCCGCCCACCAGATTGGCAACCACCGCCGTCGCCTTCCGGCGTTGCCCGTCAGCGTGCATCAGCGTCGCCTCGAACTCGACGGTCCCGCCGTGCCCGCTCTCGACCAGTCGGTCGAACAGTCGCTGTGCCGGTTCCTGATCCTCCTCGGCAAGCACGTCCAGCAGGTGCCGCCCGACCCAACTTTCGGGGTCGTAGCCGAGCGTTGCTCGAAGCCCCGGGCTGGAGTAGTTGACCCGCCCCTGCTGGTCGGCGATCATCACCACGTCGCTGGAGTGCTCGACCATCGCCGCCAAGCGATCGTGACCGTGCTGTTCGGTGAGGTTCCTGACCTGATCAACCAGTCGCCACATTCGAGCGAGCGCCAGCACGATCACCGTGACAGTCGCCAGCGACACCACGATGAACGATGGAATCGAGCTCAGCCCCGTTGCCAGCATCACGATCAGCGCTCCGAGCGGCATCAATGAGGCAAACAGGAGCCCGAAGATCTGTGTCCAGTGGATCCGGCCACCGTCGTCGGGTCCTGCCGCGATCACGGCCATCCCCGGCAGCGTGGCGGCAAGGCCGATCACCAATGGACCAACCATGATCGCAGCCGCCAACAACGTCGTCGGTCGCAAACTGCCGTCGAAACCGGTCCAACCGACCAACCCATGGGCGGCACCCCAGAGCACGAATCCGAGCACCAGGACCTTGTACACCGCCGACTCGTCATCCAGCCTGTCGACCCGGCGGAGTGCGAGCAGGGCGAGTAATCCGTCCAGCGCTGAGAAGGCCCAGATCCAGGCTTTGCCATCGACCGGGAACCTGCCATCGTCAAGGTATGGACCCGTCACCGCCAGCCACATCATCGCCGTGAGTGCGATCGCGTAGATGATCAACTCCGACCCGGCGAGCAGATCACGGCCCTTTCGCCGGTTCGAGGTGATACTCGCCATGCCGACGAAGAGCGCCGGATAGGCCAGCGCTCCGATTGCCTGGGTCGCTCCGGGGAACGTGGGTCCATCCGAGTACTGCTCGATCGCGCCGAACACGGCGGCGACTGCGGCCACGGCCAGCCCAACCGACAAAATCGCCCACGGAACGGGTCGCACGGGACGATGCACGGTGATCGCCACCACGATCGCCAAGGCTCCGAGCATCGGTGCCGCAGCGAGGATCCACTCGCCGGCCTGGTTGGCCGGCGCGTTCACGTACGCAGCAACGAGCCCCGCCCCGACCAGGGCGTAGCTCGCAGGCGCGATCATTGAACGATCCATGCCCCGATCATCGGCACGAGCCGCCTCTGAGTTGAGTCGGCGGGTGGTGGTTCGGGTGGCTGAGGATGTTCGCCGCCGGCGACGGTGGGGACCGAACCGGACGAGGCCGGCGACCACTGGCGGCAAGGTCGATCGAGCGGTAATATCGTCGTGGGACCCACCGGAAGTTGGGGAGGTGTGAAATCGGACGCATTCCTGACGACAAGTTCCGTGTATTCGTCAGCCACAGCTCGCACGACCATGCGTTCGCCGTGAGCGTCTCCGAAGCGCTGGCAACGCTCAGTTCCGACGTCGAGTGCTTCGTGTCGGGCGTCAGCATCCAAGCGGGCGCCGATTGGAACAGGGAGATCCGTGAGGCGCTGGGGCGCAGCCATCTCCTCTTGTTGCTGTTCACGAGCCCCTCGCAGGACTGGGACTGGTGTCTGTACGAAGCGGGGCTGTACACCCGCTTCCACGAGGACACGGTGAGCTCGGTCGTTTCGTTGTTCCGGCCGGCAGGATCGGGTCCTCGCCCTCTCAGCAACCTCCAGGGTGTGCCAGCGAGCGCTGAGAAGATCGAACGATTCTTGTTCGCGTTGTGCCACGAGACATGGAGGACTTCCGACGATTGGCTGAAGGGGCCGTTGGCGCCGGACGCCACGCCGGACCTGATCTCGGCGGCTGCCGATCGGATCGTGACGGCTTTCCCGGGCATGAGGACCGGCGACGAGATCTACCACCCATGTCATCGCGTCGTGCTCGACCTGACCCGCGCCAGCAATGACGGTTTCGGGATTCCTCTTGATGCGCGCGTCGTCGAGGGCGACGGAGCAACGTCCACGTACACCCTGTCGTTGTTCCGCGCCGCCAGCGGCACTCGAGGCAGAACGTGGGGCGGTCTCGTCGCTGCGGTGGGAGGCGAAAACGCCGTTTGGCGGCACCAGCTCGACCGGCGCTACGAGGCCGCCCTGCGGGGCGAACTGTTCACTCCGACCACGGCGACGTTGCGGGCGTTCGATCCGGAGCAGCGCCAACGGCGCTACTACCGGCCGGTGCTCTACGAACTGGTACGGGGTGAGCCCGATGCCGGCGCCGCGACCGGGTCCCTGCCGAAACAGGCGGTTGTCATCTTCGATCCGCAGTTGGCCCCCGGTCAGGTAGGCGGACCGGCGTTCAACCTGGTGCGGATCAACGCCCGCTTCGCGACGGAGGTCTTCGACTCGTTCTGCGGGACGATCTCGGCCCGCCAGCGCACCAACCCGGCCGTTTTCGACGAGATCAGCGAGGCGTTCGGACTGATCTACGAAGAAGCCGATCGTTTTGGGCTGTTCGATGCTGGTGAGATCGAACGCGCGTACGGAAGCGCCTACGAGTCGAGCGGGGTCGAGGTGCTGATCGACGAGTGGGAAGGCGCGAGGCAACGACTCAACCGCGCTCTGATCGGTCGAGACGCTGCGGGCACCGAGGCACTCCTGAGCGAGATGCACGATCTCAACCGGCAGTTCTCCTTGGCAGCGACGAAGCGCTACCTCGAAACCCTGCAACCACACGACGTCGGCTCAGGGGTGGGGTCGGGTTGATGCCAGGCCGAAAGGCGGCCACGAACCGGGTCAGACCGCGTACCCGGGGTCACTGGGCCAGTTGGGCTGGAACAGGTGCCACTGGTGAGGGGCGCGTCTGATCAGGTGTTCGAGATCGTGGGCGAGTTGCTGGGTGACATGCTCGACATCGGCCCGTAAGCCGGCATCGGAGCGATCCGTCGCAATTGGAGGTCGTACGATTCCCAAATGACCGTCGGGACTGTCGGTGAAGTAGACGGCCGTCGCCAGCAGCGGCGCCCCGGTTCGCAACGCGATTGTCGCCGGACCGGCCGGAATCGTTGTGTGCTCGCCGAAGAACTCGACGTCAATCCCCGTCCGTTGGATATCTCGATCGCACAGTAGACAGACGATCTCGTTGCGTTTCAACGCCGCCAGCACCTCGCGGCCCGCCCCCGCACCGAGCGGCACGACGTGCATACCGAGCCGTTCACGCAGTCCGACGAACCAATCGAACAACTCGGGCGGATCGAGTTGCTCGACCACCACGGTCAGACCGTGCCCTCGGTCAACCAACCAGCGACCTGCCCACTCCCACCCGCCGAGGTGCGGCAGCGCCAGAATCACACCATTCCCCGCCTCGAGGCCGGCGACGAGGTGCTGGTAGCCCTCGACCCGCATCCCGCGCTGCACGGCTTTCGGTGAGAGATGCGGGAGCCGAAAACTCTCCAACCAGTACCGGCTGTACGAATCGAACGCTTCTTGAACCGCCCGACGGAGCCGCATTCCGCCGAGCGTCGGATCCGCTCGCTTGAGATGGCGGGTGATCATCGCCCTTCGCTCCGGGCTGGCGAAACTCGCACCGAGTCCCAACGTGGGGGCGACGAACGGTGTCGCGAATCCTGGGATCCCACGTGCCACCAGCGCCGCCAGGCGATAGCCGCCCAGTGTCGCCGCATTGGTCAGGTCGAAGCGACTGCCGGCGTGTTCAGGCATCGGTTTTGCGGCGCGGCACGCGGGTCTTCACCGGAATCCGAGTCTTGGTCCGGAGACGTTCCGTCATCTCCGTCCGCGCTTCGCGACGGGTCGAGCGTCGCTCGCGGCGAAGATCGATCCGAGCCTGCGTCACTGGTGCCACCGCAGCCTGTTTCCACACTTTGACGAAACGCTGGACCGCTGTGATCGAGATCAGTACGAGCATGCCCCACAGGATCCACATCAATGCACCTTCGACCCACGGCTCGATGAACAGCCCGATGCAGAGCACGACGATCCGCTCGGCACGCTCCATCAGACCGCCTTTGGCGTCGAGCCCGAGTGACTCCGCCTTGGCGCGTTGATACGAGATCACCGACGAAACCGAGGAAACCGCGAATGGAAGCACAGCGAGGCGTGGATCGTCACCGGCCGCGAAGTAGTAGGCAAGCCCGCCCAGCAGCAGCGCGTCCGTGATGCGATCGACGGTCGAGTCGAAGAACGCCCCCCGCTGACTCGATGAGTTGGATGCCTTCGCAAGCGCCCCGTCGAGCAGGTCCGGCAACGCCGCACAGATCACGAGCACGAGCCCGAGTCTCAGATGGCCGGAACCGACCGCGACCGCTGCCGCGGCGCCGACCAGGAGTCCCACCACCGTGAGGTGATCGGGCGTCAGCTTGGTCTTTCGGAGCATTGCACCAATCGGCTTCACGGCCGCATCGACCGGTGCACGGAATTTGCCGTCGAACATGGATGTCAGCCTTCTAAGCGCTCAGGGTTGTCTTCGACGAGATGTTGGACCACGCGACCGTTCACGGCGTCGACGAGGACAAGACCTCTCCGAAGCGGCGGTTCTTCCGCCGAGTAACACAGCACGCGCCAGGTCGGGCGGCTTCGGAGCCCGTGCCACACCTGTTGTGCAGAGGCGTGACCGACGGCGAAACCAACTGCCTGCTGGGCTTCGACCAAGGCCCGCTTTTCGTCGACGTGCATCCGCCAACCGGATGTCAAGCAGATCAGTCCGGCGACTCCAAGGATCGCCGCTGCCCAACCGATCCCCGAGTTGACCAGAACCGACGAGTCGCGACTGATCAGGAACGCAGTTAGGCACAGTGCTGCCAAGATCAGGTAGATCACGCCTGGGGTACGACGACGGGAGTTGTCGGGAAACTCGTAGGCACCGACGAAGCCGGCGGCATTGAGGTCTTCAGGGAGCTGATCGCGTAGCTCGTCCGACCCAGCGGGCATTTCGGTGTTCATCAGCTACTCAGCCTAGGGCCATTGGTGGCGTCCGGCCACGCTGCCCTGATCCTGGCAGCAGTGTCGACGAGAGGTTCGGGCAGTGTGCGAGTGTTGGCGATGGCGGTCATGAAGTTCGAATCACCGGTCCAGCGCGGGACGACATGGACGTGCAGATGACCGCTGACCGAGCCGCCGGCGGGCCGACCCAGGTTGATCCCGACGTTGACACCTTCAGGCGAGTAAGCCGCCTTCACGGCGACGACAGCGTCGCGAACAGTCCCCCAGATCTCCGTCGTCTCGGCCTCGGTCAGTGACTCGAGATCAGCGACTTCTCGGTACGGCAGCACGAGCAGATGCCCGGTCGCGTAGGGATAGGCGTTGAGAATCGCAAAGCACTGCTGCGAGCGATGGACGATGTTGCTCTGCTCGTCCGAGAGCCCCGACGTCAGGATTCGGGTGAAGATACTCCCGCCCAACTGCTCGCTCGTCGACGCTCCGGTCGACTCGATCGACGAGACGTAGGTCGCCCGCCAACCGTTCCACAGTCGCTCGAGCATCAGGCGGTGAGCGCCCGATGGGTTCCGGAGGCGACCTCTTCGGTGAATCGCCTCACGAACTCAGTCAGGTCGACACCCCGCTCGACCTCGCCGCCGCGCGGATTCACGCCGACCGTGGTGGCAGCGACGTCGTCATCGCCGACGACCAAGATGTACGGGATCTTCTCCATCTTCGACGCTCGGATTCGCTTGCCGAGGGCGTCGTTGGCGGCGACCACGTCGACTCGTGCCCCGGCCACAACCAGGCGTGACCTGACGGCTTCGGCGTACTCCTCATGGGCGGTCGCAACCGGGAGCACCCGAACTTGCAGCGGAGCGAGCCAGGTCGGGAAGTTCCCGGCGTAATGCTCCAGGAGCACGCCGAAGAACCGTTCGATCGAGCCGAACAGGGCGCGGTGCAACATGATCGGGCGGTGACGTTCGTTGTCGGCCCCGACGTACTCGAGGTCGAAGCGCTCGGGCAGGTTGAAGTCGGCCTGGATCGTCGACAACTGCCATGAGCGCCCGATCGCATCGCGGACGTCGATGTCGATCTTCGGACCGTAGAAGGCAGCGTCACCCTCTTTGATCTTGTACACGAGGCCGTGACGATCGAGCGCCTCCCTGAGTGCCGCCGTGGCTTCGACCCAGATCTCGTCGGCGCCGACGAACTTGTTCGGGTCCTTCGTCGAGAGGTTGAACACGAAGTCTTCGAATCCGAAGGCTCGCAGCACCGACAGAACGAAGTCCAGCAGGCCGGCGACCTCGTCAGCCATCTGATCCTTGGTGATGTAGATGTGGCTGTCATCTTGCGTGAAGCCCCGGATCCGAAGCAGGCCGTGCAGCGTTCCGGCCCGCTCGTACCGGTAGACGTTGCCCAACTCGAACAACCGAAGCGGCAGCTCGCGGTAGCTGCGTTGCCTGCTCTTGAAGATCAGGCAGTGCATCGGGCAGTTCATCGGCTTCATGTAGTACGTGCCGTTGTCCATCTCCATCGGCGGATACATGCCGTCGGCGTAGAAGTCGAGATGGCCAGATGTCTGGAACAGGCGGGCGTTGGCGAGATGAGGGGTGAAGACGAACTCGTAACCGCCCTGCTCATGACGATCACGGCTGTAGTCCTCCATCAGCTTGCGAACCGTGGCGCCCTTCGGGTGCCACACTGCCAGGCCGCCGCCGAGTTCGGATGGGAAGCTCAACAGGTCCATCTCCGTGGCGAGCTTGCGATGGTCGCGCTTGGCAGCTTCCTCGAGTTGTGTGAGATGGTCGGCCAGCGCCTGCTTGGACTCCCATGCGGTGCCATAGATCCGCTGCAGCATCGGGCCTTTCTCGCTGCCGCGCCAATACGCACCGGAGGTCTTCTGGAGCTTGAAGTGACCGAGCCGGCCGGTCGACGGCACGTGTGGTCCGACGCACATGTCGACGAACTCGTCGGTGTTGCGATACGCACTGACCGTGTCGCCGGCGACCTCGCCGGCGTCGAGTTCGTCGAGTCCGCCTGCGGCCGCGGCGGAGCGGACACGCTCGATGATCTCGCACTTGTACGGCTGATCCGCGAACAGCGCGATTGCTTCGTCAGGCGACATCTCCGAACGGACGAACGGCTGATCGGCAGCCATGATCGAGCGCATCTCGGCTTCGATCGCGGCGAGATCATCCTCACTGAAGGTCTGGTTGTCGGGCAATTCGAAGTCGTAGTAGAACCCATTTTCGATTGCCGGACCGATCGAGAACTTGGCGCCGGGGAACAGCCGGGTCACGGCCTGCGCCATCACGTGCGCCGTCGAGTGCCGTAGCACGTGGCGTCCCTCGGGTGTGCTGTCGGTCACGATTGCAACGGTCGCTCCGTCGGACAGCTTGCGGGTCAGGTCCGTTTCGGACCCGTCGACGACCGCTGCGACCGCTGCCTGGGCGAGGCGCTTGCCGATCGCAGCAGCAAGATCGAGCGGGGTTGAACCTTCCGGCAACTCACGTTTGGAGCCGTCAGGGAGGGAGATCGTGATGTTCGACATGACGCCCACAAGTGTACGAGCGCTCCATAGCCATCGCCCGCACGGTTACCGATACGGTCGCGCTCATGGAGACCGTGCGCACGCCAGACGATCGATTCGTCGATCTGCCCGACTTCGCCTTCCCACCGCATTACGTGGACGTGCACGCCGACGCCGGCGCCGACGATGCTGGAACGCTGCGGATTCACTACATCGACGAAGGCCGGCCTGATGGATCGGTCGTGCTGCTGCTGCACGGCGAGCCCTCGTGGTGTTTCCTCTACCGTCACATGATCCCGATCCTCGTCGGGGCCGGCCATCGCGTGATTGCCCCAGACCTGGTCGGATTCGGCCGCTCCGACAAGCCGACGCAGCACAGCGACTACACCTTCGCTCGCCACGTCGAGTGGATCCGCTCGGCCCTGTTCGATCAGCTCGACCTGCGCGAGATCACGCTGTTCGCTCAAGATTGGGGCAGCTTGATCGGTCTCCGCCTGGTCGGTGAGCACCCGGAACGTTTTGCCCGTGTCGCGATCGGGAACGGCGGCCTTCCGACCGGAGACCGGCCGCCCAACGACGCGTTCCTGGCGTGGCAGAAGTTCGCCCGCGAGACGCCCGACTTCCCGATCGGCGCAATTGTCAACGGTGGTTGCACGAGCGACCTCTCCCCCGCTGTGGTGGCCGCTTACGACGCACCGTTCCCCGACGACACGTTCCAGGCCGGTGCCCGGATCTTCCCATCGCTCGTCCCGAGTGCGCCCGATGACCCGGCCGCCGCCGCCAACCGAGCGGCGTGGGAGACCCTGCGTCGCTTTGATCGCCCGTTCCTGTGCGTCTTCTCCGATCGCGATCCGATCACCAAGGGCGGCGACCGCGTGTTCCTTCGAGAGGTACCCGGCACCACCGGCCAACCACATACGACGATCGAGGGAGGCGGCCACTTCCTCCAGGAAGACTGCGGTCCTGAGCTGGCTCGGGTGTTGACCGACTTCATCGCCGCGTCATGACTGCCGTTTCCGTCACGATTCTGGGCACCGGCAACCCGATACCCGACCCGAACCGAGCAGGGTCGGCAGCCTTGGTTCACGTCGGCAGCACGCGGCTGCTGATCGACGCCGGGCGCGGCGTGCTGATGCGACTTGCCGCAACCGGCACACTCCCGATCATGCTCGACGCCGTGCTCCTGACCCATCTGCACAGCGATCACATCACCGACCTCAACGACGTGATCACGACCCATTGGGTGATGAGTCAGCAACCGGCTCCGCTCCACATCTACGGCCCTGAGGGAACCCGACAGGTCGTCGCAGGCATCTTGGCGATGCTGGCGCCAGATGTCGGGTATCGCTTGGCGCATCATCTCGATCTCGATTGGGAGCCGGTCGTCGAAGTGCACGAGATCACACCACCCGGTTCGATCACGATCGGAGAGGCGACGATTACGACCCAGTCGACCGACCACCGACCGGTCGAACCGACCATCGGCTACCGCATCTCCGGCGGCGGAAAGTCGGTGGCGATTGCCGGCGACACGATCCCGTGCACAGGCTTGGATCTGCTCTGCACCGACGCCGATGTGTACGTCCAGACGGTGATTCGCGACGATCTCGTTCGGCTCGTACCGAGCGCCCGCTTCCGGGACATCCTCGACTACCACTCGACGATCGAGCAGGCCGCCCAGACGGCCGAACGGAACCGAGTCGCCCGACTGGTCTGCACGCACTACGTCCCGGCCAGAAGCCCTGGCGACGACGAGGCGTGGCGTGAACTCGCCTCCAGACACTTCGCAGGCGAGGTGATCCTCGCCGACGACCTCACCAGAATCGACCTCGGGTAACGCTTCAGTAGAGTCGGCGACGATGTCAGCCGACCACTACGTTCGTTGGTGCTTTCACACGACCGCGATGGTCGCCGACTACGAACGCACACGTGACGCACTCGATCGACTGTGTGGCCTTCGGGTGCTGGAGGACAGCCGGATCGAGGACCCTGCGATCGGTCGTCGCGGCGGTATGGCGTGGTTGGGTGACAACATCATCGAGATCGGCGAGCCGATCGTCGCCGGCGGTGCAGTCGAGCGATTTGTCGAGCGGTTCGGCTCCCACATGAGTTCGATCGCGGTGCAGGTGTCTGACATCGAAGCAACGATCAGCTTCCTCGAAGCGCACGATGTACGAATCGCCTCGCGGGTCGGGGGACACATCGTGTTCACGCATCCGGCCGACACGGCCGGCGTGGTGATCGAATGGTTCGGCGACGAGGAGCGGCTCGATCCCCGATTCGGCGCCGTCATGCCGTCGATCGCGGGAACGCCACTGCTCGACGTCACCAAGATGGCATTCGGTGGAGCGGTTGTCGATCACCCGGCCGTCGCCGCCAGGCGCCTCGCCGAACTGTTCGGCCACGGCATCGCCTTCGAGCGTCCCGACGCGCCACCCGGCCACCCGCGCTGCGGCGTGTCGTTGGGCGACATGATCCTGGCGTTGTACCCGATTCCCGAGCTGGGTGCGTGTCGAGAGCTGTGGGGCTGGAGCTATGCCCGTCCTCAAACCAGCAACCTCGGGGTACTCACCGCGGACCTGACGCAAGCGCGGCGAGCGTTGACCGGCGCATCGGTGAGGATCGTTCGAGACGACGAATCCGGAATCACGATCCACCCCGAGGAGACCGGCGGCGTGGTGCTCGTCGTCGTGGACCGCTTGCTTCCCGGCGACCCGAGAACTGGCACGTAGCCCAACTCTGTCGGAACGGACCAGCAGTCGTCAGCGAGCGTGAACGAGCTCTCGTTCGTCGACCCGCTCGTCGTCGGCGACGGTTGCCACTTTGGAGGGCTTGTGTTCCTCGGTTTCGGCTTGGCCGGAGTAGACGTTCTTGTAGGTCTGTCCGGTGATCTCCCGAATCTCGTACATCACCTCGTCGATCATCGACCGCCACGCCAGATGCTCCGGACCACGGCCCCGGTACCGCTCCGGGCGGATCGGGCGTCCGATCGTGATCGTGCACTCGCCGCGCAGCTTCGGGAACTTGGCATCGACCGGCTGGATACTGTCGGTGCCGACCACGCCGACCGGAAAGATCGGGCACCCGATCTTCATCGCCAGACGGGCCGGACCCGTGCGTCCCTTGTACAGATCACCGTCTCGGCTTCGAGTGCCTTCGGGGAAGATCCCGAACAGTTCACCACGTTGCAACACGACTTCGGCAGCATCGAGCGCGGCCTGACTCTTGCTGCCACCCGCCCGATCGATCGGGATCATGCCCATCGCCGGGAAGAGGAACTTGGTCTTCCACGAGTCCATGTACTCGGCCTTGCCGACGAAACTGATGTTGCGCGGTACGGTCAGCATCAAGAACGCCGAATCGAGGAAGCTGATGTGATTCGGACACAGGATCGCGGGTCCATCGACCGGCAGACGTTCGAATCCGACCTGATTGATCGTCCAGAGCCGCTTCGCGATCGGCCCCATCACGGTGCGGGCGCGAGCTTGCGCTTTGCTGGCACCAACACGCTCACTCATACGTCGCACTGTAGGACACAGCGGTGGCGGGCGGGAATCGTGAAGATTGATTTCATGTGAACAGATCGTGTGTTGCCCGATATCCCGACGAAACCGCGGTCACGGACGGCCCGCCACCAATGAGACCCCGAGCAAGTTCGATGCTGCCAACGTCGATTCACCGTTGGCCGCAGCAACGTCGACTGCGGCGACGGCACCCGGCGTATCGAGGTCGTCGTCGAGGCGTTCCCGAACGATCGACAGCACATCGCCGTCCGAGCCGTCGGCAGCCGCCCGCCAAGCCTCGAGACGAGCGCCATTGCGTGGCATCAGGTCCTCGTCCCACTCCCATTCCGTCCGGTAGTGGTGCTCGATGAGACCCAGGCGGATCGCCATCGGATCCCACTCGGTGCGCAGCCGATCGACGAAGACCAGATTTCCCAGGCTCTTCGACATCTTCTCGCCGTCTTTGCTGATCAATGCTGTGTGCATCCAATGCTTCACGAACGGCTCGCCGGTCGCCGCTTCCGACTGGGCTCGCTCGCACTCGTGATGCGGGAAGATCAGATCCGTCCCGCCGCCGTGCAGGTCGATCGTGGTTCCCAGCTCTCGCATTGCCAGTGCACTGCACTCGATGTGCCACCCGGGGCGACCCGGGCCCCACATCGTGTCCCACGACGGTTCGTCAGCCGCCGAAGGCTGCCACAGCACGAAGTCGAGCGGATCATGCTTGTTCGGATCGTCGAGGTTGCCGCCGCGCTGCCTCGCAAGCGCGACCATCTCGTCGTGCGTGTACCCGCTCACGGAACCGAACGAGTCGAACTTCGATACGTCGAAATAGACCGAGCCACCTGCCTGATAGGCATACCCGCGGTCGAGCACCATCCCGATGAACCCACGGATGTCGGGGATCGCAGACGACGCCCGCGGCGTCGAGGCAACCGGCAGTGCGTTGAGGGCGACCATGTCACGCTCGAAACGGGCCTCCTCACCTGCCGCGAGATCGAGGTAGTGCACGCCGAGTTCACGTGCCTTGGCGAACAGCGGGTCGTCGATGTCGGTCACGTTGCGAACGCACTTGACCGTGTGACCCTTGTCGATCAGGTGGCGCTGGAGCACATCGTACGAAATGAAGGTGGCGGCATGCCCGAGGTGGGTCGCGTCATACGGCGTGATGCCACACGTGTACATCAGGACTTCTTCGCCCGGTTCGAACGCGACGATCGCGCGGCGGGCCGTGTCGTAGAGCTGGAGGATCGACATGCTCAGGGGTGCGCCGCGCGGGGATCGCCCTTGATGCCCGTCAGTTTGGGGGCGACCCGCGTCTTGTACCGGACGTTCAACTGCAACAACACCGCCGTGAATGCCTCGATCGCGGTCGCGTTCGAGAGTTCGCCGGCATCGAGCGGACGACAACCCGGGATCTTGCTGACGATCTCGCTGACCTGCATCACGGCATTCGGGTCGTCTCCACAGATCAGCACGTCCGAATCGATCGGCTCGCCGATGTTGCCGAGCTCCTTGGCGGGCAGGTGATGGAACGCTGCCACGACCTTGCTCTGCGGAACCGCCGCCTGCACGTGCGCGGCAACACTCCCCCTCGGCGGCACGAGCGGCTGGAACTCCTTACCGACGCGCACCAGCGCGTTCGCCATGCTGATCACGATCTTGCCTTTCAGGTAGGAGGCGTGGTCCTGGGCCATCGTCGCCGCCGAATCCCATGGTGTGGCGATCACGACGACGTCGCAGTCAGCGGCGGCGCGATTGTCGCCGTAACTCAACAGGTCGCCGATCTGGGGATACTCCTCGACCAGCGCGTCCCGGCTTTCCATCGCCCGATACTTCGATCGCGAACCCAACACCGTCTCGTACCCGACGCTTGCCAATCGGGCAGCCAAACCGACTCCGGCCGGGCCCGTACCTCCGATGATGCCAATTCGCATGACATCGAGCCTTGCACAAAGTCACCGCAAAACACGTGCCGATCCAGTGACCCGTGGTCTCGCCGGCCCGTCGGCCGGCACGCAGCTCCTCCGGCGCAATCGAAACGTGTCAGCGTCGCGATTGGATCACCGGCCCGTCGGCTCGTGCTCTAAGGTCATCCACCATGGGCTTGCTCGATGGGAAGAAGATCGTGATCACCGGCGTCCTCACCGACGCATCCTTGGCGTATGGCGTGGCCAAGATGGCACTCCAGGAAGGTGCCGACATCGTGCTCACCGGTGCCGGCCGCGGGATCAGCCTCACGCAGCGAACCGCCCGCAAGTTGGGCGACAACATCGACGTGTTCGAATTCGACGTCACGGTGCCGGAACACGTTGCATCGGTGCGCGACGCCGTCGCCGCAAAGTGGGGTCGAGTCGACGGTGTTCTCCACGCGATCGGGTTCGCACCTGCCTCGTGCCTGGGTGACGACTTCTTCGGGGCACCGTTCGAGGATGTCGCCGTCGCCATCCACATCTCGACGTACTCGCTCAAGACGCTGGCGGATGCGTTCGTGCCGTTGATGACGGAAGGTGGCGCGTTCGTCGGCCTCGACTTCGACAATCAGAAGGCGTGGCCGGCCTACAACTGGATGGGGGTCGCCAAATCGGCTCTGCAGAGCCTGTCCCGATACCTCGCCCGCGAGCTCGGACCACAACAGATCAGGTGCAACCTGGTGGCGGCAGGGCCGATTCGAACGATGGCTGCGAAATCGATTCCCGGATTCAAGTTGTTCGAAGACACCTGGGACGGGCGCGCCCCGCTCGGATGGGACGTCAACAATTCGGAACCGGTGGCGCGGGCGTGTTGCGCGTTGCTGTCTGACTGGTTCCCGGCAACCACCGGCGAGATCGTCCACGTCGACGGCGGTTACCACGCCGTCGGCGCCTGAGGACACGACGGCGAAGCAGATGCCCTTCGGGCGCGATTTCGACGAACCGCTACGTACGGGCACTCGGCGCGTCGACGACGACGCGGCGTAGCCATGTTCGAACTGCTGCGGCTGCGGTTCGACTCGTCGGCGACGACAACGCATCGAAGGCATGCTGGGCGCCGAACACCGGCAGGAAGTCGACCGGGCGTCGGGCTGCCCGCAGGGCCTCGACGAACTGTGTCGCCTCCCCGATCGGCACCAGCGTGTCGTGAGTCCCGTGGACCACGAGGAAGGGTGGCGTGACACCGTCGATCTGATCGAGCGGTGAGACCAGCCGATACCGCTCCATCGCCTCGTCGACCGACGCCAGCATCACCTCGTTGCGGATCTTCGTCCACGGTGCCCGCGTTCGGTTGCGATTGGCCATGTCGTACACGCCGTAGATCCCTACGCAGGCGTCGACCGGTTCGTCCGACGTCAGCGCCACCATCGCCGCCAGGTGCCCGCCGGCCGAACCTCCTGCCAGGACGACCCGCGATGGAACCCATGTCTGGCGCGCCCAGGCGACTGCCTGACGAATCGTCTCGATCTGGGTCTCGACCGACACCGACGGCGTGAACGGATAACGCACGCTCAGCACGACCCAACCGTCCAGACTCAGGGCGTGGTACAGATCGCGGGCCTGACGCTGCGGATCTCCGCCCGTCCATCCGCCGCCGTGGACGTAGATCACAACGGGCGTGTGCTCGAGTTGGTGGATCGGCCGGATCACGTCGAGGGTCAGATCACCACGCCAGGCGACCCGATTCTGCTCGACGATACCGACCGGCGTCTGGGCGGGTCGACCGAACCAGCGCCCAACGCCACGCCCAGGTTCCACTGCACCGTCGATCAACGCGGCCAGGCGGCGAACGCCGATCGCGGATCGAATCATCAACCACACCGTCATCGCCACCGATACGACCACGATCCACCCGCCGACCCTCCCGGCAGTACTGGTGAGCCCCCCGAGAACGGCACCGATCGCCAGCATCGCCAGTTGCACCGTCAGCCACAACGGCGCCAGCTCCGTAACCACCATCGCCGGGAGCCACAGCGGTGAGTAGCGACGAGTGGGGTTCAGCACCGGCTTGGCGGCGTTCCATGTCACGACCGACGAGACGACCCCGAACAACAGGAGCGAGGCGGCGGCGGCAGTCGACACGGGGGCCATGCTGCCACGTCGAGGCGTCGATAGGGTCGAATCGTGAACCGCCTCGCCCACGAGACCTCCCCATACCTCCGCCAGCACCGCGACAACCCTGTCGATTGGTATCCGTGGGGCGAGGAGGCATTCCAGGCCGCCCGCCACCGTGATGTTCCGATCCTGTTGAGCGTCGGCTACTCGGCCTGCCACTGGTGCCACGTGATGGCGCACGAATCGTTCGAGGATGCCGAGGTCGCCGAGTCGATGAATGCCCGGTTCGTGTGTGTCAAGGTCGACCGAGAGGAGCGCCCTGATGTGGACTCGATCTACATGGATGCGGTCCAGGCGTTGACCGGTCGCGGTGGATGGCCGATGACCGTGGCGATCGACGCCGATGGGCGCCCGTTCTGGGGCGGCACCTACTTCCCGAAGGAGTCGTTCCTCAAGTTGCTGGAAGCGCTCGACGACGTGTGGCAGAACCGCCGCGAGGATCTCGAGCAGAATGCCACGGCGCTCGTGGCCGCGATCGGGCAGAGCGCCCGAACCCAGCCGAAAGACGATCTTCCCTCGCTCGACGCGGTCAATTCGACGCTCCGACGACTCGGAGCCGCATTCGACCGGGAATGGGGCGGATTCGGTGCGGCGCCGAAGTTCCCGTCAACGTTCCACATCGAGCTCGTCCTGCGGTCGTACATGGAGTCGGGCTCCGACGACGCACAGCGAGTGATCACGACGACGCTCGACGCGATGGCGTCGGGGGGGATCTACGACCACATCGGCGGCGGCTTCGCGCGCTACTCGGTCGACCGGGAGTGGCTCGTTCCGCACTTCGAGAAGATGCTCTACGACCAAGCGACACTCGTCAAGGTCTACCGCCAGGCGTACTCGGTGCTCGGGATCGATCACTACCGCCAAGTCGTCGAGGAGACGATCGGGTACGTCCTCCGCGAACTCCGTCACCCGGACGGCGGTTTCTACTCTGCCGAAGACGCCGACTCGCCCGATGAACACGGGCACGGTCACGAAGGCCTGTTCCACACCTGGACTCCATCCGAGGTGCGAGATGTGGTCGGCCAGGAGGACGCGACGGCAGTTTGCGAGTGGTACGGGATCACGGAGCACGGCAATTTCGAGGGTCGTTCGATTCCGAATCGGATCGGCCACAGGGGCCAACTCGCCAGACCGGAGACGATCGAGTCGGCTCGTCAGCGATTGCTGGCCGCTCGATCGATGCGTCGGCGCCCCGGTCTCGACGACAAGGTCCTGACCGAATGGAATGCATTGTTCCTCTACGCGCTGGCCGATGCCGCGGCGGCTTTTCAGCGCGACGACTGGAAACTTGCCGCAATTGCCAACGGGGAGTTCCTGCTGCGAGAGCTCCGGGGTGAGAACGGGCGTTGGTTCCGGTCATGGCAGGCAGACGGTGTGCCACCTGCCCGTCACAGTGCGCTGGCAGCGGATCACGCTGCGCTGGTGGACGGGTTCATTCGGCTCCACGAACTGACCGGCGAGGCACGTTGGGTCGACGCCGCGTGTCAGACCGCCGAGACGATGCTCGACTTCTTCTGGGATCCGAGCCAGGGCGGTCTCTACACGACCGCGGAGGACGCCGAGGCGCTGGTCGTGCGCCAGAAGGACTTCCACGACTCGGTCACGCCGTCCGCGAACTCCAGCGCCGCCCACGCGCTCATCCGTCTCGCCGCGCTGACCGGCGAGATGCGTTATCGCAATCATGCCGATCGGATCCTGCAACTGCTCGGAACCGCCATCGAGCAGGCGCCAGGAGCAGTCTCGAACGCGTTGCTGGTCGTCGGGCTGCGCCATCGAGGATTGATGGAACTGGCACTCGTCGGCGACGTGCCCGATCTGGTCAAGGTGGCCCAGGTGTTGTGGCGTCCCGACCTGGTCATGACCTGGGGAGAGCCCTTCGACTCGCCGCTGTGGGACGGCCGGTCGGAGGGACGCGCCTACCTCTGTCGCGACTACGTGTGCGAGGCGCCGACGGAGACACCGGAGGCGTTGTACGAGCAGCTCACGGGCCACCAGGTCCCGGACGGCCTGTCGATCAACTGACCGGCAGCCTCACCAGGAACCGCGATGGATGATCGCCCCAGCGGTGCGACCTTGGCGACCGGCGCTCCGGCCGCGTTGCTCAGCATCCTCGAGTGGGTAACCGAGGGCGATCGCACCGAGCAGGTCGAGGCCGGGAGGAATCCCGAGCGCCTGGCGAAGCTCGCGCTCACCTTTGAAGACGCCGAAGAACAAGGCACCCAAACCTGCGTCCTCCGCCGCCAGCAGCAACGTCATCACGGCCATTGACGCGTCGATCGTCCAATACGGCGCTGGCCAGGCGGCGGCGTTGACGCCGAGACCGGTGGCCGTCTTGTCGGGTTCGGAGTATCGATCGAGATAGGCCTTCGAGTCTGCCAGCGGGAGCAGGATCACCGGTGCGTCGAGCAATCCCTGCCACCGGAAGCGTCCTCGCCGCATCGGCGGGAGCGTCGTATCCCAGAACAACGCCGTCTGCGGACCCTCCAGCGCCACAAGATGCCAACCCTGGCTCTTCCCAGCGCTGGGTGCCCGATTGGCGAGGTTGACGAGTTGCTCCAACAAGCCAGACGGAAGCGCCCGGGCGCTGAACGACCGAGTCATCCGCCGACGTCGAACGACGTCGGCGAACTCGACCATCACCGATCAGCTAGACCCGGCGGCCGAGTTTGACGAGGTCTTCCGCCATCGTCCAGCCGTAGATCACCATGGCGTCGCCTGCCGCGGCGTCGACGTGAGCGAACATCTCCGCAATCTTCGGATTGATCTTCTCGGGCTTGGCAGTGACGAAGTCGAGGTAACCCGACTGTCCGTTCTTGGCCGTGAAGGTCTGCGGGTCGTAGTGCGGTTCGATCCCGAACCGCTTCGCCAGCCGTCGACCCCACGCCCGCTCCTCGCCAACGGCGCGCACGCCTGGCGACGGAATCACGTCGTCGAGTTTCTCGAATGCTTCCACGGCATCGGCGGCGATGAAGCGAGAGCCGACCACGACGTCTTCATCGGGGAATGCCATCAGGGCACGGTGATACGCCTCTCCCATCAAACCACGCAGTACAGAGTCACGCTTCGAGCTACGCCGGATGCTCATCATGCCGAGCAGCACGCACGGGGTGCCACCAATCCGCTCGAGCGTCGAAAAGGTGAATCCGTGGAGCTTGCCCTCGATCCGCGCCGTGGTCACGAGCACCCAGTCTTCTTTGGCCTTGGAGATCGCTCCAATGTCGAACCCGGCCTCGATCGACCCCATCTCGTCGAGGTCGGCATCGGTCAGTGAACTTGCGTCATTCGTGTGTACTTCGATGGGCATGTCCCCTCCCGCGGACGTATTCGGGTCTCCATTCTGCCACCGGATCGGCCGATATTCACAACCGCACGCCGAACGACGCCCGCATCAGAGCAGAACAGCGTCGTGGCCGAACGCCATTCGCAGCTCGCCGACGGCGCGATCGATGTCGACCCGGAAGTCATCGGCAAGCCGCAACACCTTGCCGTGGCCGATCTCGATCAGGACCACCGACTCGCCGGGATGGTCGCGCAGGATCCGCTTCAAGCGCTGGATCTTCAGTTCGTCGAGGGCATGGGTCGGGAGTGCCAGACGCAGCTGAGAAGCGGTCCCATCGGTGAGACCCGACAGCACTTCGATGTCCTGTGCAATCAGACCGTATCGGGACTCATCGCGTCGATCGAGGCGACCCCTGACGGCGACGATGATGTCGTCCTCGAGCTTGTGGCCCTGTTCCACCAGCGTTCGCGGAAACACCGTGACCTCGATTGTCGCTTCCAGATCCTCCAACACGAACACCGCCATCTGGTCGCCGCGCTTGGTGAATTTCCTCGCCAGGTTCGTAATCACACCGCCGACCTTGACCGGGGTGCCATCGTCCATCTCGGTCAGCTCACTCAAGCTGTGGTCGATCTTTCGCTTGAGCGCCGCTTCGACACCGAACAACGGGTGATCGGACACGTAGAGGCCGAGCATCTCCTTCTCGGCCTTGAGCCGTTCGCCCTTGTCGTACTCGATGTCGGGGATCGGTATCCGTTCGTTGTACCCGTTCGAGCTCGCCTTGTCGTTGGGCGCGCCGTCGGGTGCGTCGGTCGGCGCGTTGTTCCAGTCGCCGAACAGGCTCATCACGCCCTGATCACGCTCGCGCCGGCGCTCGATGGTGACATCGATGATCTGTTCGAACGACGCCACCAAGCCACGCCGCGGGTGCCCCAACCGGTCGAACGCCCCGGCTTTGATCAATGATTCAACGGTCCGCTTGTTGAGCACCTGCTCGGGAACCCGCTCGGCGAAGTCGTAGAAATCGGTGAACTCACCGTTGGCATCGCGTTCGGCGATCAATTGCCCGACCAGTGCGGCGCCGACATTGCGAACTGCGGAGAGCCCGAACGTGATCGCCCCGGGGCTCCCGATCGGGAGTGAGACGTCGTCGGGGACGAGCGCGGTCGGAATCGCGTCGAAGTCGATCACCGAACGGTTGATGTCGGCGGTGAGCACCTTGATGCCGGCCGACCGGCAATCGGACAGGTAGACCGCCGCCTTGTCGAGGTTCGATTTCACGCTCGTCAGCAGGCAGGCGAAATACTCGACCGGATAGTGCGCCTTGAGATAGGCGGTTTGATAGGTGACCAGGCCGTAACCGAACGTGTGGCTCTTGTTGAAGGCGTAGTCGGCGAACTTCTCGATGATGTCGAACAACTCTTTGCCGAGCGGGGCTTCGTAGCCGCTCGTCGCACACCCGGATTCGAAGGCCTCACGCGCCTTGGCCATCTCCTCGCGAGACTTCTTGCCCATTGCCTTCCGCAGATTGTCGGCTTCGGCCAACGAGTACCCGGCGAAGCGTTGAGCGACTCGCATCACGCTTTCCTGATAGATCATCAGACCGAACGTGTCGTCGAGCACCTCTTCCGCATCGGGGTGGAAGTACTCGACCGGCTTGCGGCCGTTCTTGCGGTCGGCGTAGTCGTAGTGCATGTTGACGCTCATCGGACCCGGCCGATACAGCGCCAGCACAGCCGAGACGTCTTCGAAGCTGTTCGGCGCAAGGGCTTTCAACAGCTGACGCATCGGCGGTGACTCGAGTTGGAACACACCGATCGTGTCGCCACGAGTCAGCAGGTCGAACGTCGGCTGATCGTCGAGCAGGACCGAATCGATGTCGAACGCCGGGTCGCGGTGGGCCTGGATCATCGCCTGTGCGTCGGTGATCACGTCGAGGTTCCGGAGACCAAGGAAGTCCATCTTGAGCAGGCCGAGTTCCTCGACACCGTGCATCTCGAACTGGGTCACCATCGGCGCGTCGGCGGGATCCTGGCCGGATTCCGGCTTGCGCTGGATCGGGAGGTAGTGGGTGACCGGTTCCTTGGTGATCACGACCGCGGCGGCGTGGATCCCGTCGGATCGCTTGAGGCCCTCCAAGCCTTTGGCGACATCGACGACACGCTTGACATCGGGGTCGGTGTCGTACATCGCCCGGAGCTCCTGGGCGGCTTTGTAACCATCGGCGTACTTGTCGCTCTGCTCGAAGCAGTACTTCAACGGGGTGTCGCGGCCCATCACGAGGGGCGGCATCGTCTTCGCGATCTTGTCGCCGACGTTGTACGGGTAACCGAGCACTCTGGCGGCGTCACGCACCGCGTTGCGGGCTTTGATCGTGCCGAACGTGATGATCTGGGCGACGTGGTCGCGACCGTACGTGCGGGCCGCGTAACGGATCATCTCGTCGCGGTATCGCGAGTCGAAGTCCATGTCGATGTCGGGCATCGAGATGCGGCTCGGGTTGAGGAAGCGCTCGAACAGCAGGTCGTACTTGATCGGATCCAGATCGGTGATCCGCAAGCAGTAGGCGACAGCGCATCCTGCCGCCGAACCACGACCGGGACCGACCCGGATGCCCGAATCCTTGGCATAGCGAATCAGGTCCCAGGTGATCAGGAAGTACGAAGCGAACCCCATGTCGTTGATGACTTTGAGTTCGTAGGCAACACGCTCCACGACGCTCGGGGGGAGGTTGTCGCCCCACCGCCGCTTTGCGCCTTCCCACGTCAGGTGGTCGAGGTACTCCTTGTCGGTGGTGAAGTTCTCAGGGATCTTGAAGTTCGGGAGGAGGGCGTCGCCGAACGTGATCTCGAGGTCGGCTCGCTCGGCGACCCAGAGCGTGTTGTCGCAAGCTTCCGGCAACTCGCGGAACAGGTGGCGCATCTCGCGGGCGGACTTGAGGTAGTGCTCGGTGCCTTCGAACTTGAATCGCTTCGGATCGGAGATCAGTGCGCCGGTCTGGACACACAGCAGCGCATCGTGCGCTTCGTGGTCCTCTCGGTGGGTGTAATGCGAGTCGTTGGTGGCGAGCAGTGGGGCGCCGATCTGCTTGGCGATCTCGACCAACTTCGGGTTGGTTTCGTGTTGCGCTGCAAGACCATGGTCCTGCAACTCGACGAACAGGTTGTCCTTGCCGAAGATCTCCTGGAGCCGACCGGCCTTGTCGAGCGCACCCTTGTCGTCACCGTTCAGCAGTGACTGGAGGACGTGGCCGCCGAGGCACCCTGTCGTGGCGATCAGGCCTTCCGAGTACTTCTCCAGCAACTCCCAGTCCATCCGCGGCTTGTAGTAGTAGCCCTCCAGGAACGCCAGGCTGGAGAGCTGGATCAGGTTGCGGTACCCGACCTCGTTCTCGGCCAGCAGCGTGAGGTGGTAGTAGAGCTTCTTGCCG
Source organism: Ilumatobacteraceae bacterium (assembly GCA_043773365.1). Classification (GTDB taxonomy): domain Bacteria; phylum Actinomycetota; class Acidimicrobiia; order Acidimicrobiales; family Ilumatobacteraceae; genus Ilumatobacter. The sequence continues at coordinate 54,855 of JAYVFI010000028.1, forward strand.
CCCTCGGTGTCGCCACCCGAGTCGTCGACACGGCCTCGACGCGTGGGCCGTTCCGACCGGTGATCGTGGGCCATGTACGCCTCGGTCCCGATGATCGGCTTGACGCCCTGCTTGCGGCACTCCTTGTAGAACTCGAGCGTGCCGTACATGTTGCCGTGATCGGTCATCCCGATTGCGGGCTGCCCGTCAGCGACGGCTTTGGCCACCATCTCGTCGAGGCGCGCCGCGCCGTCGAGCATCGAGAACTCGGTGTGGACGTGGAGGTGGGTGAACGAATCAGTCAATGGTCTGTCGGGCAACGTCGAAGGAAGTGCGAATCACAAGAATGTGGTTCGTCAACCTATCAGACCCTCCCTCGCCGAGGAATTGCCCGACCGGTGATTCAAGGGACCGACGGTCACGATCCAGGTATTCGGAATTCGGAGAACCGACCGGGGTTCGGAACTCGGGGTTCAGAGTTCAGAGGTAGGTGCCGGGGCGTTCTTGTTGTTGGATCTGGGACTGGTCGAGGATCGGGCCGCCTGGGCCGCCCTGCGGGAGTTGGCGTAACTGCTCGAGTTGTTGCCGGGCGGCGAACTGCTGGGCGAACAACGTCGCCTGGATCCCGTGGAAGAGGCCTTCGAGCCAGCCCACGAGCTGCGCCTGGGCAATCCTCAGCTCCGCATCGCTGGGCACCTCTCCGTCGTCGAATGGCAGCGCCAGCGAGTGCAGCTCGTCCTGGAGGTCTGGCGACAACGCCGACGCCAACTCCGTCACCGACCGCTCGTAGATCTCGGCGAGACGTTCCCGACTGGCGTCGTCGAGCGGCGCCTGGCGGACCTCGTCGAGCAATTGCTTCACCATCGAACCGATCCGCATCACCTTGGCAGGCTCGATCACGGCGCCGGTGACCACATCTTCTGCGACTGGCTCCAATGGGGCCGGCAACAACTCGCCGTGCTCGACATCCGAGTGATCTGAAGGCTGATCTGGCGTCATCGACATACTCTCCATTACGGGTTTCCTTGGGCGAGGAGGGGAACATACACCTCGGCGGACGTCAATGAGCCGTGGCGGCAGACAAGTTTGAACGGTCCGCTGTCGGCCGGGTCGTCGTAGCTGACCGGCTCGTACGCAACCAGTGCCACATCGCCGAGCCGAGCCGCGACGGGTGGCGCCACCGAAGGACCGAACCATCCGTCAGCGATGATCTGATCACGGGCCCGTACCCAACCCGTAGCGCCGAACTCGTCGGTTGCCGCCGCCAGCAGTTCCTCGTGCGCGCCGCGGCGTGCGTGCAGCCAACGGAACCGACCCTCACCCGACTGCAACGCCACGAGGCCGAGCAGATCGGGGGACGGTGTGATGATCCGCTCCCCGACGTCGACCTGGCCGTGATCGGCGGTCACCAACAGCAGTGCTCCGGGTGGGAGGATTTCCAGCATGTCGGCGACGAGCCGGTCGGCAGCACGCAGTTCCGCCTCGTAGAACTCGTCGAAACCGCGCTCGTGAGCGATCTTGTCGACGCCGCCGTAATAGGCGTAGACGAACCGTTGACCAGCGGCAAGCTGATGGCGGACCTCGATCGCGATCGACGATGACGCACGCACACCGCACCGCTCGCCACCTCGCAGATGCGCTTCGGTGAACGCCGAAGCAAGCAGTTCGGCCGGGCTGATGATCGGGACCGCCTCGCCGAGGAACGCCGGGTAACGCTGCACGTCCCCGGGCGGTTGTGACTTGCGGCGATCCTTCCCGTCGGCCGCCCAGCGCAACACGTTGACGACCTCGCCGCCGAGCAACATCCGGTATCCGATCAGACCGTGCTCACCTGGCGTCAGCCCCGTCGAGATCGAGGTCAACGCGGTCGCCGTCGTGGTGGGTGCGACGGTCGTGATCCGGCTGCCACGCATCCCGGCGATGGTCGGCATCAGATGGCGATAGTCGGCGAGCTGATCCCACCCCAACCCGTCGAGCACGAACAGCACGATCTGGCGTGACTCGGCAACGCCGGCCGGCATCCAATCGGGCAGCCCCGAGGTCCAGGCAGACGGCCCCAGTAATGACGGCACGATGCCGCGCACGTTCGCCCCCGAGTAGTCAGGAACAACCGGCTCCGGAGCCACAACGCTCGTCGAGATCTCAGTCGGATTGGTCACGCACCAGCTAGTCCACCATCTTCGCGTGGCTGAGGCCAAGTGAAGCGGCGCGAAAGCCCTACGATGATCGTGTGCGCGTTTCGACAAGAGGTGACTACGCCTGCCGGGCTCTACTGTCGCTTTCGCTGCGCGACGACGAGTCCGGCCCCACGTCGGTTCGTGACATCGCAGAGCGAACGGGCCTCCCGCAGCCGTATCTCGAGCAGATCCTGCTCGCCCTGAAAGGCGCCGGCTTGGTGCGGTCGAAGCGAGGCGTCGGCGGCGGGTACGTGCTCGCACGATCAGCCGAGGAGATCCGGATCTCCGAGATCCTGTCAGCCGTCGACGGCCCGATCACGCTGGGCGACTTCGGGAAACCCCATCAAGATGGCGCCTGCGACCACGAGGGCCAATGCGTGCTCCTCGAGATCTGGCAGCAGGCAGGCGAGACCATGCGCCATCATCTCGAGGGCTACACACTGGCCGGGATCACACGGGTCGCCCGCGGGGAGACCCAACTCGAACCGGTTGTTCCATCCTGACCCGCTCGCCGATCGGTTAGTTCCTGAACCGCTTCAGCGTCGAGAGCCGCTCCGCGAGGTCAGCGGCAAGTTCGCTCTTGAACGACACCAGTTGACCGGTGCGGGGGTGATCGAACGCAAGCTCGAGCGCGTGCAGAAAGGGTCGATTCACCTGCAACTTCGGCCGGCGCTGCCCGTACACCGGGTCGCCCACCAGTGGGTGGCCGATCGAGCTGAGATGAACCCGGATCTGGTGCGTCCGCCCGGTCTCCAGGCGACATTCGAGTAACGCCAGGTCGGCCGGGCTGTCGAACTTCTCGAGCAATCGGTATTCGGTTCGCGAACGCCGCCCGTCGGCAACGACCGCCATCTTGAGCGGGTCGCGCTTCGATCTGCCGATCGGCGCGTCGATCACACCGTGCGGCGCCTCAGGATGGCCCCACACGAGCGCCAGATACACGCGAGTGGCGTGGTGCGAGGCGAACTGCTCGATCAATCGATCAGCGGACTCCTGGGTGCGGGCGACTACGAGCAGCCCGGAGCTGCCGGCGTCGAGTCGGTGCACGATCCCTGGGCGGATCCGTTCACCGACACCCACGATCTCCGGGTAACGGGCAAGCAGTCCATTCACCAGGGTTCCGTCAGGATTACCAGCGCCGGGATGGACGACCAAGCCGGCGGGCTTGTCGATCACCAGGATGTCGTCATCTTCGTAGAGCACCGTGAACACGACGTCCGGATCGGCCTCGGGCGGTCCATCAGGCTCGATCACCGAAGGATCGACGTCGACCATCTGACCCTCAGTGAGACGCATCTTGCCCGACGTGACAGGCTGATCGTCGACGCGCACACCACCGGCATCGATGATCGCCGCTGCCTGCGAGCGGCTCACGTCGGCCAAGAGGGCAACGACGCGGTCAATTCGTTCGCCGGCGAGTGCCGCTGGAACCTCGTCACTGATCATGTTGACTCCTCGAGGACGGCGGCCGGCTTGGCGGCGTGCCACGACGAGAGCACGAGGAGCACTCCTCCGATCGTGATCCCCATGTCGGCAACATTGAAGATCGGGAACCACTGCAAATCGATGAAATCGACAACGGCGCCACGGAACCAACCGGGCGACCGGAACAGGCGATCGAGCACGTTGCCGATCGCTCCACCGATGATCATCCCGACCGCCAGGTTGGCGACTCGACCGGATTGGCGTTTCAGACTCAGGAGCATGGCGACAATCACGACCAGCGCGACGACGCCAATGATCGGGCCGATGTTCTGGCCACGGCTGAATGCCATCCCCGTATTGTGCGACAGGTGCAAACGAAGCGTCCAGATGAGATCGACGTCGCGATCGTCCAATCGGGACTCGGCCCACCACTTGGTGAGCTGGTCAGCAATCACGACGCCGGCGGTGACCGGCGCCCACCCACGCATGGCGCGGGCTGATTCGATCATCGTCGACCGATCCCGCCAACCTTCTCCTCGACCGAAATCGATGCCCACGGAATTGCCTCGAGACGCTCCTTGGGGAGCGGCTTACCCGACATGACTGAATAGCCGAACGTACCGGCAAAGATCCTGGCGAGCGCCTCGTCGATCTCGACGACGGCCTCGCGGGCCTGGGCGCTGAGCGCCAGGTCGCGTTCCCGCTCGACGACCATCGTGTCGCCTTCTCCACCCTCGTCGTCGAATTGGACGTCGCCCATTTCGGCCTCGTCGATCATCTGCTTGGCCTCACTCTCCAGCCGGTTGGCCTGACCGGTCAGGCGAATTCGCTCGGCCACGAGCGCGTCGTGCTGTTCCTTCACAAAGGCGAGCTCGAAGTCCTTCGTGTAGCCAATTCCGTCCTTGTTGAACTTCGGCTTCGGCAACTCGCTGACCACCTCCGGCTCCCGCTTCGGTCGCACGGTCGGAACCGTGGGCTTGGCCGTGGCCTTGATCGTGGGCTTGATCGTGGATTTGGCCGTGGGCTTGGCCGTGGGCTTGGCCGCAGCTCTGACCGGCTTCTTCGGCGCCGGGGTGACGGTCTTGGCTTTGACGGCGGGCTTGGGCGCACGCTGCGCCGCCGTGGCGGGCTCCGGTTTGGCGGGCTTCGCTTTGGCGGGCTTCGCCTTGGCAGCAACCGGCTGACGGGGGACGACCTTGGTAGCGATGTGTTTCTCGACTTTCACAGGGGCTTTGGCGGTCGCAACCTTTGTCGCGGCCGCCTTCTTGGCGGGGGTCTTGGATCCCACGTTGCCTGCCGACGGTTTGACGGGGGCTTTGGATCCCGCCTTGCGTGTGGCTGGTGTTGAGGGAGCAGATTGCTTGGTGAGCTTTGCGGCGGTCGTCTTGTCTTTCGCAGCTGCCATGTTGGCGCACCTCCTAGCGAATGGGGACGCCGGACTCTACCGGCTTACCGTGGGTTTGTGGCAGCGATCCGGGCCTGCAGTTCTTCGTCGGTGATGCCCTCGATCTCGAATCGTTTCATTCTCGAAGATCGGCCACCGATCATGCGGACCTGACGCGGTTTCAGATCGAGCAGCTCGGCAAGTGCCACGATGACCGCCTCGTTGGCTGCCCCATCGATCGGCGCAACGGCGACGGCGAGCCGGGGAATCGCGCCGTACCAACCGGCGAACCCGGTCCGCCTCGCTCCCGGCTGCACTCGAACATGAAGCCTCGCCATCGCTCGATCACGCGTTGGCACGCTCGACCGCGACGACAACTTGATCCGAATCTCCGACTGAGGAACTCGCCTGCAGCGCGAGGGTCTCCCCCATCACCAGTTGGCGGTGTGATGCAAACGCCTCGACCACATCGTTCGGACCGGTGACTGTCAGGTTGATCCGGTCGCTGACCGCCAGACCGGCGTCGCGGCGTGCCTGCTGGACCAGGCGAATCAGGTCTCGAGCCTTGCCTTCGGCCTCGAGTTCCGGCGTGACGGCCGTATCCAGCACGACAACTCCAGCTCCACCCTTGAGCATTGCCACGGCGCCATCTCCCGACGACACCAACCGGAAGTCGAACTCACCAGGAAAGAGCTCGACGCCGCCGACGATTGCTGAGTCGCCTTCGAGCGACCAGTCGCCCGACTTGTGTGCTCTGATCACCTCCTGGGTCCGCCCACCGAGCCGCGGTCCGAGCGTCTTCGGGTTGATCACCAATTCTTTCGTCCCAAAGCGGTCGACGTCAGTCGTCAGTTCGATCAGTTTGACGTTGAGTTCGTCTCGGACGATGTCGAGGTGCGGTTCGATCAACGCCGCGTTCGGCGTCGCCAGCACGGCTCGTGCCAGCGGCAGCCTGACTCGCAGTCCTTCCGACTTGCGCAACGACAGGAGCGCCGAGCAGGCATCACGGACCTGTGACATCCCCTCATGGAGATCTGCGTCGAACGGAAACATGCCGGCCGACGGCCAGTCGGTCAGGTGCACGCTCTCGGCCTCCCCGACCAGTGCTCCGTAGACGTGTTCGGTCAACAGCGGGAGTAGCGGGGCGGCGACCTGACAGAGTGTGACGAGTGCGGTATGGAGCGTGTCGATGGCGTCCTGATCCCCCGCCCAGAACCGGTCGCGGCTGCGCCGGATGTACCAGTTCGTGAGCGCGTCGAGAAACCCCGCGACCTGTTCACACGCGCCGAACAGGTCGTAGGCGTCCATCCGATCGGTCACCGAATCGATCAGTGTGCGCAGCTCGCCGAGCACGTAGCGATCGAGCACATCGGTCTGGTCGGTTCGCAGCGTGCCGGTCGCGTTGGCGGCGTTGGCGTAGAGCGTGAGGAAGTAGAACGAGTTCCAGAACGGCAAGATGACGTGACGGACCGTGTCCCGCATGCCTGCCTCGGTGACAGAGAAGTCGGCCCCACGCAGAATCGGGGAGGACAGCAGGTACCAACGCATCGCGTCGGCCCCGTAGACATCGAACATCTCATTCGGATTCGGATAGTTGTTGAGTGACTTCGACATCTTGCGACCGTCGTCGCCGAGCACGATTCCGTGGCTGACGCACGCCGAAAACGCAGGGCGGTCGAACAACGCCGTGGCGAGCACGTGCATCGTGTAGAACCATCCGCGGGTTTGACCGATGTACTCGACGATGAAGTCACCCGGATAGTGGTGTTCGAACCAGTCGGCGTTCTCGAACGGGTAGTGGACCTGAGCGAACGGCATCGAACCTGACTCGAACCAGCAGTCGAGCACCTCGGTGACACGCCTCATCGTCGACCGACCGGTCGGGTCATCGGGGTTCGGGCGCACCAGATCGTCGACGTAGGGGCGGTGCAGGTCGCTGACCGTGACACCGAAATCGGCTTCGAGTTCGGCGATCGACCCGTACACGTCGAGGCGCGGATAGTCGGGGTTGTCGCTCTTCCAGACCGGGATCGGCGAGCCCCAGAACCGGTTGCGGCTGATCGCCCAGTCGCGTGCATTGGCGAGCCATTTGCCGAAGCTGCCTTCCTTGACGTGCTCGGGGGCCCACGTGATCTGCTGGTTCAACTCGACCATACGATCACGGAATTCGGTGACCTTCACGAACCAGGACGAGATCGCTCGATACACCAACGGCTGTTCGCAGCGCCAACAGTGCGGGTACGAGTGGTCGTACGTGTCGTGGCGAATGACGACACCGCGTTCTTTCAATGCGCGGATCACGAGCGGGTTGGCATCGAACACGTGCTGTCCGACCCAGTCGCGTACTTCTGCCGTGTACCGACCGTGTTCATCCATCGGACACACCGTCGGGATGCCGACCGCCAAACAGGCGATCTGGTCGTCCTCACCGAATCCCGGGGCCATGTGGACGACACCCGTTCCGTCCTCCGTCGAAACGAACTCGGCATTCAGGATCTGGAACGCGTTGGGAGTCTCGGCGAAGTAGTCGAAGAGCGGCACGTAGCGGCGACCGAGCAGCTGCGAACCCGTCAGTGTCCCGATCCGAGTGGCGTCGGCAAATTCCTTCTCGTAGGCGCCGAGCCGTGATTCGGCGATCACGTAATCGTCGCCCTCGACGTTCATCACGGCGTACTCGATGTCTGGCCCGACCGCCAACGCAAGATTGGCAGGCAATGTCCACGGCGTCGTCGTCCAGGCCAGCACCATGGTCCTGCCCGGCCGCCGATCGGCGTCGAGAGCTCCGTGGGTCGGGATCAGATCGTCAAGCCCGTCGACCAGTTCGAACGCGACCGTCAACGCCGGGTCCTGCCGGTCGCGGTAGACGTCGTCCATCCGGGTCTCGGTGTTGCTCAGCGGTGTCTCGCAGCGCCAGCAGTATGCCAACACCCGGAAACCCTCGTTGACGAGACCCTTGTCGTAGAGCGACTTGAACGCCCACATCACGCTTTCCATGTAGGGCAGATCGAGTGTCTTGTAGTCGTTGTCGAAGTCGACCCAGCGGGCCTGCCGAGTCACGTACTCGCGCCACTCACCGGTGTACCGCAACACGCTCGAACGACACGCCTCGTTGAACTTGTCGATCCCGAATGCCGTGATCCCCGGATGACCGGAGATCCCGAGTTCCTTCTCCGCCTGCACCTCCGCCGGAAGGCCATGGCAATCCCACCCGAAACGTCGCTCGACGCGACGCCCACGCATCGTTTGGTACCGGGGCACGGCGTCTTTGACATAGCCGGTCAGTAGGTGGCCGTAGTGCGGCAGCCCATTGGCGAACGGCGGCCCGTCGTAGAACACGAACTCGTTGTCGCCGTTGACCCCGGCATCGCGTTGCGCGATCGACCGTCGAAACGTGTCATCAGCACGCCAGCGCTCGAGCACCGACCGTTCAAGGCCCGGCAGGTTCGGTTGCGATTCGACGTTGGGGTAGGTCACGGTCTTGCTCCTGGCTGTTCGAACTCCGATTGCCAGGGACGAGCCGGAGCCCGCGGTACCACCCTGCTTGCCGGCCCCCACGGGAACCGACCGCTCAACTCCACCAGCGATGACGGGCTGGTCCCGTTCGGTTCTACTGAGCGAAGTTGCCGACGCCGTTCTTCCGAAGGCTCAGAGGTGATTGCCTCGTCGTAGCCGTTGGCGGTTCAGGATACCGACTAGTCCGGCTTGCCGCCGCCAGCTTTTCCATCGACACGATCCAGTGCGTGCTCGAGCTCGGGAACCGTTCCCAAGATCGGGGGACGCAAGATCTCACCGGTGGCGTCGCCCGGCGCCTCGTCGACAGCTGACAGCGTCGGCGGTCGCACCTTGCCAAGCCCTTCGGGAACCCGCTCGACGATTGATTCGATCTCACGTGCAGCCCCTCGCAAGCGGTCACGCTGGTCGACCAGGAACTGCTCGAGCAGATCGACATCGCCGACGAGTCCTAGACGGCGACACGCCAACGACTGAACCTCCTGCTCGGCCGCTCGACGTTCTTCCTCCGAAGCCCTGCGGGCCTCAGCGCGACCCTCCTCCAACAACTTGGCCGACATCTCGCGGGTCGAATCGATCGTCGATTCCGACTCGGCGCGCGCCTCCAGCAGCAGTCGATCGGCCTCGCTGCGAGCCTCTGCCACCGTCATGTCGGCGGTTCGCTGGGCGAGCAACAGTGTCCGTGAGATCATTTCGGCGTCGTCGGCACGGACGACCGGCTCCGTCGTCGTCTCGGCGACCGCGGGTTGAACGACGATCGGTTCGGCCTTGTCAGCCAACTCGTGAGCCGCGGTGACCTCTTGAAGCCTGGCGACAGCGGCTCTGGCGCGAGCCTCCATGGCGGTCGCCTGCTGCTGAGCTTCCTCCAACGCTTTGGCCGCCTGCGCCAGGAACGCCCGCACTTCAGCCGTGTCGTAACCCTTACGAACGATCTGAAACGAGGCGGTAGAAATCTGGGTAGGAGTCAGTTCCATGAGTGCCCGATCACCGTCGATCCTGAATCGCCAATCGTGATCCGACGGTCTCAGTCGTCATATTCATCGTTGCGCCCAGAACGAGCCGACTGGGATTTGAGGAGGTACACGCCATTGGCAACTTTCTCCATCGACCCGTCGAGCGCGTAGCACAAGCCGCTGGCGAAGTCGATCAGTCGGCGGGCAACCTCGCGGTCGGCGCCTTCCAGGTTCATGATCACCGGGAGGCCCTCTTTGAACTTGTCGGCGACTTCCTGGGCCTGGTCGAAACGACGTGGTCGGACCGTCGCCGGTTCGCCCGAGGCGTTGGCGCTGGCCCGCGTCGCTGCCCGCTGCGGTCTGGGCTGAACTCCCGAGTCGTCTCGTTCGGCATTCCGGCGAGCCTGCGACGGATCGAAGTCTCGAGATGGGAACGTGGGTCGACTTGGCAAGGTACGCACCACCCCTTCATGCCCGGAATCGTCACGATGACCGCGCCCGGGGCGCGCCTCGGCCTCGTGTTGTCGCCGCCCACGCGGGGCAGGCTCGTCGTACTCCTCGACGTCGTACGCGTCGTCGTAGGCGTCGTCTGGACCTAGACCGAGATAGTCCATGGTGCGTTTCCACATTGACATACCGACATCCTCCTTCATCGCGGAGGCTATCGCACCTGGTCGGGTGCAAGGGGGACATGCCGCGGCCCGAACAATGCGGTTCCAACCCTGACCTGGGTACTGCCCTCTTGGACGGCGACTTCGATGTCGGCCGACATCCCCATCGAACAGATCTCGAGGCCCCGCTGATCGACCTCACGGCGAACTCGTCGAAACCCCTCGCGTGCTGCCTCCGGACCGCCCGTCGTCGGCCCGACGGTCATCAATCCACGCAGAGCCAGGCCCAGCGACACGACCTCGTCGGTGAGCTCGTCGAGTTGTTCGAACGTGCATCCGCCCTTTCCGGGCTCGTTGTTGATGTCGACCTGCACCAGCACGTTCGCACCCGGAGCGCGTCTCGCGATCTCACGGGCGAGTCGTGACCGGTCGACGGTCTCGTAGACCTGCACCAGGCCTGCCAGCTGGCGAACCTTGTTGGTCTGCAACTGCCCGATGAAGTGCACCTCGACTGCTTGTGCGATCGATCGCTTGGCGAGCAGCTCCTGGGCGTAGTTCTCGCCGATCGACGTGCAGCCTGCGGCGATCGCGGCCTCGATCGCATCGGGGCCGAAACCCTTCGTCACCGGCAGGATCCGGACGTTTTGATCACCGCCGGCACGGGCGATCCGGTCCCGCAGGGCCGCCAAGTTCGTGCTCAGTGATTCGAACGCCATACCGCCACCACGTGTCGTTGAGGATCCCGGCGCATCCGATGCGAGAACCCGTCGTAGTCGCACCCGGTGCAACCGGCGAGTACTTCGAGTGGTACCTGATGCCAATCACATGCCGCCCGGATGGCTGCAATCATGTCGAGCGCTCTTGTTCCGGATCGAGTCGTCGCTTCGACGTCCGACGCGACAGCGTGCACGCCTGCAGCCACATCAACGAGTTCGTCGCCGCCGAACTCATAGCAACAAGCATGAATCGACGGGCCGACGAGCGCCCGCACGACTGGCTCTCGAAACGCGCCGATGGCGACATCGATGACGCCGGCGGCGAGACCCCTCCAGCCTGCATGCACGACGCCGAACTGACGTCTCGCTCCGACGAGGACGACCGGCGCACAATCACCGACCCAACAGCCGAGTACCGCATCGTCGATCTCCGTGATCGCGATGTCCCCGGAGGCGCCGTCGAATTCACCCGGGGTTCGGACGTGACGGACACCGACCCCGTGCTCCTCATCGAGCATCGTCCAGGGGAGGTCGACCAACGCCCTGCGGCGCTGGTCGAGTTCCGCCAGCGGGACGTGCTGGAGGTGGAAGTCGCCGTCGAAGCGGACCGAACAACGAACCTGCAGCGAATCGACGGTGCCGACCGCGTTACTTGAGGAACGACGGGACGTCGAACTCGTCGTCGTCATCGTCCAGCGGCTCTTCAGGATCGGCGAACAACTCGGTGATCCGTGTGGACGGTCGCGATTCGACCAAACCGATCCCGTGTCCGCCGCCGTCGAGCCGATCGAACCCGGCGGCGATTACCGTGACCCGGACCTCGTCGCCCATTTCGTCGTCGATCACGGTGCCGAAGATGATGTTGGCGTCAGGGTGTGCGACGCCATGGATGATCTCGGCGGCGGCGTTCATCTCGAACAGACCCATGCTCGACGGCCCGGTGATGTTGAGCAGCACGCCACGTGCTCCATCGATCGCCGATTCGAGCAGCGGGCTCGAAATCGCCTTGCGGGCGGCCAGCACTGCTCGATCGTCACCGCTGCCCTCGCCGATGCCCATCAATGCCGAACCGGCGTTCGAAAGGATCATCTTCACGTCGGCGAAGTCCGTGTTGATCAGCCCCGGCGTGGTGATCAGATTGGTGATCCCGGAAACGCCCTGCAGCAGCACTTCGTCGGCCATCTTGAATGCGTTCAGGACGCTCGTCTTCTCGTTCGCCACGGTGAGCAAACGGTCGTTCGGAATCACGATCAACGTGTCGACTTTGTCTTTGAGGCGCTGCACACCATTGTCGGCTTGCACCGAACGTCGGCGACCTTCGAACCCGAACGGACGAGTCACGACACCGATAGCCAGCGCTCCGGCATTGCGAGCGATCTCGGCAATCACCGGAGCGGCACCGGTACCGGTGCCGCCACCTTCACCGGCGGTGATGAACACCATGTCGGAGCCTTTGACCATTTCGGAGATCTCTTCATGGTGAGCTTCCGCCGCGGCACGACCGACGTCGGGATCGCTGCCGGCACCGAGACCTTTCGTGAGTTCTCGGCCGATGTCGAGCTTCACGTCGGCATCGCTCATCAGCAGCGCCTGCGCGTCGGTGTTGACGGCGATGAACTCGACGCCCTTGAGACCGGCGTCGATCATGCGGTTGACGGCGTTCACGCCACCCCCGCCGACTCCGACGACTTTGATGACGGCAAGATAATTCTGCGGCGCGCCGGGCATCAGCGGTACCTCCGTTGAGGATGGCGGGGTGTTGAATCGTGGTTCATATCGGTCATGGTGTGTATCTCTCGCGGGCCATACTGGCACGTCGGGCCTACTCAGCCGGGTGATCCTAGCTGGGAGAACAGGCGCGATCGTCATGGACGTCGGCGCTCGACCGACGCGGTCGACACCGGTCGACACCGGTTCCCCGTCAATTGTCGGGCCGATCAGGGCGGGACCGTGCCGGGCAGCGTCACGTCTTTCGTCGATACGTCGATCACGCCGGGTGGACGCGGATCGGGCGAGTTGAGCACGGTTTCCAGTCGAACGAGCTTGGCGAACAAGTCGCGGGCCTCGCCGAAGCGAACCTCGCTCCCGTCATTCAGCCGCATCACCAGCCGGGATCCATCGGCGGTGACCTCGACCCTCTCGACCTTGCCGCGCACGGAGCCCGTCAGATTCTTCGCCAGTTCCGATGCAGCGGCGTAACCGGACGGCGCGAACTGTCCCGGCTCGAGGTCGACGGGATCTGGACCGCCGAGCAGCAGATACGCGAACGGGTACTTGTCCAACACATCCAGCACTCGGCCTTCTCGGTCGAGGACTCGGAATCGTGAATCGGGGCCTTGGTAGGTCGCCATTGCCTCACGCTCGCGAATCTCGATCGAGACGGCATGTGGGAACCTCGTCTGGACGCGTGCCTCGGCGACCCACGGGATCGCCGCGAGCGCTCGTTCAGCGGCTTGAGTATCGGCGACCAGCACGGGTGTGCCCACGAGATCATCGATCACGGCTTGCAACTGATCGTGATCGGTGTACACGTTGCCGGTCACCGTCACCTGCTCGGCCCGGATTGCGAACAACGGCGAGCCGAGGATCGCCAGCGCACCGACACCGACGACGATGATCGATCCGATCAAGAAGACCCATTTCAGCCGCTTTCGGCTTGCCGCCCGCCGAACGGCGACACGACGTTCCCGCATCCGGGGCTCGATGCCTCGGCGAGCGTTCCGGTCGGACGACGGATCAACCGTGTCGCGACTGTCGTCGTCCTCGATGAACACGATCGGGCGGCTCGAATCCCGCTCCAGGTTGCCTTCGACGTAGACGGGATCTGGCAGATCCTCGTCGACGATCTCGATCACGACTCGATCGGGCACCGACTCGGTCGGAGCGATCGAGGTCGGCCCCGGTGCCGGAGCGGTGGGGTCCAATGCCGGATCGAGGATGGCGTCGATCTCGCCGCTGAAATCGTCACTGAAATCGTCACTGATCTCTTCGTCGATGTCTTCGTCGGCCGCGATGTCAACGTCGTCGTGATCGTCGTCGTGATCGTCGTCATCGACACGGTCGGGCGTTCCAATCTCGACCGACGCGGGATCGTGGTCACCGGCCGGCGCAGGTTTCGGTGCCGGTTCCGGTCGCGCGAAGGCACGCTGGAGTTCCGCCAGGGCGGCCCGATCCGGATCGTGATCGTGTCCCCGCGGATCGCTCATCCGGTCACTCACGTCGCCACGCCCGCCGCCACGTCGTCGAACGACATCGGATCGGCGTCGTCGAATCCGACCAGCCGCACCTCACTGCGCAACTTGTAGCCGGTCGCCTCGGCGACGCGGCTCCGAACGAGCTCGATGACGGCCCGTACATCCGTCGCTGATCCACCGTCGGTTGCCTGGACGAAATTGGCGTGCTTCTCCGAGACGAATGCCGTCCCGACCCGGAGACCGCGTAGGCCGAGACCGTCGATCAGACCACCGGCGGTCACCTCCCCGGGGACCGGATTGACGAACACGGAGCCGCAATTCTGGCCGCCAGGCTGGTGCTCGCGCCGCCAACGCACGATCTCGGCGATCTCACGCTCGGATTGCGCACGATCGCCATACGACAGTCGAAGGCGAGCCGACATGACGACCTGCGTAGGTGGCAACGACGACGCCCGGAAGCGCAGTCCGAGCTCCGCAGCTCGGCGAGTAAACGCACCGCGTTCCGTCTGATCGAAGTCGAACACGGTGACGTCGACCAGTGATGCGGCCATGTCGGACCCGTGACCGCCTGCGTTCATCCGAACCGCCCCGCCGACCGAGCCGGGGACGCCAACGGCCCACTCGAAACCGGCGATACCGGCCGCCGCGGTCCGTCGAGCCAGCACCGGCAGCGAGACTCCCCCTCCGGCCACGACGTCGCAGCCTTCCCCCGGGGTTCCTTGAGAGCTCGGGAGATCGATCACACCGGCGAGTTCCGCAACGGACACAGCGATTCCGTCGAAGCCGGCGTCGGCCACCAACATGTTCGACCCGCGGCCGATCATCAGCACCGCCAAACCTGTACGGCGCCTCACGTCGGCAATCTCAGCCAGGTCATCGACTGATCTCGCCTCGACGAACAACGCAGCACGCCCACCCACCCGATACGTCGTCATCGGCGCCAGCGCCACGTCTCGATGCAGCCGATCGCCCAGCGCAGCAGTGAGCAGTTCCGTTGCCTCGGCAACCGAGCTCACACCGCCACCTTGCGACGCACCGCGAGGACTTCGTCGGGCAGCGAGGCGATATCGCCGCAACCCATCGACACGCACACGTCACCATCGCCGACCTCACCTGCCAGGAATCCGATCAGATCCTCACGCTTCGGAAGCCAAACGACCCGAGTCCGTGGGTGGGCATCGAGCACTGCGTTGACGAGCAGTTTGCCGGTGACGCCGGGAATCGGCTTCGTGCCGGAGGCGTAGATGTCGGTCAACACGACCAGGTCGGCCGACGTGAACGCATCGGCGTACTCCTGCCACATCTCAGCGATTCGGTTGTATCGATTCGGCTGGAACACGGCGACCACCCGTCGCCACCCGTCGCCGCTGCCACGAGCAGCCCGCAGCACGGCATCGATCTCGGGCGGGAGATGGGCGTAGTCATCGACGAAGGTCGCGCCGCGATCGAAACCACGAATGTCGAACCGACGGGCGACACCGCCGAACTTGGCGAGTGCACTGGCGGCGACGAGCGGATCGATCCCGAGCTCGATTGCCATTGCGACCGCGCCGGTGGCGTTGACGACGTTGTGCTCACCCCGCAGCGGAAGATGCACTTCCGCCAACCGCTGACCGCCACGCTCCACGGCAAATCGATACGAACCGTTGTCGGGGGTGACGTCGACTGCCCGCACGTGGGCCGTTTCCGACATCCCGTACGTCACCGAATCATGACGGGCGGCCACCGCCGCGGAGCGTTCGTTGTCAGCGCAGACGACCTTCGGTCCGGGAATCTGCGCCAGATACTGATCGAACGAACGCTCGATCTCCTCGATCGAACCGTAGTGATCGAGATGGTCGAGGTCGATGTTGGTGAGGATCGTTCCGTACAGCGGCAACTCCAGATGGGTTCCATCGCTCTCGTCGGCTTCGACGACGAACCACTCGTTACCGGTCCACTGGGCACCGGTGCCGATGTCGTTGACGTCGCCACCGATCACGAAGCTCGGGCGCAGTCCGGCTTCCGCCAGGATCAACATCAACATCGACGACGTCGTCGTCTTACCGTGCGTTCCGGCGACCGCCAGCGACTTCGCCTGAGCGCAGATCGAGGCAAGCATCCCAGCCCGCCGCAACGTCGCGATCCCGAGCTTGCGCGCTTCGTCGAGTTCGTTCAGGTCCTTCGGGATCGCAGTGGATGCCGTGACGGCGTCGCAACCGATCACATGCGACCGCTTGTGCCCGATGTGGACGGTGATCCCGACCGCCCTCAGCCGGTCGAGTACCTGCCGTTCACGCAAATCGACACCCGATACGTGGTGACCCATTTGGGCAAGCGCGATCGCAATCGCACTCATCCCTGGACCCGCCACCCCGATCACGTGCAGACGGCGAGGCGTGGACAAGTCGAGCGGGGCGAGGGGCGTATGCGGGGAGGATTGAATGCTCACGACACCTCTGAGGTTAGAGCCACGGACTCGATCAGTTCGGCCAAGGCACCGCTTCGATGCACGGCACCGAGCGACCGCGCCCGATCCGACATCTCCTCGCGGCCCGCCGGGTCAGCACGGAGTCGTTGCAGTTCGGCTTCGAGTTCGCCGATCCGGGATTCGGGAAGCAGCACTGCGGCACCGGCGTCAGCCAGCCATCGAACGTTGGCAGTTTGATGGTCCTCAGCCGAGGCCGGCCATGGGACGAGAATCGCCGGGATGCCCGTCACGGCGACCTCATGGACCGTGCTTGCTCCGCCGCGCCCTACGAGTACGTCAGCAGCGGCGTAGACCAATGCCATGCGATCTTCGTAGCCGATCGGTTGGTAGACAACTCCGTCGCTGCCATCGCGTGCCGGTGGCGCAACACCCAAGAACCGCTCCCCGACCGCGTGCCGAACCGCCAGTTGACGGTCGGCTGAATGGCGCTCGACGATTCCCGTGATCGCCGAGTTGAGCACGCCGGAGCCCTGGGAGCCACCCATCACGGCGACGACGAATCGATCGTGCGGCAGCCCGAGCGAATCGCGGGCGGCAGTGCGATCGCGAAACTGGTCGACATCGATGACCGCCTGCCGCACAGGTGCTCCGGTCAAGCTGGCGTGCGGCAGCGTCGAATCGGCGAAAGCGACGGCACATGCGGCTGCGCGTTTCGCTGCCAACCGACTCGCTCTGCCGGGAAACCGGTCGTAGCTCACGACGACAATCGGGATCTTGAGCCGCCGAGCCGCCAGAACGGCCGGCATGCTGGCGTAACCGCCAACGCTCACGACCACGTTGGGACCCCAGTCGCGGAGATCTCGAATCGCCTCACGGCGGGCCTTGATCAGCTTCGGCAGAAACCCGAGATTGCGGCGCGTGAGGCGTCGCTGGAACCCGACGACGTCATAGAACGTGTACCCGAACGCCGTCTCGGGGAGCAACTGTGTCTCGATGCCGCGTGTTGCTCCGACGTAGTGGATCGACTCCGGCCGGTGTCCGCGGGCGACCAACGCTTCGGCGACCGCGAGCGCCGGCAAGACGTGACCGGCAGTGCCACCACCGGTCACGACCGCAAAGGTACTCACCGGGCGGTTGCGGTCCGTGCGAACGACGACCGGGTGTCGCGACGGCGAAAACGTAGAGCCCGACCGCCAAGGCGGCTCGGGGCGGTCACCGCCCGACGAGAGACGTTCAACAACAGACCGGCGGCGATCATCGAGACGAACAGTGAGGTTCCGCCGGCAGAGAAGAACGGCAACGTGAGACCCGTCACCGGAATCAAGTTGACGACGCCGCCCATGTTGACGAAGGCCTGTACGCCGAACCACACCGAGATCCCGCCGGCGAGGATGATCCCGAACTGATCAGGTGCCGCGAGGGCCGCCTGAACACCGAAGTAGACGAGCATCGCGAAACCTCCGACGACGGCAACCGACCCGATGAACCCGAGCTCGTCGGCGATCACCGCAAAGATGAAGTCGCTGTGAGCCAGGGGGAGGTATCCGAGTTTGGAGTTGCTGCCGCCGACCCCTGACCCCGTCAGGCCGCCGTTGGCGATGCTGACGAGACCTTGGTACGACTGCCACGCAAGATCTTCCTTGTGGGCCTCGACGTCCCGGAACGAGATCAGTCGATTGAACCGACGAGGGCTCGACATGATCGCAATCGCGGCGCAGCAGATGCCGAACATCGAGATCATTGCGACGTGGATGAACGGGACGCCGGCGATCAGCCCGACCGCGAGAATCACCGATGCCAGCACGATCGCCGAACCGAGGTCACCCTGGGCGAAGCTCGCTCCTGCACAGCCGAAAACGACGATCGCCAACGGGTACAATCCTTTGCTCGGGATGTGCAACTGCTCCCGATTGCGAGCGAACATGTCCGCCAGGAAGCCGATCGCTGCCAACTTGAGGACCTCCGACGGCTGAAACCCGAACGTTCCGAAACGGACCCAGGAGTGAGCGTCGTTGATCGTCGCGCCGACGCCGGGAACGAACGGCAGCATCATGCCACCCGCCGCCAGTACCGCCCCGGGAATCACGAACGGTCGCCAGCGGTGATATGGCACCTTCATCGCGATCGCCATGCCGACGACACCCAAGCCGGCCCACATCGCCTGCCGGTTGAAGATCGAGTATGGCGACTTGTCGCCTCCGACCTGCTTCGCCGACGTAGCCGACATCACCATCACGAGTCCGAGCAACACGAAGACGACAACGGTCACCAGGATCCAGTAGTACATCGCCGGAGGCGGACCGAGGTGCTCGGTCGGCGCCACCGGCTTCTCCTGCACGGCGCGGCGCGAGGGCTTGGCACGACCGCCCCCGTTCAATCGTTCGAGGGCAGCTTGGCGGCGGGCCTTGACGTCGGTGGTCGTCGCCCCGGTGGGCGACAGTCGTCGTGCCGGAGCCGGTCTGGCGACTCCACGTGACGTGCCGCGGTCTGGCCTGCCCGGGGCGAACGTCGTTGTGCTGAACGTGGTCACGATCTGGCCTCCAACTGCTGATTGATGTGATGCTGCTCGATCTGATGCTGAATGTGTGCCTGCACCAACTGGCGAAAGTCGTCGCCACGGGCCGGATAGCCGCTGTACCAATCGAAGCTGGCGCAGCCGGGTGAGAGCACGACGGCATCGCCGGGCTGGGCGAATTGGGAAGCCAGTTCGACGGCTGCTGCCATCGATTCCGCTTCGACGACTTCCGTGCTGCCTTCGAACACGGCCCGGATGTCGGGCGCCGCCTCACCCGTCGCAATCACGACGCGGACCCGGTCGGAATCGACGCCCATCGGCGACAAGTCGACACCCTTGCGGCTGCCACCGGCGATCAGCACGAGCGATTCGAACGCACGAATCGCGATCGAGGCAGCGTGCGGCGTCGTCGCCTTGGAATCGTTGAACCAACTCACGCCGGCGAACTCGCCAACGGGTTCGATTCGGTGTGGCGGGCTGACGAACGTCGCCAGCGCCATTGCGATGTCGGTCGGGGTCGCCAAACCGGTTTCCAGCACGAGTGCCGACGCGGCCAGCGCGTTGGTGATGTCGTGCGGCAGTCGGCGCCGCATCACGGCGACGTCGGCGATCGGCCCGAAGGGACTCATCAGCATCGATCCATCGAGGTGGTAGTCGGCACGCGTCCGGCCGAACGTTCGGTGCCGGCCCGGTGCACGCTCGAGGTGATGTTGCACGACCGGATCGCCGGCGAAGCCGATCGCCGCGTCTGTCGGCCGTTGCAACTCGAAGATCCTGGCTTTGGCCGCCTCGTACGACTCCATCCCGCGGTGCCAGTTGAGATGATCGGGCGCGAGGTTCAGCCACACTGCCGCTTCGGCCCGGAACTGTTGGGTCCAGGCCAACCGGAAGCTGGTGCACTCCACGACGAATACGTCCAGATCATCGTCGATCGCGTCGACCAGCGGAACCTCGGTGTTGCCGAGCGCCTCGGTACGCAACCCGGCCGCGCGCAGGATCTCGACGGTCAGCATGGTGGTGGTCGTCTTGCCGTCGGTACCGGTGATCGCCAGGATCGGGCGCGGGCCCGCAGGCCGTTCCTGCTCCCAGCGATAGGCGATCTCGATCTCACTCCGGACCGGCACCTCGGCCGACTGAGCGGCCACGATGATCGGATGCGTCTCCGGCACACCCGGTGCGGGCGACAGCAGGTCGAAGCCCTGGATCAACACCGCTGCATCATCCGGCGCATGCAGCAGGCGGACACCGAGTGATGTCGCCAGGTCGACCTTGGCGTCGTCGATCGTGTCGTCACAGGCGACGACGTCATGGCCATGGCGCTGGAGCGCGCGGACGGTGGAAGCGCCAGTGATCTTGAGCCCGTACACGAGGGTCCTCACGTCACGGACCGATCTTCGCCGCGACGCGTGTGTAGTCGCCGATGAATATCGCCAAAGCCGACGCCACACAGATCCCAGAGATCAACCAGAACCGGATGATGACGGTGGTCTCGGGCCAACCGGTCAGCTCGAAGTGATGATGGATCGGCGACATCCGGAACAGTCGACGAGTGCGTCCGGAAGCCTTGAAGACACCCATCTGGATTGCTACCGAACCGGCCTCGATCACATTGATGCCACACACCAGGATCAACAACACGTGAGTGTTGAGCGAGAGCGCCAACAGCGCCAAGGCCGATCCGATCGCCAGCGCACCGACGTCACCCATGAAGATCCGAGCCGGGGCGGCGTTCCACCACAGGAAGCCCAAACAGGCGCCGGCGAAACCGGCCGCCATCACACCCATGTCGAGCGGGTTGACGACGGCGACGTAGACGTCCGGGTTACGGAAGGCCCAGTAGCCGATGATCATGAACGCCCCGAAGCCCATCAGCGCAGATCCGCCGGCCAGGCCGTCGAGCCCATCCGTCACGTTGACCGCGTTCGTCGTCGCCCAGATGATCGTGCCCGCCCAGAGGATCCACACGACGGTCGGGACGTGGAAGCTCAGATCGCCTGCGCGCACGAGTGAGATCTCCTCGGAGATTCCGGTCGTGGCGACCATCCACCACGCGATCCCGAATGCCATCAGCATCGTGATGTAGTTCTTCTGCTTCCAGAAGATGCCACGGTTGTGACGCTTGCGAACTTTGATGTAGTCGTCGAGCAGCCCCATGAACGACATCCCCAGAATTCCCACCCAGGCGATCATCGCCTGGTCGGAGAATGCGATGTTGCGTACGTGGGCGACGATCCAACCGATGAAGGCGGCGACCACGATCGCGATCCCACCCATCGTCGGCGTGCCCTGCTTGACCATGTGGTGTTCAGGACCATGATCCTCTTTGCCGAGAATCGGTTGGCCTTGCCCGCGAGTCCGGAAGAAGACGATCAGGTACCGGGTCCCGAACAGCGAGATCAGCGTCGACACCGCACCAGCGATCATGACGGCAATCACGAGCAACCCTCCAGTTCAGCAAGCAGTTCCCGAGCAACCTGACGGTCGTCGAACGGACGAACAGTCTCGCCGATGGTCTGGGTCGTTTCGTGTCCTTTGCCCGCGATCACGACGACGTCGCCGGCTCGCGCCTCGCGAATCGCCAGCCCGATTGCGGCGCGACGCAAGACTTCCGTGACGGTTGCCGTCCTGCGCGTCGGGTCGATGCCAGCCACGGCGGCGGCGATGATTGCGTCTGGATCCTCATCGCGGGGATTGTCTGAGGTCACGATCACCAAGTCGGCTCCAGAGGCGGCTGCCGCCCCCATCAGCGGGCGCTTTTCGGCGTCACGCCCTCCCCCACATCCGAAGACCACGATCACCCGACCGTTTCCTGCCAGCATCCGTGCTGCCGCGAGCACCTCGTCCAGCCCGTCTGGCGTGTGGGCATAGTCGACGACCACGGCGAACGGGTCCCGAGCCGGATCACTGACGACTTCGAATCTGCCGGGAACGGGAGGGCAGTTGCCGATCCCATCGACCGCCGTGGCCCGATCGATACCGATCGCCTCGGCGGCAGTCAACGCGGCGAGCGCATTCATGAGGTTGAACCGCCCGCCGAGCGGGACGCGGACCCGACTGTTGCGCCACGTGAACTCGACACGGTCGACACCGACGACCACGTCGCCGGCATCGGCGGCAGAGAATCCGATCATCGGGATTGCGGCAACATCGAGCAGGAGCCGACCGTACGGGTCGTCGATGTTGGTCACCCCCAAGTCGCTCAGTTGGGGCATGAACAGCGACGCTTTCGCCCGAAAGTAGGCCTCCATCGATTCATGCAGATCGAGGTGATCACGACCCAGGTTCGTGAAGATCGCAGCGTCGAAATGTGTGCCGTCGACGCGATGCAGGGCGAGCGCGTGCGACGAGACCTCCATCACGGTTGCATCGACGTGATCGGTCACGAACTCGGCCAGTCGGCGCTGGAGATCGGGCGCCTCGGGCGTCGTTCGGACGCCCGACAACGTCCCCAACTCGCGAGTGTTCCGCCCGGCTGCTCGAAGAATCGCGCCGAGCAGGAACGTCGAAGTGGTCTTGCCGTTCGTGCCGGTGATGCCGACCATCGTCATCTTCGTGCTCGGCCGACCGTGGATCGCAGCAGCCAGCGGACCGATCGCCCGCCGGACATCGGTGACCACCAGTTGTGCAACATCGTGAGCCAGTAACCGATCAACGATCAACGCCGATGCTCCGGCACTGACTGCATCGCCGGCAAATCGGTGTCCATCTGCGTGCTCACCGACCACGCAGGCGAACGCCCAACCCGGTTGCACCTGTCGAGAGTCGTGTGTCAGATCGGCGACGGTCGCCGATCCGCCGATGGTGCGCACCAACAGTTCGGTCGGAACCGCTTCGACGAGCTCGTCGATCATCATGAGCAAGGTGTCGTGTTGGCCGGTGGTTGCATGCCCAACTCATGGACGATCGTGGGAACGAGCTCGGCAAAGACCGGAGCCGCCGCCGTCCCACCGAATCGATTGATGTCACCCGCAGGGGGCTCGTCGATCGACACCAGTACGGTCACTTGAGGATCCTCTGCCGGGAAGAAGCCGACGAAGCTGGCGTAGTACGCCCGCTCCCCCTGTTCGTTGAGGTAGGTCCCGTTCGCTTGCGCCTTCAAGCCGGTCCCGGTCTTCCCGGCAACGCTGAAGCCCTCGACGCCCTGCTGGGCGAGTTCCCCGGTCCCGTTCGGATCGCAGACGACGCGACGCATGATGTACTGCATCTGGGCCGCCACCTCCGGACGAACGACCTCGTGGGTGGCTGATGGCGCCGCATCCGTGATGTCACCCTCCGGGCCGACCATCCCCTTGACCAATCGGGGGGAGACGTACATCCCGTCGTTGGCGATCACGTTGACCGCTGCGGCGAGTTGGATCGAGGTGCTGGCAACACCTTGGCCGTATGCAACGGTCACGCGTTCCGAACCCCACAGATCCTTCCAGTGTTTCAGAATCCCGGCCGACTCGCCCGGGAAGTCGAGCGCCGTCTTCTCGCCGAGGCCGAATCGCCGCATGTAGTCCCAGTGCAACTCGCGGCCCGTCTGCTGTTGCACGAAGATCGTCCCGATGTTCGATGACTGGACGAGTATCTGCTCGACACTCATCAGTTCATCCGGATGCTCGTGCGAGTCCTTCAACAGGTCGTCTGCGTACTGCTTCCGCCACGGCACCACGAAGGTCGTGCCCGAAGTAACGGCCCCTTCGTTGAGTCCGGCCGCAATGGTGATGACTTTGGCAACCGAACCCGGTTCATACGCATCAACAGCGGCATAGTTGCCCGAACTGGTCTCGGCGACACCTTCGTCATTGCGTCGCACCGATGCCATCGCGTACACGTCGCCGGTGTCTGTGTCCATCACGATCACGGTGCCGGACTTCGCTTGGAGTTCCGTCACACGGTTCAGGAGCGCGGTCTCGGTTGCGAACTGGATCGACCGATCGAGCGTGACGATCAGATCGTCGCCAGGCACCGGCGCCAGCGTCACGCGTTCGGTCCCTGCGATCGATCGACCCTTGGGCGCGACTTCTCTCGTGAGCTCCCCGAGCTCACCGGTGAGCACGTCGGTGTAGCCGAGCTCAGCTGCTGCCGCGCCGCCGCCGTACTGCAGCTCGAGCCCGCCGGTCCCGTTGCCGTCGATATCGGTCGGACCGATCACACTGCGCCCGGTCACCCCTCCCGGCAGGATCCGCCTGTCTTCGGAGTCGACGTTCACTCCGGTCAGTTTGAGTGAAGCGATCTGATCACCGAGCGCCGAATCGACGTGGCGACGGACGTAGACGAAGCCGGACGACTTCGCCACCATCACGTCGTAGAGGTCGCGTGTCTCCACCTCGTCGAATCCGATCATCGAGCCCAGGATTCGAGCGGTTCCAGCCTCGTCCGTGATCAGCTTCGGATTCACGCTGATCGAGGCTGCCGGCACTGATACCGCCAACTCATCACCGTTCCGATCGAAGATCGAACCGCGATCAGCAGGAAGCGGCGTCGACTTCACCCATTGCTTCGCGCCCGCAACACGGAGTTCGTCGCCGCCTGTCGTCTGCAATTTGGCGACCTTGAAGAGCACCGCACCAAGCACGAAGACGACCAACACCAACAACATCCGGAGCCGGTTCTCCGAGCGTCCCATCGCATACCAGCCGGCACGTTGCACGGCAGCCCGTTTTGGCGCGATGACACGACGACGATTCGGTGTGCTCCACGCGGTCGACCGCGTCGAGGGTCGCGAGCCGTTCGAACCGGTCGCGTGGCGCCGGCTCGGGCGTTTGGTCGGTTCGCGCATCGTGACGGTGCGACGGGCGCGGGCAGTCGAAGTCGGCTGCCGGCGACGGTGCGGCGGCTGCGCCCGGCGCACTTGGGGAGCGGACCGTTGTACGGGGCGCGGGGGTGGTGTACGTCGGCTCATGGTGACTCCGCGCTCAACGATTTGACGATTCTGAACTGATCGAGCGGCTCCAACGAATCAGCGAAACCGTCACCGGCTGCTGCGCCAGGCGCTTCGCCAGTTCGAGCGATTGTGATCGCCAGCACCATCGGGTCGACCGCCACGAACGAACTCTCGTCACCCGGCAACATGCCGAGCGCCAAAGCTTGCGATGCCAGCTGCGTCGGCGATCGCAGCTCTGCGCGCTGAGCCCTCAGGAGGTCGAAGTCCTCCTGGGCGTCACGCACGGATCGCTCCAGCCGGTCGATCTCCAACTGGCGCTCAGAGATCCGGGTGTGGAGCAGGAGCGCTCCCCCCATCGCTCCCGCAACCAGGACCGCCACGGTCAGCAGGAACCCGGCAGCCCGCCGACTTTTCGGCACGATCCGGAGTGGGACCTTTGGAGCGGACAGCGGTCGACGACTCGGCGCAGAGGAGCGAAGCGGCACCGCCATCAGCCGGCCGCCTTGTCGTGCGTACTCGTCGTTCGTTCGGCGACTCGGAGACGCGCCGATGTCGCCCGCCGATTGCTCGCCTGTTCTGCCGTTGTCGGTCGCTTCGGCGCACGTACGAGCCGCACCGTTTGCACGGCGCCGCACACACACGGCAACTCGGGTGGGCACTCGCAGCCGCCCGTGGCGGCATGCCGGAGGCGATCCTTGACGATTCGGTCCTCGCCCGAATGGTACGACAGCACCGCAATCCGGCCTTCCGGGGCGAGCGCATCGATTGCTCGATCGAGCGCCTCGGGAAGCGCATCGAGTTCACCGTTGACTTCGATCCGAATCGCCTGGAACGTTCGTTTGGCTGGGTGTCCACCGGTTCGGCGGGCGGCCGCGGGAATCGCCGACGTCACGACTTCCGCCAGCCGGGTGGTCGACTCGATGGGCCGGGCAGCAACGATTGCTCGTGCGATTCGGCCGGCGAAACGCTCATCGCCCAACTCTTTCAACACTCGCCCGAGTTCGGCTTCGGTGTATCCGTTGACGACGTCGTCAGCGGACCACGGCGCGTCGGTGTCCATCCGCATGTCGAGCGGGCCTTCGTTACGGTACGAGAAGCCACGCGCAGGATGATCGAGTTGCGGCGATGAGACGCCGAGGTCGAACAATGCTCCGCTCAATGTGTCGATCGCATGAGCCGCCATGGCGTCGTCGATCGCGTCGAAGCGGCAGCGATAGGTCATCAAACGGTCGCCGAATCGGTCCAGTCGGACCGAAGCGGCCGCCAGCGCTGCCGAATCGCGATCGAGACCGAGCACTCGCAGGTCTCCCCGAGCGTCGAGAATTGCCTCGCTGTGCCCACCCCCGCCGAGGGTCGCGTCGAGCACGACGCCGGGCGGAACGGCTCGAAACGTTTCGACGATCTCGTCGAGCATCACCGGGCGGTGTTCGAACGAGTCACTCATGGCCATCTACTTCGGAGACGTCGGTCGGCCACACGCGGTCCGGTGTCCCGAACGCGTCCTCACCCTTGATCACGTCCCAGCGTTGCGGATTCCAGATTTCGATCACGTCCGTGATGCCGACCACCTTCGCTTGCGTGCCGGCACCGACGTGAGCGAACTTGCGGCTGCTGTCATCGAGCGTCAGCCGGCCCTGCTTGTCGACCGCGAGGATCACGGTTCGGGTGGAAAAGGCGCGTGCCGCACCCTTCGGCGCCTTGCCCTTCTCCTCCCGCCGGGCGACCTTGTTGGCTTCCTCGGCATATCGCCCAGGCGTCCTCAACGCGATGCAACCCTGCGGGTCCTTGGTGGCGTAGCAGCGGTCGCCGAGCAACTCATGGAGGATCGCAGGCAGCGAGATTCGACCGGCGTTGTCGACGCTCCGGTCGTACTCACCACTGAATACATCCTCTGACATGGGGTTTCGGTCTCCTGCCCGCGATGAGCTGCCTCGCACGGAGGGGAGGCGGGGCCCCTTCGTCGTCGTCAGTATGACGCTGCGCGGTCACCGAAGTCAACCTATTTGCCCCAATACTTCCCAATTTCCTCCAAAATGGGCGGTTCGAGGCCAGATCCTGCCCTGGGGAACACCGCCCACGATTCGCGCGCTCCGCGCGAATCGTGGCAGCTCAGCTCGTCGTGTTGGCCAGCCGATGGCACACGAGTTCAGCCGAATACTCCGACCCGAGTGTCGCCACCGGTGGAATCGCGTCGTCCGGTCTCGGTCCGAGGAACAGATCGCGGTCGGTGGGGGGCGGTCGTCGATGATGCACCAACCCCTGGATCCGCAGCCCGGCTCGCGTCCTACGCTGGCTGAGCCCGACCAATTTCTCTCCGTCGAGCAACACCTCGCCAGGACCGAGACCGGCAAAGCAGACCAGATCCGACCATGCCGACCTCACCATGCCTCCCGAATGCACGCTGAGTTCGCCGTCGACGAGCGGTTGCAGCGCCGTTCGCCAACGCTCCCCAGCCCAGATCATCGAAGCACGCACATCATCGGTCACCCACGCCGTGGCGATCGGTACGACCAGATCGATCCACATCATGTCGGCGGGGCGCAGGACCACCGACCCGCCCCCGCTTCGGCGCCGGACGATCGACAATCCCTCCCGCAAACATGCATCGAGATCCAACAGATCCGGCGACTGACGAGACCCGAGCACGATGGCGGGCGTGGTGAAGTCACACCACACGGCCGTCATCCCGCTCGCCGGCCATTCGGAGAACGGATCGAGCGCATGTATCTCTCCCGCCGTGCCCGTGCACCGACCGATTCCCGAGTCGATCACCGGTCTCGACACCAGTCCCTGCACCAGCTCAGGTAGCTGATCACGTCGGCCGGCTCGGGGCTACGGTCCGATGTTCCGTATTGCGTCAGCATCCGGAACCGCACGTAGTCATCCGACGGGATCGGCAAGAACGGTTTGCGATGCCACCAACCCGGAGCGGCGGATCTCCGAATCTGGCGAATCGCGGTCGACCAGAGCGTCGGGTGGCGGAACACGGCTATCGCAACCGGGATCAACACGGGTTTCGAGTCGTCGACTGGCACCGAACCGATCCTAATTCCGGGCGACCGAACTGTTTTCGGCGACCCGGGCGACTGCTGCGGCGGCGACGAGTGGACCGATCCGCCCGGACTCGACGCCGCGCACGCGAACCCTGGCGAGATGGGCCGACCGGCTGCGCTGGTCGAACTCCTTCCCGACGGCATCGAAGAACCCCTCACCGAGCACCGAGGGAACCACTCCGCCGAGCACGATGTCGCCGACGTCGAGCAACGCCGCCAGCGTGGCACACGCTCGCCCAACCATGATGCCGGTTCGTTCCACGATCGCCGCAGGGGTTCGACGGAGCTCGCGATTGGTGCTGGCGTGAATCCCGCGGGCGCCTGCATACATCGTGAGACAACCCGATGCACCGCACCAGCATTCGACCCCATTCGGCTCGACGATGATGTGACCGAACTGACCGAGATTAGCCGTCAGCCCTTGCATCAAACGTCCGCCGACAACGAGCGCTCCGTCGACCTCGTCCCCACACACGAGCGTCGCGAACTCCTGCCGTTGGGGGTCGCCCAGCCAAAGTTCGGCCAGCGCCAAACCCCGACCGGCCGTATCGATCTCGACCGCCAGGCCGGTCGTCTCCCCGAGTTCCTGCTGAACGGGAAAACCAGACCAAGTCGGCAGTCCGATCGGCTTCATGGTGCCCGTGACACGATCGATCGGGCCGGGACACGTCACCCCACACGCGATCGGGGTGACACCGCTCGGGTTGGCGGCGAGTACCCGACCCACCAGTTGCGTCATCGCCGGCCATACGTTGCGGTGCGGGGTGGCGACGCGGTCGCGCACGACGACATCGCCGTCGGTGTCGACGATGCCGACCGCAAGACGGCTCGGGCCGAGATCGATCGCCAGATAACCGAACCGTTCGGACTGCTGCTCCTCCGTCAGCCCAACGTTCATCAGCCGAACGTTAACGGGCGGCCACGCGAGAGGCACAAGCCACGTCGAGCGTCTACCCTTCAGTATTGTGACGGACATTGCCGAGGCAACCACGACCTTTTCCTCCCTCTTCGAGAGCATTGTCGGCAACATCGCCACGGTGGTTCACGGCAAACGGGACGCGATCGAGTTTGCCGTCATCGGCCTCCTGGCGGAAGGCCATCTGTTGATCGAAGACGTCCCCGGCGTCGGCAAGACCAGCCTCGCCAAGGCGCTGGCGGCGTCCATCGACTGCAGTTGGAAGCGGGTTCAGTTCACGCCAGATTTGTTGCCGACCGATCTCGTCGGCGTCAGCGTGTTCGAGCGTTCGACCGAGCAGTTCCGATTCCAACGTGGCCCGCTCTTCGCCAACATCGTGTTGGCGGACGAGATCAACCGGGCATCACCGAAGACCCAATCCGCGCTGCTGGAGGCGATGGAGGAACGTCAGGTGTCGGTTGATGGCACGACGTACAAACTCGACCCCCCATTCATGGTGATCGCCACACAGAACCCCGTCGAGCAAGAAGGCACGTACCGTCTGCCCGAGAGTCAACTCGATCGATTCCTGCTCCGGATCTCGCTGGGGTATCCCGACCGGACCGCCGAGATCGCGATCCTCGATGGCCAAGGGTCGTCGGATGCGCTGCGTGCTATTCGTCCTGTCGTGTCGACCTCCGAGGTGATGGCGATGGTGGAAACCGTCAAGTCCGTCTATCTCGCCAGCGCGTTGAAGTCGTACCTCATCGACATCTCGGAGTCGAGCCGGCGCCATAGCGCGATCGAACTCGGGCTGTCCCCACGCGCAACGCTGCAACTGGCAGCGGCCGTTCGTGGATTCGCTGCCGCCAGAGGTCGTGACTACGCAACGCCTGACGACGTCAAGGCCGTTGCACCATCGGCGCTGGCCCACCGATTGGTCTTGCGAGCCGGGAGCAACGCCAGGATCGGAGCCGAAGACACCATCCGCGAACTGCTCGCCGATGTTCCGGTGCCGGTAGCCCGCTGATGCCGACGCGCCAGGGTTGGACCGTCGCCGTTGGGGCGATCGCCGCTCTGGTCATCGCTCGTGTGTTCGCGATCATCGAATTGTTCGTGATCGGGACAGGGCTGGCGTTGTGCGTGATCGTCGCGGTCGTCGTCGTACGGTTTCGACGACCGCACCTGACCATCACTCGGTGGGCACACCCGGCGGTCTTGACCGTCGGGGATACGGGTCGTGTCGATCTGTTGATCGAGAATCGTCATCAGTACCGTTCCCCTCGACTCGTGCTCACCGAACCTGTCGGTTCCAGCAACACGGCGCAGATGACTGTCGCGCCGCTCTCGAGCGGTGCCCAAGTCACGGCCGGGTATCGCGTTCCGGCGACCCGACGCGGGGTCCTGCTCGTCGGTCCTGCCGCGTTGGAACGCCGCGACCTCCTGGGTTTGGCGTCGGAAACACAACTCGCAGTCGGTGCCACCGAAATCACGGTTGCTCCACAGACGATCGACCTGCCGATGCCGTCACTCGGGAACGGAATCCTCGGTCGCCATCTGCTGGCCCTGTCGCAACGGCTGGGACCAGGCGAGTTTCACAGCCTGCGGGACTACGTCGACGGCGACGAACCACGTTCGATTCATTGGAAGGCGTCCGCTCGCTCGGAGAACCTCAAGGTCCGTCAACACGAAGCGCAGGGGGTGCGTCGCTGCATCGTGGTCCTCGATCGAGACGGCGATGCCTACCCGTCGGCCACCACGGACGAAGCCACCGACGTGTTCGAGCGGGCGGTGATGGCAGCCGGCAGCCTCGTGTTGAGTGCTGATCGAGCTGGGCTGACGAGCAGGTTCGTGACGGGTGGCGGGGTCGACCTGCGCGGTCCCGATGTGGCGACGCACACGCTCCGGATGCTCGCACCGATCGATCTCGGCCCACCGCTCGGTGAGCTGGAACGCGATCCCGGCGAGGGAATCGGGCTCATCATCGTCGTGACCTCGTCACCGGCAACGGATGCCTGGCGTCGAACGGAACGAATCACCGACCCGACCTTGACTCGCGTCGGTGTCTTCACCGACAGCGGAGCAATCGGGCGGCTCTCCGTCGACGCATCGTCGGTCGCCTCGTTTCGCCGCGGCTGGCATCGCCTTGCCGGCGTCGCCGGCATCACTCGCGAGCCGCTCCACGCTTCCGGTCATGACGGCGTGGCTGCAACAGTCGATATCGGGGCACGCCGGTGAGCAACCCCGCCGACCAAACGACCTCGTTCGAGCGTGACGCGACGGCAACAGTTGCCGTCACCGCCTATTCGTTGGTCGTGGCTGCTGGGTTCGCGAGAGTCTTCAGTGGCTGGCAGTTCCTGGTGGATCTGGCGTTGCTGGTGGTCGTCGGCCACGCCACATCGCTGCTGATGCGTCGGCTCAAGGTCAGCGGTTGGATCGCCGTCCCCTTCGTCACACTGGTGCTGATGTGGCTGCTGCTGGCCCTCCACTACGGCGAAACCATGACCTGGATGGTTCCGCAATCGTCGACGTTCGACCTCGTCGGCCTGGAGGTCGGCCTGGTTCGCGACCAGTTCCAGACGGCCGTCGCCCCGGTTGTCTATGGCGCCGGTTGGGCAACACTCGCCGGCTTCGCCGTCATCATCGCCGTCGTGATGTCCGACGCGTTCGCATTCCGAGCCGAGGCAAGAGCGGAAGCGCTTGTTCCCGGCGGTGTCCTGTTCATCTTCATTTCCGCGCTCGGGAGCTCGCGATTACGGGTTGGCATCACCGCCGCACTGGTGGCGGCCGGCGTGATCGCAGTCGTTGCCCTCCGGGCCTTTCACGATCGAAGCCGACGAGTCGAACTGGCGACCTCGCGTGGGCGATCAGCGATGGTCGCACCGGCGGCGATCGCCACAGCGGTCGTGATCGCCGTGCTGGCCGGCCTGATCGGACCACGAGTGCCCGGCGCCAACGCCGAACCGATCTACGAGACACGCGGCAGGAATGGCGGCGTGACCGAAGTCGACAATCCACTCGTCGATATCCGCTCGCAGTTGACCAATCGCGGCAATGTCGAGCTGTTCCGGGTCAATGCTGATGTCGAGTCGTACTGGCGGAAGACCACCCTGCCAGAATTCGACGGCCAGACGTTCGGGCAGCCGACCCGGCCACTCGAGGATGCCGACGGAACCTTCGGCGAGTCCATCGCCGGCAGTGTCCCGATTTTCCAGCAGATCCAGATCTTGGCGCTCGACGGGGTGTTCGTTCCCGCCGCAGCCGATCCACAACGTGCAGGCGGGTTCAGTAACGGTGGCCTCAACGACCAGACCGCCAATGGCCCGACCGAGAACAACCAGATCGAGCTGCGCCTGATCAGCGACTCGAACACGCTGGTGACGCCTGACAAGCTGCAACCCGGTGACCTCTTCACCGTCGAATCGTCATCGTTGCGACTCACCCCGGAGCAGTTGCGTGGGGCGACATCCGATTCCCCGCCAGACGAGATCTTTCTCGGGTTGCCTGACGATCTGCCCGATCTCGTGGCGGAGACAGCGGAACTGATCACGGCCGACGCACCGACTCCTTACGACAAGGCAGTCGCACTGCAGAACTGGTTCCGGAGCGAGTTCACATACAGCATCGAGGTTCAGCAAGGGCACGGTTCGAGCGCCATCGAAATCTTCCTCAACGACCGAATCGGATACTGCGAACAGTTTGCGGCAACGTTCGCAGCAATGACTCGAACACTCGACATTCCTTCCCGAGTGGCGGTCGGGTACACCCCGGGGACGCTCAACGCAGACGGCTGGTACAGCGTGATCGGCAAGAACTCGCACGCCTGGCCGGAGGTCTGGTTCGACGAGATCGGCTGGGTCGCCTTCGAACCAACTCCGGGGCGTGGGGCACCTGGCGACACGTCCTACACGGGACTGCAGCCGGATCAGGACACGAGCGGGCCGGAAGCGCCCGGCAACGGCGCCACCGACCCGTCACAACGCCCCACGACGCCATCGACGGTGGTCCGCCCTCCGGGTGATCCGGATGCAGCGACCCCAACGACCACGCAGCCGCGTCGGCCCGGTGACCTGGGTACCGGAGGTTCCGAACGGAACCGGAAAACTGGCGGTGGGTCGTCCTTCCCTCGGGTGGCAACTGGACTGCTGTTGCTGTGCGGCGTCGCACTCGGATCCCCAGCGATCGGGCGGCGGTGGAGAAGCCGGCGACTCCGTCGCGACGCTCCTGAACGACGGATCCATCGTGCCTGGAACCGCGCAACGGTGTCGGCACAACGTGCAGGAGTCGACGGACGACCATCGATGACCGCCTGGGAATGGGCATCAGCGACGGCGTCGCATCTGCCGGTTGCCGCCCGTCCGATGCGCTCGCTGGCGGAAATCGTCGACCGAGTGACGTTCGCCCGACCCGGTTTGGTCGATCTCGAACACGCCGGAACGTTCGGGAAGTCACTCACCGACGAATGCGTGCTGTGGGCCGACCAAGTCGCTCGCATCTCCCACGATACGCAGAACAACCGTCAGCGGATTCGTGCCTACTTCACCGACTGGGGTTGACGCTCCGCATCGTCCGGATCGGACGACTATTCGGGGCGGCGCTGATTGCGACCGGTACCGGCCAACCAGGCATTGATCGGCAGATTGCCGAGCTTCTCGCGGCCAACGACGCGCAGTTCGCCTTCCACCATGACCGCCAGCAGTAGCACCCCGACGAACCCGGCAAACGCCAACCAGAAACTGACTGCCAAACCGGCAACGGTGACGCCCAGGCCGACGACGAGCAGGAACGACAAGAAGACCAGTCGGCGACTTGAGACGCGCGAGACCCGCTCGGAGAACGTGGGATCCTGCTGGAGTTCCTGCTCGATCTGGCGAAGAATCCGTTGTTCGTGTTCTGACAGCGGCATACGCATAGATCATCGCACGTCTGAGGCTCGCACTCAACGCGTGCAGCCAGATTCGTCGAGATATCTGCTCGACGATTCGTTCGATGTTTGCGTCATCGGGTCGGCGCTACCGATCGATCGCCGACATGCTCAGTCGTCCGCTCGCTGATCCGGTCCCCATTGCTGAGCACCCTTTCTCACCAACCGGAGCCGACGTGCGTCGACGGCACTCGCCGGTCCGATCGCAGACGCCCCGAATCGCTCCCGGATGTGATCGATCGTCTCGGCCGTCCGGCGGTGATCGATGGGGGCGTCCAGCAGGCTCATCTGTTCCGCGACATCGCCGAAGTTACTGCCCGAAACACCGAGCAACCTGACCCCGTCGGTGATGTCGAGTGCACGCAGCGCAGGCCGGAGCGCGGCGACGATCTGGGGGCCGGTGTCGATCGGAGATCCAGATGTGACCGACCGGGTGACGGTCCGGAAGCCTGCGAACCTGACTTTCAATGTCAGCGTTCGCGCCGCGCAATCGTTCGCCCGCAGACGCGACGACACGGCGTCGGCGAGCCGCACGAGTTCTCGTTCCAGGGCGGCCAACTCGTGCAGGTCTTGTGGGTAGGTCTCCTCGTGTCCGATCGACTTGGCCGCCCTCTCGACCTCGACGGGTCGATCGTCGTGACCGCTCGCCAACTCCAGGAGGTGGGTTGCTTGGGACTGCCCGAGGCTGCCGATCACGACGCGTCGGTCGAACAACGCCAGCTCACCGATCGTGCGCACACCGAGTCGCTCCAACTTCTCCAATGTCACCGGTCCGACTCCCCACAGGCGTCTGACCGAGAGCGGATGCAGGAATTCGAGTTCGTGACCTGGTTCGACCTCGACCACACCCGGCCCAGGAAGAACCCCATCGGTTGCAGCGACCGGCTTGGCGGCGACCGATGCCATTTTCGCCAGGAACTTGTTCGGGGCTATGCCGACGGAGCATTCCAGGTCCAACTCGGCTCGCACATCGGAGCGAATCCGCGATGCGATCTCTCGGCCCTCCCCGAACAGACGCGTCGAACCGGTGACATCCAAGAACGCCTCGTCAAGGGCGAGCGGCTCGATCAGCGGGGTGTACCGGCCCAGGATCTCGTGGACCTGGACGCTGACCGCTGCGTACAGCCCGTGATCGCCGGGCAGGAACACGGCATGTGGGCAGCGACGTCG
>JAYVFI010000029.1:0-12170 GCA_043773365.1 Ilumatobacteraceae bacterium
ACCACGTCCACCTCCTCGGCACAGCCGCCCTCGATGCCTACCGCGGCTACACCGCCCAATCCCGCTCCGTGCAACCCACCCACACCTGGAACACCGCCAACCTGCCGACCATCGACTTCGGCGGCCGCCTCGCACACGACCCAGACCCCGACCAACAAGTCGCCGCCGCCCTCTCCCGCATCCCCGACACCACCATGGCCGCCGTCAACGACCCATGGACCCTCGACACCCGGCTACGCGAACTCATCGCAACCCACCAACACATCCTCGAACGCCAACCCCCCGACCGCCAACACCAGCTCGACCACGCCTGCCACCAACTCGCAGCCGCCAGAACGAGACTCGACTCCGCCGATTCCGCCGTCGGCAACGCCCGCCAGGCGCTCGACAGCATCGGCGTGCTCTCTCCGCTCACCAGAGGCGGTCGCGCCCAACGACGAGAATTCGAGAACCAGTTTTCGAGCCGCCAAGCCGCAGCCATCGATGCCGCCGTAGCCGTCGCCACCGCCGACGCCGAAGTCGCCCGGCTGACCCGAGAACAGGCCGCCCACGACCGCCATCAACACGACCACGGATGGCGGCGGGAGGCGATCGACAACACCTGGGAACTGCTCAACCAACACTGGACCGACGTCGCCCTGGCATGCGTGCGCGCCGACCAAACCCTCGCCTACGGCGTCCAACCATTGCGCATCGGCCGCCAACACCTCGCCGGCCAACTCGCCACCATCGAAGCCTCCCTCCCGCCCGACCTCAGCGCTGACCGAGAACGCGCTCGCACCACCCTCCGAACCCACACCACAGCCAGATACGACGCCGAACAACAACTCGCCCGCAGCCAAGCCGCCCTCGACGAGCAACTCGCCCGCCGATGGCCACGACGCGACAAGACCGCCATCGGCCAATCCACCAGTGAGGTTCACGCAGCCTGCCAACTCGTCGCCGACACCCGCAGCAACGAGAACTCAGCCCGACAGTATCTCGCCGACCTCGACCACCATCAGAAGACCCGGGCGGGCGAACTCGCAGCCACGGCAACACAACGCCACGCACTCAGTTTCAACATCGGCCAACTCGACGCCGCCCTCCATCACACCCGTACCGAACGCGTGCAGCGACTTGCCGATCATCCCACCCAGCTCCACCTCGACGTACTCGGACCGCCACTCACCGGACCCGCCGGCCGGGCCGTCTGGTGCCACCAAGCAAACCGACTCGAACGTCACCTCGACCACGCCACCCATGACGACACGATGTGGCACCGGCTCGTCGACGACCTCAGCATCACACCCACCCTCGCCCGCATCGCCGAACGACACCTAGCGATCCGTCCCCACCACCAGCTCCGCCCGAGCGACTGGGCTCCCGTCGCCCAGCACGCGGAAGCAATCCACGCCGCGACCATCGAACACGCCCGACTCGCCCCACAACACGAACTCGAAATCGAACTCGGCCTCTAAACAGAGATGACGAAGGGACCGTGATTGACCGGGCTTTACCCCGGCTACGCGGGAGTCCGGTTGCATTCCGGTTGCAACATTCTAGGGGGTCGCTCGCTCTTGCCGCTGGGACGCCGTGGGGCTACCTTCCGGCGTCTTCTGTGTCGGCTTTGGATGCGACGAAGTGGAAGGCCTTGTCAAGTTGGACGTCGACTTGTTTTCCGTCGTCGAGGGTGACCTCGATCTGGTAGAAGCTCTCCTCGTCGCCGACTTCTGTGCCGGTGACACGTCCCTGGCCCGTGTGTGCGAGCGCCACTTGACTGGCTTGCTGGAGATCGGTTCCGGTGATCGGGGTTTCGGAGTCTCCTGAACTGGCCGCAGTGGCGATGCCTGCTCCGCCTCCGATGGCGACGATGGCTGCCGCGGCGATGACGATTCGAGTTTTCGTTTGCATTGGGTCTCCAAGCGTTCGGGGTTGAGCAGTCAGGGTAGGAAATGCGCGCTGACCGTAGCCTGACCGACGCTGACTAATCTTCGGGGGCGAGTGGGAGCTCGACCACGAATTGGGTTGACGCAACGTCATCGATGTCGATGATTCCGTTGTGGCGTTCGACGATGTCGCGGACGATGGCGAGACCTAATCCGGTGCCTCCTGAATCGCGCGTCCGTCCCTCGTCGAGACGCGTGAAGCGCTCGAAGATGAGTTGGCGATTCTCGATCGAGATGCCATCGCCATCGTCGCTCACGGTGAGCCGTACACGGCCGTCGCGTTCGCTGAGGGCGATTCTGACTGTGGTGGTTGCGTGCCGTTCGGCGTTCTCGACAAGGTTTCGGGTTGCCCGCGCAAGCTGATTGGCGTCGCCGATGACCTGAACGGCGCCGACTCCGCGAACGTCGACTGTCGCACGTCCGCGTTCCTGCAGTCGCCGTGCTTCGCGGAAGACGATGTCATCGAGGTCGACGCGCTCTGAGCACAATGTGGCTGGAGCGCTGTCGCTGCGGGCAAGGTGAAGCAGATCATCGACGAGATGCTGCAGGGTGATCGTTTCCTCGAGCACGTTCTGTTGTGTCGTTGTGGGCTGGCCCGGGTGCGCCTGGGCGATGTCGAGTTCGAGTTCGCTGCGCATCCGCGTGAGGGGGCTGCGAAGCTCGTGGGATGCGTCGGCAACGAAACGTTGCTGGCGGCGGATCGCATCTTCGAGTCGATCGAGGCTGGCGTTCATTGTGCGCGCCAGCCGGTCGATCTCGTCGCCTGTTGCCGGTTCCTTGACCCGTCGATCGAGGCGGGTGCTGGTGATGTCGGCCATGTCGAGCCGCATTCGTTCGACTGGCCGCAACGTTCGGCCTGTCAGCCACCGAGTGAGGATGCCGAGGACGAGGACGACGCAGGGTACGGCGAGAGCGAGGAAACGGGTCAAGATCGATATCGGTTCGGTGACGTGGTCGTAGTTGGTGCCGACGATGAGCAGCGCCGGTCGTCCGTGACTCGTCACCTGTCGGACCAGAACCCGGAACACCTCACTCCGCCCCGACACCCCATGAACCGTTCGATGTCCAGGTGTGAGGGAGGTGATGGGTGGCTTGCCGACGAGATTTGCGGAGGAGGCCAACACGGCGCCGCGCGCGTCGACGACTTGCACGAGGAGGTCCTCGTCGCCGGGTAGGTTCGATGGGAAACCGGACGACAGCACCGATTCGATCGTGTCGGCGCGCTGGTTGCTGCTCTCATCGAGGTTGTCGGTGAGCTGAGATCGCACGACAGTGACCATGACGAGTGCGACGCCGACGAGCAGCACTCCTGACAGGACGACCGCTGCCGCGGTGATTCGGAACCGGATGGTTCGTCGCACGATCGTCATCCTCCGTCTTCTGCGAGCCGGTAGCCGGCGCCGCGGACGGTCTGGATTGCCCCCCGGCCGAATGGTTCGTCGATTGCTGATCGCAGCCGACGGATGTAGACCTCGACGATGTTGAGGTCACCCTCGAAGTCGTACTGCCACACACCATTGAGGATCTCCTGCTTCGTCAGGACCTGTCCGGCGCGTCGGATGAGGAACTCGAGCACCTCGAACTGACGTGACGTCACGCTGATCTCGTGATCGCCGCGCCAGACCCGGCGGGTGATCGGATCGATGCGCAGGTCACCGGCGTTGAGTGGTGCAGGCTCTCCTCGCCCACCGATCCGACGTAGCATCGATCTGATCCGAGCGAGGAGCACCGGAAACGAGAACGGCTTGGTGAGGTAGTCGTCTGCGCCGGCATCGAGCGCCTCGGCTTCGTCGAGGTCGCCGTCCTTGGCGGTCAACATGATGATCGGCGTCCAGATCGCTCGAGCACGGAGGTCGGCGCAGATTTGGAAGCCGTTTCGGCCCGGCAACATGATGTCGAGCAGGATCAAGTCGAACCCGCCTTCGGTCGCAAGCCACAGGCCGGTTTGTCCCTCGAACGCGACCTCGACGGTGAAACCTTCCGCGTCAAGGCCGCGTTTGACGATCGTGGCGATCTTCTTGTCATCTTCGATGAGCAAAATCTTCAATCGTCGAGCCTTCATCTCGGTGGGGGTGTCAGCTTCGCATGCCCACCTGACTGCCAGCTGACTGCGCGGCAACGTGAGTCAGGTAGCGGTCAGGAGGCCCGTCGTAGGGTGACCCGATGAAACGATCAATCAATTCGTGGCAGCGTGTGGCCATCGTGTGCGGCGGCGTCGCGCTGGCGCTGCTTTCCGTGGCATGCGGAAGCGGTTCGAATGCCAAGAAGCCTGATACCGACGTTGGAACGCAGGTGGCATTCGACGCGGCGAACTTCGTCGACCCGACGCTCGACACCAACCCGTTCCACCCGTTGAAGCCAGGCCTGCAGTGGGTGCGAGCAGGCACGACCGAGGTCGGTTCGCGAAAGGTCCCGCACGAGATCATCACGACGATGACCGACGTGATTCGAACGATCGCGGGCGTGCCAACCATCGCCATGCTGGACGAGTCGACCGACTCCGGTGAGATCTCGCAACGCAGCATCGACTACATGGCGCTCGACAAAGACGGCAACGTGTGGATCCTTGGCGGATACACCGAGGACTACGAAGGTGGCGCCTACACCAATACCGACTCAGCCTGGATCGGCAACGACAAGGGTGGCCGGATCGGCATCCTCGCCCCTGCCAAGGTGGACATGACGACACCACGCTGGGACATCGGTGGATCCCCTGACGAAAAGCCGTCGGTCGGGCAGCCGGTCCAGGTCGGCATCAGGACGTGCGTGCCCTTCGCCTGCTACGACAACGTCCGCGTCGTCCAGGAGGGCAACGTCGGCGCTCCCGACAACGAGAACAAGTACTACGCCGCCGGCGTTGGAGTCATCAACAACATCCCGCTGGACGCAAGCCTGCACCAAGACACCTTCGACCTGCGGAACTTCGTGGAGCTCAGTGCAGCGGGCCTTGCGGACGCGAGCCAAACGGTGCTCGACCTCGAAAAACATGCCCGCGAGACGTCCCCCGACGTGTTCGGCTCGGCACCAGAATCAAAGCGCAAGCCATGACGAACACGCCGATCGTCCAACTGCGCGATGTCACCAAGTCGTTCTCGCCTGCCCAGGAAAGCACTGCCCCGCTCCGCGGAGTCGACTTCGCTATCAGCGCTGGCGACAAGGTCAGCCTGATCGGTCCATCCGGGTGCGGCAAGTCGACGTTGCTGTCTCTCATCGCCGGGTTGCTTCGGCCGAGCGCCGGGACCGTGGAGATCAACGGAGTTGCGATGGGCGATCTTGACGACGGTGCCAGAGCCGAGCTGCGTGCGTCGTTCATCGGGATCGCACTGCAGTCCGACAACCTCATTCCTTTCCTCACCGCACGAGAGAACGTGGAGCTTGCCCACGCCTTCAGCTCTCGTCGATCCCGGCGAAGCACGTCGGCCTCGTCAGACGACCTTCTCGAGCGATTCGAGGTTGCACACTGCGCCCACCTTCGTCCCCGCCAACTGTCCGGCGGCGAGACGCAGCGAGTCGCCCTTGCCGTCGCCATGGCGAACAATCCTGCTCTGCTGCTTGCCGACGAGGTCGTCGGTCAGCTCGACGGTGACACCGCAAGGCGGGTTGTCAGCGAGGTGCTCA
Source organism: Ilumatobacteraceae bacterium (assembly GCA_043773365.1). Taxonomy (GTDB): domain Bacteria; phylum Actinomycetota; class Acidimicrobiia; order Acidimicrobiales; family Ilumatobacteraceae; genus Ilumatobacter. The sequence continues at coordinate 5,547 of JAYVFI010000029.1, forward strand.
GCTCGGAGTCCGCGGTGCTCTTTGTGACCCACGACGTCGCCCTGGCTGATCAGGCTGATCAACGGTACGTGTTCGTGGATGGCGGGGTTGTGGCGCGATGAGTATCGCGAACAGCATCGTTGCTCGCGACCTGATCGTGGACTACACCAGCGAGGCGGGAACGGCGCGAGCGCTCGAATGCGCAGCGTTTTGTGTCGAGGGTGGGTCCAATGTTGCGGTCATGGGGCCCAGCGGCTGCGGCAAGTCCACCCTGCTGGGGGTGTTGGCGGGCCTGGCTCACCCGACCTCCGGCACGGTGAGGATCGGCGATGAGACGATCTCCGGGTTGCCGGAACGACAGCGCGTCAGGTTCCGCCGTCGTTGTCTCGGAATGGTGTACCAAGCCGACAACTTGCTGCCACACCTGACAGTCGAAGAGAACCTCGGTCTTCAGCTGGCGATCTGTGGGAACGACATGAACACGCTCCGGCCGTTCACACCCGGCGACCTGCTCGAGCGACTCGGTCTCGGTTCGCTCTCCAAGCGGCTGCCGGATCAGCTGTCGGGCGGCCAACGCCAGAGAGTCGCTGTCGCTCGAGCGGTCATTCATCGACCTGCGGTGATCTTTGCCGACGAACCCACCGGAGCACTCGACGCCGAGAGTGCGCAGACCGTGATCGAGCTGCTCGTCGACGTGCACCAGGAGATGGCCGCGACCTTGGTGCTGGTCACCCACGATCCGAACATGGCGAAGCGTCTGCAGCGCGTGGTGACCCTGTCGCGATCCCCATCAGCATCGGAGCAACGTCGTGCTGGCTAAATATGTCCTTGCTGATCTCGCCAGAAACCCGCGCCGGACGTTGTCCACGATGCTGGGCGTCTCGCTCGGAGTCGGCTTGTTCTGCGCCATCCTGTTTTTCGTCGACGGTCTTTCGGCGTCGATGACCCAGCGAGCGGTCGCCCCGCTGTCCATCGATATGCAACGCATCGTGACGGAGCGGGTCGGAGGCGCCCTCACCCTTGCACAGCGGTTCGACCCGGCCGGCGCGGTCAAGCAGGGAGATCGGATCCGGGTGATCCTCGAGCTTCGCAACCCGAGCGACGTCACCGCCAACGAAGTCACCGTTCGCTCGATCCCCGACGCAGACCTGCACTTCGTGGTCGGTTCGGCGACGCTGAACGATGCCGCACTGACCGGCTACACCGACAACCCATTCGCCCACGGCGCAGGTCCAGCGGGCTACAACCTCGGCATCGCCACAGCCGGGACAACCACCGTCATCGGCTACGTCGTCGAGGCTCAGCACGACATGCAGCTCGGTGACACGGCGGTGAACTCCTCGTTCTCCAGCCGGGAGTCTGTCGTCCCCGTCGCCGCCAACAAACCGTCCGTGGTGCCGCTCGCGGATCTCGCCCAGAGCATCTCCCAGGTCGGGGGCGTCGCCGCCGCGAGGCAACTGTCGCTCGTCGATCTCGGACCCGACAGCCTGTCATCCAACGGTCGTACGGCGTCCGGCCCCGCCAGGCTCTTCGGCCTCGATGCCGACTACGCGGCACACGACCCAACCATCAAGCTGATCGAGGGCGGCGTCAGCGCGGACGGCACGGTGCTCAGCGTCGAGTCTTCCAAGGCGATGCACGCCAAGATCGGCGACACCGTCAGGGTCGCATTGCCCGACTCGACGCGCTTCGATGTCGTTGTCAGCGGCATCGCCGACCTCAGCGAGGCCCGTTCATTGTTCTCCAGCCGCCGCGGCAGCGACCTCGAGGCGTTCATCTATTCGCAAAACTCGATGATCGTTTCGCCCGACCTGTTCTCCGACAGGGTGATACCGGCCTTCGAACGCGCAGCGACCGCACGGGGCTCGCGATTGAAGAATCCGCCCGTTCGCGAGATTGATGTCACGGTCGAGCGGCGCTTCCTCGACGCCGACCCGGCGACAGCGCTGATTCAAACCAAGCGCACTGCCGCCGCCGTCGGCGCCGTGGCGGCACACCAGGACTTCTTGCTCGACAACATTTCCAACACCCTGGAGGTCGCCACCGGCGACGCAACCGTCGCCAAGCGTCTGTTCATCTTCCTCGGCGTGCCCGGCGGTTTCCTCGCTGCGCTCCTCGCCGGCTACGCCGGAAACGTTCTCGCCGATGCCCAACGACGCGAGCAGGCAACACTGAGGATCCGCGGCGCCAGCCGCCGACACTTGCTGCGCATGCTCGCGATCCGCACCGCGGGCTTGACCGCTGCAGGGTCGCTGGTCGGACTCATCCTCGGCTATCTGCTCGCATCAGCGATCCTCGGCCGCGAATCACTCGCTCGGGCCACGACCTCGCGCCTCGCTCTCTCGGCGTTGCTTGGCTGCTTGGGTGGGTTCTGCGCAACCGGGCTCGCTCTGTACATCACAGGACGGCGCAACATCGACCGAGAGATCAACGAGGATCGTGCGCGACTCTCGCGGGCTGTCCCACTGTGGCGGCGTGCCAGGCTCGACATCGTCGGCTGTGTCGTCGTTCTCGTCGGGACCGCCGCCGCACTCCATACCCACGCGTTCGACGGTGCATCCGGGTCGGTCTACTTCGGGCGGTCGGTCACACTCAACCTTTCGCTGCTCGTCCTGCCCATCGCCGTGTGGTTCGCGGGAAGCCTCGTCGCCGCCCGCGTCGTCGGCACAGTCCTGCATCGCACACAACCAGCCTCCACAGGCGCCGTCGGCGCACCGCTACCAAGCCTGTATCGCCTCAGTGTCGGTCGCCGACCGTGGGCGATCGGCAACGGCGCCGTCATCGTCACGCTCATCGTCGCGCTGAGCACCAGCCTCGCCGGATTCACGTCCTCCTACGACGCCGCCAAGGCGAACGATGCCCGCTACGCCACCGGCTCCGACATCCGAATCGTGGCCGGACCGACCGCCCGACGCACGTACACCACAGATCAAGCAGGCATCTTCATCACCGACGGCGTCGCCCAGGCAAGCCCCGTCATCTACAGCATCCGCAACGTCATCCTGCGCAGCGCACGCACATCGGACCCCGCCAACCTCGCCGCGATCGACCCCGCATCGTTCGGATCGGTCGCTCCCCTCCGCAACGACAACTTCCCAACCGGTGACGCCGGCGCAGCGCTCCGGACGTTACAGACCGACCCTGGCGCCGTGTTGCTCAGCAACCACATGGCACAGTTCCTCAAGGCAAAGCTCGGGGACACGCTCCACGTCCTCCTCGCCCGAGGCACCGACGACCAGATCGAGGTCGACTTCCACATCACCGGACTGTTCGAGCGGCTCCCAGGGTTCCCGGACGGCGCGGACGCGATGATGTCCATTCACCAATACATCGCCAACGTTCCGTCGAAGACACCCGACTTCTTCCTCGCGTCGACCACCGCACCCAGCGGCGCCGGCCTTCGCCGTGCGCTGACGTCACTCGGACAAGGCCCAGCGGCAGCCGACCTGCTTCAGATCACCACGCGCGCCACGACCGTTGCCCGAGACCAGTCCAGCCTCGCCGCGCTCAACATCGCCGGACTCGTCGACCTCGACTCGACATTCGCACTCGCGATGGAGATCGTAACCATCGCCATCTTCGTGTTCGGCCTCCTGCTCCAACGGCGGCGCGAGTACGTGACGCTTCGAGCGCAAGGCCTCGACCTTCGGACCGTACGGCTTCTCATCGCCGCCGAAGCGGGCACCGTCGCGATCCTGGGCGCCATCGCCGGTGTCCTCGTCGGCACCGCAATGGGCTACTACTTCGTTACCGTCCTGCGGCCCCTGTTCGTGCTTCCGCCCTCCTACACCTTGCCTCTGCGAGCCCTGCTCGCCCCGATTGGGCTCGTACTCGTGGCGACGATCTTCTGCACGCTCGCCGGGGCGCGCCTTGTCAACCGTCTCGAACCGACCGAGCTGCTCCGCGACGAGTAGTTCAACGCTCGGTGGAGGAGACCCGGGGTCTGTCGTTGCATCTGGCCTGCGTGGGGTACAGCGTGACTGAGTGACCTCGACCGGACACGGTGAGCTTCGGTGTTGGCTCGACACGACTCCCCGTCCCGCCAACCTTCGGGTTCTGTGCTCGACGAATCGGGTCCACTGGTGCGCACACCGAGCATCCCGGTCAACAGTGGTGAGTGACGCGTCATCACGCGCATTGCGACCGGGTTGTCGGAGCCTCCCTCGACCGGTCGACCACCGACCTTGGGTTGCAACGGGTTGCAGAGCGGTTACGCAGGCGCGGAAAGACCTGGTCAGAACGCATTTCGTGTTGACCCCTGTTCCCCTCTGTGTACCGTTGTGTTGGTACATGGATGGTACATCGAATCTGCCCGACGCCAGCCAGGCCCAGCGGCTTCGTGGCAGGGCGCGCCGACGCTCAATGCGTCGCCCAACTCGTGAGTCACCGCACAATTCTACAAGTGAGCCAAACCGAGCAGATCGCCGGATCGGCGTGCGCTTCTCGAACGCTGGTCCGCGGTTCTGTGTCGACGCGATGAGCGATCTGTTCCTGGGAACCCAACGCTCGGAGCGTTCCAAACTTCGGATAACCAGTGATCATCAGATCAACGATTCGTTCCGCCATGACGACGCCATAAAGCAATCCATCGACGACCCCACCGATATTCACCATGACCGCGAAAAGCGCTCCGCTTTCGGTGCGACCAATCAAAACAGATCCAGCCATTCAGATGGCGGACGCGCCGGTTCTAACGTTGGCGGTCACGGCACTTGTTGGAAGACCGCGCCGACACCGACGACAGAACGACGGTGCAAAACCACTCGAGTAGCGGCTCGGTGGGGGGCGAACATATCGCATCGGCGATAGGCCTAAAGGTGATCCACGACGCTGCGAGGGAACCGGGGGTCTACTTTCGGTGTCATGCTTGGTGGAGAAGATGTCTTCGCGCGCGATAGCCACGGCGGGAGGAGGCGACAAGTGTGAACCGATCTCGCCGCAATGTTGAGTTGATCGAGCTGATCGTCGACGACGCCGATGGCCCGGACGTCGATTTCCGCCGTCCGAGTAGGCCGGGGTGGGTGTGGGCGTTGGTTGTGGGCGCCGCCGCGATCGTGGTCGTGAGCGGCGTCATCGCAGGTGGCTCCGACCAGGTTCCGTCCTCAGCGAGCACCACAGCGCACCCAGCGACCGTGCCACCAGCGACGACGCTCGCGACTGGCTCAACGCCGACATCGGTTGGTCAGCCGTCCCCGGTTCGACCTGACGCGACCGCGGCAAGTCCCCAATCGGGGTCCGGCATCATGCATGTTCTCACCGATGTTGGTGGTCCAGCGCGTCCGTTCGGACGAGATACGGGACTGGCGGTGTATCTCGCCCCGTCGGGCGGCGCGCAAGACAGGTTGCTCGTCTATGACATCGACCGCGGTCGAATCTCCGAGGTCGACTTGGGCGTTGACGTCGGCTGGTTTGTCCGCGCGATTGGGGACCTTGGCGGGGTGGTCGTCGACGGCGGCGAGGTGCTGCGGATAACAGCAACCGAAGTGAAGACGATCGCCCTCGCGGCGACCAGCAACTTCTCCTATGCCGATGCACCGTATGGTCGTCTTGCTCCTGGGCCCGGGCAGGAGACGTGGCTGCGCACCTTGTCGCCTTCGGGCCTGGTCCTGCTCGATGAGGTGGGAAAGCCGGCCGGAGTGGGCTACGACCTGCCCGTCGGCGTCGTTCTGTACGGCTCGCTGGCCGACGGCCGACCGGTCGTGCGCGACGCGGATCAACGATCACTCGTCGACAACGACGCCGGATATGTGCCACTCGCCGACGGGCCGACCAGCATCGTCGAGCACGGACGTTTCGTCGAGACCACCTGCGACGACGCGCTGCGCTGCTCGTACGTCGCTCACGTCGACGCAACCGTACGCACGCTCGGTCCGGTCACCAACGGAACCGACACGACCCTCGCCTACCGATTCCAACCCGACGGCCCGCTCATCGCCATCGTGCGCGACCGCGAGCTGTCGATCCTCGATCTCGACACCGGAGAGCTACGCGCCAACCTGCTTTACGGAATCGTCGACAACGGCTTCGGCGACAACGGCCTGGGCGACAACGGCCTGGGCGACAACGGGCTACTCACCTCCTCAGTCGCGTTCCTTCCAGGCGGCACCGGCCTCGTCGCCGCGACGAGTTCCGGCGTCCAACTCCTCGACCTATCTGGCCACGTGCTGGCCACGGTCGACCTGCCGCCGGACGCCGATGGACCCCCAGGACCACTCCTGCTCGGAATCGGACTGGCAAGCGACCTCACCAGCGGATGACCAGCAGCCAGGTCGGCTTCTCCGCACGAGTACACGACTCCGAGCATCGTCCGTACCGCCGATCCCGAGGCGCCCCAGCAAGCATGTTGGCGACACTCCCGAAATCCGAGTCAGACCCTTCGACAGCGCCGCCTGCCACCCTGTCAGCTCTGCGCGCGACACCGGCGAAATCGAGCGAGTTGATTGCCATCGGACGGCGCCCATAACTACGGCGCAGATTTGCGACCAGCGAAAGACGCACAAAGCGCCCCGAACGGCGCATCTGGCGTGTCTCGAACCCGCGTTGGAGACGACGCACAGTTGCGCGCGACATCGCGAGCGCGACCTCGTCGATCCGCCGGTGCGTTTCGAGATGCTGCGCTGATGACGCGCCGGACGCTGTGTCAGT
>JAYVFI010000030.1:0-15696 GCA_043773365.1 Ilumatobacteraceae bacterium
GATGATCGCCGCCGGCGGCGGCACCATCGTCAACGTGTCATCCGGGGCCGGTCTCCGGGGCATGAAGGCCAACCCGGGCTACGTCGCCGCCAAGGGTGCGGTCGTCGCGCTCACCCGCGCGCTTGCCATCGACCACACCGCGCACGGCATTCGCGTGAACGCCGTCGCGCCCGGCCCCATCCGTACGCCGCTCATGCGGCGCAATCGCACGCCTGACGAGATCGCCGCGATGGGCTCGCTCGCGCTTGCGGGCCGCATCGGCGAACCGGAGGAGGTCGCCGCCGCGATCGTGTGGTTGGCGAGCGACGCGTCGTCGTACGTGAACGGTCAGACCATCGAGGTCGACGGTGGCGTCGCCGGCCTGATCTGACGCCGCACCCTGAACACGGTTCAGACCGTGGGGGTGAAGGCGTCGAGCGAGAGGTACTCATCGCTCGTGTCGACGAGGTTCTCGAATTGGATGACGCCCATCTCGACGAACCGATCGCGCAACCACCCGTCGCCCGCGTCGAGCAACCCGAGCTTGCGACAGTTCGGGACGATCTTCGAGAACAACATCTGTTGGAAGACGTCACGGGTCGGGTCCCTGAGGATCAACGGCACGACGTCGCGTGGGTTGACGCCGTGCTTCTCCCAGACCTCTTGCGACAGGAGTCGATCGCGCATCCGGATCGCCGCTTCGAAGGCGAACTCCTGGCGGTCCTTCATCTCGACGTCGGTCATGCCTTCATAGACCTCTTTCAGCGAGAGCACGCCGAAGGCGACGTGACGAGCTTCGTCGCTCATCACGTATCGGAGCAGCTTCTTGAGGAGCGGCTCCTCGGTCATCTGGTGCATGAACCCGAACGCCGCAAGCGCGAGTCCCTCGACCATCACCTGCATGCCGAGATAGGTCATGTCCCAACGCGAATCGTTGATGATGTCGTCGAGCAGCATTCGCAGGTGGGCGTTGATCTGGAATCCGCCGCCCATCTTCTCGTCGAGGTAGCGGTGGAACACCTCGACGTGGCGTGCTTCGTCCATCGTCTGCGTCGAGGCATACAGCTTGGCGTCGTACCACGGGACGGTCTCGACGATCTTGGCCGTACAGAGCAGGGCCCCCTGCTCTCCGTGAAGGAACTGCGACAGCGTCCAGCGGCGTTGGTCGATCCCGAATTCGAGCCATTCCTTGTCGCCCCACTTCTCGACGACAGTTCCGTCGTAGTGACCGGCCGTCAATCCTGACGCGGCGGCCGCCTGGTCCTTGCTGACGACGGCGTCGACTTCGACGTTGGTGTCCCACGGGAGATCGGTGGTGGCGTTCCACTGGCCGACCTTGGCCTTCTCGTACAACTTCCGGAGCTGTGGGCGCGCCAGCGAATAGTCCCACGTGAAGATCGCATCGGCGTTGTCCTTGACGACGTGGAGCACTTCGTCGACGTCGGTGTTGCTGATCGACAAGATCGCCTCGATGTTGTTGATGTCGTCGCGGCCGATGATTTCTTCGTTGCTGGCTTGCGTGAGGGACATAGTGGTTGCTCCTGTTGTTTCAGACAACGGTGTTGGGGGCGAAGACGGACAGTATTGGGAGGATGAACGACCGCGCCGATGCGGGGTCGCCGAGGTCGAAGTGCTCGCTCGGGGCAAGGAAGTACGAGATCGTTGCCCGCGCCAGAACATCGATCAGCCGCGCCGACTGGTGGTCGTCGAGGTACGGCGTGACGAGTGGCGTGAGATAGCTGGTCGCCACCCGGATGATCCGGGGCACGCCGGCGGCGGTCAACTGACCGAGCGTTTCCCCGGGTTCCGAGGCGAGCATGATCGCCAGGTGTTCGTCGGCTCGCAGCTCGAGGGTTGCCGTGACCAGGGTCCGAACGAGCAGTTCCTCGAATGACTCCGCTCCTGCGATCTCCGCCAGCATCCGCGTGAAGAAGTCGTCGAGCTCGCGAACGCGGTGTGCCTCGAACAAGACGTCTTTCCCGCCCGGGAACAGTCGATACAGGGTGGCCCGGGACACACCTGCCTCCGAAGCGATGTCGTCGACCGTGACCTTTTCGATTCCCCATCGTTCGCAGCAGCGTTTGGTGGCGTCGAGGATCCGGTCCTCGCTGGACAGCATGGTGAGACAGTAAGACAGAAACTGTCTCAATGTCAACAGGTTCGGTGGAACTTGCCGGATTCTGTACGGTGTAGCTCTCAGCGCGAACACGGACCAACGGAGAAAATCATCATGCGACGCACCCATCTCGCCCCGCTCACTCTCATTCCCCTGCTGGCCGGCGCGCTGTTGCTGTCGGCCTGCGGTGACGACAGCGACTCGGCCGCCGCCGACTGCGACAACCCCTCGACCGTCACCGACGGCGTGCTCACGATTGCAACCGGCGAGCCGGCGTTTCCGCCGTACGTCATCAACGACGCCACGCCGGAGGACGGCCAGGGATTCGAGGCTGCGGTTGCGATGGCGGTCGCCCGAGAACTGGGGTTCCCAGCCGACAAGGTCACCTGGGTGCGGACGGGATTCGACGAAGCGGTCGCTCCGGGACCGAAGTCGTTCGACTTCAATCTCCAGCAGTACACGATCACCGATGAGCGCAAGAAGGTCGTCGACTTCAGTGACGGGTACTACACCGCGGCGCAAGCGGTGTTCGGTTTGACGGCCTCGGCAGGGTCGGGGATCACCACACTCGACGAGGTCAAGGGTCTCAGGATCGGTGTTGCTTCCGGCACCACCAGCGTGACCTACATCGAGGATGTGATCAAACCCGACACCGATCCGTCGATCTTCAACGACAACTCCGGCGTCAAGCAGGCACTCGAGGCCAACCAGATCGATGTCGCCGTCTCCGATCTCCCGACGGCACTCTTCATGACCGCCGTGGAGTTGACCGACGCTCAGGTCTTTGGCCAGATCGAGGGAAGTGGCACCGATCAGTTCGGCTTGCTGCTCGCCAAAGACAGCCCATTGACGGGTTGTGTCAACGAAGCACTCGGCCGGCTCAAGGCCTCTGGCGAACTCGACACCATCACGACCGAGTGGATGTCGGAGTGGTCGGGCGCGCCGGTCATCAAGGCCGACTGACCAGGCCAACGTGCCACCAACCCGGCGACAACTCCACGAACAGCGGCAGCGACGAAGAAGCTCGCTGATCGCGTCGATCAGCACGGTGCTGTTCGTCGCCGCGATCGTCGTCACCCTCAGCGTGCTCCCCGCGTGGCCGAGGGTTCGTCGCTCGTTCTTGGACCTCGACACGTTCCGCCGCGTGTTTCCCGACCTGCTCGGGCCGTTCTGGTACGACATCCAGATCTTCTTGTGGTCGGCGCCGCTGATCATCGTCGTGGCGCTGTTGATCTCCTTTGCCCGCAACGTGCGCTCGCCCGCCCTGTACCCCTTGAAGTTGGTGGCGACCACGTACGTCGACATCGTCCGCGGGGTCCCGGTGATCCTGTGGATCTACCTGATCGGGTTCGGCGTGGTCGGATTGGTGAACACCCGCGCCTGGTACGGCAGTTACATCGTGTGGGGGACCGTGGCGCTCGTCACGACGTACTCGGCCTACGTGTCGGAGGTCTTTCGGGCAGGGATCGAGAGCGTCCACGAGAGCCAGCGCGCTGCGGCCCGATCGCTCGGCCTGTCGAGCAGCCAGACGATGCGCCACATCGTCCTCCCGCAGGCGGTCCGCCGCGTCGTTCCCCCGCTCATGAACGACCTCGTCAGCCTCCAGAAAGATGTCGCTCTCGTCAGCATCCTCGGCCCGGTCGAGGTGCTCCGGCGAGCCACGATCGAGACCCAGCGCGACTTCAACTACACGCCGTACGTTGCCGCCGCGGTGTTGTTCCTGTGCGTTTCAGTCCCGCTCACCCGATTGACCGACCACCTGATCCAGCGCGAGCGTCGTGAGATGTCGGGAACGAGCGTGCGATGAATCCGCCGGCCGTGAAGCTGCGAGTCAACGCGGTGGTCAAGCGCTTCGGCGCCAACACGGTGCTCGATCAGATCAGCCTCGACGTCGCCGAGTCGGAGGTGATCTGCCTGATCGGTGCATCCGGTTCGGGTAAGAGCACGCTGCTGCGCTGCATCAACATGCTCGAGCCGATCGACGACGGTGAGATCTGGCTCGACGGCGTCGACATCAGCGAACCCGGCCTCGACGCCGACCCGATTCGGCGGCGGATCGGGATGGTGTTCCAGAGCTTCAACCTGTTCCCACACATGACGGTCGCCGACAACGTGGCGTTGGCCCCGAGATACGTGCTCGGCCGATCGAAAGCCGATGCGGGCGCGCATGCGGTCGAGTTGCTCGCTCGGCTGTCGCTTGCCGACAAGGCGGACGACTACCCAGATCGGCTCAGTGGCGGGCAGCAGCAGCGAGTCGCGATCGCCCGATCGCTGGCGATGAACCCGGAGGTGATGCTGCTCGACGAGATCACGTCGGCGCTCGACCCCGAACTCGTCGGCGAGGTGCTCGACGTCGTTCGCGAGCTCAAACGCGACGGCATGACGATGCTGCTCGCAACGCATGAAATGGGGTTCGCCCGGGAGATCGCCGACCGCGTCTGCTTCCTCGACCGGGGCCATGTCCTCGAGTCCGGCCCACCCGACCAGATCTTCAGTTCCCCCACCCAGGAGCGGACCAAGCAGTTCCTGCAACGCGTGATCGATGCCGGCAGGATGTAGCTATCCGCTGACGCCGCACACCAGGTCTCGCTGCAGGCACCGAACGACTTCGTTGCGGAGCTTGTCGGGATCCCAGGCGTTCCAGAAATCGGCGTGGCCACCCAGGATGCCCCCGGAGGAGAACGTCAGACCGTGCGGAGCGACGGGTAGGAAGTCGATCGCAAGCTGCAGCTGCGGGATCGAAACGGGGTGCGTGTCGGGGCATTCGCCATCCGTGCTGTAGACGACATGGCTGGCGACCACATGGCTGGCGACCGGGTGGGAAGCGGCAGGGTCGGATGCGTGGGGCGACGTCGTGTCGACACCGTTCCAGCAATCCGGGAACGTGACCAGCAGCCGAAGGCTCCCTCCCGCGGTGCAATCACGAGGTAGTGCTGTCCGCTCGGAACCGGTTCCGCACGCCCAGGCGACCACCCCCAACGACTGCTCCTCGGTGGCATGAGGGTTCCCGGCGACCATCATCAGATCCGGCGGGTACGCCACGACAGAGGTGGGTTCGATGTCGGGACCTGCGCGGTAGTAGGCCACCGCTCGGATCGGTTCGACCGGGTCACCGTTCGAGTCGAGCAGGACGGGCGTCCAGTACGCGGCCGTGTCTGCTTGTTGGTCACAGCTGGTGCCGGACGCCCTCATCTCCCGATAGGTCGTCGTGGCGTCGACCACCACCGATCCGAAGAACTGGTGCAGATGACTCGATCCAGGCTTGCCGGGACGGACGATCGGATCATCGGCGAGGCGATGCGACAGCCGGCACTCGACGACGAACTGACCCACCTGACCCTGTGGGCCGGCGATGATCCGATCTGGCCCGCTCGAAGTTGCCGATGCAGCGCCGCCACATCCGGCCAGCAGCCCGACAACGACGCCGACCCGCCCGACGGCGAGCGACCGTTCAGGTCGGCGCGTCAGGAACGGTGATCGCATCGAGATCGACAGAACGGGGCACATCCGTAGCCGGATGGGCCGGAGCGGTGGCGGCGTCCGGCATGCTGTCGTGGCTACCGATTTCAGGGAGCGGCGCGATCTTCCAGTCGACTTCCGGCGGAAGACTGGCCAGCTCCGTCAACCACGCCACGACGTCGAGGGGATCGACTGTCCAGTTGCCGCCGTCGCCGGTGGCGTCACACGGTGCAAGTGACTGCAGACCGGCTGGACGCGATGAGGTGATCTCGTTGTCACTCCAACAGTTGCCGAGCGTCGAGAGATCGGTGCCGACTGATCCGATGCCGATGTCCGCCAGCCCGCTCTCCGACACGATGTTGCCGGTGATCCGATTGTCGAACGAATCCCACAGCAGGGCGCCCTCGGGAATCACCAAGGCCTGCGTCTTCTGAACGTCACACGTAGTATCCCACACGGCCGCCGTCGGCATGTCGTCGTTGGGGTCCTCCTCCGGGAATGGGACGACACCGATCCCAGTGCGAACGTGATCGAAGACTCGGTTGCGTGTGACGATGTCGCCGATCCCTCCAGAGATCAAGATCCCGTTGCCCTGCGCAAGCAGTGCCTCGTCGATAGCCGCCGTGTCGGTCTGATTGTTGGAGTACACCAGGTTTCCCGCAAGTGTCGTGCGACGTTGCGGATAGCACAACTCGTAGGTCGCCGAGTTGGTCACCACACCGGCACGATTGTGATGGAACACCGAGTTGACGATCAACAGATCGCCACCGGAGTTGGTACCAGAGTACCCGAGCCCGTTGTTGGACGAGACGACATCGTCGATCACGGCGTCGCACGGGAAGCACTGTCCGATGTAGACCCCTGCGTCCCGACTGCCGACCGTATGGGAATGCTCGATCTGGCCCTTGACCGAATCGTAGGCGTAGATCCCGTAGTCGCCGGTGCGAGAGGTGGTGATGTACGACGCTCGATACCCCGATGCGGAAATCCAGTACAGGCCGTTGGCGGTGTAGTTGATCGCCGTCAGATTCTCGATCGCGACACCGTTCGCACCGAGCACCCGGATCCCGTTGTCGAGCGTCAACTCGCCGTCGAGGATCACGCCATCGCGATCGAGCCCGCGGATCGTCAAGTTGTGGGTGACGACATCGACGGCTTCGTGGTACGTCCCCGGCGAGATCAGCACGAGGTCGCCCTCGGCAGCGGCAGTGACCGCATCCTGAATCGTGGCGAACTCGAGCGGGACCTCCAACACACCGTCATCGGATGCGTCCGACGGCTGTTCGGCGGTTTGTTGGGACCCTGCAGGCTGAGAGGCATCCGAACTGTCCGACACCGAGGCCGTCGACGCTGTTGTGTCCGTTCCTGCCGCGTTCGATGACGAGGCGTCGCTGTCGGCGCCGCTGCCGTCGCTTGCGCACGCTGCGGCGATCACCATCAGGCTCGCCGTCAACGCAATCAATTTCCGTCCCACACCAACTCCTCCGTCGATCGTTCGATACTGACACGCCGTGACACCAAATCCGCCGTCACGGTGACGATCATGCCGTGACGATCACCGTTCCGACCATGCCGATCGTCTCGTTTCCGTGGATAGAGCAGAAGTAGTGATACTCCCCCGGTTCCGTGAACTGATGCACGAACACCGCGCCAGGTTCGAAATCGTCGACGGTGACGCCCCAGTCACCACCGACCACCGACAACACGTTGTGCGAGTTGAGGCCTCGGTTCTCCCACGACACCTGGTCCCCGACCGTGATCTCGACGATCTGCGGTCGAAACGAGTTGTCGAGCGCGGCCACACCGATCACGGCGGCCACGCCGCCGATCGTCTCCGCCTGATCCGACGAACGCGCATCGTTGGCGTCATCGACACACGACGACAGACACACCGACAGGGCGACAATCGCGATCGTAGTAACGCGCCGTTGCCGCACCGTCACCGAAGGTAGCCGAACGGGAGCGCGGCAACCCGGATCGATTAGGTTGACCGGTCTATGGGGAACAGCGGAGCCGGCGCTCGAGCGGCTCGTGCCAACCCCGATCTGCGCCGGTTCATCCTCGGCCACTTGATGGCGGTGATCTCGGAATGGGGCGTGTTCGTCCCGACGCTGGTGTACGCGTTCGATCGCGGCGGCTCGAAGGACACCGGCTTGGCCTCTGTGGCGATGCTGATCCCGTATTTCGCGTTCGCACCGTTCACCGCGACCCTCTTGCATCGCGGGCGACCACATCGGGTCCGCCTGTATGGCATGGCCGCCCAGGCGATCGGCTTCGGCATCGCTTCGATCGCCGCCTTTCGAGATGCCCCCACCTTCGTCGTCGTCTGCGGGTGCATGATCGGATTCGGTGCGGTCACGACGATCCGTCCTTCGGGTGCCGTCTTACTACCGGCGATCGTGCGAACCTCTCGTGAACTGAGCTTGGCCAACGTCCGGGTTGGGATCTGTGACAGTCTCGCCGTGCTCGCCGGACCGCTCGTTGCTACAGGATTCCTAGCGATCGACGGACCCGCACTCGCGCTCGCCGCCAGCGCGTTGCTGGCGGCCGCCGCAGCGACCTCAACGTGGATCGGACCACACGCCGAAGTGTCCGTGCCGCTTGCTCCAGATGCCGATCAGGAGGGTGCCATCGATCACCTCGTCGCGAGCATTCGAGCCTTGCGGGCGCGGCCCGGTGTCGGCGGGGTGCTGGCTGTGGCTGGTGGTCAATATGCGCTGATCGGAGCGCTCGACGTGATCGTCGTTGTCGCCGCCCGTGACCGCCTGAATCTGGGCGCTACCGGGACCGGATTGCTCAGCACGCTGGTCGGCGCCGGTTCTGTGGCAATCGGTTTGGCTTCTTCGGCGCTACTCAGTCGTCGGCGGCTGGCTCCCTTGCTCCTCGTGGCGCTCGGCATGATTTCGATCGGATCGATCGTGTTCGGCGTCACGATCAGTCTGATAACCGCCGTGATCGTGTTGCCGATCCTCGGTCTGTGCCGGGCGTCGCTCGATCTCTTGAGCCGGATGCTCCTTCAACGGTCAGCGCCGCCCAATCAGCTCTCTGCAGTGTTTGCGGTGCTCGAGATGTGCTCGGGAGCCGGGATGGTGATCGGGTCGCTGGTCGCCCAACTGCTGATCGGACTGTCGGGCGTGCGGGCCGCGCTGGTCGGCCTCGGAGTCCTTTTCGCTGTGATCTCGGCCTCGACGTGGCGATCACTCAGACACGCCGACGATGGGGCTACCGTCCCCGTCGTAGCGATGAGCTTGTTGCGCCGACTGCCGGTGTTTGCACCGCTTCCGCCGCTGGCGCTCGAATCCCTCGCCCGGGGCGCCGTCGAAGTTCCGGCCGAGCCCGGGCAGACGATCATCAGTCAGGGCGATCATGGCGATCGTTTCTACGCGATCGCCGACGGGACGTTCGACGTCCATGTCGGCGCTGCCCTGGTACACAGTCTGGGGCGGGGTGGATCGTTCGGTGAAGTCGCGTTGCTCGCCGACGTTCCACGAACGGCGACGGTTGTCTCGACCGCCAGCGGTTCGCTGTTGGCGATCGATCGGGTCCCGTTCCTGTTGACCGTGACCGGCCATGACCACTCGCGACTCGCCGCCTGGGGTGTGGTCCGCTCGTTTGCGCTCGAGGTCGACGTCGCGGAGTCGGCGATAGCGTCGAACGAGTGACTGAAACGCCCACCAACCACCAGCGGCCGAGGTGGGCCCCGATCACACTGGCCGCATTCGTCGGGTTGGTGGTGCTCAGTAACTTCGGTTCGGCGTATGCCGCCAAATGGGTCAATACGAACCCCCTCAGGCTGCTCGCATTCTCGGCGCGAATTCGGCACCTGTTCCTCGTCGCCGGGACGATCGACTGGTGGGCCTATGTCGGAGTTGCCGGGCTCCGCCTGGCGATCGCCTACGTGGTGTGCCACCTGGTTGGGCGGGCCTACGGGGAGGATGTGTTGCGATGGTTCGGCAAGTATCTCGGCGCCTCGTCGGAGGGGATCACCTCGACGCTGCGGCTGTTCGACAAGGCCGACTGGATCGTCGTTCCGTGGTTCGTCGGTTCGAACATCGTCGCCGCCGTCACGGGTATCCGGAAGATGAACCCGGTTCGGCTGGCGACGCTGCTGTCGATCGGGATCCTCGCGCGGCTCGGGTTGTACTGGTGGCTGGCACACGTGTTCGAGGACGAGCGCGATGACGTGCTCGACTTCCTGGGCACGTACCAGAAGCCGGCGTTGATCATCTCGATCGTGATCGCGATCGTCGTCGTCGGCCTGAACCTGCGTCGTGGGCGAAACTTCGAACTCTGAGCCCGGCACGGCGACGCACTCCCAACTCGTCGGCGAGATCGCCGACGAGTTCGATTACGACTCGTCGCCGGCGGCGCTGGCCTGAACCGCTCGCACCGGCTGGTCGTCCGCCAAGCGACCAGCCGGTTGAGCACCGAGCACGAGGTATCCCTGCAACACGGTGATGGCGATGATCGCCGCCCAGCGCCCACGGGTGAGTACGAACCCGTAGCGCGCCCAATCGATCATCACCACCGCCGTTTGCAGCACCACGATCCAACCAAAGGTCAAGATCGTGAGCTCGGTGTAACGCAGCCCGGTGACGAACACTGCGAACAGACCGGCAAACGCCGCCGCGCTTGCGATCAGTTGCCAGGGTTCCCGGTACCGCGTCCACTCCTTCGCCAGAACCGCACCGGCGAGATCGAAGCCGGCCAGCAACAGCATGAACGCAACGACGACGAGCGTGTTCCCGCCGCCTGACTCCGTCGAAACGCTCACGGGTACACAGAGCCACGGGGATGGCGGCCAGATACGTCAGAGCTGGAGATATTTGTCGAGGCCGACGGTCACACCTGGGTGGTCGCCAACTCGTTTGCACGCCAGCACGACGCCGGGCATGAAACTGTCTCGGTCGTAGCTGTCTTGGCGGATCGTGAGCGATTGTCCCTGGGCGCCGAGGATCACTTCTTGATGGGCGATCATGCCGCGCATTCGGACAGCGTGGACACGAATCCCCGAGGCTCCGGCGCCGCCACGCGCCCCTGGCAGCACTTCGTGTCGTGTCGGGTCGTCGGCCCATGGTTGGTGACGAGCAGCCGCCATGCGGTCCGCAGTCGTCACCGCAGTCCCCGAGGGCGCGTCGACCTTCTGGTCGTGGTGGTACTCGATGATCTCGGCCGTGTCGAAGAACGGTGCCGCGATTTCGGCGAATCGCATCATCAGGACTGCCGAGATGGCGAAGTTCGGGGCGAGCAGACAGTGTGCCGGGCCGCCTCCGAACGCCGAGCGGATCAGTTCAAGATCGGCGTCGGTCAGCCCCGTTGTCCCGACGACGGCGTGAATCCCGTGCATCGCCAGCCACGGCAACGTGGCGCGGGCGGCATCGGCGACGGTGAAGTCGACAACGACATCGCAGTGCGCATCGGCGAAGGCGCGTAGGTCAGCCGACACGGGCATTCCGGAGCGACCCTCCCCGTCGGCGTGCGGGTCGACCGCTGCAGCCAGTTCGAGATCTGGGTCGCCGGCAACGGCCTCGCAGACGGACGTTCCCATTCGGCCACCTGCCCCGTTCACGCCAACCCTGATCGCCGATCTCACGACCGTGACGGTACTCGCCGTTACGACGTGACTTCGAATGTGGATTCGTCGAACATCACAATCCTGATCGACGCCCCGACGTCTTCGATCGCCACCACGACCGGTTCGCCGAACTGCTGGCCGTCGCTCCCCCCGGAGAAGACCTCCACATCCCGGCTCCCATCGATCCGAAACTGGTGCGTGAACGTCGCACCGCCCTCGGCAGTCGTCGACATGCACAGCTGGTCGAGCGTTCCATCGTCACCCACTTGACCGACACAGATGAAACCTCGCGGACTCCCGTCATCGGGCACCACGATCACGTCGACCGTCGTGCCGCCGACTCCGATCTGACTCGGATCACCCATCGACAACACGTTCGGCACACTCACCGAGGCACTCTGGGCAGCGAGCAATTTTTCGATCCGCTCGATCGGCTTGGTGACCATCAAGTCAAGTTCCGTTCCGGTAAAACCATCCGCACGCGCCAGATCCCATAGTTCCAACGTGTTGCGCTTCTGCGACGGCGCACACGTCACCTGGCGCACCAGCGAACCATCATCCAGAACGTCATACGAAACACGAATGCGCCACACGTCTTGCGCTACGTGGTGACCGAGCCCGAGCAAAACCGGTCCTTTCGCCTCCTGTACCGGCGGCAGCCAATCACCAATGATCACGATCTCACGCGAATCGAGACTGTCGACCTGTCGCTCGGTGACGGCCCATCCCTGCTGATCCGACGCTCCCGCCGAAAGCGTGACCGAGTCGCTCGGCAAGGTGACCACCAAATGCGGCGGAAGCAGCTTGCTTTCTTGTAAGACGGTCAGCGGACCGTTGATCTCGACCCACTGATCGGTATGCCACATCTCGGTCTCGGCAAGCGATGGATCAAGGCAAGGCTCGTCCTGGGTACCTTCGCCACGCTCGGCGCTGCCGGGCGGAGCGACCGTCGGTGCCGCGTTGTCAACACCCTCACCCGCTGAACCGCACGACGTCGACAGCGAAAAGAGACAGGCCACAAGCAAACAACTGGACCCGCACGTTCCGGCCGAACGACGCCGAAGATCGCTCACGAGACGATCACTCCCGCGTCGTCGCGTCTTGCGTACTGACGGGTGCGACGTGAGGACATCCTCCGACAACCTACTCGGGCACCACCGGCAGGGCGGATCCGATTCCGTGTGCCCACCGGAGCGCGCCGGATGACGATCCCGCTCGGTCTGACGTCGCTCAGCCCCGTCGATACCTCAACGTGGCGGCGGGCCGAGCGTGATCGTGGTCAGGGGCGTAGCGGCGAACACTCGACCGATCACCCGACGGGTGTCGGCGAGCGTCACCGACGACCACCGCTCGATCTGTGACTCCACCGATCGGAGCTCGCCGAGCACCGTCAGCTGGCCACCCAAGCGTGACATCCGCGCCCCGGAATCTTCGAGACTCATCTCGAACGATCCGGTCAGGTATCCCTGGGCGATCTCGAGTTCGTCGGCGGTGATCCCATCGGCGATGAGTCGATCCAACTCCTGCCTGACGAGCGACTCGACCTCGTGCGCATGCTCCGGCATCGATCCCGCGTAGACCGACCAGGCGCCAGCGTCGGCGTAGGAGGCGACACCTGAGAACACGGAGTAGGCGAGACCGCGGCGTTCGCGGATCTCGTCGAACAACCGGCTCGACAGGCCTCCGCCGAGCACATGATTGACGACGTCGAGTGCTTCACGATCGGGGTCGGATCGGGGGATCGAACGACCGCCCATCACGAGGTGGACCTGTTCGGTGTCGTCATCGATGTGCTCGTCGATGCCGACCGTCGTCGGCGCGTACCTCACGACACTGCCGTCGCCGGTTGGCATCGTGTCGAACGCTTTCGTGACCGCGTCGATCACGGCGTCGACGTCGACGGCGCCGGCAATCGCCACGACCGTGTTCTCGGTGCGGTAATGATCGGCAAAGAACGCCCGTACGTCGTCCGGGGTGAGTGAGCGAACGGTGGCTCGGTCGCCTGCGGTCTCACGACCCAACGGATGGGCGCAGAAAATCTGTTCGGAGAAGGTCCGGTGCACGACGTCTTCGGGGCTGTCGTCGTCCATTGCCAGTTCTTCGAGGATCACCTGACGTTCGCTCTCGATCTCGGCGTCACGGAGCGCGGGAGCGGTCAACACGTCACCCAACAGCTCGATCCCGGTCGTCACACACCTGGCCGGCATCCGGCAGTAGTACGCCGTGTACTCCTTCGAGGTGAAGGCGTTGATATCGCCCCCGACTCGATCGACCGTTTTCGAGATCTCGATCGCCGAACGGGTTCGAGTCCCCTTGAACAGCAGATGTTCGAGGAAGTGGCTGACACCGGACAGGCGATCGGGTTCGTCGCGTGCACCGACACCGACCCAGACCCCGATCGAGGCGACTCGCGTCGATGCCATCGGCTCGACAGCCACCGTGAGGCCAGAGGGAAGCTGGACGACGCGCTCAGTCATGTGGTCCCCATTCAATCGCCGGAAAACGGACACCGCCCCGTCGCCAGGCTGTTCGGCCGGGCAACAGGGCGGTCCACGCAATGTACTGAACGGGGATCAGCGATGCCGACGGCGACCGCGGTCGCCACCGTTTCGATCGCCACCGCCGCTTCCGCCGCGAGGGCCCCTGTCGGGGGCGTCGCTGCGACGCTCACTGGCCGGGCCGAGATCGCCGAGTTCGCCGGCAAGTTCCGCATCGAACGTGTCGGTGAACGAGACCGTCTCGACTGCGACCGCTGATGTGCCGCCGCCACCGTTACCGGCTGATGGCGCTGCGGCTGCCATGGCCGGTGCCTTGGGCGCATCGCCGGACGGCTCAGGGGCGTCGCCGGCCGGGACCAGGCTGACCTTGCCGCGATCGTCGACATCTTCGACCATGACCTCGATCTCGTCGCCGAGCGACAAGACGTCTTCCACGGCGTTGATCCGCTTGCCGCGACCCAACTTCGAGATGTGAACGAGGCCGTCACGGCCCGGGAGGATGTTGACGAACGCGCCGAACTTGGTGACGTTGACAACCCGACCGGTGTAGATCTCGCCGACGATCGCCTTGGGCGGATCAAGGATCAACATGATCCGACGCTTGGCGTCTTCCACCCGCCAGCCGTCGACCGAGCCAATGGTGACGGTGCCGATGGCGCCGTCGTCGTCGACCGCGACGTCTGCGCCGGTCTCCTGCTGGATGGTGTTGATGACCTTGCCTTTCGGCCCGATGACCTCGCCGATCTTGTCGATCGGGATGTTGAAGCTCGAGATCTTCGGGGCGGTCTCGCGCACCTCGGAGCGAGGCGCAGCGATCGCCGCGTTCATCACTTCGAGGATGGCCAGGCGAGCATCACGGGCCTGGGCCAGCGCGGCGATCAAGACGTCGGCGGGGATGCCGTCGATCTTGGTGTCGAGCTGCAGGGCCGTGATTGCATCGGCGGTGCCGGCAACCTTGAAGTCCATGTCGCCAAAGGCATCTTCCGCACCGAGAATGTCGGTGAGGGTGGTGTATTTGCCCTGGTCATAGATGAGACCCATCGCGATACCGGCCACCGGGGCGACGATGGGCACGCCGGCGTCCATCAGCGACAGCGACGAGGCACAGACCGAAGCCATCGAGGTCGAGCCGTTCGACGACATCACTTCCGACACGAGGCGCAGCGTGTAGGCGAACCTCTCCTGGCCAGGAACCACCGGCAGCAGAGCCCGCTCGGCGAGCGCACCGTGGCCGATTTCGCGGCGCTTCGGCGAACCGACTCGACCCGTCTCACCGTTGGCCCACGGAGCCATGTTGTAGTGGTGCATGTAGCGCTTGTTCGTCTCGGGCGTCAGCGTGTCGAGCAACTGGTTCATGCGGGGCATGGCCAGGGTCGTCACGTTCAGCACCTGGGTCTCACCACGCTGGAACAGGCCCGAACCGTGGGCCGTCGGCAGCACGCCGATCTCGGCCGACACCGGACGCAGGTCGGCCGGAGCGCGGCCGTCGATGCGGATGCCCTCTTCGACGACACGCTTGCGGACGAGCTTCTTGGTCAGGCTGCGCACAGCCTCTTTGATTTCCTTCTGCCGACCGGCGAATTCGCCCGGGGCATCAGCGGTGCCGCACAATGAGGCGATGGCCGCCTGGGTGACGGCGTCGGTGGCGGCGTTGCGCTCGGCCTTCGCCGAGATCGTGACGGCCGGGGTCAGCTCCGCGGTGGCCACCCTGGCGACGGCTTCGAACACGTCTGCGCCGTAGTCGAGCACCGGGTTGTACTTCAGCGGGGTGATCGGGCCCTGGGCCAGACGAGCGGCGACGAGCTGCTTCTGCAGTTCGATCGACTCCGAGATCCACACCTTGCAAGCCTCAAGGCCACTGGCGAGGACTTCCTCGTTCACCTTGGGCGCACCTGCGGCGTAGTACTGGAAGCTCTTCTCGGTGCCACCAGCCTCGACCATCATCACGGCGATCTCACCGGCTTCGGTGCGACGGCCCGCGACCACGAGCTGGAACGTGGACTCCGCGCCCTGCTCGTAGGTCGGGTGGGCGATCCACGCACCCTCGTAGTGCGCCATGCGCACGGCGC